>JAGBFB010000011.1 GCA_017936665.1 Spirochaetaceae bacterium | reverse complement strand
AGTTAATTAACTTTTTGGTTGTGTTTTTTATGGTTTTGAGGGAGGATAAAATTGGTCAGCAATTATTAATTCCTTTGGACTTGAGGGAGTTGATTCCAAAAGATCATCCGTGTTATTTTATTCAAAATGTTGTGGATGAAATTGATTTTTCGAAAGTCGATTTGAATTATTGTTATAAAGCAGGTAAACCTGCTTATTCTCGTAAAATGTTATTGAGACTTGTTTTAATGGGTGCTTTTGATGGAGGATTATCTGGAAGACAAGTAGCTGCTAAAGCAGCTACTGATATCAGTTATATGTATCTGGCAGGCATGGAAAAACCAGATTTCAGAACAATCAACAGATTCAAAGTAGACCACGCAGAACTAATCGATGAAGCATTTAAAACAACAGTTTTAATGGCAAAAGAATTAGATTTAGTTAAACTAAAACATATAGCAATAGATGGAACAAAAATCAAAGCTAAAGCATCAATAAATAATTTAACCAATCAAGAACAAGTAGACCTCTTAAAAGACATCTTACAAAAAAGTATTGAACTTGACGAAGAAGAAGATGAAATTCTTGGAGACGAATCAGGAAATTCAGTTCCAAAAGAATTAATTGACAAAAAATCATTCGAAGAAATTTATAAAAAAGTAACAGAAACCACCAAAGGCGATAGAAACGAATTCAAGCTACGAAGGAGTAGTAAAAAATTATTGGACCAGGCAAAAAAAGATAAAAAATCAGCCAAAAAAATTCTCAAAAAAGTAGAAAAAATCAACACAGAACTCCAAAAGACCACTAACGACGTAATCAGCATTAACGACCCAGAATCAAGATGGATGCTAAATAAAAAAAGCAAATGGGAATTTGATTACAATTTACAAATCGGAGTCGACGATTACAAAGGAATAATCGTATCATCATCACTATCACAAAATCCAACCGACATATTCGAACTAATTCCACAAATAGAACAAGTAAAATCAATATTTGGAGAATTACCTCCAAATACACAAATTTCAGCAGACAACGGATACTCAACAAACGAAAACATAGACTATCTCGCAGAAAATCAATTAGACGGATACATATCCACACGAAAACTCTCAAGAAAACTCAAAAAAATCAACAAAAAAGACAAACCATTTGGAAAAGACAAATTCACCTTCGATTTAGAAAAAAACACCTATATCTGCCCAATGGGTCAAATATTAGAAAACCAAAAAAGTTACAAAAACAACTCCCGAATCGCATACTGGACAAATAACTGCAAAACATGCCCCAAACATCAAGAATGCTGCGGAAAAAGATATTCTAGAGTAATAACAGATTATGGAAATCCAAACAAAATAAAAATGCTCAGAAAAATGGAAACCCCATGGGCTCAAGAAATCTACAAAAAAAGATCAAAAACAGCAGAATGGCCATTTGGAAACATAAAACAAAATCTAAAAGTAACCGAATTCAACACAACCGGACTAAAAAGAACACAAACAGAAGCAAAATTACTCGCAATATCACACAATTTAAAACGAATATACAATGAAACAATACAAAATGAGCTCATACACCATGAAAACAAACAAAATACCTAAAAATAATAATAAATTCAAAAAAAAATTTTTAAAAAAATGAGTCTGTAAAATTTTATAGGCTTATTTAATTTTTATGTGTTTTTGTGTCCAGTTTTGCATTTGGAAGTCTAAAAAGGTTAGAATTCCATTTTTGGTCTTGTATAATTTCTTTATTTTTTCTGGATTGGTTTGTCTGTAGTAGTTTTCTACTTTATTGGATGTTTTTTCTATATTTTCATCATCTAAGTGTTCTACGTATCTGTGAAAGTGCATGATGATGTGTTTTCTTATGAAATCTTTTAATACGACTGGAATTGCTCTGTAATTTTTTAAATATTGTTTAAATTGATTTATTGCTTCTTGTTTTGAATTTTGTCTGAAACAATTTTTTAATTCATTTGCATTTTCGTAAATATGGTCTCTTGCTTTTCCATTTATCTTGTTTCGTCTACAGTATACTTTTAATTTATGATTTATTGTTTGAAATAGATGAAATTTGCATAATTGATGTTTTACTCCTATTTCATCTGCTACGTTACGATACATTGGGAATAAGTCTGTTGTTAAGCAAATAAATGGTTTATTTGCCGTTGAATCTAGAATAAATTTTTTAGTATTTTCCGGTATTCTGTGACGTACGATTCGTTCTGAGACTGGAATATTGAGTATTGCATCATATAAAGTTAATCTGTAGTGTCTGACTCCATTTAGCCTTAAAAATTGCTCATCATATAAATAATAGCCAGAATATTCGAATTCTTCGTTGATGATTGTTTCTTCGTGATTTTGATTTGACCAGTTTTTGATTGTTTGGTGAGATATTCGAATTCCAAGAAATATTTGGAAGTATTTACTTATTTTACGAAGTGATTGATATCCAATTTTCATTATTCCTGGAATTTTATCCATGATTTCTTGTAAAAATTGTTTATTTTTACCAATTAATGGATTATTAGATATTCCGAATTTTTTATTGCATTTTTTGCATTGATATTGCTGTTCTCGGAATTCTGTGGTTTTTCCATTGATATTTTGTTTGTTTTTTGTTATTGTGCCTTTTTTGATTATTTTGTGGCTTCCACAAACTGGGCAAATTGGAGTATCATATTTAAATGTGTTATTTTCATCTAAAAATAGTTTTGAATTAGTATTTTCAAAATTTGGTACTTTATTTAATCTTTCTGAAATGATTTTTTCTTGATCAATTTTTTCATCAGAAAAATCAAAAAGTTTAAGTTGTATAAAGTTTAAATTACTATTGAGGACAGATTTATTTATATTAGGCATAAAATATTATTTGTCCTCACTTATTTAAGTAATTTACTATTTTTTAATTGTTTATTTTGAAATTAAAGAAAAATTAGAACGAATTTTCATCGAAGTGAAATTTCAAGTGTAAAAAAATAAAATTTGAAAGAAGCCTATGAAATTTTACAGACTCTTTTTTTAAAAAATTTAAACTTTAAATTTAATGAAGATTATAAATATATAATTAATATACACGTGAGGAGACTTTTTATGAATTATTTAGTTGTTGGTGCGGGAAATGCAAGTAGGCCTGTTGCAAGATTGCTTAATCATTTGGGACATAATGTAATTATAACTGATTTAAAAGAAATCACTGCTTTTAAAAGTGATGTTCAACGTATTTTACTTCAAATGGGAGGTGAAGGTATTACTTTGGATTTGGGAAATCAAAATCCGTCTTTGGATGGTATTGAAGCTGTTT
>JAGBFB010000003.1 GCA_017936665.1 Spirochaetaceae bacterium | reverse complement strand
TGAACTGCACCCAAAAAATTGGACACAATTGGAGGTGTAGTATGAATAAAAAATATTCAGTTGAGTTTAAGCTAAAAGTTGTCCGAGACTACGAGCGCGGAGAAAAAGGTTCACATTTGATAGCTCAAGAAAATGGGATTCATCCAGGAATGGTATTACGTTGGTATAAAATTTATAAATATCATGGGATCGATGGATTAAGAAGTAGAGCAACAAGTCCAACTTATAGTAAAGAGTTTAAGGATAAAGTAAAATACGAAATTTTAACAAATGTATCTTTAACAACACTTTCAGAAAAATATCACTTATCCTATTCAACAATAAAGCGATGGAGTATAGAATGTGGTATGAGCAAATCAATTAATCGAATTATTACAACAGAAGAATTAAAAGCTTTACAAGAAAAGCATAAGAACACAAAGGATCCACTAATAAAAGAATTATTGGAACAATTAGAATATGCAAAAATGGAGAATGACTGCCTAAAAAAATTAGAGACTTTAGTTCAAGCACGAAAAAAGAAAGAGCAATAGCAATCAAAGAACTAAGGTCTATTTATAAATTTAACAGATTGCTAAAATATTTTAATCTAAAGCGTTCTACCTATTATGAGAATATAAAAGTCAAAAATGATAAATATAGGGAAATTAAGCAGAAAATTTTAGAGATTTACAACAAAAGTAATAAATGTAAAGGATACAGATGGATAACATCTGACTTACATAAGGCTAATTTTCATATTAATCATAAAACAGTATTACGCTTAATGCAACAATTAGGAATTAAAAGCATAGTAAGAGCAAAAAAATATAACTCTTATACCAATACAGGCTCAGGTACAAGTGTAAAAAATATTCTTAACAGAGATTTTAGCACAAGTAGGATTAACCAGAAATGGACAACAGATGTAACAGAGTTCAAAGTATGTGGAAGAAGGATATATCTTTCAGGAATTATGGATATGCATTCAAAAGAAATTATTGCATATTCATTAAGTTTTACTCCAAATATGAAACTTATTATGAATATGATAAAAATGGCTTTTAGAAAAATGAGAAATCCTAAAGGAGTGATTATTCATTCTGATCAAGGATGGCATTATAGACATAAGTCATATAAAGGATTTTTGAAAAAGAAAAAAGCGATACAAAGTATGTCTAGAAAAGGAAATTGCCTCGATAATGCTGTTATTGAAAATTTCTGGGGAATATTAAAAACAGAATGGTTTTATTTGAATAAGTTTGATTCTATTGAATCATTTTTAGAACAACTTGAATCTTATATTCATTATTTTAATTATGAAAGAGATTCAAGTGTTCTTTGTTATCGAACTCCAATTGAAGTTCGATATACAAATATGATAGCATAAAATGTCCAAAAAATTGGGTGCAGTTCAAATCCCAAAACTCGCTGGTGCTACGCTGCGCTTGCAAGGCTTCGTTTTGTTATTTTCGGCTACGCCAGTTTTTTCTGCATTTATTGTGATTTTGCAAACTTTTTGCGTTCGGGGAAAAGAGGAAGGCTTGTTGTGGCTGTTTGCAATGCTTCGGACTGTCCTTTTTCGGCTATGCTAATTTCTTTTGCACTTATTGTCATTTTGCATACTTCTTTTGTTCTGGAAATCGTACTACACTAGACAATCGCATTGCAATTTGTTCATTAACAAATTTTTTTCTGTTACGGTATGTACCAGATTAAACAGCAAAAGACAAAAGCTTTTTGCTGTTTAATAGTTAATACACAACTCCACCTACGGGCTATTGTACGTTAAAAACACGGAGGACAAGGACAGTGAAAGAATTATCTTTATATAAAGGAGTAATTTCACCATTACGGGAATCCAACGTATACACATATTTAGGATTTGATGGATATTGAGAAGAACTCACAACATAAGAAGGAATAAGATCTGCATTTACAATTGATAAAGAATCTTCTATGAGATCTATATTTTTATATATGTTATATATTTCAGAAAGACTTGGTACGAACCATCCTGTTTCATAAACAGTATCAATTAGTCCTATAAATTCATATGTTCCATATTTGTTAGCATGATCAAATACTGGATAATTTGCAGTTGCGTCTGCACTTCCTATTGGATCTACAGCAGAAATATATTCCCAATTATCAGAACCTTCTACATCACCTGTAAAAATATAGTCATCATTATTTGAACTATACGATGATTGAATTTTTGCAAAATTTGTATTATATCCTATACTATCTGTCGTAGCCCAATCTAAATAGTCTCGTTGATAGAGTCCAACACCTAAAGCTTTAGAACCATTATATTTATGATCCACAATAACAGCTATGGCTGTCATTGTCTCAGAATTAAACTCTTCTTTACTTACAAAACTACCATCTAATAAAACAATTTTTCCAATATCAGTATCTGAAATACAATTTTCAGAACTTAAAACTTTTACAGTTCCTTTTGCTGTACGAGAACCAACTGATATAGTAATTGTTTTATCTACTACAAATCCATCACAAGTTATTGTTGCTGTGACTTTATTGTCACTTAAATAATTTAAATTACTAATAGTTGTATCACTACATGTTATAGGGTGACCTTTTAAGTACCCTCCCTTTATAGTTACAGGAAGCTCGCCTGTATAACCTTCACCGGCGGTTTCTATTTCAATGCTAATAATATAAGGAACTGTTGTTACTTCATAATCGTTAAATTGTTCAACGTTAAAAGCCTGGAGAACTAACACATCGTTACTGCCATTCTTGTAGGTGTCGTACACACTACCATTGGCGAAATCCAATACGTATGCGTCATCGTAGTAGGAAGAGTACTGAGAACTGCTCCAATAATAACCACTACCCAAAGTTTCTGCTCCACCTACTGCTGATAGAGATTCTGCAACTATATGTCTATTGTCATATACAGATTTCAATTCTGCTATAGCTGGTAAATACCAACCATCTTCATAATCTGTACCTGTAAGTCCTGCTGTTGTGCCATAAGTGTTAGCAAAGTTAAAGGCTGGATAATTTGTTGCTGCATTTAATGTTCCTGTTGGGTCTACGCTACAAATGTACTCCCAGTTGTCACTTCCGTCCATATCTCCACTTGTTGTAGTTCCTTGGATTTCTGTAAAGTTTGTACTATAGCCAGTTGTTCCACTTGGTGCCCACATTAAATTTGTTCCCTTTTGTAAGCCTACTGCTTTTCCTACACCACCATCATAAGAAGTAGATACAATAACACCCAAAGCTTTAGAAATTTGTTCGTCTGGAACACCGTATTGTACATCTTCTGCTTTCATTCGTGTACCGTCAGTAAATAAAATATCACCAACTGTAAAGCATTTTTCTGCTTCTACAACATTGTAGGTAGCTGTTCCTGTTGCTTTTCCACAATTAATTGTTACTAGATGACTACCTACAGAATTATTGCAATTTATTTCTGCCGTTGCTTCTGTGTTACTTATATAGTTTACATTAGAAATATTAGAATCTTGGCTTGTAATCTCATAAGCTAACAAGTTTATACCTGTAATTCTTACTGGAATTGTTCCTGTGTAAGTTTCGCCTATTGTAAATGTTTCTAGTTGTATACTATCAATTGATGGAATTCCGTAATTTTCATACTTAGTTATTTTTCTTACATCAAATTCATGAAATACCCATACTTTAGAGTATTTTGAATATCCTCTACTGGTATTAACAATAGAAAAATAATAATCATTATAAAGTCTGGAATATTCTAATTGATAAGCAGAATGATCTAGAGAAAAAGATTGTGATGAACTCCATAATAAAATAGAATCTCCATGCCCTAATGAAAAGGGAATAATATCCAAATTTCTTAATGAACCTTCCAAAATATCCATATTCTTAGAAATTTCAAATAACTCACTTATACTTGGAACATACCAACCATCAGCAAAATCTGTTCCCATAAGACCTGCTACAGCAGCATACATATTTGCAAAATAGAATACAGGATAATTTGTTACAGCATTCTGTGAACCTGTTGAATCAATGTTAGAAATATAGTCCCAGTTATCTCTTCCGTCCAAATCTCCACTAAAAGTATAATCAGAAGAAGATTCATTTACTTTTACAGCAATATCTGTAAAATAACTATTTTCTCCTGCTGTTCCAGTAGTAGCCCAACTTAATTCCGTTTCAGGAAATTCTATTCCCAAAATTACAGGAACTCCTGAATCAGGAACTAAAACAATTCCCACAATTGAGTTTCGTTCTTCTTGTGTTAATTCTGTAAAATATTCATGTCTTACATAAGTATTGTTACTTAAAACATAATCACCTGTTCTAACATCGCATTCAGGAATTATATCATTTATCGCTTGTACAGTTATAGTTACGGCTTCTCCAATATTTTCTGAATCATCTTTTGTTCTTACAGAGATAACATATTCACTATCATCAGCTGCAATTCCTTGAATCACTGTAGAAGAATATGATTTATCAAAAGTAAGTGTAGTTTTTTCAGTAGAACTAGTTTTTCCATATTCAAGTACTGTGCCTGAAAAATCTTCATCTTGTGGATTTTCCCAAGAAACTAAAATGGAAGTTTCTAACGCAGAATATACAGCAGAAAGATTTGTTACTTGTGCTGGTGGTGTTGAATCTGTATTTACATTAGAGTTCTCTGCTCTTAGAGTTTTTTCTATGTATTCGCTAAAATTTCCACTCGTATCTTTTGTTCTTATTTTTACAAAATATTCACTGTCATCAGAAGGTATTTCATTTATAATTGTTGAAAAATATGATTTTTCAAATTCAAGTGTACTTACCATAGTTAAATCTGTCTTACCATAAACAACTTCTGTTCCTGCAAAATCTTCATCTTGTGGATTTTCCCAAGAAACTATAATTGATTTTTCTAAAGCCGAGTATTTGACTAGAAAATTTGTTACTTGTGCAGGAGGAGTTATATCTTCCCATTCGATAGTTACCATAATACTTACTCCGTTTGAATAATTGTACGAACTATCATAAGTTTGAACTCTAATTACATAAACACCTGATGATATTATATCTCTTGATAAAAAATAATGAGTATCATCTGATTTTACAGGACCTTCATATTTAGTACCATTAGAATCATTTATTTCAAGTTTTACACCTACAAAATCTTTATCAGTAGGATTTGCCCATGATAAATGTAAGCCATATTCATCAACTAAGTAAGAAAAATTAGTTACTTCAGCTGGTGGTGTTGTATCTGGAATAGGTTCAGGATCCTTACAACCTAGGAAACAAAAAACTAAACTCATTGCTACAATAATTGTAACAACCCACAAAAATGTTTTTTTCATACATCCTCCAAAAAAAGTCAATGAACAAAGTTTCCACTTTGGAATTGACTTTTTTATGTAGTTTCGCAATGAAATGAGAAACTACAATTTGATAAAAAAGTTTGCAAACTGCAAACGTAATATGAAAAGTGAAGCACTATTTGTGCGAAACTTTTCATACATCCTCCAAAAAAAGTCAGTATATTAAACACTTAATTAAGTGTTTAATATCTTATTATAAACCGAATTAAGTAATTTGTAAAGAAATAATCACCTTATTAGGTATAATTAAATAATGTGCTTTGCAGAAAATTTAAAAGAAATGCTTGAAATAAAAGATATCGAAGTTAAAGAACTTGCAAATGCGACAGGAATAAGCAAAAATACAATTGATAATTATTTATCAGGGCAAAAATCTATTCCTAATGCAGAAAATGCTGTAAAAATTGCAAAATTTCTTGGCACAACAGTAGAATATCTTGTGACAGGCTTAGATCAAGAAAACTTACCTCATCAACAAATTTCAAGAATTATAAAAAATTTGCATCGTTTAAAAAAAACTGACTTAGAAGCGGTAAACACAATAATTGAATCTCTAGCTAAAAAATAACGATAGACCAATATTTTACAATTTTTTCTTTGCTAAATTTAAAAAGTCGTGGTATTCTATATTCATGCCGATGATAACGAATTTACAGAATGACTTAATGAGTCTACATTATATTTTTTGTAACTACTCAATTTTGGTAGTTGATTCAGAGAAACTTCAATTACCTTCTGACGAGATTGTTCAAAAATGTTTTGAACATCAAGTTGTAATTGATTGGTTTGGAGAACCTGAATATCAGTACACTGCTATTGCACTTGAAGACGATTGTCCTGCTCCTGCTGGTTGTAAATGGATTCCAATTCGTTCACTTTTTGTTAAACAAAATTCAAATAACGAAGCCATAACCAGAGCAGCCAGAGCACATTCAATTTTGAAATGGCGAAAAAAACATAGATATTGTCCTCATTGTGGTACACAAATGCAAGACGATAAATTTGAAACAGCGCGAACTTGTCCAGATTGTCAAACTCATATTTATCCAACTGTAACTCCAGCAATGATTGTTTTAGTTGAAAAAGATAGTGAAATTCTCCTTGCTCGCCACAAGCATCGAAACAATGATGTTTATACTTGTCTTGCAGGTTTTATCGAAGCAGGTGAATCAGCAGAACAAGCTGTTGTAAGAGAAATCAGAGAAGAAGTTGGTATCGAAGTTGAAAATGTACGCTACATTACAAGTCAAGCATGGCCCTTCCCTGACCAACTTATGTTAGCTTTCAAAGCAGATTACAAAAAAGGAAAAATTACTCCTCAAGAAGAAGAAATTGAGGAAGCAATGTGGTTTAAACGCGATAATCTTCCTGCAATACCAAAACCAGGGTCTGTTGCATGGAAATTGATTATGGGTGAATTATAAAAAAGCCCTGAAAAAAAATAAAGACTACTTAGAAAGTTAAATTTTCCAAGTAGTCTTTTTTATTTGCAATAAATTGTATTTAATCAATCTTAAAGATTGTCAAAAAATCCTTTTGCTTTAAGAAGTTCTGCATTAAGAACACCACCCATTGCTGCCCCACGTTTTGTG
Organism: Spirochaetaceae bacterium; assembly: GCA_017936665.1. GTDB lineage: Bacteria > Spirochaetota > Spirochaetia > Treponematales > Treponemataceae > RGIG9060. Next base: position 11,545 of record JAGBFB010000003.1, on the reverse strand, counting down.
TTGTGGCTTAAAGCAACAAAACGAACATCAAATACAGGACATTCTCTTAAACGACCAACTGTTACAGCCATTCCTTTATCTGTTTCTCTATCACGGCGTGGTTGTGGACGATTGTTTTCGTGGCGAACATGAATTGGCTGAACAGGAGCTGAAGGTAAATCCAATTCTTGAGGAACTCCTTTAAATGAAACCCAAACTTTTTCAATTTCTTCAAGTGAAGGTTTTTTATCTTCTGGTAAATCAAATTCAAGACTTACACAAGCTGTATGTCCATCAATTACAGGAACACGATTACAATGTGCAGCTACTAAAGGACCTGCAGCATTTTCGATTTTATCACCTGCAACTTTACCAAGAATTTTTAAGCATTCTTTTTCAGTTTTTTCTTCTTCACCACCGATAAATGGAACAACATTATCAATCATATCGAATGAAGGAACCCCAGGATATCCTGCTCCACTTGTAGCTTGCATTGTTGTAACAATCATTCTTTTGATTGGATAACCTGCTTTTTGTAAAGCGTAAATTGGAGCCATATATGATTGCAAAGAACAGTTTGGCTTTACGGCAACAAATCCTTTGTCCCAACCGTGATGTTTTTTCTGAGCAGCGATAATATCTGTGTGGTCTGGATTGATTTCAGGAATCAACATTGGAACATCATCTGTCCAGCGATTTGCACTTGCATTTGAAACAACTGGAATATTTGCAGCAGCATAAGATGCTTCAAGTTCTTTGATTTTATCTTTATCCATTTCTAAAGCACTAAATACAAATTGACATTTTCCTTTTGCAGCATCTACATCATTTGCATCTTGTACAACAAGATTTTTTACACCTTCTGGAATATCACTTCCGATTAACCAACGAGAATCAACTGCCTCACTATATTTTTTTCCAGCAGAACGAGGAGAAGCAGCAACATAAGTTACTTCAAACCAAGGATGATCTGCTAAAAGGTAGATATAGCGTTGACCTACCATTCCTGTTGCACCAAGCACACCGACTGATATTTTCTTTTCCATAAAATTCAAATTCTCCTATTTTTATAAATTACACTGTTTTAGTGCGTCTTCAATTATTTTTTTTGCGTTATCGGTAACTTCAACAAGTGGCAATCTTAATCCACCAGCTGGTAATCCTTTATAATTCATTGCGTATTTTATTGATGTTGGATTTCCGTCAACAAAAGCAGCTTTGAAGAAAGGCATTAATCTATAGTGAATTTCTCTTGCTTCTGCAATTTTTCCTTCAAGGGCTTTTGTAACAAGTTCTGTAACAAGGGAAGGAGCGATATTTGAAACTACAGAAACAACACCATCGCCTCCAGCAGCAATTAAAGGAAGAGTTAATCCATCATCACCACTTAACACAGAAAATTCTGGTTTTACCCGAGAAATTTTTGCAACTACATCCATCATCTGATTGATGTCCCCTGAAGCTTCTTTTACACCAGCAATATTAGGAAGTTCCACAATTCTACAAAGCAAACTTGTACTAATATTTTTTCCAGTACGACCTGCAATATTGTAAACGATGATAGGAAGTCCTACTTTTGAAACTGCTTCAAAATGACGATAAATTCCTTCATCAGATGGTTTGTTATAATAAGGTGTTACAACAAGAGCATAATCTGCTCCCATATCTTTTGCACGCTGAACATATTTTACAGCGTCTTTTGTATTATTTGAACTTGCACCTAAAATAACAGGAATTTCTCGAGATTTTCCTTCTTTAGCAAGTTTTTCTTTATATGCACGAACTTCAGAAACAACAATTTCGATAAGTTTTTCTTCTTCTGGAGATTCTTCTAATGTTGGAGTTTCACCAGTAGTTCCAAGTGGAACAAGACCTGAAATTCCACCTTCAAGTTGAAGTTGAATAAGTTTTCTCCAACCTTCATAATCAATAGAACCGTCTTCAAACATAGGGGTTACTAAAGCTGTAAAAGCACCTTGTAATTTAGCCATTTTTAGCCTCCAAAACAATCTTTTGCATATTATTGCAATTTTATGCAAAAAAGTCTATATAAATACAAAATAAAAAACTTTTCTTTTCTTAAAACCTGATGTAAAATATTTACTATGAGTAAGTCAACTATGTTCAAAAACGTCATTCCTGGACGCAAAGCAAAATCAGGTCAATTTATTTATAATTATTATTCTAAAAGATTTAAATTCAATCCTGAAGATTATCCTAAATTAACTTCTATTGCATCACAGCAAAATTGTGATGATTTTTCAATACGACACATTATCGAAGAAAGCGACAAAGGCATTGTTTGTCCAGCTGGTTCTTTTGCAGACACAAATTCAACACCAGAAAAAATTACAAAGGAAAAAAGCGTTGTTATCGGAACTATTCGCATGGGATTTGGTCACTGTAGAATGTCTTTAGCCTTGGCTTCCGCTGCAAAACATTTAGGCTATAATCCTTACTGGATGGATTTAATGGCATTTCCAGAAACAGCCGCTAGTAAAACAATAAAATCCATGGAAGGCTGGTACAACATTGGTTCTAGACTTTCTCAAAAAAATAAATGGTTCAATAAACATATTTGGGAAAATGTTACTTCAGAAGGAGGAAGACATTTATCTTCTGCTTTAAGCAACAAAAGAGTTTCAAAAATATTTGCACCATTATTTCATGAAATTCCTCGGGATATGCCTTTTCTTTCTACTCATCCTTGGGTAGGACACGGAGCCGTTGCATCAGGAATAAACAATGTAATAAATATTATTCCAGATAATTATCCTTTGGCATTCTGGCTTGTGGAAGGAAGTATTCATACAGTCCAATCCCCTTCTGCTTACATGGGATACAGAACTTTTATTACCATGGGAGAAAAAGGAAATCTGCAATACTGTTTGCCAGAAGAAAACATTTTTGAAACAGGTCATTATGTTGACCATGAAATCGTTGCAAATATCGAAGAAGATTGCGATATGAGATTAAAACGAATTGCAGACAAAAAACCTAGACGATTCTTGCTTACAATGGGTGGAGCTGGAGCTCAGGCTGCAAAATTTGCAAGTATTGCAAAAAATTGTTATCAACAAATTCTTGATAAGAAAGCAACCTTATTTATCAACATGGGTGACCACGCTGGTAGATGGGAAGAACTAAAGAAAATGCTTGATAAAGATAAAATTCAGTATACATTACATAATTCATGGGAAGAAACTCGTCAATTTGTGGAACACAGTAGAACTTCTGATGAATACGGTATTCATGTTTTTTTACACGAAAACTTTTACGCAGCAGTTTACGCCACAAATATTCTTATGCGTGTTAGTGATGTAATGATTACAAAACCAAGTGAATTATCTTTCTACCCTGTACCAAAATTATTTATACAAAGAGTTGGACGTCACGAAGCTTGGGGAGCAATCAGAGGTTCAGAAATTGGAGATGGAACTATAGAGACAGGTTCAACTTCAAGTATGCACAGAACAATGAATCTTTTGATTGAAGAAAGTGATTTGCTTAAAATGTATTGTAATCACATTGTAAGAAACAACAAAGATGGAATTTACAATGGAGCTTACAATGCAATAAAACTTGCAGTTAGCGGAAAATTTTAGTTTTTTTTGTTAAAAACTATATTGACATTTTTTTTTCAGAAGATTATCGTTATGAGTATGAACACAGTCCAAAAGACAAATAAAAAATCATTGTTCTCAAACTTAAGAAATTGGTCAAAACCTGTTTCAATGGTTTACTTTTATTATTACTATGATTTTTCTCACTGTCCTATGGAGGTATGCTGATAATTCGGTGTAAAAACTGTGTTATTTGATTTTGGCTAGCAGGCGACTTCCTTAGGGAAGTCGCTTTTTTTTATAAAATAAATTTTTACATAACAAGGAAGGATTATTATGATTTTAGTATTAAAACAAAAGGCTACCCAAAGCGAAATTGAAGGTTTGAAAAAAAATCTTCAAGCTAGAGGATTAGGTATTCACGAATCAAAAGGTGAAAACACAACAATTATCGGGCTTGTTGGTGATACCTCCCACATGAGCGAAGAATCATTACTTGCAAACCCAGTGATTTCAAAAGTTATGCGAGTAAACGAGCCTTACAAAATGGCAAATCGTAAATTTCATCCAGAAGATACAATTATCAGTTGTGAAGGACAAAAAATTGGAGGAAACAATTTTGCTATTATGGCAGGACCATGTTCAGTTGAAAGTGAAGAACAAATCATTAGTATCGCTGAAGATGTAAAAAAATCAGGAGCAACTTTTTTACGAGGTGGAGCTTTTAAACCTCGTACTTCACCATACGCTTTTCAAGGTTTAGGTTGCGAAGGAATTGAATTGTTAAAAGCAGCAAAAAAAATTACAGGACTTCCTATCGTTACAGAATTAATGTCTATCACACAGTTAGAATTTTTTGAAGACGTAGATATAATCCAAATTGGTGCTAGAAATATGCAAAACTTTACACTTTTAAAAGAACTTGGCTCTTGTGGAAAACCAATTCTTTTAAAACGAGGACTTGCAAATACTGTAAAAGAACTTTTGATGTCTGCTGAATACATCATGGCTGGCGGAAATGAAAACATCATCCTTTGTGAAAGAGGAATTAGAAGTTTTGATAATTTTACACGCAATGTTTTAGATTTATCAGCAATTCCTTACTTAAAAAAAGTTAGTCACCTTCCTGTAATTGTTGATCCAAGTCATGCAACAGGACTTGCTTGGATGGTTCCAACAATGAGTAAAGCCGCGGTTGCTTGTGGTGCAGATGGAATTATCGTAGAAGTTCACAATAATCCACAGGAAGCACTTTGCGATGGAGAACAATCAATCACTCCAGCTGAATTTGATAAATTAATGAATCAAGTTAGAAAATATCTTGAATTTGAAGGAAAAATAATTTAATTAAAATTTTTAAGGAAAAACAGATGAATACAGCAAATGGCAATTTTGAAATTACTGAAAATTTAGATTCGTTAACTTACGGATTTTTAGGGCTTGGTTTAATGGGAGGTTCTTTTGCAAAGGCAATTAGAACAGAAATTTTTACCAATGAAAATTCACAAGGAAAAATTCTTGCAAGTGATTGCAGGATTCAAACTTTAGAAGAAGCAAAAAAAGATGGAATTATTGACGAATATTTTTCCGTAGAAAACACAAAAGAAATGCTAAAACAATGTGATGTTGTATTTATCTGTTTATATCCAAAAGCCACTCTCGAATTTATAAAAAACAACATTCAATTTTTTAAAGAAAATTCAATTGTTACAGACATTTCTGGTGTAAAAACTGAACTAATCGAATCTTTACCTCTTGGGCTTCAAGGATTGAATGAAAAAACTACAGCCCAATTTATTCCAGGTCATCCCATGGCAGGAAGCGAAAAAGAAGGTTATCTACATTCAAGTAATAAAATTTTTAACAACAGAAACTATATTTTAATGCCTTATCCACATACAAAGGAAGAAAACATTAAAATATTAAAATCAATTATTTACAAAATTGGATTTACAAATATCATTACAACAGATTATAAAACCCACGACCACAAAATTGCCTTTACCTCCCAATTGTGTCACATTATCGCTTCTGCTTTGGTAGAAAGTGCAGAAGACACAGAAATCACACAGTTTGGAGGAGGAAGTTTTGAAGACTTAACTCGAATAGCAATGATAAACGCACCTTTATGGACAGAATTATTTCTTGCAAATAAAACAGAATTACTTTCTCACATTGAATCCTTTGAAAAATCCCTTAACAGAATAAAACTTCAAATAGAAAATTCTGAAGAAAAAAATTTGCAAGAAAATTTGGAACTTGTAAGGTCAAAACGCATTCTTATGGTTGAAAATCAAGGAAAGTGAGTTTATAATAGTTAACTATGAGTGATATAGAAAAATACCTTGACAGCGTAGTTAGAAAAATACCAGATTTTCCTAAACCAGGAATATTGTTTTATGACATTACAGGAATTCTTGTAGAACCAAAAGCATTCAAACTCTGTATTGATGAAATGGCAAAACGATATTCAGAACTTAAAATTGATGCGGTTGCAGGCGTTGAATCTAGAGGATTTGTTTTTGCAGCCCCATTAGCTGAACGACTTGGCATTCCTCTTATTCTTATTCGTAAAAAAGGCAAACTTCCAGGAAAAACTTATTCTTGCAAATATGCCCTTGAATATGGCACTGCTGAAATTGAAGTTCATCAAGCAGATATAAAACCAAATCAGAAAATATTAGTTGTAGATGATTTAATTGCTACAGGTGGCACACTAAAAGCTGCTCAAAACATAATTGAACAAGGTGGAGCAAGTGTAGTTGAATTTTTTGGAGTTGTAGGTCTTCCATTTTTAAAGTATGAAGAAGCTTTAAGTCCATTAAAAGTTCAAACTTTGTTAAATTATCACGGAGAATAATTTTTACAAATTTAGTTCTTGAATTCTCAGTTTTAATTGTTTATATTTTACTTATGAATATTTTATGGTAAGTGGGGTAAATATGACCAAGGTTAAATTTTTTATTTGTAAACATTGTGGTAATTTAGTTGGAATTATCCAAGATTCTGGAGTACCAATTGTTTGTTGTGGCGAAAACATGACAGAATTGGTACCAAACACAACAGATGGTGCATTAGAAAAGCATGTTCCAGTTGTAACAAAAGAAAAAACAAAAGAAGGCTTTGACATCATCAAGGCAAAAGTGGGAAGTATAGAACATCCTATGACAGATGCCCACTATATTCAGTGGATTTATTTGCAAACTGATAAAGGTGGGCATAGAATTTCACTTAACCCAGGAGAAAAACCAGAAGTTTCGTTTATATTACACAACGAAACACCTATTGCAGTTTATGAATATTGCAATCTCCATGGATTATGGAAAGCAGAAGTTTAGTTTTCTAAAATAGGGGCTACCTTGAAAGTTTTAAACATAGTGTCATGCTGAACTTGGTTCAGCATCTAACAAAACTTAGTTAGATTCCGAATCAAGTTCGGAATGACAATTCTTTTTTGACAGAACTGTCAATTCTATTAGAGTTCTTTTTCCAAAAAACTAGCGGCCATGGCAACAAGTTCTGCACATGGTCGTTTTTTATAATATTCATCACTTCGTTTTTCAGGAACAGGTGAATCCATATCTAAAGAAGATTTTTTTGGAGCAAGTCCTAAAAGTTCCCTACAGATAATAGACCCATTTTCATTTATAAATTTTCTTGCAAGTTCTTGTATTCTTTCGTAGTGACTCATTTTTTCTTCATGGGCATTAACGCCATCAATATTTGTATATCCATCTCTTAACCCACAAACCATGAACATTCCAGAAACAGCACCACAAACTTCTCTTAACCGTCCCATTCCACCACCAAAAGAAGAAGCAATTTTTAAGGCAGTAGTTTCATCAAGACCAAGTTCATCAGCATAGGCACATAAAACCGCTTGACAACAGTTATATCCTGATTCAAATAAAGATTTTGCTTTTTCAGCATGATTAATTTTACTCATAAAATTTATCCTTTTGAGTTATTTTCTTAGTAGATTCCGAAATAAATTCGGAATGACAAAATATTTTGATACAATCTGTACAAAAAAACAGAACCACCCAACAACTGGATGGTTCTGACTAAATATTTTTTTTAGTGGCAACTATGTCCACTTCCACAACTATGACCATCTTCATGAGAATGATGATTACAAGTTACGTTTGGATTAAATTGTAATGTGCCATTTAACAAAGCCTTTGCAGCCTCATCTGCATTCCCAGAAACTCCACCGTAAACTAAAATATCTGCATCAGCAAGTGCATTTTTTGCACCACCGCCAATTCCACCACAGATAAGACTTGTTACGCCCTGCTCTTTCAAAAAGCCTGCCAAAGCACCATGTCCTTGACCATTTGTAGAAACAACTTGGCTTTCCTGAATTTTTCCATCTTGAATTTCGTAGATTTTAAAATATTCAGTGTGACCAAAATGCTGGAAAATTTCACCATTGTTATATGTAACAGCTAATTTCATTAGTTCACCTATTTAACAAATTCTTTTTTTAAGAAGTCTAAATCTAATTCAGGATAAAGAACATGTGCATTAAGTAAAGCATTTACTCGTTTGCGTGCTTCTGCTTGAACTGTTTCGTCAAGTTCAATTTTTCCTTTTGCAGGTTTTCCTTCTTTTGTAAGACCAGGTTTTGTTCCTTTAAGTACAAAGTCGATAATTGATGCAACTTCTTTCATATCTTCTTCGTTCATTCCTAAAGTTGTAAGACCTGGAGTTCCAATTCGAATTCCACTTGTCCACCAAGCACCATTTTTGTCGTAAGGAAGTGCGTTTGCGTTTGCAGTTACACCACATTTGAAAAGTGCTGCTTCAGCTTGTTTTCCTGTAAGTCCGTAACCTGTAACATCAACGAGCATTAAGTGATTGTCTGTTCCACCTGTTTGAAGTGGCATTCCGTAAGATTTACAACCTTCTGCCAAAGCCGCTGCATTTTTTACAACATTGTGTGCCCAATCTTGATAAGCTTGTGTACGAGCTTCTTTGAAAGCAATTGCTTTTGCAGCCATAATGTGACCAAGAGGTCCACCTAAAACCATTGGACAACCTTTGTTTACGTAGTCTGCAAATTCTTTTTTACAAAGAATCATAGCACCACGAGGTCCTCGTAAAGTTTTATGTGTTGTTGTTGTAACAATGTCAGCCCATTTTACTGGATCGTAATCACCTTCAAAAACTTTTCCTGCAACAAGACCTGCAAAGTGAGCCATATCTACCATTAAAACTGCTCCACATTTGTCTGCAATTTCGCGGAATCTTCTGAAATTAATTTTTCTTGGATAAGCTGAATATCCAGTTAAAAGAATTAATGGTTTTACTTCCATTGCTTGTTTTTCGATTGCATCGTAGTCTAAAAGACCAGTTTCTTTGTCTACACCATAAGGATGGCTTTCAAACATACGAGCTGAAACATTCATTCTGTAACCGTGGGTTAAGTGACCACCACAAGAATAATCAAGTCCCATTAATTTTTGGTTTCCAAACTTTTTGCGAAGAGCATCAAATTGTTCGTCTGTTAATTCGCCAAGGGATTTTACACCAAGTTCTTCTAATGTAGGAGTTTCAACTTTTGCACTTAAAATTGCCCAATAAGCAACTAAGTTTGTATCTGCCCCAGAGTGTGGTTGAACATAAGCGTAATCTGCACCGAACAATGCTTCTGCTTCGCGAGCTGCAACATTTTCTACAGCGTCAATATTTACACATCCACCGTAATAGCGATGTTCAGGAAATCCTTCTGCGTATTTATCTGTTAAAAGGTTTCCCATGGTTGCTTGAACATTTAACGAACAATAGTTTTCTGAAGCAACTAATTTTAAGTGGCTTCTTTGATTTTCTAATTCGTTTACGATTGAAGCAGCAATTTCTGGTCCAACTTCAGCAACTTGTTGTAAGTTTGCAACATAAGAAACCATAGCTGGATTGATTTTATCAGCTGGTGTATTTGCTAAATAATTTTGTAATGGAGTAGCCATATTTTTTCCTCACTTAAAAAAAAATGCAAGTTCCAAAAATTATAATAATGAAACTTGCTTTATATAGTACAAAATTTAGTATATTTATGCAATATTGATAGAATTTTATTGATATTTATTTATCAAGTTCACTCACATTGATGTTATATACACTAGAACAATTATGACAAACAATTTCTAATGGGTCAGGACCATTTTTCTTGATGTCATCTAATTCTGCTTTTGACAAGGCTTTTACATGAGCTAAGAATTTTTCTTTTGAACAAGGACAATCAAATTTTACATCACGACGAAGAGCAACAGAAGGCTTAAATTCTCTAAAAAGTCCGTAGATGATATCATCTGCATCCCCACCTTCACTAAACCATTGACCAAGGGAAGGACAAGCAGAAAAAGCGTGTTCTACTTTAGCCACAAGTTCCTCATCACTCATTGAAGCAAATTCATCATCTTTCCCTGAAGAAGATTTTGACTTTCCGCCTTCAAATGGCATTTTTTGCAAGAACATTCCACCGGCACCAATTACTCTACCCTGTTTATCCATCATGATACTTGTGTTAAAGGCTGTGTGAGTTTGTTCTGATTGCTGAAAGTACCAGGCTAAATCTTTAGAAATATTTTTGTGTTTAATTTCTACTGTTCCAGTTTGAAATTCTCTACTTCCTTCTGGCAAGCGAGAAATTGTTAAAGTTCCATTTCCGAAGAATTGAGATAAATCCCAGTTTTCCAAAGGTTTATCAATTGGAATTGGGTCTTGTAAAAGATAACCACGAACTGTTCCTTTGCTATCAGTTTCTACAGAAAAACCTGCTGCAGGTCCGTTGGTATCGTATCTAAAAATTACATATTCTCGACCTTTCATTGTAGGAAGAAGCAAAGCACCAGAAAGACAAGCTTGACCAAGAACTTGAGTTTCTAAAATGCCAAGATTATGTTGGGCTCTCATTTGATTTACAAATCTTGTTCCATGAAATAAAGCTCCACGGAATCTTCCCCCAGCCATAACAAAAACACTCATTTCATCTGGATAAAGAGAATTTATAAAGTTTGAAAGTTCGTTGTCTGAAATTTGTTTAGTAATCATAATATGAATATACACAAAAATAAAGCAAGATACAATTACGCTAAGGGAAAATTGAGCAAAAATCGTAAGTAAATTGTGTATTTAGAAAATTAGTACAAAAAATGCTCTCAGCCAAAATTGCCCCGCCTTGCTAGTGCTGCGCTTCGCTTGCAAGGCTTCGGCGTGTCAATTTTTGCTTACGCATTTTTTCACCGATTTTGCTAAGTCACAGTTTGTTGCGATTTTTCACTGAATTTTGCTTTTAACGCAATGTTTCTTGCTTTGTTTTGCGTACAAGTAGCATAGAATGTGCGAAATTGCTAGTTCACATTTTTCTTGCGATTTTTGGCTGAATTTTGATTTAGCACATTGTTTCTTGCTTTGTTTGTGTCAAGTGGCATAGAATGAGGCTGTATGAGAAATGTGCGAAATCTCAAAGGCATTTGTGGACAGGTTGCACTTCTTCTTGTCATCCTGAACTTGATTCAGGATCTATAAACGCAAAAAAATTTCAAAATTTTTTCATACTTTTTACTAAAAAATGCATTTTTTTCACAATAATAAAGATATACAGAAAAAATCTATTTTTTAGGAGAAAAACCTATGCTCGTTTCACAAAACGCAACTCGTCGTAACTACAAAGATTCAGTTTTTGTAGATTTGTTTGCTCACGACATATCTGCAAAAGAAAATTTTATTTCGTTGTACAATGCCTTGCACGGAACAAATTTAGATGTCGCAACTACAGAAATTCAACCAGTGATGCTTGAAAAAGTTTTGTATATGAAATACTACAATGATGTGGCTATGTTGATTGATGGAAAAATTGTGATTCTCATAGAACATCAGTCAACCATCAACGAAAATATGCCTTTTCGCTTTCTTGAATACATCGCAAGAATCTACGAAAAAATCGTAAACCCAAAAGAAAAATTTGAGCGTAAACTAGTTAAAATTCCTGTTCCAGAATT
>JAGBFB010000010.1 GCA_017936665.1 Spirochaetaceae bacterium | reverse complement strand
TTTAAAAAATAAAATTAAAGATATTGTTTTTTATACCGATATTATAAATGTGGTTGGCATGAAATATCGGTGTGTAGACATCCAGACACCGATTTTTGTCCATAAAGTAAGCTGAAGGACGTGTGAGGTTTTTCAGCTTTTTTTTTAACGTATGGGGGTATCAATTTTCTTATGAATTCTTTTGATGTATCAAGTCTTAAAGAAAATACTTTTTTTACGGCAGAAGTTGTATTAGATAAAACTTTTTTACTTTTAGCTAACTCAATTCCTGTTACAAAATCGCTAATTGATGCTCTAAACGATTGGGAGTTTAAAAAAGTTTATTCTGATGGAAATATCCGAACAGAAACAGCAAATTTTGATTCTGTTTCAACATCTACAGAAAAAATTCCTGTAGAAAATGTTAGTGAAAGCAAACCTCAAATACAAACAATAGCAAAACCTGTAATTGAAGACCCAAAACCTGTAACCCCAAAAATTGAGCCAGTAGAAATTCCTTCTATAGCAGAAGATTCAGCAGAAAATTCAAGACTTACAGTTGTTCAAAATCTTTATAATGAATATCTAAGCCATATCAGTAATATTTACACACATTATGCAACACATAAAGAGTTGAATATTGACGAAATTTCTAACACTGTAAAAGATTTGTGTTCTTTTGTTAGAGAACACAGAAGATATGTTTTAAGAATACAGCCTAATCAAGATGGAAAAAATAAAAACTTTTTGATAAATCACTCTATGCGTTCTACAGTTTTAGCAATTACAATTGGATTACAATTAAAACTTCCTCTTGAAAAACTTATAGAGTTGGGAGTTGCATGTATTTTGCACGAATTAGGACAAATACGCTTACCTCCACAATTATATTTAACTGATAGAAAATTAACTCAATCAGAAAAAAATGAAATTTATACTCATCCTATAATTTCATATAATATTTTAAAAGAATTTAATTTTCCATTGAGCATTTGTCTTGGAGTTCTTGAACATCATGAAAAAGAAAATGGTAAAGGATATCCACGACATCTGGCAGGTGCAAGCATTTCTCCTTACGCAAAAATTATTGCAGTTGCTTGTTCATTTGAAGCAATCACATCTCCTAGACATTACAAAGAAGCAAACTCTTCCTATGAGGCAATGGTTGAACTTCTAAAAAATGAAGGCAAACAATATGACGAAACTGTTATTAAAGCCCTTTTATTTAGTTTATCCTTATTCCCTATTGGAGCTTATGTTACACTCTCTGATGGAAAAATCGCACAAGTAACTGATGTAAATCCTGAAAATCCTAAAAATCCTATTGTACAAATAATAAACGAAACGGATGAAAATGGAGAACCTAAAACTGTTGCAACAAGCGATAATGGTTTACGAATTGTGAGAGTTTTAAACAAACAGCAAGCAGCAGAAGCATTAAGCAACCTAAATAAATAGTTTAATTACTTGAAATTTTTAATTCCTGTAATTCCTCTTTAAATTTATCGTCAATTGTAGGTGGATTTGATTCAAAATAAATCAATTTATTGATTTCATCAATATTTCTAGCTCCCCAAACAGAAACTAGATTTTCAAATTGTCGCAAAAAACCAAAAGCAAGAGGAATGTTTTTAATTTTTCCAGAACATAATGTTTTTATGGCAGATAGTCCAATATCAGATTTTTCAGCTTTTTTAATTAACTCAAGTTCTTCATCAGAAGAAAAAATATTTATTGGATAACGAACCACATCATATAAACCAGATTCAATAGCTTCATTAGCAACAGAAATATTATGAGTTGTTAATCCAATAAATTTTATTTTACCATCACGACGAAATTTTAACATTTCATTATACAAACCGTCGTCAGAACCTGGAATAGGCAAATATTCTTCACTAGAAATGTGATAAATATCAATAAAATCTATGTTAAGATTATCAAGAGAATTTTCTACATCACAAATAGCATCTTTTCCCAAAGAGGCTTTTGTTCCTGAAGAAATTACAACATTTTTTCGTTTAGAATATATTGCCTTTCCTAGTTTTTTTTCTACATCGGAATATGCACTTGAAGTATCAAAAAAATTTATACCACCATCATAGGCTGTGTTTAAAATTTCAACAGCATCTGCTTCAGAAACATCTTGTAATAATTTAGTTCCTAAAGAAGAACGGCTAACCATAAGATTTGTTCTACCTAAAGTTACATATTCCATAAAACTTATCCTTAGAAAGTTCTTGTGTAGTTTTTAATTTCTTGACGAATTCTATTAGAAAGTTCTGCAATAGGAACTCTAACTTGTTCCATTGAATCACGGAAACGCAAAGTTACAGTCTTATCATTTTTAGAATCGTAATCAACAGTTACACAGAAAGGTGTTCCAATTTCATCTTGACGACGATATCTTTTTCCGATTGCACCAGATTGGTCATAGTCTGTTACAAAATCATCTTTTAATTCGTTTTGAATTTCTTTTGCAAGTTCAGCCAATCCATCCTTTTTCATCAAAGGAAGAATTGCAACTGTAACAGGAGCAATTTTTGGATGGAAATGAAGAACTGTTCTGTAATCATCATCATTACCTTTGTCTGCAACTTTTTCTTCTGCATAAGCATCACAAAGGAACATAAGAAGATTTCTTGTAAGACCAGCAGAAGTTTCGATAATATATGGAATGTATTTTTCATTTCCATTGTCTTGGTCGATATACTGCATATCTTTTCCAGAATATTCTGTATGACGAGAAAGGTCAAAATCTGTACGATTGTGGATACCTTCAAGTTCGCTGAATCCCATTGGGAATTCATATTCAATATCGTAGGCATCTTTTGCGTAGTGTGCCAATTTTTCGTGGTGATACCAACGCATTTTATCCATATTTACGCCATGTTTTTTGTAAAAATTCCAGCGTTGTTCTCTCCAATATTCAAAGAACTTATCATCATCACCTGGTTTTACAAAAAATTGCATTTCCATTTGTTCAAATTCGCAAGTTCTAAAAATAAAGTTTTTGGTTACAATTTCATTTCTAAACGCTTTACCAACTTGTGCAATTCCAAAAGGAATTTTCATACGATTTGATTGAATAATATTTTTATAGTTTACATAAATACCTTGAGCAGTTTCTGGTCTAAGATAAATTACGCTAGCGGTATCTTCAGCAGGTCCAATATGAGTTTTGAACATCAAGTTAAATGCTCTTGGCTCTGTGAGTTCTCCACCACAAGCAGGACATTTTTTTGCAGCTAAAGCATCTTGGTCCATATTGTCTGCACGATAACGCATTTTACATTGTTTACAGTCTACAAGTGGATCTGAAAAGTTTGCTACGTGTCCAGAAGCTTCCCAAACACGAGGATGCATCAAAATTGCAGCATCTAATCCCACGATATTATCGTGAAGTTGTGTCATTTCTTTCCACCAAGCATTTTGGATGTTCTTTTTTAATTCAATTCCTAATGGACCGTAGTCCCAAGCACCAGATTGTCCACCATAAATTTCTGATGATTGAAATACAAAACCTCGTCTTTTACAAAGACTTACGATTTTTTCCATTGTTACTTCATGTTTATCCATAAAAATATCCTTCTTTGGCCCTTCTGGATGAAGGGCACTATAATTTTAATCAATTTCATTTTTGAAACTGACTTTTATGCTAAATAAAAATTTCTTACAAGATGCTGAATCAAGTTCAGCATGACCTAATGCCAAGTCCAAACAAGTTCAGCATGACAAAAGTCACCCTGAATTTATTTCAAGGTCTTATAAAACTAAAATTTTTCGAGAGTTCTTTTTACTCTTTCAACTGATTTTTCAACACCAAGAATCAAAATTGACCCCATTAAAGGAGGTGAAACTCTACTTCCTGTAACTGCCATTCGGATAGGCATCATAAAGTCTCCCATTTTAATTCCCATCTGTTCTGCTGTTGTGCGAGCAAGATTTTCTTGTTCTTCATGTGAAAGAGAAGGAAGTGCTTTAATAAAATCAATTGATTTTTCGAGAACTTCTTTTGTTTTTGCAGCATCCAATTTTTTTGGAATAATTTGTTCAACAGGTGGAACAGCTGGTTCTGTAAATAAGAAACGTACCATTTCAGCAGCATCTGTTAAATAATGAACTCTTTCTTTGATTAAAGGCATAACTTCCATCAATTTTGCCTTCACTTCAGCAGAAGTTAATCCACCAACAGATTTTACAGGAGCAAAACCAAATTCTCCAGAAGCTAAAACTTCATCACTAGCAAGAACTAGTTCGCCGTCTTCCCCTAAAGCAACACCTGAAACAGCAGGTCCTACTTTAGGAGCTGGAAATTGCTCTGAAACATTTACAGGTAAGGCTGCATCCCCTGTTCCTGTAATAAATGGAAGAACTGCATTGTACAATTCTTCATCTGTTTTTAGGCGCATATATTGACCATTAAACCATTCAAGTTTTTTATAATCAAAAACTGCACCTGCTTTATTTAAGTGTTCCATTTTGAAAAGACGTTCTAAATCTTCCATTGGGAACATATCTCGACCTTCTTCATAGGAACAACCTAACATCGCAACATAATTTACGATGGCTTCTGGCAAATAACCTCTTGCACGGAATTCATTTACACTTGTAGCCCCATGGCGTTTTGAAAGTTTTTGTCCGTCTGAACCGTTTACCATAGGAAGATGACAGAACTGTGGTGGTTCCCAACCAAATGCACGATACATTTGCACGTGTAAAGGTGTTGAAGGAATCCACTCTTGAGCTCTCATAACATGAGTAATTTTCATAAAGTGATCATCTATGATATTAGCAAGGTGATAAGTCGGAAATCCATCACTTTTTAATAAAACAGGGTCTGGACTGATGTCTTCATTTTTCCATTCAATATCACCTAAAAGTGCATCATTGAATTTTGTAACGCCTTCTAGTGGAACTTTTAAACGAATTACATAAGGTTTGCCTGCATCAAGATTTGCCTGAACTTCCTCTGGAGTAAGGTGACGACAGTTTCTATCGTATCCAGGAGGCATTTTGTTTTTTGTTTGCAAAAGTCTAATTCTATCTAAGCGTTCTGCATCACAAAAACAGTAGTAAGCTTCGCCTTTTTCTACAAGTTTCATTGCGTATTCTTTGTAAAGTTCAAATCGTTCTGATTGAACATAAGGTCCATATTCTCCACCTTTTGGTCCACCTTCGTCCCAGTTGATATTCAACCAAGCCATTGTGTCATAGAGATTTTGGACATATTCTTCACCGTAGCGAGTGCGGTCTGTATCTTCAAGTCTTAAAATGAATTTTCCACCATTAGCTCTGGCAAAAAGATAATTAAATAAAGCAGTACGAACTCCACCAATATGTTGCATTCCTGTTGGGGAGGGAGCATAACGAACTCTAACTTCCATAAATTCTCCTAATAAGAAGTAAGTAATAGATATTTTTGTTATTTTACTATTTTTAGGGAAACTTTTCAAGGTAGGATTAGTATGTGTTGTATAAAGGATACTGTCAGGCTCTCAACAAGCAAAAATCGAAACTGGTAAAAATTTCTTAAATGAAGGTTTATCTGTTGAACAAATTTCTCGTTGTACAGAATTATCAATAGAAATTGTAAAAAATCTAAAATAATTTTCTCTTTCCAAATATTTTTTTTATTTTTTTTGTAACTTTTCTCTCAAAAAGAAGTTTATTTTATAGATAGCAAGAACAAACCACTGCAAATTGTTATGTTTCTGCATCCTTCTCCTCTCCTTTTTGCCTCCCTTGTAAAGTTTTTATGAGGGAGGTTTTTATTTTAAAACAAGTTAATTATTTCGATTTCATCAGCAAAAATAAAATCTTCAGAACAAACTGAAATTTTATAATTAGGAATTTCGTATTCTTTTATAAAGCAATTACACAAAATTCCATCACGATAAACTTTTATTTCATTATCAAAACTGAATTCAAATCGATTTAAGGCTAAAGTCATTCCTTCACCTGTCATTTTCATATAACTTTCTTTCATAGTCCATAATCTAAAAAATTGGTTTAATTTATCTTCTCTAAATTGATTAAGATATAAAACTTCTCTTTCTGTAAAAAAACGAGTTTCAAATCCTTTTTTAACTTGGCGAATTTTTTCTATATCACAGCCCAAAGGTTTTTCACTTGTTGAGCAAATTACATATTCATCGGAATGAGAAAGATTAAAACAAATGCCTTCAATTTCAGGTTTTCCGTTTTTTCCTATTTTAATATCATTTGATTTAAGGTTATTTTGTAATAAAATTTTTTGTAACAAAAGAGCTGAACCTAAACTTTGCTTTCTTCCTGAAGGTGTTTTATGGGACAAGATTTTTTCTTTTCGTGAATTCCAAATATCTTTCAATAAAATTGGATTTTCTTCTGGGTCCAAAAGATTTTTTATGTTTGAAATATAAGTTTTTACCATAATCGTTTTCATTATAATCTATTTTTTTATTTTTCCATAGGCAAAAATGCATATTGATAGATAAAAATAAAAAAGCTATACTAAAAAAATCATGGATACAGAATTATTAGTTCAACGTTCAAAAATAATTAGTTCTTTAAGAGATTTTTTTAGTCAAAAAGATTTTTTAGAAGTTGATACCCCTGCCCTTAGCAAAAATTTAATTCCCGAAACTTGTCTTGAAGTTTTCAAAACTCAATATTTAGAACCTTGGTCAGAAAATAAACAAGATTTATATTTAGTTCCATCTCCTGAAGTTTACATAAAACCTTTAATTGCTAAACACAAACTTTCAGTTTTTCAAATTTCAAAATGTTATAGAAATGTTGAATCTGTAGGAAAAACTCATAGTCCAGAATTTACTATGTTAGAATATTACAAACTTGGTGCAAATTATTTAGATTCACTCTATTTAACCGAGGAATTATTCAATTTTCTCGACCAAAAATTCAATTTGCCAGAAGATTTAAAGCCACCATTTATTCGACTTTCTATGAATGATGCATTTTATAATCATACAGGATTTTACCTTTCGGATTGTCAAACTGTAAATTCCTTAGCAGAAAAAGCAAGACAACTTGATTTATTTGAACCCACTGATAATCCTTTTGAAAAATGGACTTGGGAAGAACTTTACAATTTAATTTTTGTACAAATTGTTGAACCAAATTTACCAAAAGAAAAAGGAGTTTTCTTACTTGATTATCCAAAAGCAGTTTCCTGCTTAGCACAAGATGTAAAAAATCTTGAACAAAATAAAAATTTACCTTGTAAAGAACGTTGGGAACTTTATTGCAGAGGAATTGAACTTGCAAATTGTTACAGCGAAGAAACTGAAGCAAAAAACATAAAAGAATATTTTGAAATCGAAGGAGAATTAAAAAACAAATCAGCTTTAATTCCTCATTCCATAAATAATGATTATTGGAAATATTTTTCTCAAATTGAAGGAAACTCAGGATTTCCAACTTGTTCAGGAACTGCAATGGGAGTTGATAGATTGATTATGTTGCTTTGTGGAAAAAAATCTATTGACGATGTTCTTCCATTTCCCTTAAAATCAAATTATGAAAATTCCAGAAATTCTTGAAAAAATAAATAAATTTTCTATTGTTCCAGTTGCCTCTTTTTCATCATTAAATGATGCTTTAGCTATTTCTGATAATTTGATAAAGAAAGATTTACCCATAATTGAAATTACTTTTAGAACTGGAAATGCTCCAGAATATATAAAAACCGTAAAAAAAGAATTTTCAAAAATGCTTGTAGGAGCAGGTTCTGTAGTTTCTGTAAAAATGGCTAAAGATGCAATTAATTCTGGTGCAGATTTTATCGTAATGCCAGGATTAAACGAAGATGTTATAAAATTTTGTAGGAAAAAAAATATTTTATGCGTTCCTGGAGTTTTAACTCCAACAGAAATTACCAAGGCGATAAACTTAGGTTGCGATATTCTAAAATTATTTCCTGCTGAAATTTCTGGAGGAGTAAAATATTTGAAAGCAGTTTCGGCTCCCTTCCCTAGTGTAAAATTTATTCCTACAGGTGGAATAAATCCAACCAACTACCAAGATTATCTTGAACAAAAAAATGTTTTGGCAGTTGGAGGAAGTTGGCCAATTGATGAAATTACATCAAACAAGATTTAAAGATTTCTAAACCTTTTTCAATTTCTTTATCTGTAATTACAAGTGGTGGTAAAAATCTCATTGTGTTTGCTCCTGCTGTAGAAACGCAAAGTCCGTTTTCTAAACATTTTTTTTGTATTTCACCAGAAGTTTGTTCAATATCAATTCCAATCATTAAACCTTTACCACGAACATTTTTTACACAAGGTAAATTCCAGCCAGAAATTGTTTTACGGATTTTTTCGCCAGCAGTAATAACTCTTGCTAAAAATTCAGGTTTTGAAAGTTCAGATAAAACTGTATTTGCAGCGCTAACTGCTAAAGGATTTCCGCCAAAAGTTGATTGATGGTCGCCAGAAACAAAAACATCGGCTTTTCCTCGATACAAACAAGCTCCCATTGGAACCCCACCTGCAATTCCCTTGGCACAAGTTATTATTTCTGGTTCAATTCCTAACCCTTCACTTGCAAATAAAGTTCCAGTTCTAGCAAAACCAGTTTGTACTTCATCTGCAATAACAATAGCACCTGCTTTTCGGGCTAAATCGCAAGCAGTTTTTGCCCATTCAGAATCGATTAAATTAACGCCACCTTCACCTTGCACACATTCTAACATGAAAGCACAAGTTGTATCGTCAAAGGCAGTTTTTATTGCTTCGTAATCATTTGCTTTTATGTATTTAAAACCTGCTGGATAAGGAGCAAAACATTCTGGATGAAATTTTTCTTGTCCTGTGGCACATAATGTTGCCAAAGTTCTTCCATGAAAGGATTTTTCTAAGGCAACAATTGTTTTTCGTTTTTCGCCACCGTTTAAAAATCCATACTTTCTTGCAAGTTTTATGGCAGCTTCATTTGCTTCTGCCCCAGAATTTCCAAAATAAACTTTATCCATTTTTGTAATTGCTAAAAGTTTTTTTGAATATTCCAAACCAATATCTGAATTATAATAGTTTGAAATGTGAATTTGTTTTGAAACTTGGTCTTGCAAAGTTTTTACTAAAGCAGGATGATTATGCCCTAAGCAATTTACACCAATTCCTGAAACAAAATCGATATATTCTTTTCCGTTTACATCTTTTAATGTAGAACCATTTCCAGAAGAAAAAACAACATCAAAACTACCAAAATTATTTGCTATATTTCCATTCATAAGATTTTCCTAAAAATATATTTAACTTAACATTGTTCCAACACCACGGTCAGAGAACATTTCTATTAACAATGAATGAGGAACACGACCGTCAATAATATGAGTTCTTGGAACTCCTCCCTTTAATGCTTCTAAACAACATTCAATTTTTGGAATCATTCCACTAGATATTACGCCAGTTGCAATCATTGACGGAATGGCTTCTCGGGCAATTCGTTTAATAAGTGAATCAGGATTGTTCACATCTCGCAAAACGCCAGGAACATTAGTTAATTGAACAAATTTTTCTGCTTTTAATGCAACAGCAATTTTTGCTGCAGCAGTATCAGCATTTATGTTATAACTGTGAGTATCACCTTGTTCACCAAGAGCAACTGTAGAAATTACAGGAATAAAGCCTTGCTCCAAAAGAGAAGTAATAATTTCTGGATGAACTTCTGTAACATCTCCTACATAACCTAAATCACTTCCATTTTTATTGATTTTTTTTGCTCGCAAAAGACCTGAATCTACACCACATAAACCTACTGCTTTTCCACCTTGTTGTAAAAGAATCCCAACGATATCTTTATTTAACTTTCCTGCTAAAACCATTTGAACAATTTCCATTGTTTCAGCATCTGTATATCGTAAACCATTTACAAATTTTGACTCTTTTCCAACTCGTTCTAGCATATGATTTATTTCAGGACCTCCACCGTGTACTAAAACAACATGAACTCCTATTGTATTCAATAAAACGATGTCTTCCATTACGGCTTCTTTTAGTTCTTCATTTAGCATAGCATTTCCACCATACTTAACAACAACAACTTTTCCAACCCATTGTTTAAAATATGGCAACGCTTGAACAAGAACCTCTGACCAAGTTGCACTATCAAGTTTTGTATCTAAATTATTTTCTGACATATTTTCCTTCTTTTATGTACGATAATCGCCATTTATTTTTACGTATTCGTAAGTTAAATCACATCCCCAAGCTGTACCACTAGCCTCCCCTTCTTCCAATAAAACCAAAATTCCAACTTCTTTTTCAGATAGAAGAATTTTTGCATTATCTTCATCAAAATCTACAGGATTTCCATGATCATAAACTTTTATGCACCCTTTTGAATTTGAAAAACTTACTGAAACTTTTTGTGGATCAAACAATTCTCCTGAATATCCCATTGCACAAAGAATTCTTCCCCAGTTTGCATCTTTTCCAAAAAAGGCAGCTTTTACAAGACTTGAAGAAATTACAGACTTTGCAAGATTTCTTGCAGACTGAACATCTTTTGCACCTTGAACTGTACAAACAAGTAAGTGTTCAGCACCTTCCCCATCTCCTGCGATTTTTCGAGCCATTTGAGTATTTACAAAATTTAATGCTTTCAAAAATTCTTGATAATCAGGTCCATCACTTGTAATTTCAGGATTTTCTGCCATTCCATTAGCAAGAATCAATAAAGTATCGTTTGTACTTGTATCCCCATCTACAGAAACGCAATTATAAGTTCCTTCAACACTAGAATGAAGAGCTTTTTCTAACATTTCACTTGAAATTGCACAGTCGGTAGTAATGAATGACAACATTGTTCCCATATTGATGTGAATCATTCCTGAACCTTTTGCCATAGTTCCAATTCTTACTGTTTTTCCACCAACTTCAAATTCAACTGCACATTCTTTAAATTGAGTATCTGTTGTCATAATTGCTTGACGAGCTTTTTCGTGTCCTTCTTTTGAAAGCCCTTCCACAAGTTCATCAATATGTTCTTCTATTACTTCTACAGGAAGTTGCTGACCAATAACTCCAGTTGAACAAACTAAAACATCATCTTCATCAACTTTCATTCCTATTTTTTCAGAATTAGAAAGTGAATTTGCTGCAGCACGAGTCATTCTTACAGCAGCCCAAGCACCTTGTTCTCCTGTGCAAGCATTTGCATTTCCTGAATTTGCAATCACGGCTTGTGCTTTATGACGGTTTTTCAATCGTAAGCGAGTTAATTTTACAGGTTCTGCTTTTACAACATTTTGAGTAAAAACACCTGCAGAATTACAAACTTTTTCAGAAAAAATCAATGCAGTATCTTCTTTTGTTCTACCAGATTTAATTCCTGATAAAACTCCGTTTGCAATAAACCCTTGAGGAGCTGTAACTCCACCGTCAATAAGTTGCATATATATACACTCCAAGTAAATAAATATGCAATATTATATCATAAATATACAGATATATGCAATATCAATATTTTATCTTCATACCAAGACTTATTCCTGAGAAAAGCCAATTTTTAATATCTTCATCTTTAAAACCATCTTCAGATTTTAAATCTTCGTTAAAAGTAAATGGAATTACAAAACATTTAGTAAAATAAGTATCTATAAAAAGTTTTTTTATTGAAAATTGATAATTACAATGTAAATTAAATAATATCAAACCTGAATGATTTAAAACATCAATTTGAGATGTTTCTGAACCACTACTTCCATCAAAAATAAAATTTTTCTTGTATTTATAATCAAACAGATAACTTCCGTCTTGATTTATAAAAAAATATGTATCTAAATTGCACAACAGAGTAAAATTATTTTTAGAAAACTTAAAATCAACTTTTGGATTTATCAAATGACCATAAAAATTTCCGTCGATATTACAATAGATAAAAGGAAACAAAATAAATTTTTGATTTTGGTTAGTTAAAGAAATATTAAAATTTCCTAAAATATAATTATAACAAAATTGTGGAATGATTGAAAAATTTTCTATTTGAATGTCATATTTGTAAGAAAAATTGAAACTTTTTGTAAAAAGTTCCCCTAAAAAAACTGCATCTGTATTAAATAAATCTAAATTTCCACCTAGATATGAAAACATAAAATTATTTTGCTTGTATTTTAAATTGATTCCATAATTTGTAACAAAAGGAACTTCTATTTGACCATTCACCCAATAAAATTCACCATCAGAGCGATTTACCTTTGTAAAAAAAGCAAAAGGATTTATCTGAAAATCATTTATTTTTATTAAAAATTCTTGTTTAAAATAAAAATTTTTTATTTCGTTTAACAAAAATTCTTTTTTATCAACAGCAAGAAATATTTTTTCAGAATTATTTATATTAAAATTTGTTTTTGTTTCAAAATATGGATTTGCATATAAAAAATTTACATTACAAAAATGAAAAGTGTTTTGAAAAAAATCTAATGTAGAATTAAGTTGATTATATCCAACTCCAATATTAAATTTATTATCTTTTATGCTAAAACATTGTGATAAATCTAAATCATAATCAATTGCACTACCAGATGAATTACTCCAAAGATTAGTTGCATTAAAATCAACTTCTATAGCACAAAGAGAAACTTGAAAAAATGATAAACAAAATAAAAGAAAAAGAATTTTAGACTTCATATTGAACACATAAGACTTTAATGCTCATTTTTTTACAAAACGAAACATTAAAGTCTTAGAAAATACAAATTTTAATTACTGTTTACACCAGTAGAACCACTATCAGGTAGTACAGGTAGAGCAGGCTCAATAGGCTCAGGCTCTTTAATTCCTAAACCAAGAGGAAAATAGATAGTATCTGTACCTATATATTCTTCTCCAAATATTTCGTCAATAAATGAAGTTCCTAACAAGTCTTTAATTTTATCAGCATCCAAGGCAATGCAAATACAAGACCGACACTCAGTATTTTCAAGACCATTGTTAGTTATAATAACTTCAAGTTCTTCTTCTAAAGTTTCAAAAGAATTTAATGGAGCAAAGATAGAGTCTTCACTATCATAAACATAAATTTCAATATAGAATTGAACTTTTCCAGAAGAAGTTCTTTCGGTGATGTCAGTTAAATATCCTGCTGTAAAGAAATTGCCCATATCAATTTGCATCATTGTATTTGATGCTGTTTTTGGCCAAGAAGTTCCGTCCCACTCGTAACCAGGAATATAGAAAATTCCGCCATCTTGAATTGCTTTCTTTAGAGATTGAACACATTGCAAATACACATCACCATATTCTTTAATTGAGTCAACATATACATCTGGATATTGACTTGTATCACCAACTAAGTAATTGTAAGATGATTCAACCAAAGATAACGCACTTAAAAATGAGTTTTTAGAATCTGTCATTAATTGTACATTTCTCACAGTTAATGTATTTTCTGTTAAAGTATTTTCGAAAGCATCAAGAATCAAATCTTCTGAATAAAAATCGTCAATAAAAGCTTCTTTCAAATAAGAAAGATTTACTGACCAATCATAAGATGCTAACCATTGGAAAGTTCCTTTTAAGATTTCCATACTTGCAACTAAAACATTAAGTTCAGCTTTTCCAACCATCAAAGAAGATTGACCATCTAGTAATTCTTCTAAGCCAAAAGCATCAAAAACTTCTGTAGGGATTTCTACACTTGCATCTGTTAAACTTGCAGCAAGAGCTTTTGCATTTGCAAATTTTGTTCCAAACACAGCAAGAATATTATCAAAAAGCTCATTTAAGCCATTTGAGTTACATTCTAACGCATTTGCAGCTATAAGATATGATACAGAATAAGCTGTATATGTAGAATTGAATTTTTCTTCAAAATCTGTATCTTTGAACCAAGTTGGAACATTAAATTCTGGAAGTGTTACAGTTCCTTCTTGAACCATTTTACGATTATATTTTTCACTATATCTAGTTACAGATGAATCATAAAAATCTTCAACTAAATCAGAACCATACCCAAAATAATCGCCAGAGCCAACAGTTACATCTTTAAAGTAAGAGTTTGTGTTTACCCAAGAATCATTTTCAAATACAAAGGTGTCAACCCTATAAATTTCAGTACCATTTACACGAACATAATCTCCATCTTCACTTTCTTCAAATGAATAACCACCTTCGTATTCTAGAGAATACTTAGTTGCTAATGATGTATCGATATCCTCTGGTAAATAATAAGTACGAACAAAATATTTCCCGTCATCTGAAAGTTCTATATCAATTAAAGGAACACTATAATATCCTCCTTTTTCTTCAACAAGAACATCTCCTGAGACAACATCATCTAAATCTACAGGAGTTCCAGAAAATTTCACATACTCACCATATTTTGATTCTTCAAAACCTAAAAACTTACTAGAACAATAATATCTTTTTGCTGTTGAGTAATCAATATATTCTGGTAAGTAATAATAATCAACAAGATAATCACCGTTTTCATCTAAACTAACATCTGCAAGGTAACCATCAGAATTAACCCACTCATCTTCGTATAAGTATGCGTGAATATATGTAGGTTCATAATCTTCATCACCATAATAGTCAGTTTTTGTTCCACTTACACGAACATATGATCCATATTCGTCTTCTGTAACTTCGTAAATAATTCTATCATATGCAATAGGATATTCTTTCATCCAATCGCCAGAGATCAATGCATTCATTGTTGATGGATAAGTTGAAACTCCTAAGTTTTCTTTTAACAATGTTTCTACACTCTTATCAACACTGATAGAAGCAAGTTCTGCTAAGGCATAATACATTGCAGTTTCACTGTTTTGTTGTTCAGCGTAAGCTTCTCTAATTTTTGCAATTCCTTCATCAATTTTTGTTTCTAGAAGAAGATCAACAGCTTCTTTTAACAAATCTTTTGTGTCTTCTTTTGAAGGTTCATCTTTTGCTGGTGGAAGTTCAATTTCAGGTTCACTTCCTCCAGAAGAGCCACCGGAAGTGCCAGTATTTCCTCCTGTACCAGTATTTTCGCCAGAAGTTCCACCATTATTTTCTGTATCATCTTGCTCACCAGTAACACCACCGTTATCTCCGCCAGTACCAGTTAGCATGTCACAAGAAAAAAACATAAAACAAGCCATAATCATCATCAAAAATAAGGCTATCTTTTTCATACATATACCTCCTCGTCCGTTATGTACTTTTTTACAGTAACAGAATTACCCCCCCGTCAAGTAGGTAATATTTTTTTAAGTTTTTTTCTGTATTTTCGCCACATATTGCATTTTTTTCACAATAATAAAGTTATATAACTTATTTTTTAGGAGAAAAATCGTGGTGATGATAGAGCATGTCGCAAGGTATCGCTTGCTCTCAAGAATGTACTTTATATTCTGGTTTGTACATTCTTGCAACTTCTCCCCGAACGAAAGAACTTTGCAAAATCACAATAGATGCAGAAAAAAACTGGCGTAAAAAATGAGTTTAACGAAATTGTTGCAAAAGGCGTAGACTGAAATTGACACAGCGAAGCCTTGCAAGCGAAGTGAACTGCACCCCTAAAGTTGGACAAATAAATTACAATTTTAGGAGGTGCATTTTTTATGCCTAAATATTCTAAGGAGTTCAAGTTAAAAATAGTACTTGAACATCAAAACGAAAAAATAGGTTGGCGACGACTTGAAAAAAAATATGGTATTACAGGGTCATCAATAAGAGAATGGATAGCTCAATACGAATTAAACGGAAAGTTCACTGAACCAACCCGACATTTTACTGGAGAATTTAAGCTAAAAGTGCTAAACTATCAGCAAGAGCATAATCTTTCGAATCAAGCAACAGCATTAATTTTTGGGATTACAACTGCAAGAACTATTTGTAGATGGAAAAAGAAATATATTACTGGTGGA
The DNA here is from genome assembly GCA_017936665.1 of Spirochaetaceae bacterium. Taxonomy (GTDB): domain Bacteria; phylum Spirochaetota; class Spirochaetia; order Treponematales; family Treponemataceae; genus RGIG9060. Next base: position 102,661 of record JAGBFB010000010.1, on the reverse strand, counting down.
ACACATGCTCTGTTTCAAAAACAAGGAAGACGTTCAAAAATGCCAAAGAAAAGTTTAATACCAAATAAACCAAGAGAAGAATGGACAAAGGATGAAGAACTTGCATATCTTCGAATGGAGAATGAATACTTAAAAAAATATCTGGCCTTAGTTCAGGAAGACGACAGAAAGAAACAGCAGCAGAAAAAAAAACAAAGAAAAATCGAAGCTGTCAGGGAACTAAGGTCAAAATTCAATGTTTCAGATTTAACAAAACTTTCAGGTATACCAAGAAGTTCTTTTTACCACATAGAAACACATCCTAAACAGGATAAACACAAAGAAGAACGTGAACTCGTAAAACAGATTTACCATGCAAACAAAGGTCGTTATGGGTATAGAAGAATTACTTTAGAATTCAGATACAGAGGTTTAACTACTAATCACAAAGTAATTCAAAAACTTATGCATGAGGAACATATTGTATGTAAAGTTCGTCAGCACAAATATAATTCCTATAAAGGTCAGGTTTGCAAAGTTGCTCCGAACCTTCTTAATAGGGATTTCAGTACAACAAAACCAAATGAGAAATGGGTTACTGATGTTACACAATTTAACATATTTGGTACAAAACTTTATTTGTCTCCAATTCTTGATTTACATGATCAGTCATTGATAAGCTGGAATCTTTCAGACAGTCCAAATTATGCTCAGACAGTTGATATGCTTGAAAAAGCATTTTCTAAGATTCCTGATGGAACAAATCTGATTCTTCATTCTGATCAAGGCTGGCAGTACCAAATGTATGACTATCGTAAACGATTGAAAGATAAAGGAATCAGACAAAGCATGTCCCGAAAAGGAAATTGCCTTGATAATGCTGTTATGGAAAATCTCTTTGGTTTGCTAAAATCAGAACTTTTGTATTTACAAGAATTTGAATCTGTAGAACAGTTCAAAAAAGAATTGATTGAATATTTGTATTGGTACAATGAAAAAAGAATTAAGGTTAAATTAAAAGGACTAACCCCTTTACAATTTAGGAATCAGTCCTTAAAATTAGCCTAGTTAAAGTGTCCAATAATTTGGGTGCACTTCAATTATAATATTTCAATCACCTTTTTTTATTTTGTAATTATGTTATTTACCTATTATTTCTAATGGTAAATTATCAGGAAGTACATCTACAGGAATTTTAATTGTAAATTCTTTACCAGATTCATATTTTTTTAGTTCTAAGTAAGTTTCTAAATACGAATATGTATATCCCGAATTAGTATACAGTGTGGATTCTTCTTCAGGAGAATCGTATCTAGGATCATAACTAAAATATTCAGTATAAGTACTATCATATTCATCTATATAGTTATATTCAATATAATAGTTCCAATCAAATCCTTCAGGAAGTTCTGTTGTTAATTCTGGAACTGTAGTCCATGAATATGTCATCGCTTCTGAATCAAAATTTAATTCAGGCTTTGTAACTGAAATATCACTTGCATCAAAAGAATTTGTAACACCAGAAACAATTATTTCTTTTTCTTCTGTGTAATAATATCTACCGTAAGATTCTGGTGTCGCCATATAAACATTACAGTAATATTTATATGTTTTATCATTTTTGACATAAGGATCTATAAAAGTTGCTTCTGTTACAGGAGCTGAATAACCAGTAGTTTCATCACAGTAAAGATAATACTCACTAGAATCCCCTTCTGAAATACGATATACATAAAGATAACTAATATCACAACCTTCTTCTACTTCTACAGTAATTTTTACACCATCCGAAGTATTTTCTAATGTATAAGGAGGTACATATTCTGTTAAATCAAATGTGTCAAAATTATTTACATCAAAAGATAATGATTGCTCTCTTGGTAAAAATTCGTAATCATATTGAATATTGTATTTCTCAGTTGAAAAGTCTGGAGAGAAATTTAATACAACAGAATCTAAAGTATAAGCTCCTTTTTCTAATTCATCATCATAATCATCCCTAGAATAATCAATAAAAGTACCAAGTGTTGTTGATCTATATTCAGAATCAGGATCTTTAATAAATTTAGTATAAAAACTAGAATCATTAAGTTTGTAAGTTAATTTTAATTCATAGTCTTTTAAAAAACTTTCAGGGATTCCTGTTATTTCTGGTTCAGAATTCCATTTATATTCATGAGTATATTTATCAACAGTTATATCGGCAGTTGTCAGTTCTATATCAGAAACTTCTCTTGTTTTTGCCTCTTCACTTGTAATTTTTGTCTGAGCATTACTGTATAAGAAAAAATAATCTCCTCCGGTATTAATATATCTATCGTTTTCTTCATCGTAAATTGTTTCTGATTGATCAATAGACATTTGACAGATATAAGAATATTCTTTACCTGGTTTTACGAAATAATCTGTAACAAAAATTGAACCTGAAAGAGATGATTCATAAGGAGCGTTAATTGCAAAAATACACTCATAATCACTTCCGTCATCAGATCTTAAAATAGCAATTTGTTCTGTTTTCTTATATGAATCGTCAGTTTCTAAAGGAAGAGAAATAGTCATTGTATTTCCATCATCTGAAGTTCCAACAGAAAAACCTGTATACTTATTTATATCTTCTTCTAGAATTTCAAGTTTGATTTCTTCTAAAATAGTGTCTTTTATAGGAACAGAATTGTGAACTTCATAAGAAACATTTAAAGTTTGTTCTCCATGAGGTACTTCTTCTTGATATGAAAAAGATAAACCAATATCGTCAGTTACAATATAATTTCCTTCAATAAATGTAAATCCTGTTGATGTCCAATATATTAAATCTGAAGGATCGTCATAATCAACATAGATACCAGAATAATCATCAGGATTATTTTCTAAATCTAATTTTAATCCAAAGTGATATTCTATTTCAGCTGGTAATGTTGCATCTGTAAGAGACGGAACTGTATCCCATTTATATACATAGCTAGCGGTTTGATTATCAAAATCCGTTGAATCAATTTCTTTTGGAGTTTGATAAATTCCGTATGACATATTAATACAATCTTGGGAATCAAGTTTTAAAGAAACTTTTTCAAGATCTGAATAAAGTCCTGGATTTTTTACAGTAATTCCACTGTTTTTTGAGTAATATTCAGTATATGAATTTCTACTATTTCTTAATTCTAAATAATATAAATATTCTCCTGGTTCAACAAAATAATCATATATAGTAATTGTTCCATTATTAATTTGTGTAGGATAATTTTGACTTGGAATATTAGCACTTAAATAGCTATTTTGAAATCCACCTTTATCGCAACGATAAATAACAATATCTGTTACTATTTTTTCTGGATCATCAGGAATTGTAAATGTAAATTTAACCCCTTGTTCTGTTTCTTCCAATAACCAATCGATTTCTGTTGCAGTGTCATCTTTATCATTAAAAGATGGTGCATCACAATTATAGTAAATTGTGAAAGGTTTTGTTGCATTTGGATCAAACATTTGACAGACTTCTACTGAAAAAGTAACAGAAAAAGTTTGATTTGTGTTTTTTGTTGTAGTAAAAGATAATTCAGAATATTCTCCTGTTCCTGTAATTGTTGCACAATCGTCTTTTTCTGTCCATGTACAAGGAATATTTAAATCTGCCATAACTAATGAAAAAGTACAAGATTTTTCTCTCTGGCTGTTAAAAGATATTTTTCCTACATAATTATTGTATTCATCATATCCATAATAGGTTCCGTATTCAAAATTCGAGAATACATAATCAGGTTCTTCTGGTTTAGAATCGTCAATATCATTATTACATGATATGAATGTAATAAGACAAATAACACACGCAAACATAAAAATAAACTTAGAAATATATTTCATATTTCCTCCTGTGAATAATAAATATAAGTCAATTTGATAAAAAAAAGATTTTTACCAATCTAACTGGTAAAAATCATTTTACACTCAATTTAATTATATTTCAAGTTTAAAATTATAATATTAAACTGATAATATGTTAGACAATCATAGTTTATTTATCGAAAATTTAAAAAAATATAGAAAACATAAAAATTTATCTCAGGCACAATTAGCAGAACTCTGTAATGTATCTACAGGAACAATAGGAAATATAGAATGTGGACTTGCAAATCCTTCTTTTGACTTGATTTTAACAATGGCAGAAATACTGAAAATCCATCCTGCATATCTATTTGCATCAGATGATTTGTTACTAAAACCTCTTGATATTTCAGAAGAAAAGGAATTATTACAAGACTTATATCAAAAACTTAATATATATTTTTCAAATAAAAATAAAACTTAGTTTTATTTATTTTCTACTCGAAATAAAAATACTATGATATAATTTTCCTATAAAAATCTTCATAATTAAAGGATTACACATAGCATGAAAAAATTTATAATTTTTCTTCTCTTTATATTATCTTTTTATTTTTTTGGGTGCGAGTTTATTTTAGATTCTATAAAAGATAATCAATCTACTAATGATTATTATGACGATGAAGAAAATGAAGAATCAAATTTAGAACAAATTGAAGTTAATGTAAATTTTGCAGTTCAAGCTTTTAACAAAGATAGCGTAGTTTTACAATGGTCTACAGATTTATCAAATGTAAGATATAATATTTATGTAAAAGACAATTTAGGAGTCTTTGATTGCATAGAAGAAAATTACGGCAAAAAAAATTACTTTGTGAATAGTGATGATAAGTCTTCTTATGCTATTGGTATTCTTTTAGACGAAGAAGAAATTTTTGTAACTAATTTTCTCTATCCTGAATTAGAAAATGAAAAAGGTTTCCCTGTGTATGGAGAAATTTCAGATAATGGATACATTGGAGTTGAGTTTTTGTATCCAAGCGTGGGGCATTTTTTGTGAGAGCCTTTTTGGTCTAAACTATGTATACAAAATATATTTCACAAAGTCCTTTCTACTTCAAATATTTTTGCAAAGTTTTGCAGAATTTTGCCGATAATTTAATTGACTTGTAGATTTCTACATGTTACAATTTATAGCGTATCGCTTGTTTAATTTTTAAGAGAGGATTTTATGCCAAAAGTTTGTAATCAAACAAACACAGAAGAAGTTTTAGATTTAGATACAAATTCTGAAAACAAAATTTATTGTGCAAACTGTATCCATTGCAAAATGGTTGCAAGTCCAGCTGAATCAACAGATCAATATTACTTAAGAGTTCGTTGTGATGCTGGCAAATGGAAGAAAAAATCAGGAGAAGAAAAAATCCATAAGTATTTTACTGTAAGTCGCAGAAGTATAGATTTTTGTAATTCCTATGAAGACATGGGTGAACCAGAAGAATTTATGAGAGATTTACGTAAGACACTTCCATCAAAAGATGAATCTTACGACAGATGGAGTTAGAATGAAACCTATTACACAAAAGGCTATTTTTACAGCTTTGACTATTATTTTTGTAATTTCTATAGTAGCCTGTGCATCTGTACCAAAAGAAATTCCTTTTGAACTTAGTGCAAAAGAATTAAACCAAAGAGCACAAGAATGTACATCTTCAGGAAACTATGCAGGAGCAGAAGTTTATTACAATACATTAATTCAAAGATTTGGAATGGATATTTCAGTTCTAATTCCTGCTGAATTTGAGTTAGCACATATTTATATAAAGCAAAAAAAATATGACAAAGCTAAACCAATTCTTGAAAGAGTTTTATCATATTATGACGTAGATTCAACTAATCTTCCTAGACAATATAAAAAACTTGCACAAATTGATTTAGATAAAATTCCTCAGTAAATATAAATTTCAGAACAACAAAAGGTACTTCAGTTTTTGATATGGAGTACCTTTTTTTATTGTTTAAGAGTGTAATATCCTTTTGCACTTTTTAATAATTTAGTTGGAATATCAAGATTATCCCCTAAATGCATTCGGATTTTTCGTATATAAACATAGATTGCATTTTTCTTTAATTTATTACATTCACCCCAAATATGATTACAAATTGAAGTGATTGATACAGGTTTATTTAAATTGGCTTTTAGAAATTCTAAAATTTTTATGCAATTTGGTTCTAAACCCATGTACGCCCCTGATTCAAGTTCCTCTTCTTTTTCAGAAAATTCTTCACCAAAACCTAGCACAATACTATCTGTAAAATATTCAGGTGATAAATCTTTTATGATTGCTATTCCGTTTTCATCAACTGTAAATAAATCATCATAATTTATATTATTTTCAAAATTATCTTTTTTATTATTGGATAAATCTTCTTTTAACAATATTGTTTTTTCAGTTTCAGATAAATAATTGTTATAAAAATGTTTTACAAATAGTTGATAAGAATATATTTCTTGAAGCATACATTGTTTGGTTATTTGAGCAAGAAGAGCATCCTTATCAATTTCATGAATCGATGTTTCTACGATAAGGCAATATGTATTTTTATTGATATTCTGTATAAATTCTAAGATATTAAAATTTATAGGTCTATATGTATCACAATCAATAAGAATAAGATTTATCTTGTGATTTGACAAAAGATTTACAACCTGCTCCTTTGTAGTTACATTTACAAGAGAACAGTCCAATTCCATACAGGTAAGATTTGCAACATTTATAAAATGCCTAGATTTACTTAATGTAATTACTTTCAAACAAAATCCCCATAACTTTTAGAATACCAATAACTTGACTTGATTTTATTATAAAAAAATCAATTTGTAAATCTTTTATTTAGTGAATTTTTATGATTTTTAATAAAAAATACAAAAAATATAATTACACCAACAAAAATAGGTATTTTGGAGTTTTTAGGATTTTTTTTATGTAGCTATAACAAAAAAAATAACACCGTAAACTTTTTGAAAAAAATATTTACGGTGTTTTGTATTTTATAGAAAAATTAGCTATTTACTCTTTCCACATATTCGTTAGATTCTGTATTTACCATAATTTTTTCATCTTGTTTGATAAATAAAGGAACTCTAACTGTAAGACCAGTTTCTGTTATAATAGGTTTTGTTGCACCTGAAACTGTATCACCTTTTACATAGTTTTCACTTTCAGCAACGATAAACACCATTTTTTGTGGAATTTTTACATCAATTGCTTCTTCATTAAAGATAAGAATAGGATATTCTTCACCTTCTTTTAGGTAGTATTTCAAATTTTCATTTAAACTTGTAGGTACATTGATAGTTTCAAATGATGTTGTATCCATAAAGATATAATTTTCACCATCTGAATACTGATATTGTCCTTGAACTGTATCTACAACAGCATCTTCTACCATATCAGGAGTTTTGATAGTTTGTGTTAAAACAGAACCATCTTTTAAGTTCTTCATTTTTACGCGTGCAAAAGCTGTTCCTTTTCCAGGATTTACAAACTCTCGTTCTACAACCAAATATGGTGCATTTTTAATAAGTAGAACTGTTCCTTTTGCAATGTCGCCGCCTCTAATCATCGGGAATCCTCACAATAACAAAATAATTTTGTTAAATTATACACAAAATTTTATATGATGACAAGTATCCTTCATTATTCTGCAAATTCTTTTATTATCCCTTCTGAAGTAAAACTAAAAAAACAATCTGTACTAATGATTATATGATCTAGAACTTTGATTCCTAAAATATTTCCTCCCTTTATCAAACGTTTTGTAATTTCAATATCTTGTACAGAAGGCTTTACATTTCCAGAAGGATGATTATGCACAAATATTACTGCGGTAGCATTTTCTTTTATTAAGTCTGAAAAAACTTCTCTTGGCTGAATTAATGCACTGTTGCTACTACCTTTTGAAACTTCCCGAATTTTTATAACTTCATGGGCAGCGTTCAATGAAAGAGTTAAAAAATATTCTACTTTTTCTAATGAATAATGATTTACCAAAGGAATAATATCATCAGGCATCGATATTTTTCGTTTTGTATGATTATTAATTCTCTTGCCAAGTTCCACTGATGCACAAATTACACTGGCTTTGCTTTTTCCAACACCTTTAATCTTCAATAATCTAAAATACAGATTATCATCTGATTTTTTCATTATTTCATAAGCAACTTTTTGGCTAATTTTTTCTACAGGACAGTCTTTTACCCCAGAACCTAAAATTAGCATTATCAATTCTTGGATAGACATAATATCAACACCAAATTTTTCCATCCGTTCTCTTATTTCTGGTTGTTCACCATTTCTTTGATAATTATATAAATTATTGTACATACCTATATTATCAAAAAAAAAATCAAATAATTGTCACAAATTTAAAAAAAATATATAATTTTTTTATGAAACTCAAATCAAATTTTAATTTTTATCTTTTATTTATTTTTTTAATTCTTGCAATTTTTTCAGGATGTCAAACTAAGTTTCCTCAAGAAAAAGTTATTTCTTCAATTTTCATTGATGATGACGGAATAAAAAATGAATCTCAACTTGTAGATTTTTTCATGTTTAAAAATCCTAATGGTGATATTGAAAAAGTAAAACGATTAGCAAAATTTTATGTAAAACAAGGAAATTATGAAGGAATAAATTCTGATATTGCATTTGTTCAAATGTGCTTAGAAACTGGTTTTTTAAAATTTGGGCTTTTAGTAAAACCAGAAATGAATAATTTTTGTGGTTTAGGTGCTATAGACAAAAATAATCCAGGCTTGTCTTTTAAAACAGAAGAAGAAGGCGTAATTGCCCATATCCAACACTTGCATGCCTATGGTACAACAAGAAATTTAAAAGGAACTTTGATAGATTCAAGATATAAATATGTTCTACCAAGAGGGAAAGCACCAACAATTTACGAACTTTCAGGAACTTGGGCAAGTGATAAACAATATGGAAATAAGCTAGCATCTCTTTTAGAAACACTAGCTGAATTTTAACCTAAAGATTATTACTAATTTTTGTACCAAAAAATTTTTCATCGTTTAATATTTTTTCAATATTGCTGATGTCTTTTCCACCCGCACAAATTACATCAATATCTGCACTTTCAGCCTTTTTACTTGCAATTGGATCAAAAGGACAGTTTTTTCCGGGAGTCCATTCATCCCCTACCATTTTTCTAAAATCTTTCCAATAAATTTGCTCTAAAGGTTTTGCATCTGGATTTTTTTTAGGATCATCTGTGTAAACCTGCTGAATATTAGAAAGATTAACAACAACCTTGGCGTTAAATTGTTCTGCCAAAAAAACAGCATCTGTATCTGTAGAAAATCCAGGTTTCCAGCCTGCTGCAACTAAAATTCTTCCCTTAATTTCAGAAACAGAAGTTGGATCGTAAACTACATCTTGCAAACATAAATCTGAAAAAATTGATTTTAATAATTGTGCATTAAGACGAGTTGCCATAATTCCAATCCAGTCGGCTATTCCATTGTCCGTAGTTGAATCAATAATTTCTTTATATGCATTCTGATAAATTCTTGCAGGTCCACCACCACCTACCACAAGAATTAATTTTCTTTCTTCATCCTTACTAAGCCAATTTCTAATCAAAGTAGAAAATTTCTTTAAAAAATCTGTATCAGGAAATTCTGGTACAACGATAGAGCCTCCAACTGATAATACTTTTACCATAAAAATTTTTCCTCCATGAATAATTATATTTTAATAAACTCCTGTAACATAAACATTACTCCAGAATGAACTATATTCTTCTGTTGCAGTTGATGCTTCTTCCCAAATAGATTGAAGAGCGTAAGTTTTTGGTCTATATACAACTTTTCCATTTATGTGAGCACTTTTTATTTCATTCCAACCTCTAGAAAAAATTACATGCTGAGAATCTATACTCCCAAAATAAAATGATTTTGTTTCATTATCATTATAAATGGTTGCGTATTCTAAACCGTTTCCAAAGGCACAATCTACAGGAATCCAACCAAAATCTTCAATGTAGAATTCATTCCACCAATGGTTATGAGCTTCCATATTTGAGTCTACATAAACACCAGAAACTGGGATACAAGGGATTTTTGCACTACGAGCAATGGCACAGAATATCATTGCAAAATCATAGGCATCACCTTTTTGATCTAAAATCAATTCAGTCACATCTGATTCTGCTGGTCTTAATTCAGAAAGAAGTTCAAAATTATTTATTAAGTGGTTATAGATTGCCTTTGCTTGTAAATAAGGATTTGAAATTCTTGATAAAATCTTGTCTTTTAATTCAATTACGATAGGATTATTTGAAGGAACAATATCATCTTCTTTTAGATAATCTGTAAATTTTAACAAAGTTTCTTTTGAATAAGGCTTTACTTTTTCGCTTACAATATTTGTTTTTATTCCATAGACAGGAACTACAAATGAATGGGCAACTGAAAATTTGTTATTTTGTTTTGTATCGATTGTTGTTTGATGAACCAAAGTATTCATATAATCACTAATAACTGGCTCAGGATTTGATACAGGAATTTCAATATTTCTTTGAGTTGGTGTAATAATTGGTCTTGGAACTCTTAAAATTACATCTGCACTACCCTTAAATTCTTCTGCTGTAATATTTGCAGTAACGGATAAAAGATATGTTTTTTTATCTGTAAAATTTTTTGTTCCTGGCATATTAGAAATTTTTAAATTAAATAAATTACTACTTCCATTATTTGTATTTATATAGATATCTCCTGATTTTGCACCATCTGGAACTCTTACTCTTATTTCTTGGTTACTCCAAAACTCATAATCAAAATTATTTTCTGAGCAAGAAATAAAATCATCACTATTATCATCTGATTCAATGGAAAAAAATACTTTTGAATTATTTCTTAATGTTCCAAAGTTTTTTCCTAAAATAGTTACAATTTTACCGATAGAAATGTTTTTTTCTGAAATATCAGTTATAAAAGGAGTAGAAACATTTGTGTTATTTTTTACAAGAACTGGAATTGTAGCTTTATTTGTAAAATTTACTGCTTCTGATTTTCCTGCGGATGTAACAACATAGAGTAAGCCATCTGTTACATTTTGTGGTAATCTAACTTGTATATCAGAATCTGTCCAAGAAATATAACTTGATGAAGTTAATCTATTTCCTGCAATTTCAATGTAACTATCCTCGATTGAGTTACCAAAATTTGCTCCATAAACATGAAGAGTATCACCTGGCAATGCAATAGATGGAGAAATTTGTGTAAGTTTTGGTACTTTTTTTGAAGAAAAATTTACAACTAAAGAAATTGTAGAGGCAATAATTAAAAACAACGCAAATAATGCAAATCTTAACGAAGCATGCTTTCTTAAGAGATATAAAAATTTGTTAAAAACTGTCAATATTCAAATCCTGCCATTGGAGTATATGTTACATTATACAAGGATTGTCCATTATTGTACATATTAAATGACGAAGTTGAGTTTTTATATGGCAGTGTATTTACAACAAATTTTATATTATTTGATTTTTGTTCAATATTTGGCATAAAAATATTTTCAAAATTTAAAACATTTTTATTTGTATCAGAAACTAACAATTGTGATGTAGCATTTTTAGCGATGGCATCATCAGCAATAATTCCTCTTTCTGTAAAAAGTTTTGGAATATTTGTATTTTGTGATACAAAAGATAAATCTTGTTGAGAAATTCCACCAGAAATTAATCTAATTGGTAAAACCACAGCGATAATCAAAGCGGCAGCCATTGCAGGAATAACTTTATTTAAGAATACAAGTGGAGAATTTGTAGATTTTTTTGTAACATCTCTAAACTTAAGTAGCGTTGATAATTTTTGATAACTTTCTGCGAGTTGTTCATCTGATAAGGAAATATTTTTACTATCCTCTCTTAAAATACCTTGTACTAATTTTAGTTTGTTTAATTTTTCTGTACAAGATGCACAATTTTGCAAGTGTTCAAGATATTGTTCTTTGTATGGTGAATTTAATTCTCCATCTAAATAAACAGAGTGAATATCATTTTCAGGACATATAGACATCGTCTTCTCCTATAATTTTTGCAAGTTGCTCTCGGGCTCTAAAAACTCGAACCTTTACATTGCCTTCAGTAATTCCTAAGATTCTTCCAATCTCTTTATAATTCATTTCGGCATATTCTCTAAGAATCAAAATAATTCTTAGTTTTTCAGGAAGTTTATTCAATGCTTCTTTTGTTTTTTCCTGAGTTTCTTTTTTTAGAAGCTCAATTTCGCCAGAAACAACCTCTCTTTTATCTTCACGAAGAACTTTTTCGTAAGCTTTTCGTTCTCTTGTCTTTCTTTTAGCATAATTCAAGGATGCGTTTTTTACAACTCTAATTAGCCAATATTTTGCATCGTCAAGAGAAGGAAAAACTAACTCTTTTTCATTCATTTTAATAAGAGAATCATGAACCAAATCTTCAGCAGCTTCTTCATCATTTACAACTCTGTAAGAAATTTTAAAAAGAAGTTGCATTGTAGCATCATAAATCTTCTTAAAATCCTTTGGATCGGCAGCGTGCAACTGAGGATTTGTTTCATTTAACATAATGCTTCCTGTAGTAGATAACAACAGAAAGTTTCTAAAGTTACAAAAATTATTCATATTTCCAAGTTGTTCCTTGAGGAGTATCAATTAAAATTATTCCTTTTGCTTTTAATTGATCTCTAATTTCATCAGAACGTTGATAATTCTTCTGTTTTTTTGCTTCAGCTCGTTCTGCTATTAATTGTTCAATTTCAGGATTTGATTCTTGAACATCATTTTTAGGTTGATTTTCTGCATCTAAAATCTTTTTTGCTTCTTCAAGTAAAGAAAGAGAAAGAACTTCGTCCATTTTATTGATTAAAGCAATTTTTTGTTCATCACTAATATTTTGATTTTTTACTGTAGTTTGCAAAATTGAAAGTGCTTTTGGAGTTGATAAATCATCTTCTAATGCTTTTGTAAAATTCTCTAATTCAGAAAGCGCAGTATCTTGTGTTATTTTTATATTTTTTACACCCTCAAGAGATTTTGCAAATTCAGTTTTTTCAAGGATTTTTGCAATTCTTTGATTTAATGCTTTTCTAGAATTTTTAGCTCCATCCATAGCAGGCCAAGAGAAAGTAATTTGTGAACGATAATGTCCACCTAAAAGAAGAAAGCGATAATCTAATGGAGCATAGCCTTCATCAATTAATTTTTGAAGAGTTAAGAAATTTCCACTGGATTTTGACATCTTAGCTTGACTTTCTGTTCCATCTGCATTTTTTTCTTTTGCGATAACCAAAAATTCGTTGTGTAACCAATAATTTACCCATTTTTTACCAGTTGCACCTTCTGATTGAGCAATTTCGTTTGTGTGATGGATTGGAATGTGGTCAATTCCACCAGTGTGAATATCAAAATTTTCACCAAGATATTTCATACTCATTGCAGAACATTCTATGTGCCATCCTGGATAACCTTTTCCCCATGGAGAATCCCAAACAAGTGCATGATTTTCATATTTACTTTTTGTAAACCAAAGAACAAAATCGTGAGGATTGCGTTTGTTTTCGTCTACAACAACAACATCTCGTTTTCCTGCACCAGCTTTCAAATCATCAAGATTTAACATAGCAAGTTTTCCGTAATCTTTGAAAGTTGTTACATCATAATATAGATTTCCGCCTGCCATGTAAGTATGACCATTTGCTTCAATTTTTTTGATAAGCTCAATCATTTCGTTTACATGTTCAGTTGCTTTACAAACAACATCAGGTTTACGAATATTTAATTTTGAAATATCGCTAAAAAAAGCATCTGTGTAAAATTGTGCAATATCTAAAACAGATTGTCCTTTTTCTTTGGCAGTTTTAAGCATTTTATCTTCACCATCGTCACTATCTCCAGAAAGATGTCCAATATCTGTAACATTCATAACGTGATTTACATCATATCCTAAAAACTGAAGAGTTTTATCAAGAATATCGAGAAAAACATAGGCTCGTAAATTTCCGATATGGGCATAATTGTAAACTGTAGGTCCACAGCCGTAAAATCCTGCTTTACCTTCGCAAATTGGTTTAAATTCCTGAAGTTCTCGTCCCATTGTGTTAAATAATTTTAAAGCCATAAAATACTCCTATTTAATAAAAACTCTATCGATTTTTGTCCATATATATAGTATAATTCTATTCATGAATACTCTACTTAAAAAATCAGTAAATTTCAATATAGAATCTAATTTTAGGGGCATATTTTTAGAAAATGAATCTTTAAAAGACAAAACAACTTTTAAGATTGGCGGAAATGCAACTTTTTTTGCTCAACCCAAGGATGAAAAAAGTTTACTTTATTTGTTGAAAGTTGCAAAAGAAAATTCTGTTCCCGTTTTTATTTTGGGAGGAGGCTCAAATCTTGTCATTTCTGATGATGGAATTGATGCACTTGTAATTTCTACTTTAGATTTGAATTTTTGTAAATTAAAATCTGATACCTTGTCCTGTGGTGCAGGTTGTACAATAAAATCAATTACAGAATTTTGTATCAATAACTCAATTTCTGGTTTAGAGAATTTTGCAGGATTACCTGGTTCCTGTGGTGGAGCTGTTTTTATGAATGCTCGTTGTTACGATATTTCAGTAAGTGATGTTTTAAAATCTGTAAAATATATTGATTTTTCTGATTTAACTTTAAAAGAATATATTTTTGATTCAAAAGACTGGGATTATAAAAAATCTCCATTTCAATCTGGGGATAAATTTATAGTTGAAGTTAATTTTAAAGTTCGTAAGGGTAGAAAAAATGATATTTTTGATAAAGCAGAAAGTTACATTACAGATAGAGAATTAAAAGGACATTTTAAGTATCCATCAGCAGGAAGTGTGTTCAAAAATAATCGAAGTTTTGGTAAACCTTCCGGAAAAATTATTGATGAAGTTGGTTTACGAGGTTTTTCTGTGGGAGATGCCCAAGTTGCTCCTTGGCATGGAAATTTTATTATAAATACAGGAAGTGCAACTGCCATGGATGTAAAAAAACTTGTTGAACATATACAAAAAAATGTACAAGAAAAAACAGGTTTTTTGCTTGAGTGTGAAATAATTTTTACCGATAGTTTATCAGAGAAATAAACTTTCTTTGTTTAATTTTAAATATTTGATTGACAATTATAAACTTGGATTTTATACTCAATAATTGGTGAGGAAGGGTTTTGTTACAGTTATCATTTGTAAATTTTAGAAAAGATTCGTATATACTCGTTGAAGGCAGACCTGCCACAGATAGATTTTTTATCATTCAAAGAGGAAAAGTACTTTGTAAAAAAGAAGTATCTGTTTCAACAGGAGATAACTCCTACACTCTAGGACCTGGGGATTTTATTGGAGTAATTCCTTGTATGTCAGGGCGTTCTCAAATTGAAACAGTAATTGCATTGACTGATGTAGTTGCAATTTCAGTTCGTCGTGACCAATATCCAGAACTTATCGAAAAAAACACACCTGTTGCAATGAAAATTATTCGCACTTTTGCAAATAAAATGCGAAACATGAATGATGTTCTTACAAAAATCACTTTAAAAAGTAATATTATTTCATCTTACGAGCAACTTTTTACAATTGCATCATATTACGAAAAAGTAGGAAAAAGAGATTTAGCAATCTACGGTTATTATCAATATATGAAAGCCTGTCCTCAGGGAGTTTATTTACAGCGTGCAAAACAACGGTTTATTGCATTAAAACCAACATCTAGAGCTGTATATTTTGAAACCCCAAAGGAACCAATTAGATATTATCCTAAAGACACCATGATTTTTTCTGAATGTCAAAGTGGACACGATATGTTTATCATTCAAGAAGGTCAAGTTACAATATCTAAAGTTGTTGATGGAAATGAGGTTATTTTGGCTGTTCTTAAAAAAGGTGATTTTTTTGGTGAAATGGCTCTTCTTGAAAATAAACCTCGTTCTGCCAGTGCCATCGCTCACGAAGATTGTCGATTAATGACTGTAAACCGTAAAAACTTTGACCAAATGGTAGCTACACAGCCACAATTAATTTCTCGTCTTACAACTACTTTTGCAGAACGTTTATGGGCAATGACAAGGCAACTTGAAAATACACAGATTAGAGATCCAATGGCAAAGTTATTAGACATGTTGGCTTTACAACTAGAAAAAACGAAAGTTGCAGTTACACCTGGTGTTTCTTGGCAGTTTGATTTAACACCTTTCGATTTAGCTCATATGTGTGGAATTCCTCAAAATGAACAAGGTGATATTTTAACAACTTTTATTAGCGATTCTAGAATAAGATTAAACAATAATAAAATTTTTATCAAAGATTGCGATGAATTGTTAAAATATTCAGAATTTGTAAGAAAACAAAAACGATAAGGCTGTTGCTATGAAGAAAACTTTATGTTTTTCATTATTACTAGTTTGTTTTAGTTATTTCCTACTGGCTCAAGATTTACCAATGGGATATAAAGAAATTCAACTTGGACAAACTGTTGAAGAAGTTCGAGAAATTTTAGAAAAAGATAGTTCTTTTGGTTTTAGAGGAGAAAGGGATGTTTCTCTTTTACCTACAGAAGAAAGAGTTTTAATTGAAACTTCAGGTTCTTCTTTTTTTGATAGATGTTGGTTTCAATTTTACGAAGGAAAACTTTACAGCATTATCCTAAATATAAATCCAGAGCGCATGGATTATTTTTCTATGTTTAAAACTTTTACACAAAAATATGGTGGTCCAACGTTTTTAAATCCAAACAAATCTGAATGGAAAAATGAAAATGTAATTTTATCTTTGGAAAAACCTTTAACTGTAAAATACTTAGATGTACAAGTTTTTAATACATTTCAAGAAAATTCCGAAAAAGCAACTTCCACAGAAGATTATCTTAGACAGAAATTTTTAGAGAGTTTTTAATATGAAATTTAAATTTTACAAATTGATTTTATGCTTATTTTTACTTTGTAGTTTTTCTTGCGAAGGCAAAAAATTAGAAACAAAAGATTTACTTCTTACAAATTCAGAAGGAACTCGTATTACAATAAATACAGAACTTGCAAAAACTGAAGCAGAGCAAAGTTATGGTTTTATGAACAGAAAAAATATCCCAGAAGGAACTGGTATGTTATTCATTTTTACTGAAGATAAAATTGCTAGTTTTTGGATGAAAAACACTCCTACCCCACTTTCTATTGCATATATTGATTACTCAGGGCGTATAAAAGATATCTTTGATATGACACCTTTTAGTCTTTCACCTGTTGTAAGTACAGGTTATGTTAGATACGCCCTAGAAGTTCCACAAGGTTGGTTTTCAAAAGTTGGAATAACCGTGGGAGATTACTTAGACTTAACAAAACTAAAAGATTAATCTTCTAAACTTTCTAAAGTTTTTTTAGCTATTACATCATTTGGGTCTAATTCAAGAACGATTGTAAAATATTTTTGAGCTTCGCTAATATTTCCTTGTTTCATTTCTAAGAAGCCTAAATTTGAAATTATTTTTGTATTTTCTGGTTCAATTTTTAATGCTTCTGAAAGAAATTTTTTACATTCGCTAAACTCTTCTAATTCAATACAACAAATTGCCAATTCATTGTAGGTATCAGGATTGTTGCCACCTAGTTCAACAGCTTGTAAAAAAGCAGATTTTGCGTCAGACCATCTTTCTAATCGTCGTAAAGCCCAGCCTAACATAAACCAAGCGTTCCAAACCTTAGGATTACTTTCAAGAAACTCTTTTATGCTTTCAAGCCCTTTTTCTTCTTGCCCCATAGAGATAAAATCATAAGCACTTTTAAACAATTCATCTTCTAAATTTCTAGAACTTATGTCTTGCACAATTTCTTCTGCTCTAGAACGTTTTCTTCGGTCATTATCGGTAACTTCATTTTCTTCATATTTTTCTGAAAGAGTAAGATATGTTTCAAAACATTCTTTTGCTCTTGTATAATTCTTTAATTTAAGATAAAAAAATCCAGCATTAAAAAATGCATCTGGAACAGCAGGTTCTGCAGCCATTGCTTGTTGATAATAATTGTGTGCAAATTCATCGTAGGCATCAGCATCTTCATTTAATCCTGATTTTCTATAAGATTCTGCTCTTTCATCAAAAAACAATGCAAGATTTAATATTGTTCCCATATCTTCAGGATCTAATCCGTGAAGAGCTGTAAAAATTTCTTCTGCAATATCAAAATCTTCGTTTTTAACTTTTAAAATTGCAGCCTGAGTTAATTCAGTTTTTATATTTGGTTTTACACTTGTAAGCAAACTTCTGTAGTAGTGAATGTGTTTATTATTTATATCATAAGCAAGAATTGATAAAATTCCTGCTAAAATCATTTCCCAAGTCAAAGAATTCATATCAAATTCGGATGGATTTTTTGCAGAACTTTGTACTGGTAATGGAATTGTTGTATCAATTTTGAATGCATTTTCTGGCAAAGAATAATCATCTGGCAAGGTGATAAAAAAAACAGATTCAAGAGGATTTGTTGAGTTCATTGTATTTCCTTAAAAAATATAAAAATTAATTTTGTGCACCAGTAGCACTTTGCTGATTCTTTTGAGATGCAGAAGTCAACATTGTTTTTCGTAATGCAGTTAAATATCCATTGATGTGCATCTTATAGGGCATTGGAACAGCAGCTTCGTCAAATTTTATTGAGGCAGCGATTAAATCTTTTCTACCACCAACATTTTCAGTTGCAACAACTTTTCCTGGAATATTAATGGTTTCTCTTGGTTCTTCAAAATCAATACGAATTACAGCTTCTTTATCTTTTACAAACATAGCTAATCCCATAAGAACAACTTTTGCTCCAGAAAAAGATAAATCTCGAAGAATACAGTGGCGAGGAACGTTCTGAATGTGAATAATGGTTTCTTCCTTCATTATTCCTAACCTGCGTTTTGATTCTTCTGTTATAACAATACGTTCTTCCCTACGGCGTACAGCATTTGTATTTGCTTCGATAAGTTTTCCGATTATTTCGATAAAATCATCAGGTGGTCGCTGTGTAAAAGTCAATGTTACAACTGCAAGATCTGAAGAATCCATATATGGAGAAATATCAGAAACTCTTGCTGTGATAAAAAACATTATAGGCTGACTTCCTGGCTGAGAAAAACAAAATTTTAAGTTTATTGGACTTTTATTTTTATCGTTAGTAATAGCTGTATAGGCCCCACCCTTAGTTCCAATAATAACTCTTGCTGCCATTAAAGAAGTAGAGTTAATAATACAAGGCCACTGAGAACCGGAGCATTTTATATATATTTGACGAGGATCAAGATGCAGAGTTCTGATTACTTCTTTTGTAAAAGTAATTTCAGTATCTCTGTATAATTCATAATATCTAGTTAGTTGTTGACTGGTCGTAACACCCATAACTAATATGATAATTTATAAAAGGCAATTCGTCAATACAGAAAAGGCATATAAGTAAAAATACATTATTGATTATTTTGCATATATATCGTTATGTTGTTTTTCTTTTGCACGCTCAAGAATAAATTTCATGTAGTGAGCTTCTAGAGTTTGGTGTGGTCCAGTTAAATTCATCCTTTTTCTTGCAGCAGCATCATCACGACGAACTGAATAAAGAATATAGAAACTTCTAAAATCTTCTTCGTAAGAAGTTTGAATTTTTTCACCAAGGAAAGTAGAAACTTCGTCGCGACCAATAGCTGAAATTCCTTTTTTACGTAAAATATCCTTTAGTTTTAAGATTTTCTCGTAGGATAAACCAAAAAGATATTCTTGCATTGCGGTAGAAACATCATTTTCGCCAAGTTTTGTTGCCATAAATTGACGCCACTGATCATCCATATCAATTGAAAGAAGTAAAAGTTCGCTAGTACCAACCATTGTTCCAAAAGCAGGTGCCAATTTTCGTCTTGCCCTCCAAACACTATTTAAAACGGGAGCGATACTTTCAACATTTTGGTCACTTCTGTGTTCCCAAAGGAGAATCAATGAATATGCAATTTCTCGGCGAATATCAATATGAATAGTTGGATCTTCAAGCAAACTAAGATAAACATCTTCTGCCATAAGAGTAAACATGATATTCAAAGTGGCATCTTTATATTTTGCAACTTCTTCCGTAGTAAAGTTTGAATTTTTGGCTATTTTAGTCATTGACGCAAAGGCATGGAATTTTGCAACCAAGAATCCCTTACCAAGAATAGCTTTAGTTGGCAAATGTAGTATTTTATCTCCATCACGATGCTCAAGTAAAGATTCTGCTAAAGTATGTTGAGTTTGAACCTCGTGAGAAAAAGTTTGTCTATGCAAAAGAGATGGGAATCGTGCAATATCTTTAGCAAGACGTTCCACATCATTTATTCTGTTAGCCAAACCTTCTAGAGTTTCTGGAGAAATATTTTTTAATCTTGTAAATAATAAATTTACTAGTTGTTTTTCGTGGTCAGTAAGAACAATAATATCTGTTGAAAATTTATCTTCAGATGGTACATCATCACCATAAAAATCTTCAATATCAACAGAGGTAAATTCAATTTCGTTTGCAAGTTTATCTTTCATATTCACAACAGATATATTATAACATATATTTTCAGAAAAATTGAATAAATATTTAGATTTTATTAAAAAAAATGCCGATAATTTAAATATGAAGAAGTTTTGTAGTTTTTTGATAGTTTGGACATTTTTGACATTTAACTTATTTTCATTAGATTTATCTGTTAAAGCATCAGACATAATTGTTGAAAAAGATGAAAAAGCTGGTTATCACCTTTATATAAAACAAAAAGATGGTGTAAATTCCGTTTTATTAACCGAAACCTCTAAAGACCCAGAAAATAAAACTGCAAACTATGCATATAGAAGCGAAAATTGGAATAAAATAAACGGTGATGAAAAACGTATTCTTGATGGTAAATTTTTAGATTCAGAATTTTCTAAAAATAGTATCGTTGATTCCACTGTTGAAATTCACGAAACTTTAGGTAAGGTTTTTCATTTATATTTACCAGAAAAGTTAATTTTTGGTTATCCATGGACAAGAAATGGGGAAGTTAAAATTGAAAAAGGAACTTTTGTAAGTATTCGTACCTTTGAAAAACCTTACGCAGATTATTCTGGAGAATATTTAGACAATCCTTTTATGTTTAATTTTATAACCCGAAAAAAAGAAAAAGAAATCATTAAACAAGAAAATTATGAAGTTTATAATCCTTTAGCACTTGATTCATTTAAAGAAATTGCAACAGAAGGCTCTATAACTTATTCCCAAGGACCAGAATCTTTAGTTGATGATATTCTAAAATCATTTAAAGAGATAAATCCTAAAGATAGAGTTGATGTGGTTTTTGCTATTGATGCAACAGGAAGCATGAAAAATGATGTTGACCATTTACGACAAAATTTAATTCCTCAATTAGAAGCAGAATTATTAAATTTTGGTTCTGTCAGATTAGGACTCCTTCTGTATAGAGATTATGGAGATAATTATGTTTATAACGGTTTACCTATCAAATTTTTCAATTTTACAGATATTTGCGATGAATTTTATAAAAACTTAAATGATTTTAAAATACGAGGAAATGAAGGCGGCGATGTTCCAGAAGCAGTTTATGAAGCATTATATGGAGCCTTAGAATTTTATAACTGGGATCCAAAAGCCCAGAAAAAAATAATCTTAATTGGTGATGCAGAACCTCACAAAAGACCTAGAGGAAGCATAAAATGTACAAAAGAAATGGTTTTGGAAATTGCCAATAAAAAAAATGTATTGATAGATACAATCATCATTCCTGAAGATTAATTATTTAAAATGAAAAAAAGGGAATATCTAAATAAGACTCACGTTTAGATGTTCCCCTTTTTTGTTTATTACAGATTTAAATTATTTTACAGCAGAACTAATTCTTTCTAAAACCTTTTTTCTATCAAGAGGTTTTACGATGTAATTTTTTGCACCTAAAAGCAAAGATTTTTTTACAAGTTCTTCTTTTCCTAAAGCACTAATCATTACAACTTTTGCATTTTTATCAAATGCCATAATTTGCTCTAAGGCTGTAATACCGTCCATTCTAGGCATTGTAATATCCATTGTAACAACATCAACATTAGGATATAAATCTTTATATTTATCAACACCTTCCTTTCCATCTACTGCTGTTGCAACAATTTCGTAACCTTCACTTGAAAGAATTTGGCCAATTTGTTTTGCAACAAACATAGAATCATCTACCACAAGAACTCTAATTTTTGACCCATCTTCTCTAACACCTTCTGGTGGTCTCTCATTTATTGATGGGAAATCTTGTTTTGTTTTCATATATAAATCTCCTTATTTCTACATTCTCTCGCGGATTGCAACATTTACTTCAATTTTTCCTTGAGATGTTATTAAAGGAACGATTAAAGCCTCAACTTGATGATTTGCAATTTCCATTCTCTCACCATAAAATAAAGCTGGTGGAGTTAAATCGAATTTAAATCCTAATTCATGTAGTTTTGTAACTGCTTGTGCAGTAACAATATTTGCCAACTCAGTTATTGTTGCCTTTGCAAGGTCATCAAAAGTATCGAGTCGTTCCATGTTCATAGTTGACGCAATATTAAGAGCAGTCTCCATAGACATATCAAAAAGTACACGACCTTCAACATCTCCAGCAAGTCCAACTAAAGCGGCAACTCCCATGACAGGCATAGAAGTAGATTTTAAATATAAATCACCTCGTTTAACTTCACCACCAAGAACTTCTGACAACACGTTAAAAGCAGTTTCTACAAACGGGTTTATATATTCTACTCTCATAAAAAACCTCCATTCTAAAAATTTATTTTGTATATACAGAAATATTTTCTACAAGTTTTTCAGACCATTGCATTTTTCCAGCAAGACTTTCGTTTTCGCCAAGAATCATTATTCCATTTCCTTTTAGTCTATCTTCAAAATCTAAAAGAACATTATCTTGAATATCTTCTGGCAAGAAAGAAAGCAAATCTCTACAGAAGATAAAATCTGCATTTGGTACAGAATTTGTATTTGTACAATCATGATATTCAAACATAATCATATCTTTTATTTCTGGAGAGAACACTAAAGAACCTGATACACTTTCACTGATAAAAGGTGCAAGCCAAGTTGATGCATATTCTTGAGGAATTGTTAACAAAGATGCGTTGGTTATAGACAACAAATCCACATCTTGTGCGTAAACTCTAATTCTTGAATCTGGATAGCGTTTTTTTAACACACAAGCCAAACAATATGCTTCATAGCCTTTACCACAACCTGGATTCCAAACCACAATTTGTTTTGCAGTATTATCAGGTAAACATTCAAAAATTCTATTTGCATAGGATTCAGACCAAAATTTCCCAGAATTTTCTGAATAAAACTCTTTTAAAAATTCATCAGCATCCTTTTCAGAAGATAATTGAGAATTAGATTTTCCTTTTTCTTCCTGCCAAGAATCAAAACGAGATTTTACCCATCGAGAATTTATGTCTGTTACATAAAAGTTCTTCAAAGATTTTAATTCTTCTACAAAAAAATCATAATCCATCGAAGCATTTTTTGAAGTTGTATCTAATGTAAAATTTTGTCTTTCCTGAGAAAAATCTATTGGAGAATCCTCTGATGTATTAGTATTTTCGGCAGGAGAAACCACAACTGGTTCATCTTTTTTTTCTGAAGATTCTCGTATAGTTGGTATTTGCTGATGTTTAACTTCAGGAACAGTAGATGTAGATGTTTCAGTTTGAGGCAATTTAGAAACAACAAGTTTAGGTTTCTCTTCATCAGATTCTTCTCTTGCTTTGTTAGTAAAAATTCTTCCGATATCTAACAAAACATAAAGTCGATTTTCACTTTCCACAACACCAGAAATATATTTTATATTGATATCACCAAAAAGAGGATGAGGAGGCTGTATTGTAGATTTCTGAATTCCAACAACTTTATCAATACCATCAACTACAATTCCAAAAACAGTATCATCTACAGAAACAATTATTACATTTTCCACATGATTATCAGAACGTTCTTCAACTTCAATATTAAAAAATAAACGTAAATCGATAATAGGAATAATTTCGCCACGAAGATTGTAAACACCAAGAACAAAGGGTGCTGTATTGGGAACATAAGTAAATCTACCAGCTTTAGCTATTTCTTTTACACTCATAATATCAATTGCATAATCTTTACCTGAAAGTGAAAAAGTAACCATTTTAAAATCGATAGTTGCAATGTTTTTTTCTTTTTCTTCAGATATTTGCTCAGCTGACATAACCTGTGCTAATTGCTTTTGTATATTTTCCATCATATCCCCTACTTACTTATGGCAGCTTCTCGCTCTTCTCTTGCTGTAAGTTCTTGTTTTACACCTAAATCAAGAAGCTGACTAACATCAATAATTAAAGAAACAGATCCGTCTCCTAAAATTGAAGCACCTGCGATTCCTGGAGTAATTGTATATTGATCATGAAGAGGTTTGATAACAACATCCTCTTCCCCAATAAGACCATCCACCATTACACCGATTTTCTTATCTGCGGAACCCACAATTACAACAAAGCCAGAACTTTCATCAGATTCTGTTTTTATCCCAAAGAGTCTATTTAATCTTAAAATACTTATTACTTCGTCACGAACGTTAAGAACTTCGTAATTATCAATAGTTCTAATATCACCTGTTTTTACACGATGACTTTCTATAACAGAAGCAATTGGAATTGAATAAATTTCTTTTCCAACTCTAACTAATAATCCTTGAATAATTGCCAAGGTTAAAGGCAATCGTATACTGAATTTTGTTCCTTTATTTTTTTCAGAAGTAACAATTACAGAACCCTTTAGTTTTTCTATTTGGGTTCTAACAACATCAAGTCCAACACCTCGACCAGAAACACTAGATATTTTTTCAGCGGTAGAAAATCCTGGTTCAAAAATCAATTGGTATGCTTCTTGATCAGAAATAACTTTATTTGGATGAATAATACCTCTTTCAATAGCCTTATTTTTTACCTTGTTTACATCAATTCCACGACCATCGTCTACAATATCAATAACAATCATATTTCCTTCGTTGTTTGCTTTTAACAACAAAGTTCCTTCATCATTTTTTCCAACTTTTAAACGGTCTGAAGGATTTTCAATTCCGTGGTCAAGTGAGTTACGTACACAATGCATAATTGGATCAAGCAAATCTTCAACAACAGATTTATCAAGTTCAGTATCTTCACCTTCGATAACCAAATTAACTTTTTTATCAAGATCTTTGCATAAATCACGAACAACGCGAGGAAATCTTGAGAAAATCTGGTTAATTGGAACCATTCGGATTTTCATTACACCTTCTTGTAATTCTCCTGCAATTCTTCCAAGGTTTTGTGTTGATGAACGGAATTTTCCTGTCATATTTTTAAAATCTGTGTCAAAATTATCAAACATTGAGTAAATATCGCCAAATTCTTCGTTAATTTCAGATTTTAAATCTTTTAATGATGTACCATTTCTAACAGATTCAACAAACTCAGGAACAGAATCTATTAACCTGCGAACTTTTTCTTTATAAGAAGTTTCTGCACTTTGCAACTGATTTTGCATTTGAGAAAGTTGAATTGCAGTTTGGTTAAAAGCTGCCTTTGTAATTACAGTCTCACTTATCAAGTTAAGAAGATAATCTATTCTTTTTGAATCAACTCTAAGAACACTACCTGCATTATTAGCATTACCAGATTTTTTTTCAGGAGCTTTTTTTACTGGAACTTTTTCTTGCTGTGATTCAGTGTTTACTTCTGAAGAATCAACCGTTGCAACTTCATTTTTTTGAACAGATTCCTCTTGTAGTTTTTCAGTTTGTTGTTCTTGAACATTTTGTACAACTGGAGTTTCAGAATTCTCTTTCACATTAGAAACAGAAACAGAAGGAGCAATAGCACTTTTTATCAACTGAGCATCTGAACAAAGTGAAACATCATCTAAAAAAGCTGCATCTTCAAGTTCATCTTGAGTTGCAGAAGAAGCTACAAAATACACTACTTTTGGCTGAAATTCATCTTCATACAATACATCAAAATCAGGAATTGTTTTTAAAACACTTCCTTTTTCTTTTAACGACGCAAAAACTTGAATTCCACCAACTGAATTCATAGGATTTGTTTCATCAAATAAAACTGTAACCCCCCAAAGCCTTTGTGATCCTTCACAAAGTTCTTTTAATTCCAGAACTTCATATTCTGAAATTAAAGAAGCAGGAGGTTCAATAACGATTTCCCCAGAATCAGAAGAAACAGGAACTTCATCTTTTTGAATAGGTTCTTCTGAAACTTTTTCTGTTACAGGTTTTAAATTCTGTGGAACAGATGATTTTTTCTTTTTCTTATCTCCTTTATCCCCAATAAATGACGCTAATTTATCTTTGATAGGAGAAACATCTTCTTCATAAATTGATCCATTTGAGCGACAATCCAACATTTCTTTGATAATATCGATTGACGATAACAAGACATCAATAACATCTTCAGATATTTCAACTGTACCAGAACGAAGCTCATCAAGCAAATCCTCAACAGCATGAGTGAAAGTAGAAAGTTCTGTCATCTCAACGGTAGCAGAACCACCTTTTAATGTGTGAGCAGCACGGAAAATTTCATCAACAGCATCATGATTTGTAGGATCATTTTCTATAACTAAAATATTACTTTCTAGGTTTTCAACCTGTTGTTCTGCCTCAGCAAAAAAATCTTTTAACAATTCTTCATTATTCAAATCTAGATAATCACTCATACTAAACTATTTTATACGATTTACTTCATAAGTCAAGATAACAATTGAAGAAAATTTAACAAAAAATATATACAAATTGTTTTTTTATTAGTTTTATGATATTCTAGTAAAGATTATAGTTTTTTCTGCCGATAGTATAATGTGGAAGACTATATTTTGGAGAAATTTTCAGTTATGGTATCAGTTTTTTTTAATAAGTTAAATTCTCAAAAAAAGGTAATTGCAATTTTATTTTGCATTTTATTATTTATTCATACAATATTTGCAACTCCATATTTTAATGGAACGATGGGAATTGGTGGAAGGTTTCAACCTATACCAGAAAAATTTCCTGCACTATTGATGGATGCATATTTTGCTGGACAATTTGACTTATCATCTTCAGTTACTTTAAGAACTAGTTTAAGTATGTACACAACAGAATCCATCATAAAAGAAAGTATTTTTCAGAACACTCCTTCAATTTTTAACCTTGATGAAGTTTCATTAACTTATAGAGGTTCTGTAGGATCAATTTCCCATTATTTAGGAATTTATTTAGGCGAATACGATCCTGTAGGTTCAGATATTTTCTTGCAACGTCAATTTGGTATTCCGTCCTTTGCTTCAAGATTGACAGAAACCATCTGTGGAATTTCTAAAGCTAAAATTTATGATATGACAGGTATCGGAGGAACTTACACTGTAAGATTTCCACAAAATCTTGCTTTAGGAGTTAATGTTTACTACAACAAAGCAAAAGATTGGACATCAATCACTGTAGGTGAAAGTTTAGATAGTTCAGATGATGTTTTTGCAGAAAGTTTAAACACAGACTTACGTTTTGCGGGTGCTTGGAGAGCAGCAGCCTTAGATTTAAGTCTTGGATTAACAATGCCAATGAAAAAAGAAATTACTTTTGAAGATGGAAATACTCAGAAAGTTATTCTTTTGATAGAAAGAGCTGACATGCACGCAGGACTTACAGCCTATTTTGGAAGCAGCAATTCTTCATCATTGCTTTTTCAAGCAGGTTTTACAAAATTGATTATAGACCCTAATGCTGCAAAAAAAGAGCAAGTATTATCATTTGATGATGTATATGTTTTAATAGAACCAAGATTTGTTTCTAAGAGTTTGTGTTTTTCACTTTCTTTATTTAATATGCCAACATCCACAAAAGAAAATCTATTCTATGTAGAAGATCCTGTAGGAATCAGTGTTTCATTATATACACCTTGGATTTCTTTATCAGGAAACAAAAGTCAATTTGGTTTAATGACAACAATGTCTTCTAGCAAAAGTTTAGATAATATTATCAAAGGAAATGAAGAAGGACTAGGATTTGAAGCAATAAAAGAAGATTTAGGGTTATTCGTATCTCCTTACGGAATTATTTACTTTGGTGCAGGAAAGTTGAATTTTTCTCTAAATGTAAATGCACTTGATATAAAAGACTGGAATTCCTTTTTAGATAATGTTTCCCTTATCGCAGGATACAAGGTACAATTATGATAAAAATACCAAAATTTTGCAGATTCTTTATCGTTGCAATTTTTATAGTTTTAATTTCATCTTATTTATTCGCAGCCGAAATTTCTTTAGGTGTAAATTATGACAATTACAACCTTGAAGGGAAAAACACCTTTGGAGGTTCACTAAACATATCAGAAGCCCTTACAGATAAATTTTCAATTCAAGCAACTTTAGAAAACAAAAAAAATAATAACTACGTAGCTTACTGTGCTGGAAATTTTGACGGAAAAATCATTGATATTTTAGGTGGATTTTTATTTGATTTACGTAATGGAAAATTTAGTCCAGGTGTAATTTTGAACGGTGATATATCTTTGTTTAATTTTATTACAATTGGAGCTAACACAAACTTTGCATTTTCTACAAAAAATATTTTTGAAAATTATATCACTGAAATGCAACCATATTTAACTTTTCATTGCAAAAATCAAGATATTAGTTTGATTTTTGATTATTCACATACAAATATAATTGAACAAAATTCTTCAGAAAATAAAAAGAAGGATTATTCTCTTGGTGGCTACTTAGATGTTCTTGCCTTAGACGAACGCTCCCCTTTCAAAATCGGATTATTTTTTGGGGTAGAATCTTATAAAAAATCTTATGACGAATTATATAGCGTTTTAGATTTAAATGTGGGTGGACGATTTATCTTTGACCTTGAAAAATTTGGACTTATAGTTGCAGGAGAGTCTACTGTGTATAAAATTGGTGAAGAAAGTCCACACACTCCATTTGCAATTTCTGTAACAACAAGATTTTCTTTATAAAAAAAGCGGCTATCTAAAAAGCATGAATTTTTGCGTGTTATACTGAAAGGAGTTCAGTATAACACGACTTTTTAGACGCCATCTTATTCTACACTATTCTACTTCTAATAATAATTGATCTATTGGCTTTCCTGCTGGAACCATAGGAAGAACCATTTCATCAATATTCATATTACAATCGATTATTGTAGGTTTTTTGCTTTCGTAGGCTTTTTTGAAGACTGTTTCAAATTCTTCTTCATTCTTTGCCTTAAAACCTTGAATACCGTAGGCCTCAGCAAGTTTTACAAAATCTGGACCTCTATCAAGAGTTGTTTCAGAAAATCGTTTTTCATAAAATAGATTTTGCCACTGACGCACCATTCCAAGAACACCATTATTTACCACAATGATGATTATTGGTAGGTTATAATATTGAATTGTAGCAAGTTCATTACAGTTCATTCTGAAAGAACCATCTCCTGCAAAGTGAACTACAGTTCTATTAGGAAAAGCTGTTTGAGCACCAATGGCAGCACCTGTTCCATACCCCATAGTTCCTAAGCCACCTGAAGTAAGCAAAGTTCTAGGTTTTGAAAATGGATAAAACTGTGCAACCCACATTTGATGTTGTCCTACTTCAGTAGTGATAATTGTATCATCACCTGCAATTTGATTTACTTTTTCGCAAACAAATTTTGGATGCAAAGCAGTTTTTTTTGTGTACATTGGTGGAATATGAGATTTTAACTCAGAAACATAATCATTCCATTCAGATTTTTTTCTTTCTTTAACCAAAGGAATAAGTTTTGTTAAAATATCCTTTAAATTACCAATGATAGAGGCACAAGTTTTTATATTTTTATTGATTTCAGCAGAATCAATATCAATATGAATAAATTTTGTATTTACTGCAAATTTTGATGGATCAGAAATAACTCTATCAGAAAATCTTGCACCAAGAACGATAACTAAATCTGCCTTATTTATTGCAGTGTTAGAGGCTTTTGTTCCGTGCATACCAATCATTCCTGTTGCTAAAGGATGATTTGCAGGGAATGCACTTTTTGCCATTAAACTTACGCCAACAGGAATATTTGCCTTTTCTGCAAAAGTTTTTACTTCTTGGCAAGATTCAGAACTAATAATTCCTCCTCCTGCGTAAATGTATGGTCGAACAGAATTATTTATCAGATTTGCAACTTGTTCAATTTGACTATCATCATAAGTTTTTCCAGAATTAACTCGTTTGATATTCTTTAGAAGATGAATAGTATCAAAATTTTCAAGTTTTTCTTTTGATAAAGCTTCAAACTCTGTAACACTTGCAGTAACATCCTTTGGAACATCAATCAACACTGGACCTGGGCGACCACTTTTTGCAATAAAAAATGCTTCTCGGATTGCACCTGCAAGTTGCTCGATATTTCTAACGATATAACTGTGTTTTGTAATCGGCATTGTTATACCTGTAATATCCACCTCTTGAAAACTATCTTTTCCTAAAAGAGGAGTTGTAACATTACATGTAATGGCTACCATTGGAATAGAATCCATATAAGCAGTTGCAATTCCGGTAACAAGATTTGTAGCACCTGGTCCACTAGTTGCAAGAACAACACCTGTTTTTCCTGTGGCACGAGAATAACCATCAGCTGCATGAGAAGCACCTTGCTCATGAGCAGTTAAAACATGTGAAATTCTATCCTTATTTTTATAAAGTTCGTCATAAACATTTAGAATGGCTCCTCCAGGGTATCCAAAAACTGTATCAACTCCCTGTTCGATAAGACATTCAATTATAATTCTAGCACCTGTAATTTTCATCATAAACCTTTTTATTGTAAAATTGCTCCTTTGGTCAGAACTGTTTTAAGGTCATTCCGAATTTATTTCGGAATCTTAGTACCAAGATCCTGAAACAAGTTCAGGATGACACTATAGTTTGAACTTTTTAGTCATCCCAGACTTTATAGTCATATCGAATTTTCAAGCAAAACTCGCAATTTATTATTGAAGTATAGGTCGCAAACTTCGTTTGCTACCGAGTTTTGCGTTGCAAAACTCGCGACTATTGTAAAATTGCACCTTTGTCTGCACTGGAAACTAATTTTGCGTAACGAGCGAGGTAGCCTGTTGTTACTTTTGGTTCTGGGCAAACCCATTTTTCACGGCGTTTTGCAAGTTCTTCATCGCTTACTTCAAGAGTGATTTTGTAGTTGTTAATATCAAGAGTGATTTTATCCCCTTCTTGAACTAAGGCAATTGGTCCACCAACAGCTGCTTCTGGAGAACAGTGTCCTAAAGAAGCACCACGAGTTGCACCACTAAAGCGACCGTCAGTAATAAGAGCAACTTCTTTATCCAAGCCTTGTCCTGCAAGAGCAGCAGTTACAGCAAGCATTTCTCTCATTCCAGGACCACCTTTTGGACCTTCGTAGCGAATTACAACAACATCACCTGATTTAATTTCTTGTTTTTGAACAGCTTCCATTGCTTCGCTTTCGTCATTGAAAACACGAGCAGGACCTGTGTGTTTCATCAATTCTTTTGCACAAGCAGAGCGTTTTACAACAGTTCCGTTTGGAGCAAGATTTCCAAAGAGGATTGCAATTCCACCGTTATCTGAATATGGATTTTCGATTGGGCGTAAAATTTCTGGGTCACGATTTACAACGCCTTTGATATTTTCTGCAACAGTTTTTCCTGTAACAGTCATTACGCTTGTATCAATAAGATTTTTCTTTGCAAGTTCTGCCAAAACCGCTTGAACACCACCAGCATCATCAAGTTGACACATAAAAGTGTGTCCTGCAGGTGCCAAGTGACAAAGATTTGGAGTTTTATTACTGATTTCATTTATCATGTGAAGGTCAAGTTCAAAACCTGCTTCGTGAGCAATTGCTGGAACATGAAGAATTGTGTTACTTGAACAACCAAGTGCCATATCAGCAGCCAATGCGTTACGGAAGTTTGCTTCTTTCATCATACAACGAGCAGTAATTCCTTTGTTATACATTTCCATAACTTGCATACCAGCGTGTTTTGCCAAAGCAATACGTTTTCCTGTTACAGCTGGAATTGTTCCGTTTCCTGGAAGACCAAGACCTAAAACTTCTGTAAGACAGTTCATTGAGTTTGCAGTAAACATTCCTGAACAAGCCCCGCAACCTGGACAAGTAACTTGTTCCATTTCTTTAAGTTGAGCTTCTGTAACTTTTCCTGAACTTACGCCACCAACGGCTTCGAACATATCTGTTAAAGAAAGATTTTTTCCTGAATATGGATTTGTACAATCATTTCCTGGAAGATGACCTGGCATCATTGGACCACCAGAAACAAAAACTGTAGGCAAATCAAGACGAGCTGAAGCCATGAGCATACCTGGAACGATTTTATCACAGTTAGGAATCATAACTAAAGCATCAAATTGATGAGCTTTTGCAACACATTCGATACTGTCTGCAATAAGTTCACGAGTAACAAGTGAATATTTCATTCCTTCGTGACCCATTGCGATTCCATCACAAACACCGATTGCAGGAAATTCTATAGGAGTTCCACCTGCCATACGAATTCCAGCTTTTACAGCTTCTGCAATTCTATCAAGTTCAATATGACCTGGAATAATTTCATTTTTTGCACAACAAACACCAACAAGTGGGCGATCTAATTCTTCATCTGTATAACCCATCGCATAAAACAAAGAACGATGAGGAGCACGAGCTATTCCTTTTTTTGCGTTATCGCTTTTCATAATATCTCCAAGAAATAAAAAGTTTATTCAATTATATAGAATAATAGCATTTACAGAATAGATAATCAAGGTAGGAATATACAAAAGAAGTTTCAAAGCAAGATGGTGTAAATTCAGTTTGATATATAAATGTCACACGGATTCGAAAAGTCTAACGATTTTTCTAGTTATTGGTAAGATTTGTCGAAATTGCAGAGAAAGGCTGTAAGTTTTGGGTTGAAATATCGTCATTCTCTACATATCATACCGTCATTCCGAACCACTTGCGAAGCATGTGATGGTTCGGAATCTTTGTAGTGAGATGCTGAAACGAGTTCAGCATGACCAGAAAAAGAGTTCAGAATGACAAAAAAATGCCCAAGTAATTACAAAAAATTGTAAAACACTTGGGCTAATCTAGGATGTTTTATCCTAGTCTACTTTTACTAAAGTAATTCTAGTATTTGCAGTAGTTGTTCCGTCAGCAGGAACTAGGATATTAAAAGAAGTTTTATTTTCGTTAAAAGTGTAAACGCTTCTCCAAGCTAGCTTTTTTAAGTTTTCGATTGAACCACCACGGAAGTTTACATTTAGTCGGAAAAAATCTTTGTCGTGACTGTATGTTCCATTTGCAGTTTGTGAAACTTCGTTTCCTGCAGAATCACAAGTATAAATCGTTACAGAACATTTTCCACTTTCCTTTAACTGAATGTGATACTCATAATCTGCTAAATCACTAGAAACAAAACATTGCCAAGTTCCAACAAAATAATCAGGAATAGGCATCTTTGCAACACAATCTTTTGCAAATTGTGGAAGTTTTTTTTCATAATCGGTCCATTCGTTAAGATTCATTTTTGCTGAGTGAAGAATTTTACCTGTTTCCACTTCTATCATACGAGCAGTAATATATGTTGGCGATGTTATTGTTGAAACAGTACCTATAATGATACAATCTACATTAAGCATTTTTCCAATTTCTTTTACTGTAGCCGGATCTGTCCAACCTTCCATTTGAAAATTTAACTCTTGTTTAACATAATCAAGATTTTTACGTTCAACTAAAGTTACATTTCCATCTTGAACAAGTTGATGACAAAGTAAATCTGTCATTACTACAACCTTTTCATTAAAGGATTCCTCATCACAAGTAAAATCGAATACAGCAACAGTTTGTGCTGTAACAACTGTTATCATTACAAAAAAAATTGTAACAAAAGATAATAATTTTTTCATTTTGTTTTCTCCTCAAAAATGAATTATTTATTAAAATGCTCGAATTGCAACACAATCCATCGAGTCATCTTTTTCAATTATATCAAGGCATCCATTATAATAAGAATAAAATACATAGGGAAACTCATCCCTACTAAATTCGTAAGTAGGTGCTTCTGTACAAGACCATAAATCGGAAAAATCAAAAATATTTTCTACATCCAAATTTTTATTTAACAAAAATAACTCTTCTCGCGTCGGAAGAAACCATTCTCCTTTTTTAGTTTGTGGTGTATAAAATTCTAAACATGCCTTTGCGGCACAGTTATAAATCGTAGGTTTCGTTTTATGATATTTAGAATTAGCTATATCATAAGTAGTCTTCTTACCTGCTCCTAATTTATAATCAAATACAGAAGAGATAGTTTCACAAAACTCGTCATCACACGGACACCATGTAATGTATTTTGCAACAAGAATTTTAGAAACCTCTAAATAATGGCATTTTACGCGGCTACCATCAGGTTGGGAAACATCAAAACCTTTTTCTGAGTAATAAAAAACAATACCACCTCCAGGACCATCATCTCCAATATTATATTTTTGATTGTTACTTGTATTTTTATCTTTAGCTACATCATTACTTAGCTTAATTTCTATCTCTGATTGTGTCATAAATGAAGAATTACTATTACTATTCATATTTATACTTAAATTTTTAGCAATTTCTTTCAACTTATCAAAAAGTTCATTAGTATCACTTACTTGTTCTGTTGTCGTTGCAACAATTTCAACAGTATTTACATCCAGCATTCGAAAAGTTGCAACAAGACTACCTTTAAAAGACATAAGCTGACCAACAACAACCAGATTGGCATTCAAGGCTTTTCCTAATTGAGCAACCTTATCAGAATCTGACCAATCAGAATCTTGAAAGGAATGTTGCTCTCTAATTTTATCAAAACTATTTCTATCAACAACTCTTGCAATTCCAAGTCCAGCAAATTCAGATGTAAAAACCTCAAATAACACATTTAATTCTTCCTTATCGATGCCTACTGAATCAAACGGAACAATGACAACTGTTGGTTTTTCCTGTGCAAATGTTAGTGACATTACTACAAGCAACATCAGTAGCACTAGAATAAGTTTTTTCAATTTATTTTCCTCCTAAAAAAATATGAATTTATTTTTTTCTTGTTTACATTCTTCTTCTGTTAAAAGTAACTGTTGCCACAATTTTTTTTCAGCAGAAAAATATAAACTTCTTTCATTCTCATTCTTTAAAACTTCTCTTGCTTTTCTAAATTTTTGAATCCCAACTAAATTATTGAAGAGTTTTCTTGCATTTGTATTTTCAAAACTACTTCCCGTTAAATGATCTCTATTTGAGTTAACCATTACAACTTCTACAACTTTTATTGGTTTATTTTTTACTTTCTTCTCCAATTCATAAAAACCAATTACATGAAAAAAAGCACCTCGTAAAAGAACTTCTTCCTCTTCTTTATAAACAGATAATTTATCTATTGGAACGGCACATATACTTGAAACAACAGAATCAGGATAAAAAGAATGATAAAAATCCAGAAAATCTCTATCTAAGTTAGAAACATGAATTTTAAATAAAACAGGAATTTGGGTTTCTATATCTTCATCATAAAATCGTTGATTTTCTAAGAATTCAAAAGCAACATTAATATTCTTACTGCTAGACATTAAACTTAAAGGAATACCTATTCCCCTTTTTTCAACGGGCAACTGTAGTAAAGCCTTGAAACTTTCAATTATTTCTTCAGTAAAATAACAACCTCTGTATACAACATCTTCAAAATTATTTGCTTCATTATTCTCAAGGTGGATATAATTGAAAAGTTCTATATTTATATACTCCAAAAGAAAGGTTGCCATATCATATTGATCTTCTGTAATATTTTCACATCTAAACACATTATTCATTAATGAAAAAATCTTCTCATAACCATCTTGTGAGGTGTAAGTTTTTATAAATGAAAAGTCCTTACAGGTTATATTTTTATCTACATCGCACCATGTTTTGTCTAAAACATCTTGTTCTCTTAAATCAATAACAGAACAGAGTTTTTTTATATAATTTTTTCGATATTCTAATTCATTCCAATTTTTACGAACATTTATCAAATGTGTTCGCATTTGGTTCATTCTTTCAGACACATTATCAGCAACATAAAAATTTGGATTTATATTTTTCAAATC
Organism: Spirochaetaceae bacterium; assembly: GCA_017936665.1. Lineage (GTDB taxonomy): Bacteria > Spirochaetota > Spirochaetia > Treponematales > Treponemataceae > RGIG9060. The sequence continues at coordinate 66,574 of JAGBFB010000010.1, read as the reverse complement.
ATCTTCATTGAAAAATATATTTGAAGCATCGATATCACCATAACGGTTATATCTAGAATTCAAAGTAAATCCCACCACATCTTCAATTGACTTTTTATCAGCAAAAGATTTTTTTGCAGTTTTCTGCATTTTCTTTATATATTTTTCTGGTTGTAAAAGAATAAAAACGGAAGAAGTATATCGTCTTTGTAATTCAATTATTCTTTGACTAGAACTTTGCTCTGATTGTATCAAATCATAATATTCCACAAGATAATCAAGAACATGACATCTATATCCTCGATATGCAGGTAACTTTTCTTTTCCAAATCCATCGCCTCTATCAATATTTGGATAGAAGAATCTACCTTCTTCTATTAATGCTGATAATTCTGCTAATAGTTCATTTTTTTTGGAAGATTCAACGATTTCAAGATACTTTAAGTTTTCAATACAACGGTTATACCATAATAAAATTTCTTTTCTATATTCAGATTCAGTAGAAAAAAAATTAAATTTTCTATCAATAACTGTAATAATTAGTGCGACAAAACTAATTAAAATTGCACATAAACTATAAATATCAATTTCCAAATCTTTTATCTTCCTTTTTCTTCTGTAACAACCACCAAACAAAATCACAATAGTGATTTTTATATTTTATACACACAATTTTGTATTGTCAACCAGAAATTAACACAATTGTGTTAATCTATATTTATGAACTTTTGGGAAGTAGTTGATTTAGAAAGAGAATATAAAAATATAAGCAGAAAAGAACTTGCGTATTTAGCAAATTTTTCTGTAAACAGTATTCCCACAGGAATTGCAAGAGGAAGTATTCCAGCAGCTGATGTAGCTTACAGAATTGCAAAAGTATTGGGAGTTTCAGTAGAATATTTACTTACAAGCGGAGAAAAAGAAACTATTTCCAACTTTCAAGAAGTACAAAATTCACAAATTGATACAGAAATAATCGAACGCAGTAAAAAATACACAAAAAATTATGAACTAATAGAAAACTTTGATAAATTACCAGAAGAAATCAAAAAAACTTTAAACAAACTAATAGAAGAAATCTCAATGCAAAAATGCGTAGACTAAGATTGACACAAAGATTTTCCCCACGCAACCAGCCCCTTCCTACCCCACCGCGTAAAGTTTGCAAAACACAATGAGTGCAGAAAAAATGACTTTGCAAAGTACTTTATATACAAAACCTAGTGCAAAAAGGCGTAACCCAAAAGCGACATCGCGAAGTCTTGCAAACGTAGTGCAGCACTAACGAGCGAGGCGATTTTTGGGTGAGAGCCTTTTTGGTCTAAGTTAGATTATAGAAAATTAATTTCTCAAAGTCATTTTTTCTGGTTTCAATTCATTTTGCAAAATTTACAAAGACTTTACTATACCGAAAACACAGTCTCCTGCTTTTTCTAAGTGACGAACAATATCGATGTAGTGAAGTTCGCTCTTAACGTCTTTTCCTTCTTGGATTCTGTAACGAGCAAGTTTTTTAAGTTCTTTTTTGGTTTTATCGATATTATTTTCCATTTCAACAGAAAGTTGACGTTCTTGAGTTGTTAAACCGATAGCTAAGTGCTGACTTACATAATCAAAAAATTCTTTTACTTGATTCATATAAGGCAATAGTTTTTCGTAGGATGATGATTTATGATTTTGATTTTGCAAAATATACTTTTGTAACTTGTGCAAAATACTTGTACATTCATCACTCAATTCTTCTACACTATTTGTAACCTGGATAAGTTTTTCAATTTTAGTTTGAATAGGACTTCCTGTATCAGCCATGTGGAAACATTCCATCAAGAAATTTGAAAGTGATTCATTCATTTCATCAATATAAGTTTCATCTTTCATAATTTTTTTGTAAACTTCTTCGATAGATTTTTCGTCATATCCAACTAAAGCGTCGTGAACCGTATCCAACATTGTCATAACTTTTGCAGACATTCTAGAAATTTCTTTTTCTGATTGCATAACATAAACATCAACAGAATTTTGCATTTTAGAGATGATAATTGGAATTTTATAATGCTCTTCTGTTTGATTTTTTGGCTCTTTAATCATTTTTGAAACAAGAGCTGCAAATTGATTTACAAAAGGTAAGAAAATAATTGTTGAACAAACATTAAAAACAGTATGCAACATTGCAATATGATTTGTTATATTTCCGTTTGGTGTATTTGGAACAATTAAATCTACAAGAGCAAGTAAAGGTTTAAAGAAAATTATTGCTAAAATAGTTCCAGAAACATTAAACAATACGTGAACTAAGGCTGTACGTTTTGCATTTGTACTTGCACCAATTGAAGATAAAATTGCATCAATAGTAGTTCCGATGTTACTTCCTAAAACTAAGGCGGCTGAAAGATCCCAAGTAAGAGAACCTGTTGCAGCCATAGTAATTACAATTGCCGTAAAAGCACTTGAGGAATGGATTATGGCTGTTAATATCGTTCCAATTAGAACGCCAAGTATGATTCCTAAAAATCCTAAATTTGTAATTCCGTTGATAAAATTAATTGATTCTGGATTTAATGTTAACGTATCACCAAGTAAATCTAATCCTAAAAATAAAAGACCAAAACCCATTACCATATCGCCAAAATCTTTTACTTTATTCTTCAAGGATTTCATGAAAAATCCCACACCAACAAGTGGAATTGCTACAGCAGAAATTTTGAAAGAAAATCCTAAAAGAGAAACAATCCATGCGGTAACTGTTGTACCGATGTTAGCTCCAAAAATAATCCCGATGGCTTGTGTTAATGATAAAATTTGAGCATTTACAAAACTTACAACCATTACAGTTGTAGCACTTGATGACTGAATTATACCTGTAACAAAAAGACCAGTTAAAACAGCAGTAAATCGATTACCAGAAACAACACTTAGCAGTTTTTGTAGTTTATTTCCAGCACCTTTTTGAATACCAAAACTTAAAAGATCCATTCCCCAAAGCAATAATGCAAGGGCACCAACAAAATTCATAACCGAAGTAACTACAGATAAAATCATCTTTGCTCCATAAATATAATATACTATAAGACTAATACATAATTAAGTCTGTATGTTAATTTAAATTGCAACTTACTCATAATTTTTCGATTTGTATATATCATTTATATGGTGAAAATGTCAATAAAATAAAAATATTTTTAAATAATTTTTACATTATTAAATAACAAAAAAAAAGAGAAATAACACAAATTTTTCAGTGCTATTTCTCTCTTTTAATATGAAATTTATCCAATCATTTGGATTACTAAATCACCCATTTTCTTTGTGCCAACAAGTTTTCCAGCAGCTTTTACTTCATCGATAGAAGAACCTGCAATATCACCTGTTCGCCAACCTTCATCAAGTACTTTTTCTACAGCATTTTCGATACAGCGAGCTTCTTCTTCCATACCAAAATCATAGCGTAAAAGCATAGCACAAGAAAGAATAGTTGCCAAAGGATTAGCAATATCTTTTCCTGCGATATCAGGAGCAGAACCGTGAATTGGTTCATAAAGACCAGGACCTGTTCCGTCACCTAATGAAGCAGATGCCAACATTCCGATAGAACCAGTGATTTGACTTGCTTCGTCAGAAAGAATATCACCAAACATATTGCTAGTTGCAATAACATCAAATTGACGAGGATTTCTTACCAACTGCATTGCAGCGTTATCAACATACATAAAAGAAAGTTCTACATCTTTATAGTCATCTTTGATTGATTCTGCAACTTCTCGCCACATTCGGCTTGATTCAAGAATATTTGCTTTATCAACTACACAAAGTTTTTTCTGTCTTTTTTGTGCAGATTCAAATCCAAGTCTAAGGATTCTTTCAATTTCTGGTTTTGAGTAGCGTTCTGTATCCCAGGCTTCAGTGTTTTCAGCGTTTCTTCCTCTTTCACCAAAGTAAATTCCACCTGTAAGTTCACGAACGATAAGAATATCTAATCCTGTTCCTACAATTTCATCTTTTAATGGACAAGCAGCTGAAAGTTGTTTGAACATCAAAGCTGGACGAAGATTTGCATAAACTTTCATTCCTCCACGAAGCCCAAGCAATGCTTTTTCTGGACGAAGATTTCCGGGAACATTATCCCATTTTGGTCCACCAACTGCACCTAAAAGCACAGAATCAGCTTTCAAACATGTATCCAAACTTGCTTGGGGAAGTGGTTCTCCAAATTTATCAATAGCAGCTCCACCTGCCAAAACTGTTTCGTATGTAAATTTATGACCAAATTTTGCAGCAACTGCATCTAAAACACGAGTACCTTCATGAACGATATCAGGACCAATTCCATCACCTGGAATTAAAGCAATTTTCTTTTCCATCACTAAACCTCTAAATAAATTAAATTTTGTATAATACTATATTTTTTTGTAAAATAAAGCAAGATGAAAATTTTGTAAATGCAGAAATTGATACAAAAATCGCATAACAATTGTATATATAGCAGGTTCGTACAAAAATCCTTTCGACAGAAAATCCCCCGCGACCTGCGGCTCCTCCTTTCAGTCGTCAAGGCAGGTCGGTGTGCTTTTCTGTCTGCGGATTTTTTCACCGATTTGCTGGTTCACAGTTTTCTGCGATTTTTCAAAAAAATGTAGAAAAAAAATCAATTCTGGAGTATATTAGTGATAGAACGAACTTCTACAACTGATTTTACAAAAAAAATTTAATTTCCTTGTAGAACAAATTACGGCTCTTATTGAGCTTTCAATAAACAAAACAAATACATTAAAATATAACATTAACTTTTATGAGTAGAAATTCATCATTACAGGCTTTAGTCTTAAGCGTTCGACCATTTGGAGAAGATAATCGCATCGTAAAATTTTTATCAAAAGAAAAAGGTATTTTTGATGCAGTTTTATATGGAGGACCTAAAAGTAAACTTCGTGCCTATGTTTCGCCATATCATTTTGGAAATTTATGGATTTACACCGACGAAACAAAACATTCTATAAAAATTACCGATTTTGAAGTTATCAAATATCATCCTGAAATTAGAGAAAATCTTTTTAAGACTTGGTGTGCTTCATTTTGTTCAGAATTAGTTATAAAAACAGATGCTTGTGGAGAGTACGAAAAAATCTGGACTTTGGCTAACGGATTTTTAGACGGAATTTCTGTAAGTTCTGAAGATGAATGTAGAATTGCGTTTTTACGATTTATTTGGCGATACATCGGGATTATGGGACTACAATGTGATACAGAAAGTTGTCTACATTGTGGGGAAAATCTTACTAATTCTAAAGGAAAAATATACTTTTCTATTTTGGAAAACGGATTTATTTGCGAAAACTGTTTTAATCAGTCAAATGATAGTTTTTTTGAACTTTCTTCTGAAGCAATTATTTTTTTACAAGCAGTAACTTTGCTTTCACCAAAAGAGGCTCGTTCTATTCCACTTCATTTTTCTACAACACAACAACTTCATGAATTTTTAACTTTTCTTATAAATCGATACACAGGTTGTAAATTAAAAACTTTAGAAATGAGTAGTGGAATATTATAATTTTTTTAGAACAAAATCTTGTTTTTACATCAATGGAGCAAAAACTCGTAAAATTTGCTGAAATAAACTTTTTACTACATTGTATTTCAAATCTTTTTTTTGCATTAGTTTTGAAATTTCAAAGATTTCAATAAAATCATCATAAATTGATGAAATTTCTTCTGAACCATAAATACAAGTTCCACACTCAAAATGATGATACAAACTTCTGTAATCAAAATTTGCAGAACCTACAGTTGCAATTTTATCATCAGACAAAACTACTTTAGAATGAATAAATCCTGGAGTATATTCGTAAACCTTAACACCTGCATTTATCAAATCATTGTAGTAACTTCGAGTTAAAGAATGAACTAAAAATTTATCCCACTTAAAAGGAGTTACAATACGAACATCAACTCCAGACTTTGCAGAAAGACACAAGGCACTTAGCATTTGTTCATCCACAATGAAATAAGGAGTTTGAATGTACAAATATTTTTTTGCTTGCGTGATAATATTTAAATAAACATGTTCTCCTACATTTTCTAAATCAGTTGGACTATCACAATAAGGCTGAATAAAACAATCTGATTTAATACTACATTCAGTTTCATGCCAAGGATAAAATTGTGCAAAATCCTCTGATGTTTTCATACTAAAATTCCAAAGTTGCAAGAAAATAACTGTTAAACTCCAAACTGATTCTCCATAAATCATAACAGAAGCATCTTTCCAATAACCATGACGTTCACGCTTATTGATGTATTCATCGGCAAGATTTATTCCACCTGTAAAACCAACCTTGCCATCAATTACAGTTATTTTTCTGTGGTCACGATTATTATGACTCACGATGAAAAAAGGCCTAAACTTGTTAAAAGCAACGCACTTAATTCCTTTTTTTTCTAAAATTTTAGGATAATTTGTAGGAAGCAAAACAAAAGAGCCAACATCATCATACATTACACGAACTTCTACACCTTCTTGTGCTTTTCGTTCAAGAACTTGTAAAATTTTATCCCACATTTCACCTTCATCAATTATAAAATATTCCATAAAGATGTATTTTTCGGCTTTTTCAAGTTCTTCTAGTAAAACAGGAAAAAATTTTTCACCAGGAGAAAGATATTTTGCAGATGAATTTTTATAAACGGGAAAACCAGCAAAGTTTTCAAGATAAGAAATATTATTGTGATAGTCAGGATTTTTTTGAATTGCTTGATTAAAGGCTGAAGAAGGAAGTAAAAATGTGTGCCGAGTATTTTCTTCTAGTCTAGTGAGAGTTTTTCTAAATTTTCTAGTTGCACCTTGTCCATGAAAAATAAAATATGTAAGCCCTCCAAAAAGAGGAAAAATCATAATCAAGAGAATCCAAATTATTTTGAAACCACTTTTTTCATGCTTGCTGATAATAAACAAAGCCATCAATATACTAAAAAGCATCAAACCACGCTGAATCCAGGTAGAAATTGCAGAAGTACTTAACACGAAATATATTAATGAAATGATTTGACCTAGAATTATCAAACAAATTAGAAATCTATTAAAATATAATAATGGCTTGATTTTTTTCAAAATAAATCTCCGTTAGAATTTTTCAGTTTTTATTATGAAAAAAGAAAAAGGTTATCCTGTGAAGTATTCACAACTGATAACCTTAAAAAAGATTGGAGATGGGGAGAATTGAACTCCCGTCCGAGTGAGCGAACCAGGAACGTCTACAAGTTTAGTAATGCGAGGTAGTTGTCGGGCTCCGGTAGCAGCATCACAAGCGTCGGCGCCTTATTCTGATAAAAGTCCCGAAAGCGTATCAGACACCACAATCAGCAAGCTCTGGTTAGCAACGGAACTTCAAGCCGTTCAGAGCGGCACAACTTGAGTTCCGAGATTATGCAGCTAGTGCGTAATCTGAATAATTGTCAGTATTGGCAATTATAGTTTTTGTCAGTTTAGAGGACTGGCGACCTCACTTGCAGTTCAAGATCACGATCACACCCGTCGAAACCGGTGCACCCCCATTCATATCTTATAACATTAAAATATAGTAAAAAGTTACAGAAGTCAAGAAAAAAAAGAATAAAAATATTTTAGAAAAAAAAGTTTGTTAGACTAAAATTATTCCTGTCACACTGAACTTAATTCAGCATTTATCCACAAAGATTGTCTCCCTTTCTACCACAACGAAAGAAGTTTGTAAAAATTATTTAAATCAAAAAATTCGGTAACTAAAAAAATAAACTGTAGTGCGACCGTCTAGCGAAGCGTCAAGGGAGCAATACAGTTTATTTTTTTTAGAATAACATATTTTTTTGATACGAATCTTTTTGCAAAATTTTACAAAAAATTTTCCAAATTTTTGCTAAATTTTGAAAGTTTTTCTCAATAATAAATATGTACAAAAAAAATTTATTTTTGGGAGAAAAAAACTGTGAAACTAAAACCTATCGAAGAATTAACCTTCACAGATGACTTTTTATTCGGTCGCGTTATGCAAAATGCTGAAATTTGCAAAGGATTTCTTGAAAGAATGCTAGAAATCAAAATTGAAAAAATTGAATATCCAGAATTACAAAAATCAATTTCGCCACATTATCAGTCAAAGGGAATTAGACTTGATGTCTACGTGCAAGATTCAAATCGGGTTTTCGACATTGAAATTCAAAATTCCCTTGACGAAAACTTACCAAAACGTACTCGCTATTATCAATCCATGATGGACATCGACCTCTTACTGAAAGGCAAAAATTACACCGAACTAAAAGAAAGCTTTGTAATTTTCATTTGCAAAAAAGATTTTTTCGGCTTTAATTTGCCTTGTTACAGTTTTTCAAATATTTGCAAAGAAAAACCAGATTTATCATTAAAGGATGAATCTCACAAAATCATTTTCAACGCTTCTGCTTTTAAACAAGAAAAAAATGTAGAAAAAAATCGATTCTGGAGTATATTGTAGATAGGACTTCTACAACTGATTTTACAGCAAAACTTAATTCCTTGGTAGAAAAAACTAAACTTAACGAAATTTTTAGAGGTGATTATATGGCTTGGGGGCTTGCAGAATTTGACGCAGAACGACGTGGTTATAAAGAAGGCGTAGCAGTTGGTATCTCACAAGGGATTAGTCAAGGAATCGCACAAGGTTTGCAACAAGGCATATCACAAGGTATCCAGCAAGGCATATCTCAAGGTGCTCAACAAAAAGCCATCGAAACTGCTAAGAATTTACTTTCAATGTCCCTTTCTATAGAAAATATAGCAAAAGCAACAGGTATTTCTTTAGATGCCATACAAAAACTAGCAGAAGAACAAAAGTCTACAGATATTTAGATGTGATTACATGGCTTGGGGTTTGCAGAATTTGATACAGAACGTCGCAGTAAAAAAGAAGACTACTCCGCTGGTCTTTCGGATGGTATCTCACAAGGTATATCTCAAGGTTCTCAACAAGCAAAAATCGAAACAGCTAAAAATATGCTCAATGATAATTTAGATATTCATACTATCCTTAAATACACGGACCTTTCTGTAGAAGATATAAAATCTTTAGCAAAATAATCTTTCCCCTTCTACCACAACGAAAGAAGTTTGCAAAATCACAATAAATGCAGAAAAAACTGGCGTAGCCGAAAATACCAAAACGAAGCCTTGCAAGCGCAGCGCAGCACCAGCGAGTTTGGGGCTTTTCGGCGAGAGCCAGTTTTTTCTGGTAGTAATTATTTTTGCAAAATTCTGTAGTACTTTACCCAATAAAGATATTCTGTTATATTTAATAGAAATAATTTACAAATAATGTTGTTTTTTTTACAACAAAACATATAAGGTTATCAATGAAATTTACAGAATTTAATTTAAACGAAAATCTACTTAAAGGAATTGAAAAAGCTGGTTATGAAAATTGTACACCTGTACAAGAACAAGTTTTACAAGCTGCTCTTACAGGACAAGATTTATATGTTCAATCCCAAACAGGAACAGGAAAAACTGCTGCATTTTTAATTTCAATTATTCAAGAATTATTATCAGCATCTGAACAAAATCAAAAAAAAGCTTTGATTATGGTGCCAACTAGAGAACTTGCAGTTCAAGTTGAAGAAGAAGCAAAAACTCTTTGCTCTGGAACAAAATTAAAATGTGCAAGTTTTTATGGTGGAGTTGGTTACACTCGACAAACTGAACTTCTCAAAAAAAATCTCGATATTCTTATTGGAACTCCAGGACGTTTAATCGATTTGCAAGAATCAGGAGCCATGGATTTATCAAAAGTAAATTATCTTATTGTTGATGAAGCCGACAGAATGTTTGATATGGGCTTTTATCCTGATTTACGAAAACTTATCAAAGTTTTACCAAGTCAAAAAGATAGACAAACAATGCTTTTCAGTGCAACACTCAATACTTACGTAAAAAACCTTGCTTGGGAATATACTGAAAACGCAAAAGAAATCGAAATTGAACCAGAAAACATTACAGTAGAAGAAATTGATCAAGAACTTATCCACGTTTCAAGTGACGACAAAATGAAACTTCTGCTTGGAATCTTAAAAAGAGAAAATCCAGAAAGCGTAATTATTTTTTGTAACACAAAACGCACTTGCGAAGTTATTGCTCAGCGTCTTAAAATCAACGAAATAAATGCAGATTTCATAATTGGAGATTTACCACAAGCAACAAGATTGAAGGTGCTAAATTCTTTCAAAAATGGAAAGCTAAACTGCTTAGTTGCAACTGATGTAGCTGCTCGTGGAATTGATGTTGACGATTTGGCAATGGTAATCAATTATGATTTACCAAACGAAAGCGAAAATTATGTTCACAGAATTGGACGAACAGCACGAGCAGGAAAATCAGGAAAAGCATACACTTTATGTAGTGAGCAAGATGTTTATAATCTTCCTGCAATAGAAAAATATATTGAAATTTCAATTCCTTCTGTTGTTGCTTATGAAGATATGTTTATAGAAGATAAAAGTAAAGATATTTACATCAAAACAGGAAATTATCACGATGATGAAAAATCAAATTCAAAATCTTATAAATCAAATCGTGATGGTTCTAAAAAAGGAAAATCTGGATATAAATCTTCTGGTAAAAAAGGTTCTTATTCAAATAAAGAAAACAACAAAAAAGATTACAAAAAAACTTCTTCCTACAAAGGAAATAATAAATTTCAAGATAAAAAATCACAAAGTATTTGTGAACAACAAGATTTATCAAATCTTTCTTTTGAAGAACGCATGAAACTTTACAAAGAAAAATATGGTCAACAAAGCAATGTTTCTTCATCTTCAAAGAAAAATGATAAAAAAACTACAAAAAAACAAAGCAAAAAATCAGTTACAAATTCTACAAAAACAACAGAAAAATTGTCATTGTTAGATAGAATAAAGAAATTTTTTGGGAGGTAAACTTTGGTTACTGTATCTGACGTTAGTTTAAGTTTTGGCGAAAAGCCACTTTTCAAAGACGTAAATCTTAAATTTACACCAGGCAACTGTTACGGAATTATCGGTGCTAATGGCGCTGGGAAATCAACATTTTTAAAAGTACTTTCTGGAGAACTTGAACATGACCGAGGGGATATTATCATCACTCCAGGTGAACGAATGGCAGTTCTTAAGCAGGACCACTTCGCTTACGATGAATACTCTGTAATGGACACTGTAATGATGGGGCATCCTAAATTATACAAGTGTTACAAAGATAGAGAAGAAATTTACGCAAAAGAAGATTTTACAGAAGAAGACGGAATTAAAGCCTCAGAACTTGAAGGTGAATTTTCTGAACTTGGTGGCTGGGAAGCTGAAAATCAAATTGAACAAATGCTTTCTGGTCTTGGTTTGGAAGAAGATTACCATGGAAGAATGATGAGTGAACTTGATGAAAGCCAAAAAGTGCGTGTTCTTTTAGCACAAGCAATTTTCGGTGAACCAGACATTCTTCTTCTTGACGAACCTACAAACGGTCTTGACTTAGAATCAATCGCTTGGCTTGAAGAATTTTTGATTGACTTTCCTAACACAGTTATTGTAGTTAGCCACGACCGACACTTTTTGAACGCAGTTTGTACTTGTATTTGTGATATTGATTACGGAAAAATCACTCCTTTTGCAGGAAACTATGATTTCTGGTATCAAATGAGCCAAATCATGCAACGACAAGCAAAAGACCAAGCTAAAAAACGCGAAGAAAAAATGAAAGACTTGCGTGAATTTATCCTTCGATTTGCTTCAAATGCTGCAAAAAGTAAACAAGCAACAAGCCGAAAGAAGATTTACGACAAACTTGCTTTGGAAGAACTTCAAGTTACAAGCCGAAAATTCCCTTATGTAAACTTCAAACCAGACAGAGAAGTTGGAAACAATGTTTTACGAGTTGAAAAATTAAATTACAATGTAGAAGGTGTGCAACTTCTTAAAGATTTCAACTTAACTGTAAATAAAGGTGATAAAATTGCTTTTGTTGGAATGGAACATAAATCAAAATCAGCATTTTTTGATATTATCACAGGAAATGTAAAAGCAGATTCTGGGGAATATTATTGGGGACAGACTGTTTCTAACACATATCTCAGTATCGACAACTCAAGTTACTTCAAAAATGATATGAACATCACAGAATGGCTAAAGCAATATTCACCAGACCAAGATGATGCTTATGTTCGTGGATTTTTAGGAAGAATGCTTTTTAGTGGTGACGAATCTTTAAAACCTGTAAAAGTTCTTTCTGGAGGAGAAAAGGTGCGTTGTATGCTTTCAAAGATGATGCTTTCTGGAGCAAATATTCTTATCCTAGATGAACCAACAAATCACCTTGACCTTGAAGCAATTACAAGTTTAAACGAAGCTTTAATCAACTTTCCTGGTGTTGTACTTTTCAATAGTCATGACCATGAATTTATTTCTTCTATTGCAAACCGAATTATCGAAATTACACCAAATGGCGTAATTGACAGAATGATGGATTTTGATGATTATCTAAAAGATGAACAAATTAAAGCTATGCGTCTTGAATACTACAAAGACACAGGAAAAAAAGTAAAATTCTAAGTTAATGACTAAAAATTTGTCATGCTGAATTTATTTCGGCATCTACATAATATATCGTAGAAAGATTCCGAAACGAGTTCGGAATGATACGATGATTCATTCTTATAAAAAAAATTAGGTGTGCTAGAAAATTTTCTAAAGCACACCTTTTTTTTATATTAATAACACGTAAAAAAAACACAACATAAAATACTAAAAATTTTCAAACAAAAAACTATTTTCATACTTGACGGGGGGGGTAATAGCAGTAAAATGAATTTATAATCAAAGTGAATTAGATATTCTAACTACTTTGATAATGAAATTTATTTAGGAAGGAGTCAATTATTATGAAGAAGTTGACAGTAGTTTTAACAGTTTTATTTTCTATATCACTTTTTGTTTTTACAAGTTGTGGTCAGTATTTTGTTATTGATGATCTTTTAACTTACGATTGGTTTGAAGGAACATGGGAAGGAACAGTTACTGGTTCGCAAGAGTATGTTTTTTCAAATTTGACTACTGAAGGAGAAAAATACGTAGCAAAATATAAAGAAGATTTTGACAAAACCGAGGCTGACTACAGCATGAAAATCGAAGTTGTCAATGAAAATGTAATCTGGTATGACAGCGTATACAATGAAGAAACAGATATTTCTGAAGAAAAGGAAAGTAAAGAAAATAAAAAATTAATGAAAATAACAATATCTACCCCAAATGGACCTGAAACGGGATATTATGATATACGAGAATTTGATTTGTTTGGAAGTTATGGGCACAAGTTAGAAAATAATGAGCCTGTATATAATTTTTACGAATCATTTATATCCCCATATGCCTATTTCCCAGAGATTGGAGATTTGTTAGGAAGCGGTAGTTCAGAATGGGATGCTAGAACTAATCCCGCAAATACAAAAATTAAAATACAGTCTTCTTCAGAGCTAGAAAGTAATTTTGGTGATGGTGAAAATGAATATGGTGACTATAAGTTTTATTATTCAGTAAATATGGAATTAGAAAGACTTTAGTTATTAAAATTTCGTTAAACCACCATCTCTTTTTTTAAGATGGTGGTTTTATTTTCATTATCCTTTTGTAAATTCTAAGCCAGTCCCTTCTGAATTTTTAGAAATTTTAATAGTTGAATCTTCAAGGAATTTTCCAGAAAGAATTTCTTTTGCTAAAGGATTTTCAAGATAAGTTTGAATTGCCCTTTTTATTGGTCTTGCTCCAAAAAGTGGGTCATATCCAACATCTGATAAAAAGTTAATAGCACTTTCATCAAAATCAAGTTTTATACGACGAGTTTGTAAGCGTCTTGCAACTCTATCAAGTTGATTTTTAACGATAGAAGTGATGCAACTTTTATCCAAGCGACTAAAGGTAATAACTTCGTCAATTCTGTTGATAAATTCAGGTCTAAAAGATTTCATCAACATATCTTGAATTTGAGGTTTTAATGATTGAAGTTTTTCATCTGTATCTGCTTCAAGTATTAAATTACTTCCAAGATTACTTGTCATAATAATAATTGTATTTTTGAAATCTACAATTCTTCCTTGACTATCAGTTAATCTACCATCATCTAAAACTTGAAGTAAAATATTAAATACATCAGGATGAGCTTTTTCAATTTCATCAAACAAAACTACACTGTATGGACGACGACGAACAGCTTCGGTAAGTTGGCCACCTTCATCATAACCAACATATCCAGGAGGAGCACCTATCAATCGGCTTACAGCAAATTTTTCCATGTATTCGCTCATATCAATTCGTGTAAGAGATTTTTCGTCATTAAACAAGAAATCTGCTAAAGTTTTTGCAAGTTCAGTTTTTCCAACCCCAGTAGGTCCGATAAATAAGAAACTTCCTAGAGGTTTGTTTTCATCAGAAAGTCCTGCTCTATTTCGGCGGATTGCATCAGCAACTGATTGTACAGCCTCGTCTTGTCCAATAACTCGTTTATGCAAAACATCTTCTAGTTCAATGTACTTTTGCATTTCGCTTGCCATCATTTTGCTTACAGGAATTCCAGTCCAAGTTGAAACAACACGAGCAATATCTTCCTCTCCAACTTCTTCTCGTAAAAGATTTTCGTCTTCAGATTCTTCTTTGGCAAGGCGTTTTTCAATTTCAGGAATTTTTCCGTACTTGATTTCTGCGGCTTTGTTAAAATTTCCCTCTCGAGTGTATTTTACTTCATCAATTCGTAATTGCTCTAATTCTTCTTTTAACTGACGGCCTTCATCAATTCGCTTCTTTTCATTTTCCCATTGAAGACGCATGGCTTGTTGTTTTGAAGTAAGTTCTGCAAGTTCTTTTTCGAGTTTTTCTAAACGCTCAATGGAGGCAGAATCAGTTTCTTTAGAAAGAGCTTGTTTTTCGATTGTTAATTGCAAAATTCTTCGTTCAACTTGGTCAAGTTCAGTTGGTTGACTTTCAATCTCCATTTTTAGTCGGCTAGCAGCTTCGTCCACAAGGTCGATTGCTTTGTCTGGCAAAAATCGGCTTGTAATATAACGATTTGAAAGTGTGGCAGCGGCAACAAGTGCTTCATCCCTAATTCTTACCCCGTGATGAACTTCGTATTTTTCTTTTAGACCACGCAAAATTGCAATTGTGTCTTCTACAGAAGGTTCTGCACAATAAACTTGTTGAAATCGTCGCTCTAGGGCAGAATCTTTTTCGATGTATTTTCGATATTCATCTAAAGTTGTAGCACCAATAACATGAATTTCGCCACGAGAAAGTGCTGGTTTTAGCATATTTGAAGCGTCCATAGAACCTTCACTTGCACCAGCGCCAACGAGAGTATGAAGTTCGTCAATAAATAGGATTATTCTTCCTTCGGATTTTTGTACTTCGTGAATTACGCTTTTTAGTCGTTCTTCAAATTCGCCCCGAAATTTTGCACCTGCAACCAAGGCACCTAAATCTAAACTTAAAAGTCGTTTGTCTTTTAAACTGTCTGGAACATCCCCAGAAACGATACGACGAGCTAAACCTTCTACGATGGCAGTTTTACCAACACCTGGGTCACCAATCAAAACAGGATTATTTTTTGTTCGTCGGCTAAGCACCTGCATCACTCGACGAATTTCTTCATCTCGCCCAATTACAGGATCAATTTTTTCTTGTTTTGCAAGAGTTGTTAAATCTTTACAATATTTATCTAAAGATTGCATTGTAGCTTCTGGATCTTGATTTGTAACTCGCTGATTTCCACGAACGGCTTTTAATGCTGATAAAATTGAATCTTTTGTAATTCCGTTATTTTTTAATAAAGTTCCACATCTACCATCAGATTGAGCAATGGCTAAAAATAAATGTTCTGTGGAAAGATATTCATCTTTTAATGCAGAAACTTCTTTTTCAGCTTTGGCAATAATTTTTTGTGCCTCTGGCGAAAAACTTATTTGTGCATTTCCTGTAATTCTAGGATAAGTTGCAAGTAAATCTTCTACTTGTTGAATTAAAGTTGAAACTTTTAAACCAATTCTTTCAACAAGAGGCGGAATTACTCCATCTTCCTGTTCTAATAAGGCCAAAAGCAAATGTTCTGTACCGATTTCGCTGTGGTCTTCTTGTTGAGCAATTGAGTTTGCTTCTTGAATAGCATCTTGTGCTTTTAGTGTAAATTGATCATAGTTCATATCTAAAATGTAATGCTATTAATTTGGAAAGGCAAGTATTTTTTACAAATTAGAAAAATATTATTTAGTATTCGCCGTATTCACAGCCACAATTTTCTACACGAGCATGTTCTACAATTTCAAGTGATTTATTGATTTTTTTGTAAAGACGAATTTCTCCAGAACCGCTTCCACCACTCCAAAGAGTTTTATGAGGAGCAGAGCCGTCTGGATTTATGTAATTCATAAAAATCATATCATTTTTTTTGCAGAAAATATCAACATCAAGAAGATATTTTGAATTTTCAGCAGTTACAGTCCAATGACCTGCCTCTTCATTTTGAGTAAAATCAAAATGAATTTTATCTTTCCTTAAGAATCCACTAGGAGAAAAATCGTAAGATTGATTTTGATTTGTAAAGAAAAGTTGTAATCCTTTAGGTTTGGAATTTACAACAGAAACACCACCAATATCAAAACAAGAATGATTTAAGTTTTGTCCTGTAATCAAACTTGTTAAATTTGAACTAGATAACCACAACCAAGGATTTGAAAGTTTTTTACCCCAAAATTTATCAGCATGTCCATAGGATTTTTGAGGAACAACAACATATTCAATTCCGTCAAAAACTACAGTTCCTCCATAAATAGTTTTTGCACCTTGAGCAAACCAATGAAGTTTTGTATCTGATTTAATTTTTTTTGCAACAAAAGGAATTTTTTTATCCATCTTCAAATTCCAAGACATTGAACCTGAAGTACACAAATATTCAGGATGAGAAGAAGCTTTAGAAAAAGAAACTTCTACAGAACCTGACAACTCATTTTCAGTAGCAACAAAAGTATTTGATTTAATTTCTAATTTGCGTTTATTTATTGAAATATCACCGATAGGAAAGAAGGAATGTAATTGTTTGCCATCTTTTCCCCAAGAACCTGCTTTTACCATGAAAAAAGAAGGTTTAAGTTCTTGAGAGGATAAAAGACCACTTCCAAAAGAAACTTCTTTTAAAGAAACTCCTGGATTTACGATATAGAACTCTATAAAAAATGAACGAATTTCGCCTGTTAACTTGTTATAACCTGTAAACGAATGGCGCCACATATCAAAACCATTTTTCTTTGCAGCGCCACGAAGCATAAATCTGTTTTTCTTTCGATTTTCCCTTGAAATTCCCATACCCTTATCCTTAACTATAATTCCTCTAGTTAATTTTCGGTATTTTCTTAGAAAATCTTAGAAAAATCTGCAAAAAATCCAATTTATCAAATAAATTTTAGTCAGCGATATTATCCAATGCTTTTGAAATATCTTTTTGATCAGTTGGGAAATATTCATCTAAGAATTCATAGCATTCCATAGCACTTCTTTGTACATGTTCGTACCAAATATAATACAACTCATCATCTACATTTCCAGGATAAGGAGCTCCTTGGATATCTGAAACCAATTTTCTTAATTTTTCTGAACATTCTTTGAATTTTTTATCCATAATCAAACCTGCTTATAATTTATTTTGTAAAGTACAATGTCTATGTATCATATTATAAAGGCAAATTCACAAATTTGCTAGTAAAATCTTCTATTTTTGTAAAAATAATTGCTGATTTACTTGTTTTAGAATCTTGGCAAATAGATTTTGCATTATCAATTAAATTATCAACAGTGGCTTCTAAAACCAATTTTGTGTTATTAAATCTATACTCATCATCAATACCATATAAAAGCCTACGGAATTGAATAAATCCTTTTGCAGAAGGTGCTTTAGGCTGAGTTATTTTGCTGTAAAAACCAGTTTTTATTCGCTCAAATTCAGTTTCATCAATAGTCCAGTTATCAATATTTTCAAAAATATTTTTTACAATTTCCTTTGATTTATATGGATTTGGATCTCTATAGGTTGAAATATTAAAAACATTATCTTGCATATCAAAAGATGAATGCGCTCCATAACAACCACCAATTGTTCGTAGTTGTTCCCATAAAACTGTATTAGAAAGCCAATGTGCAAACAATGAAGTATACACATTTGATTTTACATCAGTTAAAGAAGTAGAAAAAGCTTGGGCATATATTCCAACTTGAGTAGGAAACACAAAATGTTCTAATTGCTCACTATCACCTTGAATTTCAGTTAATTTATAAAATTCATCATCTGAGCACATAAATGGAGGCTTTACTTTTCCTTTGTAACAAGGAAATTCTTGAATTTGTTGTTTCAAACAAGATTTTGCTTTTTCAAGACCTGATTCTTCTGCAACTAAATGAACAATAAATCCGCTATCAATTATAGTTTTATGAATTTGTTCTAGTTTTGATTGTAATGACTTTATATTTTGTTTAGAAAAATCCTGAGATTTTATTGCAAATAATTGAGAAACGCCACATAAAATTTCATCAATAGCGTTGTTTTTTGACATTTTACAAGAAGCTCTCATTGATGGATAATTGTATCCCATAGAAGTGATTGATGAACATAAATCATTTGTATATTCTGTGAGTAAATCTGATAATCGTTCTGTATCAGAAAAATCCACAGTTTTTATGGCAGAAAAAAGCATTTTTACAGCTTCTTCAGTTTTTTCTTCTAGCATTTTTATACGAACAACAAGCCAATTTCGTGCAATATTTGGGTCATACTTGTAAAGATATTCCATCAATTTGGCATCTTTTAAATCTTTACAGCCGATTTTTTCGTAAAAAGATTTTGGACATGAAGAATTAATGATAGTTGAAGTAAAATCCCCTGTACATTTTGTACTTATTAGAGAACTTTCAATCCAAGATTTTCCATCAACGCCCAAATTAGTTAAAACATCTGCATAAAAAGACAAGAAGAAATAATCTTTTGGTTCAAGCAAATCAATAGGAAAACACAAATTGACATAAACAATTCCATTTACGTTTTCTTTGTTTTCATAAATATCAACACCTAAAATTTCAGATTTTTCAATCGTGGATTTTTCAAACTTCACTTTTATATCTTTAGAAGTTAGATGAGGAATTAAATTACAATTTTCTGGAGTTTCTGGTGTTTTTTGAAATTCATTTAATTTGTTTGTATCTGCTTTGATTTTTTCAAAGAAAGATTTTCTTTCTTTTTTAGGAACAGATTTACAAATTAAATCAATTTTATTTTTTAGAATTTTATCAAACTTCTTGTTGTATTTTTTGTCAGGAATTACAGTTAAACAAATTCTACTGTTATTATTCAATAAATATTTTTCGATTAAAGAATTCAAATAATCCTTGTTGTTCTTAATATTTTCTTTTATTTTATTAAAAACTTCATTACAAGAAATTGAACCAGCGGGATTACTGCCATTCATCCAATTTCTATAAGCTCGTTGCATTAAAACTAAAGAATATGGTCCTCCACTGGCTCTTCTAATTTCCCGATTAGAAAAATCTTGTGACATTAAAGCACTTTCAATTTCATCTTGTGAAATACCATCTTTTATTATTTTATTTAGTTGTTCAAAAATAAATTTTTCAAAAAGTTTTTCTTTGCCTTTTTTTACTCCTCGTACACCAAAACCATACATTATATATCGTAAAGCTGTAGAAAAATAAGAATTGCTTAAATCTTCACATAAGCCACTTTGCAAAATAGCTCTGTATAAAGGTGCTCCATCGTGCCCTAAAAGAATTTCAAAAATTAATATAAGTTCCATAAGTTCTAATTGATTTGTAATTTCGTTGCTTTTCCAAGCTAAAACTACATTAGAACCTTTACTTGAGTTTTCAATAGGTCCTATTTTGGTAATATATTTAGGACTATCAAATTTTTTTGAAAAAGTCATTTTTTCAATTTTATTTACATCAAACTCTGGATGAGATTTTTCTGTAATTTTTGACAAGAATTTTTCATTTATAAAATCAAGCTGTTTTTTTGTAGAAATATTTCCGTACAAAAATAATTTACAATTTGATGGATGATAATAAAATTTATGAAATTCAATAAATTCTTCGTAAGTTAAATCAGGAATATAAAAAGGATTTCCACCTGAATCATAGGCATAAGAAGAATCTTCAAAGAGTGATTCAATTACATAAGTATGAATGAGATTACTTAACCCAGAATAATCTCCTTTCATTTCATTAAAAACAACACCTTGAAAATTTAATTTTCCATTTTTATCAAATTCAAGTCTGTGGGCTTCTTGCATAAAAGTTTCTTTTGTCAACAAAGGAAAAAAAACCGCATCCCCATAAACAGCCATAAGGTTAAAATAATCAACTTCTTCTGTAGAACTAGCAGGATATAAAGTTTTATCAGGAAAAGTCATTGCATTCAAAAAAGTCTGCATGCTTTGATTTGATAATTTTATAAATGGGTCTTTTAAAGGATAATTTTTAGAACCACACAAAACTGAATGTTCGATAATATGAGCAGTTCCTTTTGAATCTGATGAAGGAGTTTTAAATCCAAAAGAAAATAAGTTTTCTTCATCTTCATTCAACATATGAAAAACTTCTAAGCCTGTTATTTCGTGTTTTAACAAAATTCCTACAGATTTGTATTCTGAAATTTCACTAATATCAACAACTTTAAATCCATTGTAAACTTCGTTAAGTTTTAATTCATTTTGAGTCATGTTCAATTCCTATTTCATAAAAGAAAAAATATTTTGAATATATGGGTCTACTAAAACAAAAATTACTACTAAAATCATTGCAGGTAAATAATTTGCTGTTTTAATCTTTTTTATTTCCAAAAGATTTATTCCAATCATCATAATTATACATCCACCTGCTGCAGAAAGTTCTGTAATCAATCCATCTGTAACATAAGGAGCAATAACAGAAGAAAGTAATGTCAACGCACCTTGATAAATTAAAATTGCAATACAAGAAAATGCAGTTCCTACTCCCATAGAAGCAGCAAATCCAATTGCCATAAAACCGTCAAGAACTGATTTTGTAAAAATAATCGTATAATCTTTTTGAATTCCAGCCTTAAAAGAACCAATTATTGCCATTGCACCAACGCAAAACAAAACAGATGCGTTTAAAAAAGCATAAGCAAAATTTTTTTGTGAAGAAAGTGGTTTTGAAATTTCATTAATCTCTGGATTTTCTTTTGTTTCTTGATAAACTTTCTTGTGGTAAAAATGTTTTTCTAAAAATTTACCAAATTTTAAAATTTTTCCGTCAATATCTGCTAAATTTCCTAAAATTCCACCTATAATAAGAGATAGAATAACATAAATAATGTTGTTATAAGCTAGTGCCATCTGCAAGCCTATAACTAAAGTTACAATTCCTGCGGCATCAGAAATAGTAACATTTAATTCTTTTGTCATTTTATTTGAAATAGCAAGGCCTAAAATGGAACCTAAAATTATAGCAATACAATTTACGAAAACAGCAATCATAAAAAAAGACTATATATTTAGGTTGATTATGTCAAGTAAAGTGATATAATATAGTAAAATAATTTTTGAAAGAGGCAAAAATGCGTGCTACTGATATCATCATGAAAAAAAGAGGAACTGTAATAAATCCTAAAGGACAAGAACTTTCAAAAGAAGAACTTGAATTTTTAATCAAGGGATATGTGGCACGAGAAATTCCTGAATATCAAATTTCTGCTTGGCTTATGGCAGTTTACTTTAACGGAATGACATTTTCTGAAACAGCCAACCTAACAGAAGTAATGTTACATTCTGGAGACTTAATTGATTTTTCAAAAATGAATCTTTCTGGTCCTTTTGTAGACAAACATTCTACAGGAGGTGTTGGAGATAAAATTTCACTTCCTTTAGCACCTATTGTTGCTGCTTGTGGCGTAAAAGTTCCAATGATGAGTGGAAGAGCTTTAGGGCATACAGGTGGAACTTTAGATAAATTAGAATCAATCGAAGGATATAATGTAAATCTTTCTAAAGAAAAATTTGCTTCAATCATTGAACAAGTTGGATTTGCAATGACAGGTCAGACAAAACAAATTGTTCCAGCTGACAGACTTTTGTACGCACTGCGAGATGTTACTGCAACTGTTGAATCAATTCCGCTAATTACAGGAAGTATCCTTTCTAAAAAAATTGCAGAAGGTTCACAAGCTCTTGTATTTGACGTAAAATATGGCACTGGTGCTTTCATGAAAACAGCTGAAGATGCAGAACTTTTAGCAGAAAGTCTTGTAAAAACAACTCAGCAAATGGGAAGAAAAGCCTCTGCTTTAATTACTAATATGAATACACCACTTGGCTATAAAACAGGAAACTTTTTAGAAATTGAAGAAACCCTAGATTGTCTTGAAAACATCGGTCCAAAAGATGTAATGGAACTAACCTACGCTTTAGCCGTTCAAATGATTTTATTGGCAGAAAAAACTGATAACAAAGAAGAAGCACTTGCAATGTGTAAAAAAGCAGTTGAGTCTGGCAAAGCAATGGAATTATTTTTGAAAAATGTGGAACTTCAAGGTGGAAATGTAAAAAAACTTTTAGAACAAAGAAACAACCGAAGAAGTCAATTTTATCGTAAGATAAAAGCTAGTCAAGATGGTTTTATCAAAATTGATGCTTATCAATGTGGATTGGCAGGAATTCATCTTGGTGTTGGAAGAAATGTGACAACAGAAAAAGTTTGTGCAGATGCAGGATTTATTTTGCACAAAACAGAAGGAAACTTTGTAAAAAAAGATGAAACAATTATGGAAGTTTTTGGTAAAAATGAAGAATGCTTTGAAAATGCAATTCCTTTACTAAATTCAGCTATAACATATTCTAATGAAGAAATAAAAAAACAACCTCTAATTTTAAAAGGAATATAAATGTCAATTTGGAAAAAAAAAGATGTAGCAAAAGAAATTGTACAAGAAATCAGTAAAAGATATTCTTGCGATTTATTGACTGCAAGTATTCTTGCTCGTCGTGGAATTACTGACGGAAAAGATATTTTATTTTACACAGAAAAAGATCAACGCTATCTACATAATCCATTTTTATTTGAAAATATGGAAGATGCAGTTGATAGAATTTTGGACGCAAAAGATGAAGAAGAAAAAGTTTTAATTTTTGGCGACAGGGATGTTGACGGAATTACAAGCACAACAATTCTTTATCAATGTTTAAAAGATTTAGGACTTGATGTTCAATATAAACTTCCTTCTGGGGATGAAGCCTACGGAATTTCAAAAGAAGTAATTGATGAATTTGCCAAAAATTACGGAAGTCTTATCATCACAGTAGACTGCGGAATTTCAAACAATGATGAAATTGCATACGCAGCAGAAAAGGGAATTGATGTTATCGTAACAGATCATCATAATCCACCTCAAGAATTACCAAGTCCTGCAATTATTATCAATCCAAAAATTGAAAATTCAGGATATCCTTTTGCGGATATTTCTGGTTGTGCTGTTGCATACAAACTTGTACAAGCTTTACGATTTTCTCGATGTAGTATGTACAAACAAGAAATTTGTTTAATGAATGTTCGTCCTATTACAGATGCTTACATAATAGAATGTATCAAAGTACAAAACATGACAGAAAAAGCAAGACTTACAGAAACAATTATTCCTGGACTTGTAAATATTCAACAAACAAGACTTCTTCCATTTTTACAAGGACAACAAATTTTTGTATGGGATAAAG
Organism: Spirochaetaceae bacterium; assembly: GCA_017936665.1. GTDB lineage: Bacteria > Spirochaetota > Spirochaetia > Treponematales > Treponemataceae > RGIG9060. The sequence continues at coordinate 42,800 of JAGBFB010000010.1, read as the reverse complement.
CTGTTCAAACAAAATTATTATCAACAATTTTTGGAAACGGAATTGAATTTAATATGCTAGATATCCGTGATGAGATTGCAAAAATAATTCCTTCTGTTGCAAATATGAGTTTACTTAGATTAAAAAGTCTTTCAACAATCGGAAAATATGATGAATCCCTTTGTACCGAACTTGACGGATTTTTCAATATCTTCATAACTTATATTCAACAAGCAATTTTTAAAAACAATAATGAAAGAAATAATTTTGATTTACAACTTGTTGCCATTGCCGCCATTGCAGATATAATGCCACTAAAAAATGAAAATAGAATTTTAATAAAGCAAGGTTTAGATTCAATTAATTCAGGAAAAATACGCCCAGGATTAATTGAACTTATGGCAAGATTAAACTTAATCGGAAAAAAAGTTACAAGCACAGATTTAAGTTGGGGATTAATTCCTGCGTTAAATGCAACAGGAAGATTAGGAGAACCTCAAACTGCTTTAGAACTTTTTATAAATCAAGATGCAAATGAACGAGATAAAATTGCACAAAGAATAATTGAATTAAATCAAGAAAGAAAAAAACTTGGTGTTGAAGCTTGGAATTATTGTGAACAAGCAGGTTTTAATAGTTTAAAGAATTTCAATAATAATCTTGCTGTTGTTCATGATTCAAGAATTAACAGAGGCGTTACAGGAATTGTAACTTCAAGATTGATGAATATTCTAAATGTTCCTGCCATCGTAATTACAGAAACAGAAGAATGTGCTATCGGTTCTGCACGTTCAACTAGAGGATACAAAATCACATCATTACTTGATCAATGTAGCGAATTTTTTATAAATCACGGTGGACATGATTTTGCAGCGGGATTTAGTTTGCCAAAAGAAAATGTAAATCCATTTATAGAAAAACTAAAAAAACTTTCAGTCTTAATAGAATTTTCAGAAACCAGTGAAGAAATAATAAACATTGATGCACAACTTCCTCATAATTATTTATCTCCTGATATTTTAAAGATTGTAGACTTATTTGAACCATACGGTGAATCAAATGCGTCATTAAACTTTTTTACAGACAAAGTAAAAATAGTAGATGCAAATTTAATTGGTACCGATAAAACCCATTTGAAACTTACAATACTTTGTGGTGGAACAAAATGGCCTGCACTTTATTGGAACGCAAGTGAAAAAATCAAACGAGATTTTGACATTGGAGATACAGTTGATATTATCTATGAAGTTTCAAGAAATATTTTTAATGGAATGGAAAATACTCAACTCACAATTGTAGATTTGTGTAAATCAGGAGAACATAAAATTGTTTAATTCAAAAACTTCTAAAATAAAAATTTTATTTTTAATCATTTTTTCTTTTATTTTTTGTTTTTGTTCTTTTGCAACAACTGCATCTTACGAAGGAAAAAATTACGAAATAAAATTAATTTACAATAAAGAATTTTGTCCAGGAGATCCAATTCTTGTACAAATGCAATTTAAGTTTTTAGGTAAGTTATCAAAATTACCCAAGGACGAAAAAATTATTTCTGGAAAAATTCGTCTTGTAAATTCTGACACAGATAAAAATTTAAGAAGCTCTACTCTTTTTGAAATGAAGTCAAAAAAAAGAAACTCTGTAATTTATATGGGAATGGTTCCTACAACAACTTGGTTTGAAAAAAATAATTACAAAGTAAAAATTGAATATAACATTGGCGAATTTGAAAATAATTCCTTTACACTTCCTCTTGAATTTATGCCAAAAGAATTTGTTGAAGAAGTTTTAGTTTTAGATCAAAAAAATTCTGACATAAAAAATGATTATTCAAAAGAAAGAATGAATCAAATTGAAAGTCTAAATAAAATTCTTGATACAAACAATTATTCATTTTACAAAGATGAAGTTCTTTCAGAATTTTCAGAACCTTTAGTTTGTGATAGACGAACAAGTTTTTTTGCAGACAGAAGAACTTACAAATACACAAACGGAAAAAGTTCAACTAGTTTACATTATGGAATTGACTACGGTGTAAAAACTGGAACTGAAGTTTTTTCTTGTGGTGCTGGAAAAGTTGTTATGGCAGAAAATAGAATTTCAACTGGTTGGTCTATTTGCATAGAACATCTTCCAGGACTTTACAGTTTGTATTATCACTTGGATGAACTCTCTGTAAAAGCAGGAGACGAAGTAGATACACTTTCATTCATAGGAAAATCTGGTGCAACGGGACTTGCTACAGGTCCTCATCTTCATTGGGAAATCAGATTGAATATGGAAGCAATAAATCCAGATTTTTTTGTAACAACTTATCCAACTATTTTCCTGCAAGAGAGAGAAAAGTTTTTTCGTCAATAACAGGAATTCCAAGTTCTTGAGCTTTTCTATTTTTTGAAGAGCCAGAACTTGTATCATTGGTAACAAGATAAGACAAATCTTTTACAACAGAAGATTTTGTAGTTCCTCCAAGAGATTTTACTAAACTTTCTGCATCGGCTCTTTTCATAGTAAAAAGTTCACCTGTAAAACAAAATGTAAGACCTGCAAAAATTCCATCTTTATTTGATTTTAATTTTATTATTCCTGAATTTAGTAAATGCAACATTTCATCAGAATTTTCTTTTAAACCTTGTTTAAAAGTTGCAGCAAGAATTTCACCAAATCCATTTACATTTGCAAGTTCTTCTTCTGTTGCATTGATAAGTTTTTCAATAGAATCAAATCCTGCATTAACAAGTTTATCAACAGACAACTCACCAATTCCTTCAATATCAAAACCTGCAATAAAAGTTGACAAAGAAATTTCTGTATGATTTTTTATCGAAGCAATAACTTTTTTTGCACCAAGAGATTCTTTTGCATTTGCTAAACTTTCTTCGTTCAAGAAAAATTCAATAATATCATCTTCAGTTAATTTATAAATATCAGAAATAGAATTTATTTTTTTATTATCTAAAACCCATTTCAAAAGAGCAATTCCAAAATCACGAATATCTAAAACATTAATCCATTTTTCAATTTGGTGATAAACTTTTTTTGAACAAGTTTTATTTGGACAATAAAGCCGAGTTCCTTCGTCAATTAATTTTGAACCACACACAGAACAAATTGAAGGAATTTCTATTTCTAAAGTTTTTTCTTCGTCATGTTTTATAACACGTTCAATTTTTGGAATAATTTCGCCACGTTTAGTAACAACAACATGAGAACCAATTTTTACATCCAAAGATTTTATTGTATTTGTATTTACTAAACTTGCTCGTTTTACTTTTGTTCCAGCAAGTTCAACTGTATCAAAAATTCCGATAGGCGTATAGGTTGCACCACTTTCACTCCAGATAACATCACGCAAAACACTAATTGCTTCTTCTAAACTAAATTTAAAAGCAATTTGTTTTTCAGGCCGATTTCGTTTTGCGTCAATTAAATCAATTTTTTTTCCTTTAATTACAAGTCCGTCAATATCGTAGGGAATTGATTTTCGATTTTCCATTATCTTAACTCGATAATCAATCACTTCTTCTGGAGAATTACAAAGTTGCAAAGGTGAAGTTGTAAAACCAATTTTTTCAAGCCAATTCATTTTTTCAACTTCGTCTTTAAATGGATATTCATAATTTGATGTATCTGTAAAAAAAGCATCGTAACAAATAATTTGCAAATGCTCACTGCCCTCTCCATCTTTTCGTTTCATAAGACCATTTGCAGCATTGCGACAATTTGCTTTATCTGAAAAATATTTTTGATGAACTTCGTGAGTCATAATTACTTCCCCACGAATTCCACCTGTAAATGGCAAAACTTCTTCTCCAAATAATGACAACTCATCTGTTTTAATTTTTAATTCTTTTACAAGACCTTTCATTTTTAAAACATTTGCAGTAATATCATCACCAATAATTCCGTTGCCACGAGTAACACCTTTTACAAACTTTCCATTTTCATATTGAAGTTCAAGACTGGCACCATCTAATTTATATTCAACAAGATATTCTTTAAAATTAACTTTCTTTGTCCAAGCTAAAAATGCATTTGGATCCGCTGCTTTTTCTTGACTGCCCATTGGAATCAAGTGGGTTGCTTTTTCAAAATTTCCACCTGAATAAGAATTTTCTGTTTGAAAATTTTCTTCAATATCTGAACCAACTTTTTTTAATATGGGATTTTCAGGATCTAAAACTTTTAATTCATCCCAAAGTATATCAAATTCTTCATCAGAAATTTCTGCTTCATTTGTATAATAAGAATGTTGATACTTTGTAATTAATTTTTCTAGTTCCTGAATTCTATTCATTTTTAATCTCCCACTTACTTTAAAATATAATATATTTATTCTTCAGTTTTTTCAAAAAATAATTCACAAATTTTTCTTTCGGCAAGTAAACCTTTGTGTTCAAATTTTGTTTCAGGTCGCCAATCTTGATGAGGAGCATAACCATCATATTTATTTTTTAGATTTTCAGTAAGCGAAAGTTCTTCCAAAGCAAATTCTGCGTAAGGCTCCCAATCTGTTGCCATGTAAACATAGCCACCTTCATAAAGTTTTTTTGATAAAAGATTTGTGCGAGGACGTTGCATTAATCTTCGCTTATGATGTTTTTTCTTTGGCCAAGGATCAGGAAAAAAAACATGGAATCCAGAAACAGAATTATCTGGAATCATATATTCTAAAACTTCCATGGCATCATGTTCTACAATTAAAAGATTTTGTAAATTTTTATCTCTGATATTTCCTAAAAGACGACCAACACCAGGTGTGTGAACTTCAAGACCAAGATAATTTATATTTGGATTTTGTTCAGCAATAATCGCAGTTGCAGCCCCCATTCCAAAACCAATTTCCACAACAACAGGATTTGAATTATTAAAAATGTCTGCAAAGTTTAATGGCTTTTTTTCAAAAGGAATACACCACCGTGTACTTAAAGTTTCGTAATCTCGTTTTTGACTATCAGTCATTCGAGAAGCTCTTAATACAAAAGTTTTAATTTCTCTACGTATGGGATTATCCATAAATTTTCCTATAAATTAATTTTTTATATTTTCTGTTGGTAATAAAATTCCTACAGAATTATTTTGATTACAATAATAAATTCTTTTTGTTACAGCATCAGGAAACAGTTTTAAAATTTTATCATTGGTGTCTAACTTAGATGAATAAAATCCAAAAAATATTTCTTTGCCAATTTCATCACAAATAATAATTTTTTTCTGTGTACATTCCGTTCCAGCTTTTTTAGAACGAACATCAGATGCTTTTACAAAACCTTCTTCAGTTTCCATCATTGATTTTAATGGAGTAACGTTTATATTTTCAGTAATTTTCCTATCAGCTACATCATAATATGCAACTTCAAACAATCCTTCAGGAAAAATAAAATTTTCTGGAACAATTAAAGAAGAATGTCCTATGTAATTTTTGTTATCATGAGCATATACTTGAGGCGTATTAATTTTCCAAACAAATTGTGAATCGTGATGAGTTACTTCCATTGATTTTGAACGACGAACATCTTGTGAAGGTGTTAAAAACACAGAAAGTCTAATATTTGCTTTTTCATCTTCTGAATTAAATTCATAAATTAAAGTTTTGAAAATTCCAGAAATCTGAGGAGAAGAATCAGAACAAGAAAAGCAAAATACAAAAAAAAGAGATAAAAATAAAAAAAATATTTGTTTATGCATAAAAAATAAATCTTTGTTCTTCATTTTTAGAAATTGAAAGTTAAACTAATAACGGTTAAGTCATTAGAAGCAAACTGATTTACCAAAGATTCAAATTTAACGTTTTCTTTTTTACAAGCTTCATCAAGATAGGATAAATAATACAAACCTAAATCAGCACCTTCTTGTCCTTCCCTGTAGAAGTCAATAAGAGATTTTTTATTTAAGTTTGCAGATTTTTTACCTTCTACATTTTCTTTGAATTCTTGGAATTCATCATTTTTATTATAAAGAGTAATTTGTAATCGACCTTGCTTACCGATAGAAGTTGAACCACCACCTAATTTCCAAGAAATAAATACAAATTCATGTTTCTTTTCAAGTTCTTGAATGATTTTAGAACGAATATCTGGGTCAAAAATTAGAGTATCAACATCGTCTAAACCTCGATAAAGAACACGAGCAACTTTTTTCATGTTTGTATTTTCACTATTAAGTGCCAATTCCATAACCATCAAAGAAATGTACTCAGCAATTTTACTCTTATCCATAAAATCATGCAAAGTAGAACGAATACTACTTAGCATTTCGTCAAATCCATCAGTTTTGAAAAATTTTACAATAATATACCAGTTGAACAAACTAAGCCGATTCAAAAATTTTTCAGCCATCAACAAGTTAATATTTTTTTCTTCTGGAGAAAGTTCATCATTATTTACGATTGAATCCCAAATTGGCTCAAGGATTTTCTCTCTAGCTTGATTTATTACAGCAGCTTTTCCTACCATTCTTGAACGCAAAATATTATCAGGAATTTGAGTTTTTTCATCTAATAACTGGGCAGGATTTGCTCTATTGTGATGTCTAATACAATTTGTTTCTAACAAGGCTGTAAGAATTTGTCTATCAAACTGTTTGTATAAAACTGAAAAAACAATCAATTTTGACAAATCCATAATTTCTTGTCGAGAAGAACCAAATTCTGGCATAGAAATTTCTAGTTTTGAAACATAATCAAGATGCATCATTTGTTGCAAAGATGATGGGGTAAATTCTGTAAACTTAATACCAGACTCTTCAACATTGTCTGCTAGTTTAAAACGCAACAATCGCTTTTTTTGGCGAATAAATTGAGAAACCCCTTCTTCTGTAAGAATAACTTTCAAAGGTAATTGTAATATTTCTTTTTTACTAGAGGCACACATTCAAGCCTTCTCCTGTTACGTAAAACTAATTTATATGACAAATCTATCATTTCATTATACACTAAAATAAAACTTTTGTAAAATCCTTTGTATAAACTTTATATAAACTATTGACGTTTTCTTTTCCAATAGATTATTCTAATAACATGAAACGATACATTACATTATCCATATTTTTATTCATTTTACTAGGGAATGCCTTGTATCCTCAACCTAAAACAATCTCAGATAATCTATTTTCTTTATTATCGGAATCTGGAATAGAAACTGAAATACAACTTTTATCAGATTCTTTATCTGAAGACTTTCCATATTCAATTTTATTTACTTCACAAACAACAAATCAATACCCATTGCATAAATTATGTGTAATTATTCCACAAAAAACTGCAATTTTATTAGAAGAAGAATTAGTAGATTTCATAAAAAAAATTCAAAATGCAAAAACACCTTATTATGTAGATATTTTACTTTCTGCAGATGATTATAGTCCAATTCCTCAAAGTGTTTTGTCTTACACACCAGCAGGAAGTGCCACGTATATAGAAAATTTAGATACAACAGAATATACCGCTGCAATCGTAATTTCAGGTGGAATAGAACCTGAATTAAGCGAAAAATCTACAATTTCTTTTTCTACAAAAGGAAAATCCACTCCTCCAAATTTTGTAAAAAGAATTATGGATAGTTTTACAACAAGTCAAACAAAATATGTTATAAATTCTTCACTTTTGGCATTTTATCGGCTTGGAATTATCAATTCAGATGAAATTTTATCATATTTGCTAAATCAAGATATTCCAACGATGCATTTTACACCAACAACAAATATTTTTACTGGAATAGAAAATTTTATCTATAATCAACCACCAGTTGATAACGAAAATTGGGATTCACAATACTTTTTTACAATAATTTTTAATACTCCATTTTTTGTTACCGAAAAAATATTAATTTTCTTTGTTTTATTAGCAATTGCAATCGGTCTTTTCTTAATTTGTTTTTCTTTACTGTTTGGAAGAACAGCATTCTTCAGAAAAAAAGAATTTACACAAACGGCAATTTTGATTCCATTAACACTGGTGATTCTTTTTATAAGCTTAATTTTAGGACAAATAATAACAAAGTCGATTATTCCACAATACAATGATTATCCAATAACGTCTTCAATTATTAAATTAATTATCACAATTTCATTATACTTAATTTTTGCAAGAATTAGATTCTTCTTTAAGTTTCCTCAAACCACATATATCTATGGATTTTTATTAACACTGGTAACATTTGTAAACATTTTTATATTTTCACTATGCGATTTATCTTTTTTCTTTTTTTTCCTTGGAGGATATATAATCGCTTATCTTTCAAGAGCTGTAAAAAACACTACTTTATTAAGTATTGCTCTATTAGCAATGACTTTGATTTTTGTTCCGATTCTTTTTACAGATTTTGAATCCTTAAAACAAATTTTAGGATTTATAAACAATGCAAAAGTCATAAATAATTTATTTTTTGCACTTTTTTTAATGCCATTTATTTTAATGATAATAAGAATTTTAGTAACTGAAAAATTATACAAAAATAATAAAATTTCAAACTACAAAAAACTTATAAAACAATTAGTTATCCTAATTTCTATTTTTACAGGATTGATAATTTCTTCACTTCTAATAGAATTTATAATTTTAAAAACAAATTTAAATTCTCAAAATATTATTTCTGTAAGAGAAGATAATCAAACAGATTTTTTTAATGTAAATTATTCAAAGAATATTATTTTTGAAAAACAGGAAATTAATTTAAATATTAATTCAAACAATAATGTAATAAAATATGATATTTCAATTAATTCTCCATCATTAATTCCAATTTATGATGCTAACTTTCCATATGATATTATGACAGAAAGAAGTACTGCCTTATTTAATTTAAATGAATATCCACCAAAGAATTTAACATTAAGTTTTTCTTCATCAACAAAATATACAATTAAAATTGATATTATTGCTTACATTCAAGTAAATTCAAATCAATTTGTAAAAACTAGAAAACAAATAATAATTTCAGGACAAGAATAAATATGGAAAAAGCAATAACTAAAACTTGTTTTTTTCATGTGGATTTAGACGCTTTTTTTGCTTCTGTAGAGCAATTAGACAATCCTGAATTAAAAGGAAAACCTGTAATTGTTGGTGGACTTCCAGGGGAAAAACGAGGAGTTGTTTCAACCTGTTCTTACGAAGCTAGAAAATACGGTGTTCACTCTGCAATGCCAATTTTCAAAGCAGTAAAACTTTGCCCCAATGGAATTTACCTTCGTGGAAGAATGAAACGTTATCAAGAAAAATCAAAAGAAGTAATGAGTATTTTTTCAAATTATTCTCCTGAAATTATGCAAATTTCAATTGATGAAGCATTTTTAGATTTAACTGGAACAGAACGACTTTTTGGAAATCCTACAGATACTGCAAAAAAATTAAAGAACGAAATTTTTGAGAAAACAGGACTTACAGTTTCTGTGGGAATTGCATCTAGCAAATATCTTGCAAAAATTGCTTCTGGCTTAAGAAAACCCAACGGACTTTTTGTAATTCCCTACGGAAAGGAAGAAGATTTTATGCTTAATCTTCCGTTGGACAAACTTTGGGGAATAGGAAGTAAAACTCGTGAACGAATAAATTCCGCAGGATTTTACACAACAAAGGCAATTTTCGAAGCATCAAAAGAATTACTGATAAGTCTTTTTGGTAACAGCACAGGAAATTTTTTGTACAATACAGTTCGAGGAATAAACAACGACACTTTTTCTGGTAAACCAAAATCTCAATCCATAAGCGAAGAACAAACATATCCTACAGATATTACTGAAGAATACATAATTGACACTGCCCTACTTGAATTATGTTCAAACTGTATGTTTAGAATGTTAAGCGAAGAAAAAAATAGCAAAACAATCTGCGTAAAAATTCGTTATGAAGATTTTACAACACTTACAATTCAAGAAACATTTCAACGAAGTATATGTTATATTGAAGACTTATTTGAAAAGGCAAAATCTCTTTTTTACAAAAAATATGAAAGAGGCAGAGGAATTAGACTTTTGGGAGTAGGTTTCCATAATATTCAAGATGGAATTGAAGACCCCCAAGGAGAATTATTTGATTTTGGGGATAAGAAAAAACAATCTCTTGAGCAAACAGTGCTAAAATTAAAACAGAAAAATCCAAAACTTCCAATAAAGAAAGCAAGATTATTGGATTAAAATTTTTTTTTCAAAAATATGCAAATTAAAATTTTGTTTTACAAAACTTGTACAGTCATTTTTTTGCTACGCATTATGTACTATTTTGTTATTTGCTAGATTATTAAAGTCCTTTCTGAACGCATTGTGTTTTGTAAGATTTTTTATTCGAGTAAAGTTAAGATGGTTGCGAGAAAAAAAAGCCCAGCAAAAAAATACTGGGCTGTAGGAATTATTCTGTAATTGTGCGAACTAGACGGAAACCGATACCAGAATCGTCATTAACTCCAGGTGTCATTGTAAATCTATAACCCACAGAAGCCCATTTATGATTACTAGTTAAACATCCTCCTCGGGCAGAACGTTTTTCCCCAGAATTTGCACCCAAAGGATTTACAACTGTAGTATCAATCTCATCACTATGCCAATCATAACACCATTCATACACGTTACCATTCATATCAAACAAACCGAGTGTATTTGGATATTTCTTTCCAACTTCGTGAGTTTTGCTATCACTATTACAACCATACCATCCGAATTCTTCTAAAGAAGTACTATCTGTATAATTCGAAAAAGAATCTTTTGCTATATTTGTTTGAACTCCTGCGTAAGCATATTTCCATTCTGGCTTTGCGGGGTCTCCTCCACGGGCGGCAAATTCCCATTCGGCTTCTGTTGGTAAACGGTAACCTTTTTTGGATAAATCTATAGATACATCTGCATATTCTATATAGCCATTAGGATAAGAAGAATTTTCTATTTTATAAACACAATGTTCTTCACCCATTGTGCGTTTAGTTAATTCATTACAAAAGTTTACTGCATCATACCAAGAAATACATTCAACAGGGCGTAATTCTTGAACTTCACTATCTGCAACACCGGTTTGAAAATTACTAGGATTCCAATCAAAAACTGCTTCATACAATTCTTGTGTAACTTCAAATTGACTCATTGAAAATGGACTTAACTGAACTTTTCTGTCTTTCAAGAAAACACCTTTTAGACTAGCATCATCACCTTCATAATAAGTATTCCAACTAGAATCGTCTGTCATTTCAATTTTTGCTACAGTACCTTTTGGAACAACTACAACTTCGCTGGTTTTATCGTAGATTTTGCCATTAAGTGAGATTCCTTGAGAATAAACATCTCCTTGAGATTGTTCTGTTGCTGTACGAACTACACGGAAACCGATATTACTCATACGCTCATAAGAGAAATAGTTATTTCTATAAGATAACATACATCCATCGGTACCATCATACCAATTGCCACCTCGATTTTTTCGGTAATTTATTAAATTATCACTAGCAGAATCATCCCAACACCATTCCCAAAGATTTCCAGACATGTCGTATAAGCCTAATTCGTTTGGTTGTTTTAATTTTACTTCGTGACTAGTTTCACTAGAATTTTCACTACACCATGCAACCATATCTATTGAGTTACTTCCCGCGTATTTGTACTGAAAACCTGTAAGTCCATTTCCACCTCGGGCAGCATATTCCCATTCAGCATCCGTTGGTAGTCTGTAACCATCTGCTTGAAAATCACAAGTTGCATTAAACCAAGTCTCAAAATTTTCATGGTCTTCAGAATCTGGAACATCTCCCCAAGTTTTAGGATCTGTACTATCTTTTATTGAATAACATGGGGTTAAATCTTCTTTTATACTTCGTTTGTTACAATAAACTAATGCATTAAACCAACTTATATAATAAGCTGGGAAATTATCGCCAACACCATACAGTGTTTCTTCAGTAACTGATTCATCTGGCCAAGTTCCCATAATAGCTTTATATTCTTCTTGGGTTACTTCGTGGTCGCTTATGTAAAAGTTAGGAATAGAAACAATTCCACCTTCTTTGAAAATTTCACTTTCTGTGTAGCCTTCTGCTGTGATTGCTCCATTTATACTTGCACCTTCTACATAAACAAAACTTGAACTATTCCACCACTTTGCATGCAGAGTGATATTTTCAGTAATTTCCTTTTCAAAATCGTAAGTGGTGTCGTTAAACGTTGCACCATAATCTTCACTTGTGTACCAACCTTGGAATAAATGTCCTTCTTTTGTAGGCTCTGTTGGTTCAGTGGATTTTCCTTTAAATTTTACAATTTGAGAACTATTTTCGCTTAATATTCCACCGTTTGCATTGAAAGTTACAGTGTATACATTTCTTGTGTAATAAATTTTTACGGTAGTTGAACCGTTTGACAAAATTGTTTTTTGTTCAAATGGATTTACGCTAAAGCCTTCGTATGATTTTGCAGTGGCTTCTGTTTGTGTTCCGATTGTACCTTTTTTTGTTTCTGTGTCAGCTTCAACAAGAGAATATTCATCGTCTTCGATATTTTGCTGATAATGTTCTACCTTATAAACAATATCAGTTCCTGCTATCCACATTGCATACAATGTAACATCATTTGTTACTGTAGTTGAAAAATTGTAGGAAACATCTTCAGTTACGCCATTATCTTTTGATGTGTACCAATAGCCAAAATTATATCCTTCCTTTTCTGGTGGTGTTGGTTCTGCTGGTGTTTCACCGTATTTTACTTTTTGACTTGTATCATCTTTTAAACTTCCACCGTTTGCATTAAATATTACGGTGTAAACATTTCTTGTGTAATAAATTTTTACGGTAGTTGAGCCGTCTGCTAAAATTGGTTTTTGTTCAAATGGGTTTACGCTAAATCCTTCGTATGATTTTGCAACGGCTTCTGTGTTTGTTCCAATCGTGCCTGTTTTGTTTTCTGAGTCGGATTCCACAAGTGTGTAATTATCATCTTCGATATTTTGCTTGTAATGTTCTACTTTGTAAGTACTTTGAGTATTTAAACTGATATCAATATCTAAATCAGAATTTGTTTTTGTTAAAACTAAATGAATTTTGTTATCACTTTCTTTTACTTTGAAAATTTCACTTTTGCCTTTATAAAGTGGTTTTTCAGATTCTGTGTTTTCATCAATAATTTTATGAAGTTTTGCAACTAAAATTACATTTGAATCAATTGGAACTTCCAAAGTTACTTTTACTAGGCCACTTACATCAACCTTACTTTTTGCTTGAGTAAGCAATGGAAGATTTTCCACTTCTGCGTTCTCTTGATAATTTTCTGCATTATAGGCTTCTATTTTCAAAAGATATTCAGTTACTTCTTGCGAAGTTTGATTTCTAGAAGTTTTTATGAGTTTTGACAAATCCAAATTGATGTTTATAGAAGTTTTTGCTGCATTTTGAGAAATTAACAAATCTTTACAACCTGTTATACAAAATAAAATTTCCACAAACAATAAAATTGATAAAACTTCAAAAATTTTTGACTTCATAAAATTAAATTTCATAAAAACCTTCCTTGTATACAAAAATCCAATTTTATTGTATCAGAGTTCCCCCCCCCGTCAAGTATGAAATTTTAAATAAATATATCAGGCAGATTCAAAAAAACAATAACTTTCCTGATTAAAATTTTGGTCGAAAGTTTTTATTACAAAGTGTGAAAGTGGAATATAAATACAAGAAATATTTCTTATTCGAACGAAAAAAGTTTGCAAAGCACAACGAGTGCAGAAAGGACTTTGAAAATCTCGTAAATAACCAAAACAGTACAAAAAGGCGTAGACTGAAATTGACACACACCTGCATTGCAAACGCAGTGCAGCACCGCAGGTCGTGGGGAGATTTCAGTCGAGAGCCGTTTTGGGCTATATTTGCTAATTACAAAATTCTTAAAGTCCTTTCTGGTCTAATATTACTTTGCAAAATTCTGTAGAGATATTTTATTCTAACGGAGCAAAATATCCTGTTTCGTCTTTGCCAGATCGGTTATGTAGATAAACTTCTAATTCTACAGGTAAGTAATCTCTACCATAACCAGAATTTAAGCTAGAAGTATATGAAAGTCGATACAATCCGTTTGGAATGTTTTCAATATCATCAATAACAGTAGATAAACCTTCTTTTCGGTATACGTAATAAGTTTTTCCATTTAAGTGAGATGTTAAATATTCAATTTGAGGGTCAACTGCACCTTGGTTTAACAAAATTGTTGAAAAACTAATTCCATTATTTCCTAAATAGGATACAACTTCTGATACAGGATATTTAGAAAAAGCATTTTGCGAAATTTTTCCAGAAGTTATAAAAATAACAGAACGCTTTGTTGAATCAGAAATTAAATTATTTGCTGCCAATCTTATAGAATTATCAAGAGAAGTTTCATTTACCAATTTTGAATTTAACCTTTTTATAGAAAAGTTTTTACATCCTTCTGGATTACCAGAATATTCAATTACAGGAACATTAGATGAACTAATAATAGTTAGTTTTGCATCTTTCCCCATGGATGATGAAATTTCTCTAATAGCATTTTCTATAGCAGAAGAATATTTTGCACTGTCTAAAGTTCTATCAATGATAATTGTTACATCTGAAGATTGTTCTAAAGTTACAGAACCTTCAAATCGCAAATCAGATACAGGTCTATTTTCTTCTGAAACATAAAAGTTTACATCATTTAAACCTACTACATTTTGTCTAAATCTATTTTCAACTCTAACATCTACAATTACGTGAGGAAATTTTTCGGCATTAATTTTTTCAATATCAACAAAAAAACCACCTACAAGTTCATTCATTCTAGACATTACATTAATTTCATTTGCACCGTAATCTGCAACGATTAAATTTGCGTTTGCATCGATTGCAGCACTTGTAGCCTTCATAGTTCCATTACCAAGTCTTGCAGTTTCATAAACGGCACCTGTGGTAATATCTATAGAGTATATTTTATTTCCGTCAGCAATAAGTAAATTATCCTGATAAATTCGAAGTGCTTCAGGAGAGGACAAAGTTCTAGGTTTTACCAAAGTATCTAGATAGTTTCCTGAATTATCAAAATAATAGATTGCACCTGTAATATTATCTGCAACATAAACAATGTCATCAATTATTGCAATTCCAGAAGGACCTGAAAAACCAGCAAATTTTCCAGAATTATCTTTTTTTCCAAAATTAAACAAAAAGTTAAAATCTTCATCAAAAACAGCAACTCTAGCATTTCCAAAATCTGTTACAAAAATATTTCCGTTAGAATCTTGAGCAATATATTGAGGTCCAAGTAATTCTCCATCACCTGTTCCTTTTTTTCCAAAACTAGAAAGATATTCACCTTTATGAGACAACTTAGAAACTCTATCTCCTGCATATTCAGTTACTAATAAATTTCCATCTTTTGACTGAATTATATCCATTGGTCTATCAAAACCAGTTAGAGGACCTCGGATTCTATTTACGATTGAACCATTTACATCGATATTTAGTAATTCGTTTGAACCGTAGGCTAAAACCCAAACCCTACCATTTTTTTGAGGTAAAACAGAAATTGGTTGACTAAAATAAAAATTTTCGCCCTCAGTTCCAGAAAAACTAGTTGAATTAACATAACGAGTTTCTTTTGAAAAAAATTCATTTGCTAATCTTCTGTGAGAAATAATTTCCATTTTGTTTTGTAATAAAATTTTATTTGGCTCAATTTCAGAAACATATTCCCACTGATCTAAAGCCGTACTTTCCATTCCTGATTTATAATAGGATTTTGCAAGCCAATCTATTATTAAAGGTTCATCAGGGATATATGATAGGGCTTTTTCAAATTGCAAAATTGCATCGTTGTATGAACCACGATAATAAGATTGCACACCCCTTCTAAATTCTTCTGACGCCATTCCTCTGTCGGCTGGAGTTGGAGAACTTGCTTGAGCCACTACAAAACAAACTAAAAACAATGAACAAATGAGCAAACACATAAACTTTGAAATAATAGTTTTCATTAAAAATTAACCCCTTCTATGAATATCATTGTTTTTTATATCTGAAGAACTAGATAAAATTTCTTGATAGTGATTTTTTATTTCTTCATTATCAGGATTATGTTCTAAAGCTCTTTTTACAAAAGTTTTTGCTTCTTTTAACAATCCTAATTTAAAATACACCCAACCTAAAGAATCTAAATAGGCAGCAGAATTAGGATTTGAATCCACAGCTTTTTTGCACAAAAACAAAGCCCTTGTTAAGTCCTTTCCTGTAGAAGCCAAAATATAACCTAATCCATTTAATGCCGTAGAATTTTCTGGGTTTTGGTCTAAAACATTTTCGTAATAATCGATAGATTTGTCAATTTCATTTCTATACCAAGTAACATAGCCCTTTGCACATTGTATTTGTTCTGTATCGATTCCGTCTTCTGTAAGTTTTGAAAGTTCAAATTCTGCCATCTTAGAACGGTTTGTTAAACTATAAATTACTGCCAAAGACAATCTGCACTGTTTTATTCGTTCTTCATCAGTTCCATTGGTAACAACCTGTTCTAAATACAACAAGGCTTCATCGTATTTATTCAATCTGGCATAACAAAGACCAATAAAATATGCCAAATCAATATTATCTGCTGAGTCAGGTGGCAAAGAAAGAAAAAAACTTAGCGCATCTGTATATTTTCGTGCTTGATATAATTTTATTCCCTGTCTTAAAGTGTCAGACATAAACTCTCCTGCATTTGTAAATCGGTTTTGATGCTAACTGGCTGAGATAAAACTCTAGAAATAGAAATATATCCTTCAGAAACAGCTTTTTCATCAGAGTCATCATCACCAAAAGATTCCACATCTCCACCAAGAAAGAAACTATATAAATTTCCATCTGGAGCATTATACACAGAAACTTTATCTTTGTAACTCCGTTTTGAAAGAGATGTAAATTTATATCCCTTATATGAAGATAAAGATGCTGCGTTTATATTAACAAAAATATCTTGTTCACACAAAGTTACAAGACTCTCAAGATTTTTAGATACAAAATCAGCTAAAGATGAATAATTCCATGAACCATCAAAACTTGCAAGACTAACAGCAATTCCTGGAATATTGTAAAAAGAAGACTGTCGAGCAGCGGCAGCAGTTCCCGAAAAAATAATATCTGTGCCTAAATTTGGTCCTTTATTGATTCCAGAAATTACTATATCTGGTTTTTCATCTAAAATTCCCTTAATTCCATTAAAAGTACAATCTACAGGAACGCCTGAACAAGAAAAACGTTGTTTATCTAATTCACAAAAACGTAAAGGCTCTGTCATTGTTATTCCATGAGAAACTCCAGAACGATTCTTATTAGGAGCAACAACCCAAACATCGTGATTTTTTTCTAAATATTTTGTAAGTTCTAAAAGTCCTTCTGCGTGAACTCCATCATCATTTGTTAGCAATATTTTCATTTTTATTTATCCAATTCTTTTATTATACTAGCTCCAGCACTAGGACGAACAATATATGTAGTAGGATGAAACCCAAAAATTCTTTCAAAATCCTGCAATTTTTGCATGTAAGAATCTACATATTCATCTTTAATGATGGAATAAGTACAACGAGCAAATCCTCTTCCTGTAATTCTTGAACAAGAAAACAATGCAGGAAGTGAATTTTGATCAAATTCTTGAACTCGTTTAACAAGCCAGTCAATTTCAGGACAAGAAATCATAAATAAATCTCGCATTAGTTCGTGGGATTTGTTTACTATTTTGGCAAAATTATGCAAATTTGAATTTTTAAGGGCATCAACAGCGTCAATAAGATTTTGATTTTCTTTCATTATACAAATCAATCTACGACGCACCTCTTCAGAAAGATTACATAAAACATCGTTTATTTCTGAAATAGAATCTTCATATATCGTTTGAGAATTTCGTTTTCTTTTAAGTGATAACATCAATTCTTTGTTTTCTTCTGAATAAAGAGAAGTTTCACTCCACATTGTTGCTCTAGGAACCTTTGTATCTGTTAAAATAATGGACATTCCTTCAAATTTAAACGGTACTATTTGGTAAGAATTATCTGATGAATCAGTAACGATACAAGAATTTTTCTTTGCAAAAAGCGAGGTATTTATATCGGAAGAATAAAATTCTGAATTAAAAAGTTGTTTATCGCCATTTTCTATAACTCTAAGAAGAAAAGAATCATTACCTCTGATTTTAAACAATTTTTTTATAGCAAAAGCAGTTGCTGATTTTAATGCACTTGTAATTCCAAACTCCACAGAAGGAGAAATTTCTGAAAAAAAAGTAACATCAAAGCCAGAAAAAGAATAGCCTTCTATTGCATATCCAGCAATTACTGCTTTTACTATATTTGCTAATTTATCTTCTTTACGATGTTTTGTGATAGATAAAGGAATTTTTTTTCTTTCTTTTTGCTGATAGTAAAAAAAACGAAGCAAATTATCAGTTCTTTTTGAAAGTGCAACATAAACAGGCAAATCAATAGCCATAGACAAAGTTTTGTCATCAAAAAAAGACGAATGTTCTCCAATAATATCAAATTTACTTGGAGCAGTTACCACAATTTCTGGCTGAGAACCAAATTCTTCTGTGTGTACTTCAATGACTTTTTCCATGTAACTTTGTTCACTTCCTTACAAACTGATTGATTTATGAATCAAAATCAGATAAAATGATAATATAATGATGCAAATTTTACAAGTTTTTTATTCGATTTTTTCAGGAATTATAACAGCTCTTGCAATTCCAAACGAACTATTCTTGTTGGGTTCTCCCCTACTAGGTATTATAGCACTAATTCCGCTTTTTGTGGTAATTTCTAGGTCAAAATCTTTTGCAGAAGCTGGATTATTAACTGGTTTACAACTTTTTGTAACTCACATGCTTTCAAGTTATTGGCTTGGACGGTTTAAGGATTTTGCAATTTTTACACTAGGAGCTTCTGGTGTTGCATATTTTGTGTTTGGTTTTGTATTTGGTAATTATCTTTTTTTGCCATTTAGATACACCGATGGAAAAAACAAGTTAAAATCCTACAGTATTTACGCTTCAAGTTATCCAGTTCAGCAAATTTTAAGTTTTGCAGCAATTTGGACAATTTACGAATGGTTCCGTTCAACAGGATTTTTGGCTTACCCATGGGGCACTTTAGTAATGAGTGCTTACAGATGGAATTTATTAACACAAATTGCTTCTGTTACTGGAACTTGGGGAATTACTTTTATTTTTGCCCTATTTTCTGCTGTTTTGGCTAAAGGCATTCTCTTAATCCCTGATGCTACAAAATATGAATATAACAAAGCTCCAATTAAAATGTATGCTCAAACAGCCGCTTTATGTATGACTTTATTATCAGTTTCAGTTTTCTTTGGTGCAATACAATATTTAATAAATCCGAAACCAGAAAAAACCATAAACGTTTCTATGATTCAACATAACTGTCCACCTTGGGTTTCTAGTCAAAAAGATATAATAAATACTTCTATTGAACAAACAGAAAAAGCCTTAGAAGATTATGCAAACAGAGAAAATTCTGTACAAAAACCAGATTTAGTTGTGTGGAATGAATCTTCTTTAGGTTATTCTTTTCCAAGAGCTTTACAACGATATAAAACATATCCTAAAGAAAAACCTTTAATTCCTTTTATACAAGAAGTTGGTGTTCCTTTTGTTATGGGAGCCCCAGCATATTTGGATAATGCAGAAAATACTTCTAACGCCGCAGTATATTTTGATAAAGACGGTAACTTTGTTGACGCCTACGGAAAAATTCACCTTGTTCCATTTGCAGAAGTTATTCCTTACGCAGATCATCCTTTAGTAAAGAAATTTATGGGTTCAGTTGTAGGATTTTCTAACGGATGGCAACCTGGTCAAAACTACAAATTATTTACACTTCCACTTGAAAATGGCGATTCTATCAAGTTTACAACACCTATTTGTTTTGAAGACGCATTTTCGGACCTTTGTCGTAGATTATATTTATTTGGAAGTGAATTATTTGTAAACATCACAAATGATTCTTGGTCTGAAACAAAATCCGCAGAATATCAACATTTTGTAATTTCAAGTTATCGCACCATCGAACACAGAACTTCAATGTTAAGAAGTTGTACATCAGGCTATTCGGTTGTAATTGATTCACTAGGAAGAGTTGTAGCTGATATGCCTTTATTCACAACAGGATATTTAAATGCAGAAGTTCCTGTTTACAAAAGAACAATGACAACTTATTCAAGATTCGGAAATTGGATGATTTATGTTTTATTTGTACTTGCTTTCTTGTATTCAATATATCTATTTGTAATTTTGCAAAAAGAAAAAAAATATTATAACGCTTTACAAATTGAATTTGATCCTTTACCAAGAGAACCTGATGAAGAAGAAGAATTTGCAGAATTTTTATATTCTTTCATTATGAAAAATAAAGAAAAAATTTACAAAGAATTTCTAAAAATGAAAGGAAAAGATACTAGCAGTACTACTAAAAAAAGGTCTACTAAGAAAAAGCAACCCAAAGAAGAATTAAATGAAGAAAACTGAAAATAAATCATTTATAAAAAATTCACCTCAAGATAATTTGCGTTCTCTAGCAATTATTTTAAGTGCCGTAATTTGTGCTGCATCAGGATTGTTATCTTATCAAATTGAAGGAACATTTTATCCTTTAGTTATACAAAATATGATGTGTTTATTATTTGCAGGAATTTTTGGTGGATTTTCAGGTGCAGCAGTTTCAGGAATAACATTAATGATGGGTGCTTTAGGCTTACCAATTTTTTCTTTTGGTAGCAAAGGTCTAGCTAGTTTATCAGGAGAAACTGGTGGTTTTTTAATAGGATATTTTATAGCTTCTCTTTTTGTTGGAATTTTTTTAGGTAAACCACAAGAAGAAAAAACTCCTATAAAAAAAATAATAATTTCACTTTTTATTGGATTTTTGATAATTTACATAGTTGGAATTTTTCAATATTTTAAATCAACTCATATAAAATTTTCGTTTACAATACTTGAAAGAATTTTGTATACTTCTATACCATTATTTATTTTAGATTTTATAAAACTGATAATAACAAGTATTGCAACATATTTTTTGCGTCCTGTTTGTGCAAAATATTTTTATAAAGGAATTGAATAAAGGAAAAAAATAATGAGATGTCCATCTTGCGGAAGTTTTGACGACAAAGTTATAGAATCTAGAACAATGGCAAATGGTGAAAGTACTCGCCGCCGCCGAGAATGTAACTCATGTGGATACAGATTTACAAGTTACGAACATATCGAAGAAAAACCATTTATGGTTGTAAAACGAGATAATCGCAGACAACCATTTGATAGACAAAAATTAGAAAAAGGAATTGAACGAGCTCTAGAAAAACGACCAGTTTCAACTTTAACTATCGAAAATATTGTAAATGAGATAGAAGACCTTGCAATAACAAAAGGTAAAGTTACTAGAGAAATTTCTACATCAGAATTAGGTGACTTGGTTTTAGAAAGATTAAGTTCAGTAGACAAAGTTGCATATATCAGATTTGCTTCTGTATACAAACATTTTGAAAACTTAGATGAATTTATTCAAGAAGTAAAAAAAATTGATGACACAACAGAAAAATAAGAAATAATTTAAATTAATCAAATAATCTATATTGACAAAATAATATTATACATTATATAGTATCATTATCAAAACAATATTATAACAATTAAAACTTATAAACGGAGGTTGTATGTCTTTTACAAGTGGTTCTACACTACTTGATACAGTTGTTTTAGCAGTTGTTTCAAGAGAAGGAACCTATGGATACAAAATTACACAAGATGTTAGAAATGTAATTGACATCTCTGAAAGTACTTTGTATCCAGTTTTACGCCGACTTCAAAAAGAAGGAATGTTAGAAACCTACGATGTTGAAGTTGACGGAAGGAATAGGCGTTACTACAAAATTACATCAATTGGTATGATAAAACTTGACGAAGAACGTAGTAATTGGAAAAAATATGTTGAACAAATAAATTTTGTTCTTTTTGGTAACAAAAAAATCTAACAAATCTGTTTAAAACAGAAAGGAATTAATTTATGACTAAATATGAATATCTTGCAGAATTAGAAAAAAAATTGGATATGCTTTCTTACGAAGATAAAAATCAGGCTTTAGAATATTACGAAAGTTATTTTGAAGACGCAGGAAAAGAAAACATCGCTAAAGTAATAGAAGAATTAGGAAGTCCCGAAGAACTTGCTAAATCAATCAGTGATGGAGTTCCAGGAGTTCTTGCAAATTTACCTCCAACAGCAAAGACTTATACAGAGTACAATAATGAATCAATTAAATCCATCGATGGAAAATTCGGAGCATGTAGAATCTTAGTAACAGAAGGTGAAAATTTTTCCATTGAACAAAAAAATATGGGTTCAAACAAAGTTGATGTAAATTTAAGTTCTGATGGAACACTTTCAATTACTAATAAAGAAAATTTGTTAGGAATTTTTTCTGGAATTTCTTTAAAGAAAGAACATTTATGTCCAACAATATTACTAACATTACCTAAAAACTTATATTTGGAAAATTTTGTAATAGATCTTGGTGCTGGAAGTTTTGAAGCAAAAGAAGTGAATATCCAGTGTAAAAAAGCAAAATTAACTGTAGGTGCTGGACAAATTATTGTTAAAGAAATTAATTCTACACAAACAGAATTAAATTGTGGTATGGGTTCAATTGATGTACAAGGAAAACTTACAAGCAAAATTAATGCTGAATGTGGAATGGGTTCAATTGTTGCAACAATTATGGGTAATGAATCTGATTATGGTTATCAAGCACAAGTAGGACTTGGTGAAGTAAAAGTTGGTAACAATAAAATAAATGGATTAAGCCAGTACACTTCAACAATAACTGCTGAAAATAAAATTATTGCAAATTGTGGAATGGGTGCAATTAAATTCCATTTTAAATAATAATTAACAAACAATTTTTTATAGGAGAATTTTTATGGGAAAGAAACTTTATAAATCACACAAAAAAATGATTTGCGGTGTATGTGCAGGAATTGCTGAATATTTTAACATCGATCCAACAATCGTAAGATTGATTACTGTAATATTAAGTCTTGGTGGAATTGGTTTAGGAGTTGTAATTTATATTATTGCCGCAATAATTATTCCATTTCCATCAATCGATGAATAACAAAAACTTCTAAATCTTAAAGGTTCTTCTCTGAATTGGAGAAGGACCTATTTTTTTACAAATTTCTTTGTGTAATTTAGTTGGATAACCTTTATGTTTTTCATATTGATATTCAGGATATATTTTTGAATATTCAATCATTAATTTATCACGAGCAGTTTTTGCTAAAATTGAAGCAGCCATTACAGAAGGTTCTGTTGCATCAGCTTTTACCTTTGCAACACATTCAATATTTTTACTAACATTTAATTTTGGAAAATAAATTCCATCAACAATTATTTTATTAACTTCCCCTGAAAAAATATTTCCATTTGGAGTAACTAAAGATTCATAAGCATTTTTCATTGCTAACAAACTTGCATTTAAAATATTAATTTCGTCAATAACATTATGAGGAATATGCACTACACTCCAAGCAATACATTTTTCTTTGATTAAAATTTCTAAAGCATTACGTTTTTTTTCTGAAAGTTTTTTTGAATCATTTAATAATTCAATTTCAAAATCATCTGGCAAAATTACAGCAGCAGCAGTTACTGGTCCCGACAAAGGTCCTCTTCCTGCTTCATCAATACCACAAATTATTTTATTCATATTTATATCCATAAAAATTATTTTATTGTAAAAAATAATTGCTGTGTGTCTTCGTTATGTGGTAACTTACCAATAACAAAATAGTAAAAATTAGAATCTGATTCTGAATGATGAAGTTCAAGTTGAGGATTATCTGCAACATAATCCATACTAACACTACGCAATTCACCATCAGTAGTAAATATAGAAATGAAAGTATAAGAATTTATCCAAGAAGAATTTTCATCACACAAACCAACTGTTTTAATTCCAGACCAATCTGGACAATATGCATAAATTATCAAGTCTTCATCTTCAAGAGGAATAGGATTTATTCCATCTGGAATAATTTTTATTTGTGGTAATTCAAATTCATCTGATAATGACATCCAATTTGAAACATAATCCTTTATATGATTTTTTGCTTCTTCTGAAATTTCAAAAAAAGAAGTTGCGTCAATATAATATTCTTGTTGAATTTTTAAGTTATCAATTTCATTTGTAAAAGCCAAAACATAAATATTTTTATCTCGACCTTCAAAAACAAAACCATTATTATTTGCAAAAATGTTTCCAGTTGGATAAATTGGCGAAAATAAATTTTTAGAAACCTCATCAGAAAATAAAATTTCTTGACCATTAAGAATATTTACAAAATGAAATTTCAATGTAGCATCAATAAAAACGATTACATTCTGATAAAATCCTAAAGAAGTAATTATAGAAAAATCGTTTTTAAAAATCCAATTATCAATTACAGGAAAGTTAATATCGTAATAAGAAGAGAATCTTGATAGAACTCCAGTTGCTTGTATAGCAGTGTTATTATCCAATAAAACAAATTCTATTCCATCAATATCGTAAGTTGTTTTAAATTGAATTAATTCATTTGTAAATTCCTCTACAGAACAAAAAGAAAAATCTATTTCAGAAAAATTTATTTCACCACTTTCTAAAATAATCTTTTCGTTTTTTATTGGAACAGAATTTTCAAAATTAGGATTTGAATTATCTAAAAATATTTTTGCAATAATTTCGTTATAGTTTTTTGTTAAATCTGGAAAGATATTAAATTTAATTAAAATAAAAAAAGCTAAAACAAATAAAATTAAAATAGATAAAATGCTAAAAAAAATTTTTACAGAAGATTTATTCATTTTCATCTCCCTCTGTTTTTAAATTAGAAATCATTAAATATTTTGAGTAATCTAAATTCAAAAGAAATTTTGTATTTTCTAAAAAACTATTTATAAATTCAATATCAATACAAAATGCAAAATAAAAATTTTCTAAAATTTTATTATAAACTTTAACTTCAGTTTCATTAAGCAAAGTTGAAATATCAAATCCTTCTTTCAAACTTTTGTATAACAAACTAGAAAATAAATTACAAAATTCATATTGTAATGAAACTTCGTACAAACTATTTTCTACCGAAAACAAACTATAAAGTTCATCATAAAAATTTTTTGGTAAAATATAATTTTTATTTTCAAATTTTGTTTTATCAAAATCAAAATAATTTACTTTGTATAAAAGTTCAGAAGTTTTGATAAAAGAATCCAATAGTAAATTATATTTTTTATCATTAAATATGATATATAAAAACTTTGGATTATTACAAACTTCATAAAATGATTTTTCTGACATCGCCATTGGAACATCTAAAACTTCTTTGTTTTTATTTAACCTAAATAACATTCCTTCTACTTTTGACAAATTATGATAAAAATCATTTCTCATTTTTGTATCAGAAATTAATTCATAATTACTTTCATCATTTTGAAATTTAAAATCTTCTATAGATAATTTTTCGAGAGGTAAAACAAATTCAACATTGTAAATTGAAGAAAAAGATTTTACATAATTGTAAGCAACAACTTCTGATTTACCCAATCTAAAATTTTCTTTGAGATAATTCCAAAACAAAATTATTTCATTATCAATAATATTTTTAGAATTTTCATCATCGATTTTGTTTCTAAAAAAATTCCAATAAAATAAAGATTCAGTAATTAAATAAGGCAACATAGGTGAAAAAGTATTTTCTAAATTGTAAAATTCATCAGAAAGACTTGCATAACTTTTTAAATAATCATTTTGATTTGTTATCAAATATTCTTTTAACATTGAAGAATAATTATTATAGTTTTCAATAATTTTTTCATGTTCAGTATTTTCAGTATCAACAATTATAATTTCTTGGGCAAAATTATTAAAATTAATTGTAACCAAAATTGAAAGGATTAAAAATAAAACTTTTTTCAAAAGTTACCTCGCTAAGAATTAAAAAGAAAGAACTTCATTATTACTGTAGGATTTTTTTGTAGAAAAAATATCAGAACTTTCCATATCATTAGAATAATTTTTGTACAAAAATTTATTATTGTTAATATTATATTCTACACCGAACAATTCATAAAACTTTGTAGTTTTTCCATCAATATAAAATTGAGAATTTTCGAAAACCAACTTTCCTAAATTCATTGTTAAAGCAATTGATGAATCAGAAACAGCTGAAATTCTTGATTGTTTACAAGTCAAATATGAATTTAATAAATTAAAAACGCTTGCAAAAATATTTGATTGAATAGTAATTCCAGAATTTAATATAGTAACATCAGAATTATCTGCAAAAATCACAGAACCATTATTTTCATACAAAGAAACAAATTCACAACTATCAATTATTAAAGATGAATTATTTAATTTAAATAAATTTTGCTGAGAAAAAGAATTTTTATTTTTTGTAAAATCTTGTTCAAAAATACAATTATAAATTTTTAAAGAAGAACTTTGTACATCAAAAAAAGAATCTTCTGCAAATGAAAGTCTAGCTCCATTCACAGAGATAAATTCACAAGGAGAAGTTATAACCATTGAAGGAATATTTTCGAAGGTTCCTTCGATATGAATTTTGATAAATTCATTTTTATTTAGATATGGTAAAATCTGAGAAATATCAGAAAATGGACGAGCAGCACTTCCATCTTGTATATAATTTGTATTTTTTGAAGATGATTCTATATAATAATTATATGAATCAATTAAAATTTGATAATATTCAATATCACTAACATTTCCAAAATCATCCTTTGAAAAATAAGCAAGATTATAAAAAATTGCATTATTCTTATCTTCTGCCAAATACAAAGTATCGTTAGTTAATTCAACAGCAGAATTCAAATCTATATCAAAATTTTTATTAACTTCTAATTCCAAATTTTTTAGATTCAAATTTGAAAGCAATTTTGATTTTAATACATAAAAAACTTTTTCATCAGTTTTAAATTTTATACTAACAGGTTCCCTAACAAAAAAATTTTTATTTGAAATTTCAATATCTGGAATTTTAGGAGACTCTTTATCAATTAAAACTTCTGTAGATAATTTACCTTGATAAACATTATCATAAAAAACATCAAAACAAATATTTTTTTCTAGATAATTTCCTAAAATTGTATCAATTAAACAATAATTTTTCTTATAATCATTAACAGAAGAAGAAAAATTATAATCTTGTAAAATTTTCATTGTATAAAATTTATCATCTAATGAAATATTAACTACCTTAGTCTTTTCTTGAACAACTACAAGATTCGGCATTTTAGGAATAACTGTATAGCAAACTTTAAATTGCTCTGGAATAAATTCTTCTGGATTTAAGCCTGATAAATCAATCCAAGAAAGAGTATGCTCTTCGTTACGATTTATATCTAAAACAAAAGTTCCAGTTTGCCAAATATCATCATCAATTGAAATATAAATATTTTCATTTGCTGAAATTTTTAGTTTTGTCCAATCTGTAAATTCCAAAGTAAATGGAACTTGAGAAAGTTTTTTTTCTATTCTTCTTACTGTATAATCATCTTCAAAAGTTACATCATTTGACAAAGTATTATTTGTAAAATTATATTGAGAATCATATTTAGATACTGATGGCATTATATGTAACATAAATCTGTACATATCATTTTGATTTTTTATAACTAAAGGTAAAATCTGTTCTAAAGAATTTTCAGAATTTATTGTTAAAGTTCTGCCTTTTAAATAAGGTTCAGTTGAATCTGAAATTGAATACTTCATATATGAAGGAATTGAAACATTTTTTTCTTTTACAGGAATTAAAGCTTGATTTTTGTTTTCAATATAAAATTGCAAATCTATAGGAGAGTTTTTTACAGAAAAATCTACACTTTCTTCTATAACAGAATTATCTGTATTTACAATTGCTACCTTTAGATTGATATTTCCTTCTAGTTCAAGTAACACAGGCTTTTCATAGGCAAACCCCGAATACAAAGGATTATCACCTGTAAAAGAATAGAAAGCAGAAGCTCCTTCGGGAACATCAAGCAAAATTGTTTGATAATTTGACCAAGTTCCAGAAATAGGACTTATAATATGATTTTTTTCTGCAAAAGAAGAAAAACTCACTATTAAAAACAAAACAGTAAAAATCGCAAAACGAGTAAAATCAGATTTTTGTTTTTTTAAATTTATCTTCTTTTGCATTTTTGCCTCTTAAAATTAGTTTCCTAAAAGAGGATCTAAAATCTCTTTTAATTCTGGATCATCTTTATAATAATATTCTTCTAGTTCTTTTTTAGAAAGCCCAACCAATTCATGACTCATATAATGAATCCATCTATCTTCTTCTGGACTATTGATTTCAAATTTTCGGCACCAATAATCAGGTTGATTTGGATGTTGTTCTTCTTTATTTGGAAAATATTTATAATCATGAACAGCAACTTTTATATCACTTCTTGGAACACCTCGTTCTAAAAGGATATTTACAAGAGAATTTATTGTATTTCCTGTATCAAAAATATCATCAACAAGAAGAATTTTATCACCATTTCGTAAATATTTTGGAGAATATGTCCAGCCATCAACCATTACTTTTGAATATTCTTGCACATCAGTATAGGAACGAGCCACAACAGCAGCAAATAACACAGGACGCACATTTTTACGGCGAAGTTTAAAATATTCACTTATAACATTTGCCATGTATGCTCCTCCTCTAAGAGAAACATAAATTACATCAGGAATAAAACCCTCTGTGTAAATTTTGTGAGCCAACTTCAATGCATTATTTCTTACTTTATCGTATGGTAAAAATTCTTTAATCATAATATATTCCTACAAAAATAAATCTCAACATAGAATATAATAACCTAAATTTCCTTTGTAGACAAGATAAAATCAATTTATAAATAAAAAAAGGTTGTCTTATCTGTAAAACTTACAAACAAGACAACCCAAAAAATTAAGGAGCTTTTATTTACTATGAAAAAAACAACTAAAATCTATATCTAGAGGTTTCTATTTTGTGACCTTCAGATGTATATAATTCAAACCAAATTTCTTTCTGTTTGGTTACAAGTTCATTGTAAAATTCGCTAATATTTGTTACAGGTTTTCCATTTACGGCAGTAATAATATCTCCATTTTGGATTCTTAAAGCAGCGGCAGGAGATTTTGCCTGAACATTTGTAACAACAACGCCTTTTACGCTATTATCAAGTTTCATTTCTTTGCGAATTTCTTCTGTGATAGGATGAGCCATAAAACCTGGCCAAAGTTTAGAATTATCTGTTACAACGGAATCATCTCTGCCTTCAATTTTTACGCTAACATGAATTTCTTTTCCTCCACGAATTACTGTAAAGTCAGCAGTTTCGCCAACTCGCAAGTCCCCTACATCACGAACAAGTTGATCCACATCTTTTACATTTTTTCCGTTAAGAGCAATGATAAAATCGCCCGCTTGAATTCCACCTTTAGCAGCAGGTGAATTTAAGAAGATTTGAGCTACGAAAGCACCTTTTTTACCATCGATGCCGAGAGCTTTTTCGTAATCTTTATCAAGTGCAGTTAAAGAAACACCCATCCAACCGTATGTAACTTTTCCATCTGAAATAAAATCTGAAATTGCTTTTTTTACATTATTGATAGGAATTGCAAAACCAAGACCTTGAGAACCACCAGATTGAGAAGCAATCCAAGTATTAATTCCAATAATTTCTCCATAGATATTTACAAGAGGTCCACCAGAGTTTCCTTGATTGATAGCAGCATCAGTTTGAATAAAATCACTGATATTTCCAATTCCACTACCGTCACGACCTGTGGCACTTACAATACCTTGTGTTACACTTCCAAAATATCCAAGAGGTGTTCCCATGGCAAAACAAATATCACCAGATTGAACCTTGTCTGAATCTCCAAGAGAAGCTACAGGAATATCATCCTTTGATTCAAAAGAAAGTAAGGCGATATCTTTGCGTTCATCTTTTCCAACCAATTTACATGTAAATTCTCTAGAATCATAAAGTTTTACTGAAATTTCATCAGCAGAACCTGCAACATGTTCATTTGTAAGAACATAGTAAGTGTTTCCATCTTTACGAACGATTACTCCAGAGCCAAGACCAGATTGCTTGTATTCTCTACTTCCTTCGTTATCTCCATTTGGTTGTCCAAAAAAGAAGAATGGGATATCGGCAAAAGGATTTGCTGGACGAGTTTTTGTTTCTACAACATCAACTTCTACAACTGATTTTAACACTTCTGATGAAACTGATCTAAAAACATTTTGCAAAGCTTCTACAACTGATAAAGAATCAGCAGGAATAGAAGTAGAAGATTCTGTATCGGCAAAGGCTGTTACAGCAGATTTTACTCTCTCCTTTCCTGAACATGAAGCTGTTAGCCCAAGCATTGTGAAACAAAGGATTGCACTAATAAAAAGTTTAAATTTGCTGTGCATTAATTTCCTCCAAAAATTATTTGTATCTGTTTTAAATATAAATAATTTTAAGAGAAAAGTGTTACATTTTTATTAAAATATTCTAAATAATTGTAAGAATTTCTGTGTGATCTCTGAAAATTACAACAGTATGTTCTTGATGTGAAGAAAGTTTTCCGTCAGCAGTAACAACTGTCCATTCGTCATCTAAAAGTTCAACATCTCCTGTTCCAAGATTTATCATTGGTTCAATAGCCAAAACCATTCCTTCTTGCAAACGGGGATTTGGACCTCCAACTAAATCATTAGGAACATTAGGATCTTCATGAACAGCTAATCCTACACCATGACCGCAATATTCAGTTACAATACCATACTTTTTATTAATAACACCAGAAACAGCCCTAGAAATATCGTGAATTCTGCTACCAAATTTACAAGCGTCAATTCCTGCATCTAAAGCACGTTTTGTAATTTCCATTAAATTTTCTGCTTCTTTGCTAACTTTCCCAATAGGAATAGTTTTTGCACAATCACTAAAAAATCCGTCTAAAACAATTCCACCATCAAGTGAAACAATGTCACCTTCTTTGATTTTTCGATTTTTAGATGGAATTCCGTGGATAACTTCATTATTTACAGAAATACACAAAGCCCCCGGAAAATCAACTGTGTACCAAGCTGGTTTTCCACCATTGGACTTAATAAATTTTACAGCTAAATCGTCAATATCTTTTGTACTCATTCCAGGTTCAACTTTTGGAATGATTTCTTCAAACATGTGAGCAAGCAATTTACAAGATTTTCTAATTCCGTCAATTTGTTTTTCATTTTTTAATCTAATCATATTAAATTCCTTAATTCTTTGGATAAATTTATATTATTGTCTAATTTTAATGCTTCTAGTAAACAAATTTTTGCAGTTTCTTTATCACCTAAACGAAAATAGGCTTGAGCAATTTTTGATAAAAAGAAAGCATCGTCGGATTTTCCTAAATTTAATTCTAAAGCTCGCTCAAAAACATCGATGGCAAGTTCATCACTGATAACATCAAAAATGTGTTTTCTAAAAATAATTCTAGCTAACTTTAAAACTTCAGGAAAAAATAATCTAAAGTACTCATAACTGTACTCCATTCTGATAATCTGTTCAAGTAATAAGGCTGCATCATAATATTCTTGTCTAAAAATTAGTTCCTCACAAAGAATAAAACCGTAATCCATAAAATCTTCACGAGTAAACCATTTAGAAAGTGAAAAACCAAAACGAGTAGAATTTAGTTCCTTAAAAAGTTTTACTGCATCATCTTCTCTGTGGTGCATTAAATCAAAAAAAACAAGTTTGCTTAAACTTTCTTCATCATTACGATTTTTAAGCCAAGTTCTATAATCAAAAGTTGATTCACTTTTACTTGAAGAGGAATATCGACTATAGGCTGCGTAAGAAACATCAAAAATAGAACGCTGTTTTGCATCAGAAAGAATTTCGTAGGCTTTTACCAATTCCTGAAACTGTTGTGAAGTTTCTGATTTCACAGATAAATCGGGATGAAGTTCTTTTGCTTTTTTACGATAAGCCCTTTTTATTTCCGCAGCACTTGCAGTTGGAGAAACTCCTAGAATTTTGTAACAATCTTGCACTATTTTAGCCTATTTTCTTTCCTACATAGGATGCATGATCAGGATTTTCTACCACATCAAAATAATCAAGAAGGATTCCTTGTTTTTCCATTCCAGCCATTAATTTTGTACAAGTTTTCCAAGAAGAAAAACCAGATTTTACAACTAAAGCACAACCTTTTTTTGAAGTTAACATTCCGCAATTTTCTAATACTTCATCAAATTTTTCAGGAAGTTTTGCTCCAAAAAGAGGTGAAGATGGAACTATAATTGATATATAATCGTAACCAGTTAATCTCATTGTAGAAGAATCTGTATGGGCATTAAAAATATCAATTTGATAACCTTTTTTTATTACAGCATTTTCTAGTTTTTGCAAAATTCCTTTATGATTTGCATTTTTTAATGGTGATAAAAAATGAACTAAGGCAACTCTCATTTTGTATTTCTCCTACAGTGTAATTTATGCCATCTTGTAAAGTTTTTCAATGTCTTTTTCTTTTACAACCAAGACAGAACAATTTGCATGAGATATTATTTCTCGATAAATTGATGAAATTACATCTTTACTTTGAATATGTTTATGCTCTCCAAGTAAAATTAAATCTGATTTTGAATCATCGGCATAAGCAATAACTTCTGACCAAACAGAACCTTTACGAAGTTCAGTTTCAATTTTAATTCCCTTGGCTTTTGCTAAATTTTCAACATAATTCAAATATCTTTTTCCATCTTCAGTAAGACTTTTTTCATATTCAGAACTTTCTTCAGAAACAAAAAATTTACTGATAGTTAATTCTTTTAAAGTTGCAGTATCCACAACATAGATTGCTTTCATATCACAACGATAAAGTCGTGCCATCAAGACACCATATTGAGCTGCTTGAATAGAAGCTTCTGAACCATTTATTACTACAAGAATATTATTAAAAAGAGGTTTTATCATATTTTTGTACTCTAATAAGAGCCTCCTTTTTGTTTAGATTTTAATGCTTTTAAAACAAAAACATTTTCTCTTTCTCTTTCTTCAAGAACACTTTCTATATAAACCTGAGTTTCTTTTGATTGAGGAATAACCATTTTATCGAGAGCATTTACTCGGCGTTGAGTTTTTCTAACTTCATTTGCTAGCCTCCAAACAATTGTTCTGATAGAAGCTAAGTCCGTAAGTAATTTTAGTAATTCAAAAAATTCTACCATTACCTTATCAGAATCTGCAAAAGAATCCATTACAGAATAAAACAATTCTCTTTTTGGCAATTCAACTTCGATAGATGAAAAATTCATACCAGCGGCAACAATGTTTTTTTCAGAAATTTTGAAATCATAACTAACACCAGAAGCTAAACGTTCAACCCTGTCTCCACCTACAGCCATTAACATATTTTTTAAGGCAGGATATGCCTTAGAAATTTGTTTTTCAATATCACGTTCTAGTAATTTTACTTTTTCAACCATACGCATCAATTCCATTACAAGAATTTCACGTTTTTGCTCCAAAAGTTCATATCCATCGGTGGCAACTGATAATTGCTCTTTTACCATGAGAAGATTAGATTTTGTTGGTGCAATATTTAGTTTTGCCATATCTTCTAAATTATACCACCCTTTTATTCTTTAGGCATATATTTTTCAATAAATTCAGGTTTAATTCTGTAAAGTTCACTTTTAGGAAGAATTGAAAGAACTTTCCAACCTAAATCCAAAGTCTGTTCTATTGTTCTATCTTCAAATTCACTTTGAGATAAAAATTCACTTTCAAGTTTTTCACCGAATTTCAAATATAATTTATCCAAAGGAGCAAGTTCTTCTTCACCAATGATTGAAGCCAAACTTCTAACGCTTTTTACTTTAGAGTAGGCAGCAAAAAGTTGACTAGAAACATCTTTGTGATCTTCCCTTGTCATTCCTTCTCCAATTCCGTCCTTCATAAGACGAGAAAGACTTGGAAGCCCCGCAACTGGAGGATACATTCCTTTTTGAGACATTTCTCTATCAAGAACAATTTGTCCTTCTGTAATATATCCTGTAAGGTCAGGAATTGGATGAGAAATATCATCATTTGGCATAGTTAAAATTGGAATTTGAGTAATTGAACCATTAGAACCTTTTACTTTTCCAGCCCGCTCGTAAAGTTCGGCTAAGTCTGAATACAAATATCCAGGATAACCTTTTCTTCCTGGAACTTCTCCACGAGTTGTAGAAATTTCGCGTAAAGCTTCGCAGTAGTTTGTCATATCTGTCATTACAACAAGAACGTGCATTCCTTTTTCGTAAGCAAGATATTCTGCCGCAGTTAAAGCACAGCGAGGAGTAATAATTCTTTCGATAGAAGGTGCATCTGCCAAAGACTGAAACATTACAACCTTAGACAAAACTCCAGATTCTTCAAAAGTTTTTACAAAGAACCTAGCCACATCGTATTTAATTCCCATTCCAGCAAAAACCATTACAAATTGTTCATCGCTGTTACGAATTTTTGCCTGACGGATAATTTGTGCTGCAAGTTTGTTATGAGGAAGTCCGTTACCTGAAAAAATAGGAAGTTTTTGACCACGAATCAAAGTGTTCATTCCGTCAATAGAACTAATTCCTGTTTGAATAAAATCTCGAGGATATACACGAGCATAAGGATTTATAGGATATCCATTTACATTTACTTTTTTTGAAGAAATAATATCTTTGTACCCGTCAATTGGTTGCCCAAGACCATTAAAAATACGACCAAGCAAACCTTCTCCAACACGCAATTCCATTGGAGTTTCAAGGAATTCAAGAGTTGTTTCATCTAAATCAAGTCCAGTTGTAGAACCAAAAATTTGTACAATAGCATATTCTTCAGAAACATCGATAACTCGACCGATTTTTTTTGCACCAAATCTATCTCGAACAGCCGCAATTTCACCATAAAAAATATTTTCGCTTCGACGAACTACGATAATTGGTCCATCAACAGAATTACAACCTTTATATTCTACACCTTTCATAGTACATCCGCCCTTCGATAAATTTTTTCTAATGAACTAATTTGTTCTTCTAAGTGAGATTCCACAGCCGAAATTTGAGTTAAATTATCGTTTGCAATAGAAGTTTTAATACGCACAATTTCTTCTCTTACAGGAAGATTTGTAACTTTCATCAAAGGTGCACCTTGTTTGATAATTGAATAGGCTCTTTTATAATATTGAATAATTAACTGTAAAATCATAATTTGCTTTTCTGGAACAGAGAAAACATCAATATCATCAAAAGCATTTTGTTGCAAAAATCCGTTTTTTATCATTTCAGAAACAACAAGGATAAGTCGTTCAGTATCTGGTAAAGCGTCTGGTCCAATTAAGCGAACAATTTGCTGAAGACGCTGTTCTCGTTTTAGTAAGTCTAAAGCATCTTGGCGAATTTGAGCCCAACGAGTATCAAGTTTATCCCACCATTCACGCACCTCATCTGCGTATTCTGAATAGGAATCAATCCATCCAATTGCTGGATAATGACGAGCATTTGCAAGTTCTCTATCCAAAGCCCAGAAACAACGAATAAAGCGTTTTGTATGCTGAGTAACAGGCTCTGAAAAGTCACCTCCAGGAGGCGAAACTGCACCAATTACAGAAACTGAACCTTCTTTATTGCAAAGAGTTGTAACTCGTCCTGCTCTTTCGTAAAACTCAGCCAATCTTGTAGGAAGATAAGCAGGGAAACCTTCTTCGGCAGGCATTTCTTCCATACGACCAGAAAGTTCACGCAAGGCTTCTGCCCATCGGCTTGTGGAATCCGCCATAATTGCAACAGCGTATCCCATATCACGATAATACTCTGCCAAAGTTATTCCTGAATAAAGAGAAACTTCTCGGGCAGCAACAGGCATATTTGATGTATTTGCAATCAAAATTGTTCTTTCCATAAGAGAACGACCTGTTCGTGGGTCAATAAGAGAAGGAAATTCTGTTAATACATCAGTCATTTCGTTTCCCCGTTCACCGCAACCAATATATACGATTAAGTCAGCATCACACCATTTTGCAATAGCATGCTGTGTCATGGTCTTTCCTGTTCCAAATCCTCCAGGAATTGCAGCTGTTCCACCTTTTGACAATGGGAAGAAAACGTCAATAACACGCTGTCCTGTAATCAATGGTTCAGAAACAGTTAATTTTTCTGCATAAGGACGAGGTTTTCTTACAGGCCAATATTGTGATAGATAAATATTTTCATCTAAGTTTGTTGTGGCAACCACATCATCTATTGTATATTCACCAGCAGGAACAACTGATTTTATGGAATTTCCTTTTATCGTAGAAGGAACCATAATTTTATGCAAAATTGATTCAGTTTCTTGAACAGAACCTACAACACATCCACAACCAATTAAATCTCCTACAGAAACAGATGGTTCAAAGTGCCATTTTTTTTGTGAATCAAGAGGCTCTGTTCTTTGTCCTGGCAATAAAAAAGAACCTGCATCTTCATACATAGCTTTTAGAGGGCGCTGAATACCGTCATAAATTGTACCAACCAAACCAGGCCCTAACCGTAAAGAAAGAGGGCGTTGATTACAAACTACTTTTTCACCAATTTTTAGCCCTGTATCATCTTCATAAACCTGAATTGTTGCACAATCCTTATTAAGTCGAATGATTTCACCAATAAGTCGTGCATCCCCCACATCTACAACATCATAAAGTCCACAAGCACCTAATCCTTCAGCATAAATGATAGGACCTGAAATTCTTGTTATTCTACCTTCAATCATTGAGGAAGCCTCCCACCAAACAATGTTTGAGCTAACTCAAAACTATTTTCATCTTTAATCTTATTTATAATTTCTGAAAGTAATACTCTACATGTAATCAAAGAATTTTCAGATTTCAAAACAAAACCTTGAACAAAATTAGCATTTTCTTCTGTAAGGATATGCTTTTCAAAATCAGAAAGTTCATTACAAGAAATGATATTTTTACTTCCTAATATATCTTCAACAATTTTTTCAGCTAATTTTTTTTCAAAATCAACTGTAAAAATATACACTTTGTGATTTTCTAAAGTAGGTTTGTATTTTTGCAATAAAGATTTTAAAAGTTCTGCTTTTTTTTCAATAGAAAGTTTTTCAAGATATTTTTTTATACCTTGAGTAACCTGCTCATCTTCAAAAGAAACTAAAAATCGTTGTTTTTCTAATGGAAGAGCAGCATTTGTATCTTTTTCAAATCTAGCAATTTTTTCTGCATAAAATTTTTCTTTTTCTTCACGGGCTGTTTTTAATTTACTATCTACACCATCAAGAATATTTTGGGATTCAATCTGAGAATTTTTAACTATTTTTTCAGCCTTTTTTCTAGCATCTTCTTGAATTTCTTTATCAAGAATATCTGTGGAACGTAATTCTTCCATAATTATTTTTCTTCCGTAAAATATAAATTGCGTTAAACACTAATTCCAACCGCTTCACGAATTGAATCTGAAAGAGATTTATGACCTTGCAAATGTCCGTGAATACCTGGAATTTCTACTATTAAAGGATAATTTCCCTTCATCTGCCAATCTAAAACTTCACTTTCTAGCATGGCAGAAACTTCTTCTGTAAGAATGAGAACCTTTGGTATTTGCTCTACTGAAGGAGCGGATAACTGTCCTGAACCTTTTCCTGTAACTTGATTAAATATTTCTAAGGCTTCAGCACGATTTACTGCAACTGCACCAGAAACACCAACAAGAGAAAAAGCTAAAACAAGTTCTCGCTCCCCAATAATAAAATAATTCACTTTACAAAAAATCCAAATTAAACAAAAAGGATAAGCAAAGCTACAAGGAAGCCCCAAAGACAAATACCTTCAGCAAGACCTACAAAAGGAAGAGCCTTTCCTGAAAGTTCTGCATTTTCACTCATTGCACCCATAGCAGCAGCACCAATTTTACCTACAGCCATACTACCAGCAATACAAGCAACTGCAACTGCAATAGCAGCAGCGATGTATTTAATTGTTGAAGTATTATCAGCTTCTTTAACTTCTGCTTCTTCAACTACTTCTGTAGCAGGAACTGAAGCTACATCATTAATTGCCATAACATCAGCTTCTTGAGCAAAAGCCCCTGTTAAAACAAAACAAAGCATAAAAAATGCCACCAAAAAATTTTTTTTGTTCATATTGTCCTCCAAATTTATTGTAACAAATTTATTTATATTTGAACTCAAATGGTTCAAATTCTTTACCAGTTTCTGTAAAAAACTTTGAGAAAAATTCATAATATTGCAAACGCACTACCTGAATTGCAACAATCATTCCTTCAAGAACGATAACTAATAAATTTCCAAAAATCGAAACAGCAATACTTCCTGCAGTTCCACCAATTCCACCATTAGACTGAATTAAAGAAGTCATTGTAAAAATGATGTATCCTAAAACAGCATGAGCAAGAGCAAAGGCTCCTACACGCAAAAAACTAACTGAATTAGAAAGATAACTTGAAACAACTTCAAGAAGTTCAACAACACCTTCTACAATGGTAGCAACAAGTCCATTTTCTAAAACAGGATGATGACCTTCTACCAAACGAGTCAGTGGTTCTGAAAAAAAGATTCCTAAAAGACAAATTCCTAAAATTATCCAATCATAAATAAAGATTGGACTTTTAAGAAAGAAAACTTTGATTGCGATAAAAACCACATACCAAAAGAAAATTGTTCCACAAATACCAGTTTTGCTGAAAATTGCTTTACCAATTCTTCCAAGTGAAAAATTATTTATAATATTTATCACTAAGCCCACAGAGTTGATGATAAAACCAATTCCCATGGTAAATAACAAGAAATAAAAAAGTTTATCGATGGAACTAGCTGATGGCATAAGATGTAAAATAGGACCATGACTTGTTACACCAAATAATCCTTTTAAAAATTTAGATACAGGTTCTAAAATTTGACCATTACCAAAAAACTCACCAGTTAAAATTCCCATTATGGTACTACTAATTCCGATACAAACAAAAACTGGACCAAAACCTGCACCTAAAACTGGAAACTTTTTTATTACGCCAGTTGTCATTAAAATTCCAAGAATTAAGAAAACCAAACCTTGACCAGCATC
This sequence comes from Spirochaetaceae bacterium, assembly GCA_017936665.1. Classification (GTDB taxonomy): domain Bacteria; phylum Spirochaetota; class Spirochaetia; order Treponematales; family Treponemataceae; genus RGIG9060. Next base: position 3,645 of record JAGBFB010000010.1, on the reverse strand, counting down.
TCCAAACATCAATCCAAAAAGTAATGTAAAAAAGAAGGCAACAAAAGGAGTTGGATCGATTGTTCCATAAAGAGGAGCACCGTAACTAAAAACCATTCTGTCAAAATTGCCTACAATCTTTCCATGGTTAAGTTTTACAGGAACTTTTTCTCTACCAGATTTTACAGCAGGAACTTCATTTGGATTAAATTGACGGATTGCAATTCTTCCTTCTGTAAGTTCATCTAAATCATTCATAAAATCTCTTGATTGACTTAAAGGAATCCAACCGGTAATTCTATAAACTAACTGAGTAGATTCTAGTTTATTTTGAATTGCTTGAACCTGCATTCCAATTGAATAATGTCGCAACAAAGAAATTACTTCATCTTTATGAGTATCTGCAAAATTTTTTCGTTCTTCTTGAATAGAATCTAAAGTTTCTTTTACCTTTGCAGCTTCAATTTGCATTGAAGCTAAAACATCATCAGGAATTCCCTTAAAATTTTCTGGAATTTCTAAAGCCACAAAACCGTATTTTTTTAATTCTGAATCTAAGGCAAATCTTCCTTTTTTAGAAGATGCTGCAAGAATCTTTGATTTATCTTCACCTAGAGGAATAACAATTCCACGAGTTCCAACAGCAAAAGCCAATTCCTCATAAACCTTTGGATCGATTTTTCCTATTCGTAAACTTAAAAAAGAAAGATGATCCAATTGAGAATAAGGTACTTTCAAATTTGAAAAAGAAAGAGCTTCTTTGTAAGCATCATCAATGCGTTTTTTTTCTTCAGCTGCTTGAGATTCCCGTTTTTTCAAATCATCAATAGAATCAAGAATTGTATTTGCTCTAATCTCATCTTGCTCAGAAGGTAAAGCAAAATCATCATCATAATCTTCTACATCTTGAATACCAAGAAAATTTCTTACAAGTTGTAATTTATCAAAAGTATCTTTAAAAGAATTTGAAACAGAAGATTTAATTTCATCTAAGTCTGTATCAAACTGAAAGCATTTTGCTTTTCCGATATATTCTATTACTTTTGCAATGTCTTCTTTTAGAACCATTAACTCTAAAAGACGCATAGTTGCTGTTCGTGCCATAACTACTCCATTATATTACAACTGCTCAAATCCTGCAATTTTTTTTATTTCAGATGAAGAAACATTTAATCGCAAACCTTCTGCCGCAGTTCTAATGCAATCAAGTTCAAATTGCTTCATCTTAAACCAAGTTACCAAAACATTTGCTGTAAAAGGATACTGTCTAAAAGTCTTTAAGGCTAAAGCATTATTTTTTTTACTCATAGCCTGCTGAAGCCACCGAGGATCTACAGTCCAATCTTCTGAGCCTAAATAAGGATTTAAGCAATCGGAATAAACACTTTGCTTCCAATCTGCCCAAGAATCCACAGGTAAATCAAGAACTTTTATTGCTTCTCCTGCTATAGGGTCATTTTCAGTAGGATTTTCGGAAATTGATAATAAACGCTTTTTAATTTGTTCATTAGTATATTTATAATAAAGTTTTAATCTTACAACCCAAGCAACATTTCTCTGAGATAAAGATTGTTTTATAATTTTTTCTACAGGAATTCGTTCTGATTTTGGCAATTTTTGAATTGCAGCCCAAACACTTCTAACATATTGTAAATCAAGTTTATATTCAAAATCTTTTTCTTTATGAATATCAGGAATTTCTGTACACCAGGAAAATTCTGTATTTTCTGTCATTTTGGCTAAATCAGGATATTTTGAATAATCAATAGTAGCAAACTTTCCAATATCAACAAGAGAAGGTAGTTGATTTTTTCCTGTTACAAGGGATGAAACAACATCTTTTAAATTTGAATATTCATAAAAACGTAAAAGAATCGTAAAAATAGGTTCTGGTTTTGAATAACAACTTACTAAATCGATATATTGCTTAATAAATTTTTTTTGTGCTTCAACTTCAATTTGTTTTGCAAGCATAATTTCTGGAACCATGGGAACTTCTGTATTAAAAATCAAACTCCATAGCTCTGAAAGAGATTTTGTTTCAAAAAGTTTTATTGTACGATTTCCAACAAAAGAACGAGCTATAATTCCACTTGCTTTAGCATAAACATAGGCAGAAGCTCCAGACTTATCCATAGCAACCTACTTTTCACTCTTAAAAAGCAGAGAATCTAATAAATTATTAAATGATTTTTCGTCTTGTGCCACAGACTGAATTTTTTGTTGATATTCTTGAAAGGAATTTCTATTTTCTTGTAAAATTTTATTTTTTGTTTCTGTCAAATTTGATTCAAAATCTTTTATTAAATTATCGTAATGCTCTTTATATAGGCTATCAGCTTTTGCACGTGCTTCGCTAATATTTTTTTCTGCCACAGTTTGAGCATCATAGATTAAAGAAGAAGCCTGATTTTCTACATTCATTAAGTGACTTATAACATCAATTTCAGACATACATATCACCTAATTCTTCTTCATAACGGCAAATCACTTCGTAAACACCTTGAGGAGTTTGTTGTTGTAACAAATCTGATTTAAAACTACCACTTTCTAAAATTATAGCTAATCGCTTAAAGATATGTAAATTTTCTTCGCCTAAATCAGTAGGATAAATTAACATAAAAACTATGTGTACAGGTTCATTATCCAAGGAATCATAATCAATCCCTTTTTTTGACAAACCAACACAACCTACAATATTTTTAACAGCGTCTGTTTTACCATGAGGAACAGCTACATCGTGTATGATCCCTGTACTCATCAAAGATTCTCGTTGTTCAAGAGCCTCTAATAACTTTCCACGATTAAGCGAAGAATCTGAATCTACAATAACCTGTACCATTTCTTCAAATAATTCATCTTTATCGTCGCTTTCAAGCCCTACTTTGATAATGTTGGGATTAAAAACTTCAGCAAGGGTCATACACACCTCAAAAATAATTATTCTGCTACAACTTCTGTTGTTTCTGTTGAGCTAGATACATCGTCTGCTTTCATTTCTGCAGGAGCTTCTTCCTTCCAGAATTCATTATCACCAGCAGTTTCTTCTGTTTGTTCAACAGCGGCATCAAGTGATTTTACAGTTGGAGCCTTGTTAATAAAAGCAAGAGCAAAACTTGTTAAGAAAAATAATGTAACTAAAACATAAGTTGTTTTTGTAAGAACATTTCCTGATTGAGAACCAAAAGTTGTAGAACTTGGTCCACCTAAAAGACCTCCAAGCCCATTTCCATCTTCATTTTGAAGAAGAACAATTGCAACCAATAAAATACATACGATTACAAAAACTACTAATAAGATAATACCAATTACACCCATTTTATTACTCCAATACAAAAGTACTAATTTTCTTCAGTACATACTACTCAAAAAGGGAAAAATATGCAAGGACTAAACAAAACATCTGTAAATTTTTTTCAAAATAAAGCAAGAATAAATTTTGTAAATTCAAAAATTGATACAAAAATCGCATAGAAATTGTATATTTAGAAAATTCGTACAAGAAAACACTCTCAGCCAAAATTGTGAACTGCACCCAAAAAATTGGACACAATTGGAGGTGTAGTATGAATAAAAAATATTCAGTTGAGTTTAAGCTAAAAGTTGTCCGAGACTACGAGCGCGGAGAAAAAGGTTCACATTTGATAGCTCAAGAAAATGGGATTC
>JAGBFB010000002.1 GCA_017936665.1 Spirochaetaceae bacterium | reverse complement strand
AATTCAATTCAATTCAAGGATAATTATCTTTTAACAAATAAATATACAAAGAAATTTAACGACAAAAAAACTGTGCCTATGGTGCAGTTTTTTTGTCGTTTTTTTTTACAAAAAAAATGCCAAAAATTTGGGTAGAGGAGTGAATTTTATGAAAAAACATTTTTCGTGGATTGTTACTATTATTGTGGCAATAAGTTTAATGTTCTGTTTTGTTGGATGTAAAGATCCAGAGTCAGAAGTAACTACAGATACAACACCACCAGCAGAAGTATCTACTTTTGTAGTAAGTGCAGTGAATGAAAATGCTGTCTTAAATTGGATAAATCCAACAGATTCGGATTTTGCAGGGGTTCAAATCAGTATGAATCCTGCTGAAGGAATTTTAGCAAGTCCTATTAGTTTAGGAAAATCAGTAACAACTTTTACTGTATCAGGTTTGAGAACTGGAACTGAGTATACTTTTACTGTAAAAACCTATGATAATAGCCTTAATTATTCAACAGGAACAAGTAGAGCTGTTTCTATTACGGCTAATGGTTCTGGCGAAAATGATGATCCTTCAGGTGGCGGCTCATCAGGTGGCGAAAATACTCAGCCAGAAAATACAGATACAACTCCACCAGCACAAGTAACAAATCTTACTGCTGTATATTCAGCCGAGCAACTTCAAATTACAGTTTCTTGGACAAATCCACAAGATACAGATTTTGCAGGAACAGTGATTGACTACGGTAAAACTAGCTCATCTGAAAAAACTACACTTACTTTTGATAAATCATATTCTTCTGCAGTGATTCAAGGAATTGCAGCCGATGATAGTGAATATAGTATTTCTGTAAAAACAAAAGATACTACAGGAAATTTAAGTGAAGCAACAAATACAACAATAATTGCAAAAAACGATGAAATTGTAGTTCCAGAAGGATTAAGAACAGGAGATTATGTTTTAACTGATAAGACTTATGTACGAAAAGAATATTTTTCTGAATTAACACAAGAAGAGCGAGCAAAAATCTTTGGTATAGTTTTAATAACAGATTCTAACATTCCATTGATTTTAGGAACACAATTTTCTACAAATGAATCAAAATGGACTGCTTCTCCTATTGGTATTGATACATATTTGGCAGAAATTACAACAGGAATAAGTGGTTCTTCCAGCTATGGTTATACATTTACAGGCGACTTAGACGGAAGTGATAACTGGGAATATATTTGTAGTGTTGATGATGCAACTGCAAAAGGTTCACAGGTTGCATCAATGTATCCAGCCTTTTATCTTACAAATATTTATGCAAGTTATGCAGATTTAACTGGAACAGATTTTGCAGATGGTTGGTATCTTCCAGCTATTAGTGAATTGTATCAGATGCATAAAAATATAAGCACAATAAAATCTTCTTTAGCAAATCTTGAAATTACTTTGCCATATACCTACGATGATACTCTTGGTGAGTACACATGTAGAGGATTTTGGAGTTCATCTGTACCAACTGCACCTGGGCAAACGGCATATAAATTAGATTATTATACTGGAAAAATCGAAAACGTTGATAGAGGAACAAATTCTAACTATGTTTGGGCATTCCATAAATTCAGTAATGAATTTAAATGTTATGAATATTCCGATGCACAAATTGCAAATGTAGAACTAGAAACCTCAACAATAGGTGAGACTTACACAGGAACAATTTCTGTAAGAATTACTGGCGAAAACTTGCTAGCTTATGACATTACAAGCCAAGATTCTAATATTTTTAATGTAAACTATGTAAGTAACACAGAAGCTACAGCAAAATTAAAAATTAATAATTCTGTAGGTAGTCATCTAGTAACAATAAATTGTGGCACAGCAAGTGGTTGTGCCTCATACAATGTTGTAGAATCAAATAAATGTTTTTCTGTAGGTGATATTCTATTTACCGACGGAACAAAAATGAAAGCAGAAGATGTACAATACGGTGTTCCTGATGAGCAAATTTCTAAAGCATTTGGAGTTATTGCATCTACTACTTATGGTGGTATAACAGGAAAAGCCGTAGGCTTACAAAAATCATCAAGTACTTTACAGTGGGCACCAAGTGGAACAACAGGATACAATAGAAACTTTACAGAAATTCAAGGAACTGCAACAAGTGGTGATATGGATGGAAGTGATAACTGGGCTGAAATTTGTAAAGTTGATACAGAAGGTACAGTATATCCTGCAACAAATTATCCAGCCTTTAACTTTGCTAATACTTATGGAATAACAGCAGGACTTACAGGTACAGATTATAAGAATGGTTGGTATTTACCAAGTATAGCAGAGTTGTATCAAGTGTACGGAAATAAAACAGTTATACAGGAAGGTCTTACAGCAGCAGGTGGATTTACAATTGGCACAAGTTATTATTGGAGCAGTTCTCAGTACTCTTCCGGCAACAAGTACGCATACTTATTGAATTTCAACAATGGTGATGTGTACTACGGCGACGGCAAGAATGACAATAACGATGTGTTAGTTCTCCAGGCTTTTAACTGTGAACAATTTAACAATTATGAAGTAACAACTACCCCAAGTATTACAAGTGTAGAAATAGAAACAGCTGGTGAAGGTTATACAGGTGATTTAGTTGTTACAATAACTGGTAATAATTTAAAAGGACATCCTGTAACCTGTAGTGATGCAAGTTTTGAAAATGTAAAATATGTTAGTGATACAGAAGTTACAGCAACAATAACTTGCACTGGTACTGTAGTAACATCTTATATTACAGTAACATGTGGAAGTTCTAGTAGCACAGGCACCGTAAAAGTATTAAGTTCTGCTAATTGTTTTTCAAGTGAAAATATTGGCGACATTGTTTTATCAGATGGTAGTTTTGTAACAAAAGAAAATTTTAATTCTAATACAATGACACCTATAGCTGTTGTAGTAGGCGTTAAAAACAATGGAGGTCAAGCAATAGGAGTAGGCTTACAAAAATCATCAAGTACTTTACAGTGGGCACCAAGTGGAACAACAGGATACAATACAAACTTTACAGAAATTCAAGGAACTACAGAAAGTGGTGATATGGATGGAAGTGATAACTGGGAATACATTTGTAGTATAGATCCAACAGGAAGTGTAGATGCAGCAACAAATTATCCAGCCTTTAACTTTGCTAATACTTATGGTACAACAGCAGGACTTACAAGTACAGATTATGCAGATGGTTGGTATTTACCAAGTATAGCAGAGTTGTATCAAGTGTACGGAAATAAAACAGTTATACAGGAAGGTCTTACAGCAGCCGGTGGCTTTACTTTAGGAACAAGTTATTATTGGAGCAGTTCTCAGTACTCTTCCAGCTACAAGGGCGCATACAGGTTGAGTTTCTACTATGGTAGTGTGGGCAGCTACTACAAGAGTGTCAATTACGATGTGTTAGTTCTCCAGGCTTTTAACGCACAATAGCACCGTAGGTGGTATTGTATGTTAACTATTTAACTATTTTACAACAAAAGGCATTTGCCTTTTGTTGTCCAGTCTGTCTAAAAAGTAGTGTAGATGCCGAATTTATTTCGGCATCTACACTACATACAATGTTCAGGATGACACTACGGTTTATACTTTTTGGACAGCCCGAGGTTTTATTTATGGCACTTTATTACGATTTACCAGTTTTTAAAGATGTTTACAAAATGACTTTACGATTATTTGAGCTTACATCAAATTTTAGTCGTGAATACAAATTTACTTTGGGGCAAGATTTAAAACGAGATTGTATTTTACTTGTGCGTAGCATTTATAGAGCTAATAAATGCAAAGATAAAGTGTTTTATTTGGAACAATTTTTAGACAATTTTGAGGTGGTAAAATTAGAAGTACGATTATGTAAAGATTTAAAATTAATTTCTATTAAGCAACAAGCAGAACTTGCCTTGCTTATGGATAACATTGGAAAGCAAATTACCGGTTGGCGTAACGCACAAAAATAGTTACAAAAATCGTTAATTATAGGGAATTTAGTAATTGATAATGGTGAGATTCCGAAACAAGTTCGGAATGACGATGTCTTAACTCGGAATTGTATTATTAAAATTATTAAGTTGCCTGCCTGAATTTATATTGCTACGGTGATATAAAGCGAGCAAAGCTTTTGTGTAAAAGCGGCAAAATCTCCTACATCAAAAATAAACTCTTAATCAGGGAATAGACAGTGATTGTTTTTTGTGGGGAAATAGTTTTTATAAAAAATTCTTTTTATAAAACAAAAGATTTTGCGATGTTTGGAGCAGTTCTCAGTACTCTTCCAACAACAATAACGCATACAAATTGAATTTCAACAATGGTAATGTGAACAACAACAACAAGAATAACAATAACAATGTGTTAGTTCTCCAGGATTTTACACAAAGCAGTTTTTGCCACATAGATAATTAGTCTATGTGGTGTTTTTATGAAATATATGGAAATAACGATAGAAGAAGTTTTTGAAGCATATTACGAATGTCGCAAAACAAAAAGATATTCGAGTGGGGCTTTAGAATTTGAGGTTAATTTAGAACAAAATTTGATTGAATTATTTAATCAATTAAAAAATCGTACTTGGACTCCCGGAAAATCAACTTGCTTTATGGTAGAAAAACCAGTTCGTCGAGAAATTTTTGCAGCACCTTTTAGAGATAGGATTGTTCATCATATTTTAATTCGCAGACTTAATTCCACATTTGAAAAATATTTCATTTTTGACAGTTACGCTTGTCGCAAATGTAAAGGAACTCACGCTGCAATAAAAAGAGTAGAACATTTTCTAAAAAGTCAAACAAATAATGGAAACTCAAAAACTTATGTTTTAAAACTTGATATAAAAGGCTTTTTTATGAACATTCCCAAAAGTCTTTTATGGCAAAAACTTTCTGACTTTATTGATAAAAACTATAAAAGTGATACAAATGATTTTGAAAAATATCTATCTAAAGAAATTATTTTTAATGAACCAACAAAAAATTGTATGATAAGAAGTCCTTTTTCAGAATGGAATTTTCTTCCAAAAGATAAAAGTCTTTTTACAACAAAAGAAGGGTGTGGACTTCCGATTGGAAATTTAACAAGTCAAGTTTTTGCAAACTTTTTTTTATCAGAATATGATCATTTTATAAAACATACGCTAAAAGTAAAATGTTATGTTCGTTATGTTGATGATTGTGTTTTTGTTCATAAAGACAAAGAATTTTTAAAATATATAATTAAGCAGTCTAGAATTTTTTTACAGAAAAAATTACAAGTAAATCTTCATCCAAAAAAAATATATTTGCAAAATGCATTTAATGGCGTGGAATTTTTAGGTACTTTTATTAAACCAAACTATACAGTTTGTAGTCACAGAGTAAAAAATAATTTTGTGGAATCTTTAAAATTTTATTCAGAACTTGCAAATAATCATAAATTATCAGAAGAAGAAAAACAAAATTGTTTAGCAAGTGTAAATTCCTATCTTGGAATTATGGGACATTATAAAACATTTAAATTCAGAAAAAAACAAATAACTTTGTATTTTGAAAAGTATATAAAAAAATATTTTGATATAAATGTAAATTGCAAAAAAATCATAAAAAAAACATAAATTTTTATTCACCTTGACTACTATCTTCTATTATGATATTCTATTAAATCGACATTTATTTAAATTTTATAAGGATGGATAAACGTATGTATAATGCGCTTCTACAGGCAGCATCTACTCCTGCCGCTGGTGAAGGTTCTTTGTTAATGACAATTGTTCCTTTTGCCTTAATTTTTATCATTTTTTATTTCTTTTTAATTCGTCCACAGAATAAAAAGCAAAAAGAAACAGAAAAAATGATTGCTGCTCTCAAAAAAGGTGATAAAGTTGTTACAATCGGTGGTATTCACGGAGTTGTTGCTACAACTAAAGAAAACACAATCATCGTTAAAGTTGAAGATGGAGCAAAAATCGAATTTAATCGTTCTGCTATTGCTACTGTAATTGCTGACAAAGTAGAAGAAAAACCTGCTAAAAAAGAAAAAAAAGCAGTTGAAACAAGTGAAAAAACAGAAACACCTGCTGAAGAAGTAAAAGAAGAAACTTCTATAGAAACGCCAGCAGAAGATAAATAAAGGATTTTTTGGAGAAAAAAATGAGTAAACGAAGTCGTTTTCTTGTGATTCTTTTTGTAATCGCTTTATGTTTTGTTTTCCTTTGGCCATCAATTTCATGGTATGGATTGACACCAAAAGAAGATCAAGCATTAGCTTTAGGATCACTAGAAAAAATCAAGGATTATGCAAGAATTCAAGCTTCAGAAGATGTATTAATGATTGAAGATGCTGCTCGTGTAGATGAAAATGCACAGTTGCCTGCTGAATTTGCATATTTGGAAAAAATCGCTAAAAAAAATTACAAAGAGTCTGGAAAAAAAGTTCCTAAAGAAATGACTTTGCGTAATGTTTTATTGAGTTTTGGAACTGAAGCAGAATTAATGTCTGCTATAGAAACAAAATATAGAGATGATATTCTTAAATTAAAAAATCGATATACTAACTCAGTAAAACTTGGGTTGGATTTGTCTGGTGGTATGAATGTTATCGTAAAAGCCGATTTGGATGCTGCTCTTGAAACACAGGGAGATGTAGCAAATCCTGAACTTTTCAAAGAAGAAGCAATGGCTCAGGCTATTGAAACCTTAACAAGCCGAATTGACCGATTTGGTCTTTCAGAACCAGTTATTCGTCAACAAGGTGAAGATAGAATTTATATCGAAATCCCAGGTGAAGCAGAAGCTGATAGTATCAACTCAATTATCATGGGTAGTGCAATTCTTAATTTCCGCCTAGTTGATACTGCTGTAACTAATTCATTCCTTCAATATTATGCAATGAATCCTGCTAGAACTTTTGCTGCAAATGGCGAATTGTTAGATCCTTCTATCATTCCTGAAGATTGCGAAGTTTTAGGTCTTTATTCAAAAGATGAATATGGACTTGACGAAAGAGTTGGATATCTTGTTGTAAAAAAAGAAGTTGCTCTTGAAGGTCGTCATATAAAATCTGCTGAAATCGGAAGCGATTATACAGGAAAACCTCAAGTAAATTTTGTTCTTGATGGTGAAGGTGCTGAAATTTTTGCTGATTTTACTACTGCTCATCAAAAAGAACAACTTGCTATCATTTCTGATAACAAAGTTAAATCTTATGCAACAATTCAAGGTCCTATTACTGGCGGAAGAGTTGCAATCGATGGTTTTGGTCTTGAAGAAGCTCAAAATTTAAAGAAAGTATTACAAACAGCTTGGTTGTCTGTTCCTTTAACTGTAGAAAGTCAACAGGTTATTGGTGCTTCTATGGGTGAACAAGCAATTAAACAAGGTTTGTCTGCTATAGTTTTTGGTTTGGTTGCTGTTATGCTCTTTATGCTTCTTTGGTATAGAGGTGCTGGTATTAACGCTGTTGTTGCACAAATCTTAAACTTGTACATCATGTTTAGTGTTCTTTCTGCTTTCAACTTGACTTTGTCATTATCAAGTATTGCTGGTATGATTCTTACAATTGGTATGGCAGTTGATGCAAACGTTGTTGTTTTTGAACGTATCCGTGACGAATTAAAACTTGGAAAAGGTAGAGCTGCAAGTGTTGCTGCTGGTTTTGACCATGCTTTCTGGGCTGTTATGGACGGAAATATCACAACATTTATTGCTGCAATCTTCCTTTCTTTCTTGGGGTCAGGTTCTATTCAAGGATTTGCAGTCAGTCTTGCAATTGGTGTAGTTTCATCTGTATTTACAGCATTGTTTGTTTCACGTTTAATTTTTGACTTTGGAACAGAAGCTCTTAAGAAAGAAAAAATTAGTATTGGCTGGAGGATTAAATAATGAAAAAAATTATACGATTTAGTAAGGCCTTTATTTTTTGTTCAATTCTTTCAGTTCTTGTAATTGCAAGTGGAATTTTTGCTATTGCTACAAAAGGTTTTAACTTTGGTATCGATTTTAGACCTGGTCTTGTAGAAGAAATCAAAATTGCTCCAGCAGAAATTGAACTAACATATTCTGGTTCTGCAAACGTTGCTGTTCAAATTTCTTCACAGGCTGTGAGTTTGGTTGTTAGTGGTGTAGGTGCAGATAACTCAACTTATTCTTTCTCATTTGTTGATTATCCAACAGTTGCAGATTTAGCAAATGGATTTAACACTGTTCCAGAAGTAACTTCAAAACTTCTTTCAGATGGAACAAAAGCATCTAATGGTGTTTTATTAAATTCAGAAAAAACTTCATCTTTATCAACAGAACCTCTTTACTTACATCTTGTAGATAAAAGTGTTGTTTCCGCTTCTGTAGAAGATATGCGTGAAATTTTCTCTGTTATTCCTGATTCACAAGTAAAGAAAATTGGAAATGATGTTGATGATAATTTCCAAATTCGTGTAGGTGATGATGGTACAGATCCTGCAATTAGTGAAAAAATTCAAAATCAAATTTCTGAAATTTTAGCAGAAAATTTTGGTGCAAATAATTATGTAGTTGTAAAAACTGACTTTATTGCTGCACAATTTTCTAGTTCTTTGGTTACATCATCTGCAATCCTTGTAATTCTTACACTTGCTTTGATTTGGGTTTACGCAACAATCCGATTTAAATGGGATTTTGCTTTAGGTGCAATTTTAGCAATTATTCATGATGCTTTAATCATGGTAACTTTTATTGCATGGACTCAAATGGAATTTGATTCACTTACAGTTGCTGCTATTTTGACAATCATCGGTTACTCAATCAACGATACAGTTGTTGTTCTTGACCGTGTTCGTGAAAATATCAAATTATTGAAAGTTAAAAATATAAAAGAACTTCTTGATATTTCACAATCAGAAATGTTAAGTCGTACAATTATTACAACTGTAACTACAATGTTAGCAACAGTTTCATTGTTTGTTTTTACAACAGGAAGTATGAAAAACTTTGCTCTCGCTTTGATTGTAGGTATGTTATCAGGTGTTTATTCAACAATTTATATTGCAGGTGCATTCATTGCTCTAGCACGTAGAAATTGGAAACCATCTGCAGAAGAAAAAAAATCACAAGTAAAAGAAATTGAACTTGAAGATTAATTTTTTCTGTAAATAAATTTATGAGCCGATTATTTTGTAATTTTGTTTTGCAAAGTAATCGGTTTTTTTTATAATTTTTTTTTGAGGATAAAAATGTCTAAATGCAAATTATTCAGTATGATTGACAAAGCAATTTTTGAATACAAACTTATTGAAGACGGTGATAAAATTCTAGTGGGTGCTTCTGGTGGAAAAGATTCAACTGCTTTAATTGAATATTTTGCATACAGAAAAAAACAAAACAGAGATAATTTTGAATTTAAAGCATTGCATATTGGAACGGAAATTAGTTCACCAATTTCACCTGATTTATTAAAGATGTTTGAAACATGGAATGTTGATTTAGAAATAATTGATGTTGATGTTCTTGAAAGATTAAAAGAAAATAAAAAAATGAATTGTTGGTGGTGCTCAACACAACGCCGAACAGAATTAAATAATTACGCAATTGAAAATGGATATAATAAAATTGCACTAGGTCACCATCTTGATGATATTTTAGAAACCTTATTAATGAATGCTTTAAACAAAGGTGAATTTTCTACAATGATTCCTAGACTCAAATATGAAAAATATCCAGTGACAATTATTCGTCCATTATGTTTTGCTGATGTTGATTCAATTATTGAGCACGCAAGAATTCGAAATTATATTTCACAAACTTGTACATGTAATTATCAAGAAAATTCTGGCAGAAAAAAAGCCCGCAGTCGTTTGGAACAACTTACGGGCGGTAATGCTTTAGAAAAAAGAAGATTGTTCGAAGCTTTAAGAAATATAAAACCTGAATATTTGCCTTAATCTATTTTATTCTATCTTCAATAAAGTCTAATTTTAAATCTTTTAATTTTTCAGAAAGCGAAACTTTGTAGATATGAGGATTTAAAATTCTTTGATAAGAAGTATCAATTGTTTCAAGTTGCTTTGTTAAAGTTTCTCTTGCCTTTGCAAGTTGTTCTTTATCACTTAATCTTGGAGAAATTCTTTTTCCATTTTCTAATTTTTTCTTTAATAGCATTTCAACTTTTGCAGGTTTAAATGTAAAATGTCTATAGTCTGTTGACGGATGATAAAATTTTGCTTCTTTGTTTGCAACAATTTCTTCATCTTCAAGTGCAAGGATGTCTGCTTTTGCCATGCCGTCTTCATCATAAATTCTATAAACATTTTTAATTCCTGGGTTTGTAGTTTTTTCTGGATTGTCAGAAAATTTCATTGCAGGAATCATTTTTGAATTTTCAGAATTACTTCTTGCTGATAATTTATAAACTCCAGTTAAAGATGCTTCATCTCCGCCTGTTACCATGTGAGTTCCAACTCCCCAAGAATTTATTGGAGCATTTTTTGCCATTAATGTTTCAATGATTTCTTCTGTTAGTTCATTTGAAACAGAAATAGTTGCTTGAGAGAATCCTGCTTCGTCTAATTTTTTTCTAACTTCTGTTGAAAGATATTGAATATCTCCTGAATCAAGACGAACACCAAAATTGTATCCTTGTTCAACAAGTTTTGAGCCAACTTTAATTGCGTTTATAATTCCAGAATTTAATGTATCGTAGGTATCGATTAAGAAAATTGCTTTGCTTGGATAAATTTTTGCATAGGCTTCAAAGGCTTCTAGTTCTGTAGGAAAGGACATAATCCAAGAGTGAGCCATTGTTCCTAAAACTGGAATACCAAATTCTTTTCCTGCTAATGTATTGCTTGTTCCACCTGCCATTCCAATGTATGCAGCACGAGAAGCACTCATTGCTCCGTTTGGTCCTTGAGCTCGTCTTAAACCAAATTCCATAATAGAACCTTTTTTTGATGCTAACCAAACTCTAGTTGATTTTGTTGCAATTAAAGTTTGAAAGTTTATGTGATTTAAAACTAAGCCTTCGATGATTTGTGCTTCAATTAAATTTGCGTGAATTCTAATTAAAGGTTCATTTGGAAAAACTATTGAACCTTCTTCTTGAGCATAAAGTGTTCCTGTAAATTTAAAATCTTTTAGATAATCTAAAAATCCTTGTTCAAAAATACCAACCGATTTTAAATATTCAATATCACTTTCAGAAAAAGTAAAATCAGTTAAAGCATCAATTAATGTTTCAAGTCCAGCAAAAACAGCGAATCCACCCTTGAAAGGATTTCTTCTAAAAAACATATCAAAAACAGCAGGACAATCCATGTTGTTTTTCCAGTATCCTTGTGCCATTGTGAGTTCATAAAAGTCTGTAAATAATGCACTTGTTTTACAATCAAATTTGTACATAGAAACTCCTTTTAGTATAACATTAGTTATGTGTAATTTTGTAAATATTATATCCTTGTGAAGATTTTATATCAATATAATTTTTGAGCCTGAAGTAGTTTTTTCAATTTCAATACTAGATTTTATTCTAGTTTTTAATTCGCCTACATGTGAAATAATTCCTATAATGCGAGAATCTCTGATTTCATCTAAAATAGAAATAGCTTTTTCTAGTGAATTTTCATCTAAACTTCCAAAACCTTCATCGATAAAAAGTGATTCAAGTTGAATACCACCTTTTTTAGTTTGAACTGTATCACTAATTGCTAAAGCTAAACTAATTGAAGCCATAAAAGTTTCGCCACCAGAAAGTGTGTTACATGGTCGGGATTTTCCTGTAAACGAATCGAATACATCAATATCTAATCCTTTTGCTCCTCGGTTGCTTTCTTTTTCAGTGTTTACTTTCATAATGTATCTACCTTCAGAAATTTTATTCAAACGTAGGTTTGCAAAAGAAATAATTTCTTGTAAGTACATTTCTAAAATCCAGGATGTAATTTCAATTTTCTTTTTGTTATTCCCAGATAATACTTTATAGAGTTTTGTGTAATCAGTAAGTTTTTCTGATATTTCTTTTCGTTGTTTTTCAGTTTTTTCAAAATTTTCTTTTAATGTTTTGATTTCAAAAATCTTTTTGTTAAGTTCAGTGTTTTCAGAATTTAGTGAGTCTAGTTTTTCATTTAAGTTTTGACTTTCATCTGTGTATTTATTTAATTTATTTTCTAATTCATTTTTAGATTCAACAGTTTTATTTTCTTTTTCTTTTATAAGAGTACTTAATCTGTTTTTTTCGCTGTTCCATTCTTCTATTGAATTTTCTAAATTTAAAATTTCTTTTTCATCTAAATAATTTTCTTTTACTTCTTGAATGTTTTGTAAAGTTGAATTGATTAATTTATTTTCTAAATTTTCTTTTTCAAGTTTAAACTCATTGTATGTTTCTTGTAAGTTATTTTTTAATAAAATATTTTTTTCATTTTTACCAGATAATAAATTTGAAATTTCTTTTTGGTTTGTATAAAACGATTCTACATCATTTTTGAATGTTACTAAATTTTGATTTGTAGTTTCTAATTCAAGTTGTAATTTTTTGTGTACATCTTTAATGTTAATAAAAGTATCTTCAGTAAAAGAAAAATTGTTTATTAAATTATTTTTAATAGTTGTAATTCTTTCATTAAGAATGGCTAAGTTATTTTTTTCTTTGTTTAAAGATTCTGAAAGTTGGGATGATTTGTTTTTGTAATTTTCAATTTCATTTTCTTTGTTGATAAGATTTTTTTCTATAAGTTCAATCTTATTGATTTTGTTTTTTGTTTCTTCTAATAGCAAGTATATTTCGTTTTTGTTTTCTTTAATTGATAAATTGATTTGAGGTTTTAAATTTAATAAAATTCCTTCGCTGATATTTTTTTCTTTTGAAATTTGTTGATATTGTAATTCTTTTTCTTTTAATAAATTTTCTTGTAGTGATAAAGTCTCTGTGTTAGAAATATTTTTTTTGATTTCTTTTATAGGCGAAGGATGTGATAATGAACCAC
The DNA here is from genome assembly GCA_017936665.1 of Spirochaetaceae bacterium. Lineage (GTDB taxonomy): Bacteria > Spirochaetota > Spirochaetia > Treponematales > Treponemataceae > RGIG9060. Next base: position 36,331 of record JAGBFB010000002.1, on the reverse strand, counting down.
AAACTGGACAAGGTTGATTTTCTTTTAATTCTTTTGCAAGCAAAAATGAAAGTTCATTTTGTTTTTCTTTTTCAATTTCAGATTTTAAATCTGTAATAGTTTTTTGTAATTGATCTAAAGTGTTTTTTATTTCATTTTCTTTTTCTTGTTTTGTGTTAAATTGTTTTTCTTCTTCTAAATATTTTTCGTTATTGTTTAGAATTTCAAGTTTATCATTTAATTCATAATTTTGTTTTATTAAAATTTCTTTTTCATTTATTTTAATTTTATCTTGATTTGTTTCGTTTACTAGTGTGTTTAATAAATTATTAACTTCGTTAGATGTTTTTTCAAGGTTATAAATTTTTTCATTTTCTAAATTTAATTCTTTGATGTTATCATTTAAATCATTTACAAAATTAAATGATTTTTCAATTTCATTTTTTTTGATTTCTAAATTTTTTATTTTATTTTCGGTTTCTAAAATATCATTTTCTTTTTGTTTTAATTCATTTTCTTTTTCTAAAAGAGTAGTGATATCTTTTTGGCATAGTTCAATTTCTTTTTCTAAATCTTTAATTTTATTTTCTTTTTGTTCTATGTTATTTATAATTGGATATAATTCTAAAACTTTTTTTGCTTTTGTAACTTTTTCTTTTTTTTCTTCGATAATATTTTTAGAAAAGTTTATTTCTTCTAATTGTGCCTTTAAGTTTTCATATTCAATTTGATTTTTTAATTCAGTTTGTAGTTTCTCAATTGTTCCTGCTACTTCAAATAATCTGTTTTGTGTTTCTTTTATTATTTCTTTGTTTGTATTTAATTTTGTATTTAAATTTGTAAAATCATTTTCATAATTTTCTAATTTAAAATCTTTTGAAATAAATTCTTGTTGTTTTGTAATTTGTTCTAATTGTGTTTCAAGTTTATTTTTTTCTTCTTTTGCATTTTGTGTAATTTGCGTAAAGTTTTCTACAGGAAATAATTTTGATAACATTTCTTGTCTTTCTTTTGTTGATTGTCGTAAAAAGGTTGCAAATTCACCTTGTGGTAATAAAACAATTTTTGAAAACTCTTCTACATTTAATTGCAATAATTCTTTAATGCTTTTATCTGCTTCTGATTTTTGATTGCTGATTAATTCACCTTGTGAATCTTGTAAATTTTTAAGAGTATAAAATTCAGTTGTTTCTGCTTCTTTTCTTGTTGTGTTGTTTCTTGTTTTGTAGATAAATGGTAGTGTTCTTTTTACTCTGTAATATTTTGAATTTATTGAAAAAATTAAATCTACAAAACTCAATTCTTGTTCATCGCAGAAATCTGTTCTTAAATTTTTTGTGTCAATATTTTTTCTTGCACCAGGTAATGAACCATATAAAACATAAGTTATTGAATCTAATATTGTTGTTTTTCCACTACCAGTTTTTCCGCTGATTAAAAAAAAGTCATCTAATGAATTAAAGTTTATTTTTTGTTCACCTACAAATGGTCCAATATTGTGTAAAGTTAAAATTTCTGGTTTCATTATTCTTCCTCAAGAACTGATTTTGCAATTTTACAAAATAAAGAATTTGTGCTTTCCCATTCTTCAATATTATCTGTACTTTCTACATCTTTTACAAATTCTATAAAAAGTTTACTGCTATCTAAATTTTGGTTCTGTAGTAGAACTTCTTTTTTTTCTAAAGATGTTTTATTTTTTCCCTGATTAAAAAATGCTTGTTGTTTTATTGAAAGAATAAATGGAAAGTTTTCTCGCAATCGTGCAACAGGATTTTCAATTAGAATTTCATCTGTACAAGTTATTTCTAAGTAATCATTTTTATATTTATAAAATTCACTATCTTTTGTCATTCTATAAAAATCTTCAAATTTTCCTGTAAGTTTTTGTACCTTGTGTAATGGCAAAATTTCAATTTCATTTATTTTAATTTTTGATGATGATTCTTTTTTTTGTGTATCAATTTTTATATCCAAAAAAACTTTTTGTAAATTTGATTCATCAAAAGAGTAGGCAAGAGGAGAGCCTGAATAAAAACAGTTCTCGCACACTTTTTGTTTTTTATGCAAATGTCCCAGAGCAACATAAATAAAATCTTCAAAAATTTCTTTGTTTATAAATTCAGCATTTCCTAAAAAAGTTCTTTCAGATTCGCTAGAAATTGAACCTAGTGTAAAAAGATGGGCATTTAATGCCATAGGTAAATTTTTTGTTTTTGAATTAGTTTCATGTTGTATTTTTATTCTGTTTATGGCCTCTGAAATTAATTCTTGTTGATTTATCAATCTTTGATTTTTTTCTTCACTATATAATGAGCCACTATTTAAAAATGGAATTTGATAAAAACAGATTGCGTCCTTATCATTTTCTTCAAAATTATTTCCTGTGATTATTATAGGCAAAGTACAATTTTCAGGATTAGTGCAAAAATGGATATTTTGTTTTTCTAAAAATTTTGTTCCAAAAGAAAGTCTTGTGGCACTATCATGATTTCCAGAAATAATCAAAATTTTCAAATTTGCGTCTATTTTATGTAATTCAATTAAAAAATCATCAAAAATTTCAATGGCTTCCGTTGGTGGAATACTTCTGTCATAAATATCCCCAGAAATAATTATTGCGTTATAAGGTTCTTTTTCTTTTGCTTCAGAAACTTTATCAATTAATTGTTTTAATACGAATTTTTGGTCCTCAAAAAGAGAATTTCCGTAAAATATTTTGCCTAAATGAAGGTCGCCAGTTTGTAATAAATGAATCATCTTTTAAACTATATCATTAACTAAAGATAAAATCTATTGAAAAATCATAAAAAAGATTGTACTATAATACGAAGATTTATTTTTTTAAGGAATTTATATGAAAGCAATTGAATTAGAAAAAGCCTATAATCCAAAAGATTTTGAAGATAGAATCTATTCACAATGGGAGAAAAATAAAAGTTTTAAGCCTAGTTCTGATAAAAATCCAGAAAAATCTGGTGCAAAAAAAACATATACAGTTGTAATTCCACCTCCAAATGTTACAGGAGTTCTTCACATGGGGCACGGATTGAACAATACTTTACAAGATATTGTTGTTCGCTATCATAGAATGAAGGGAGAAGATACTCTTTGGGTTCCAGGAACTGACCATGCAGGTATTGCAACTCAAAATGTTGTTGAACGACGCTTAAAAAAAGAAGAAGGACTTCGCCGACAAGATTTAGGTCGTGAAAAATTCCTTGAGCGAACCTGGAAAGTAAAAGAAGAACATCACTCAATTATTTCAAAACAACAACGTAAATTAGGAAATAGTGTTGACTGGGATAGAGAACGATTTACTTTAGATGATGGATTGTCAAAAGCTGTTCGCGAAGTTTTTGTTACTCTTTTTGAAAGAGGCTTGATTTACAAAGGTCATTATCTTGTAAACTGGTGTACTTCTTGTGGAACTGCTCTTGCAGATGACGAAGTTGAACACGAAGATACTCCTGGTGCAATGTACCACATGTACTATGAAATTTGCGATAAAGACGGAAATTCGGTTTCAATTCCTTCTGTAACTTTAGAAGATGGAACAGTTTTTGAAGGTGGAAGCAAAATCGAAATTGCAACAACTCGTCCAGAAACACTTTTTGGTGATACTGCTGTTGCTGTTCATCCTGAAGATCCAAGATATACTTCTTTGCAAGGAAAATTCGTTCGTTTAGCACTTACAGATAAAATTATTCCTGTTGTGCAAGATACTTATGTAGAACGTGGTTTTGGAACAGGCGTTGTAAAAATCACTCCAGCTCACGACCCAAACGACTGGGAAGTTGGAAAACGCCACGATTTACCTATCGTAAATATTTTAAATCCTGATGGAACGTTGAACGAAAATGTACCAGAAAAATATCGTGGATTATCAACAAAAGAAGCAAGAAAAGTTGTTATTCAAGATTTAATTGAAAATGATTTATTCAAAGAAGAAGAAAAAATTTCACATCCAGTTGGACATTGTTATCGATGCCATACTGTAGTTGAACCATATCTATCTGACCAATGGTTTGTAAAAATGCGTCCTTTAGCTGACAAAGCATTAAAAGCATGGAAGGATGGCGAAATCGTTTTCTATCCAAAAAAATGGGAAAACACATATTCTCACTGGATGGAAAATATCCGTGACTGGTGTATCAGCCGACAACTTTGGTGGGGACACAGAATCCCAGTTTGGTACTGCCAAGAATGTGGAGAAATGATAGTTTCTCGTACAGATCCAGATAAATGTACAAAATGCGGTTGTGATTCCTCAAAACTTGTTCAAGACCCAGATGTTTTAGACACATGGTTTTCAAGTTGGTTGTGGCCATTCTCTACATTAGGTTGGCCAGAAAAAACTGCTGATTTAGAAGAATTCTATCCAACAAGTGCTCTTGTTACAGCATACGATATTATTTTCTTCTGGGTTAGCCGAATGATTATGGCTGGACTTGAATTTACAGGAAAGGCACCTTTTAAAGACATTTATATTCACGGACTTGTTCGGGATAAACAAGGTCGTAAAATGAGTAAATCCTTAGGAAACGGACTTGACCCACTAGAAATCATAGATGAATACGGAGCAGACGCTTTAAAATACACATTGGCTTTTATGTGTGCTCAAGGACAAGATGTTTTAATTGATAAGGATTCTTTCAAACTTGGTAGCCGTTTTGCAAACAAAATTTGGAATGCAAGTCGCTATCTTTTAGGAAATCTTGAAGGCAGAAATTTAATTCCTATTACAGAAAATGATTTAACTGAACTTGATAAATGGATTTATTCTCGCCTTGACAATGCAGTTAGAACTGTTCGTAATGCACTTGATAATTATCGATATAATGATGGTGCTCAAGCCTTATATGAATTTTTCTGGACAGAATTTTGCGATTGGTATGTAGAAACATCAAAACTTTCATTCTGGAATGGAGATGACCACGAAAAAGATAGAGCAACATCAGTTCTCATGAATATTCTTGAAGAAAGTTTACGATTGTTGCATCCTTATCTTCCTTTTGTTACAGAAGAAATTTATCAAAAACTTCCATTAGAAGAAATTGCAAAGGCTAGGGGAGTTTCATTTGCAAAAGATATAATGCTTATTGATTCAGCTTATCCAGAAGTTAATGAAGCACGAAAAAATGCCGAAATTGAAAAGAGATTTGATGTTCTACAAGATTTAATTCGTGCAATTCGTGCCTTGCGTGCAGAATGTGGAATTTCTCCGGATGTGAAACTTCACATAGGATTGTTGATTACACCTAATTCAGAAGCAGAAGTTTGTCGTGAAAAAATTGATATGATTAAACTTTTAGCTGGTGTAAAAGAAATTGATTTTGTAGATGAAAAACCACAAGGTGCTATCGGAACTGTTGGATTGGGCTTTGAATGTTTTATTTTTGTTGATGAAAATATCAATAAAGAACAACTTTTGGCAAGATTCAAAAAAGAATTGGCTAGCGAAACTGCTTTTGTTCAAAAAGTAGATGCAAAATTGGCTGGAAAATTCGCACAAAATGCACCAAAAGAAGTTGTAGAAGCAGAAAAGGCAAAACGGGAAGAAACTTTACGCCGAATTGAAAAAATCACTTCTTACATCGAAAATTTGTAAGAAATCAAAATTGAGGAGGACGCTATGAAAATTGAAAAACCAATGGAAATGGAAAAACAAGCCATGTTACAGTTGAAGGGAATTTACTTAGCGCCCTATATTCAACTTGCTACTGCTTTAGTAGGAAAATCTCGTCATGCTGGTGGAAATATGTTTCGCCACCAGATTGATACACTCGGTATTCTAATTGACTATGGATATATTGATAGTGTTTTGTTAAAAGCCTCTGTAATTCATGATTTAATTGAAGATGTACCAGGATATAATCATAATTTAATTTTAGAAGTTGAATCAGAAGCATCTCAAGTGTATGACCTTGTTTTAGAAGTTACAAAAAAAGAAGGTCAGGCTAAAAATGATTATCTTAGAGGCATTATTGAACACGGAAGTGAAAGAGCAAAAATTTTAAAATGTGCAGATAGAATTAGCAACATGACTAGTTTAGGTTTTGTTACAGATCCAGCATTTATTCAACGCTATTGTGATGAAACTGAATATTTTATCTTTCCTATTGCTTTAGAAGTTGACTATAATATGTATCAAGAATTGATTTCTTTAGTAATCACAAGGCGCCAGTACCTAGAAGATTCTGGCTACCTTGATAAGAATAAAAAATAAACTTAAAAATCTATTCTTCTACGATTTCTGCATCAACTGCATTTTTTTGTACACTAGCAACGCCGTTATTACAACTTGCTTTTGAAGAATATCCTTCTCCTACAGCAATGATTTCGCCATTTTTTGCCTTTAATCTGAATCTAAATTCACCTTTTTTGTCTTTGTAGATTTCAAATTTAGGATTTTTTTCTGTTGCAAAACCTTCTACTGTTTGATCTTCGATGGCAGCTTCTGGTGCGCATTTTTGTACACTTGCGATTCCTGCTTTACAAGCTTTTTCTGATTCGTAAACTTCGCTAGTAGCGATAACTTGACCATTTCCAGCTTTTAGAACAAAGTTAAATCCTTTTTTTGCATTTTTAATTACAAATTTTCCCATAGAAAATCTCCTCAAAATTATTGTTAATTAATGAATATATTATAACACTTTTAACAAATATTGCAAAGAAAACTTGACTTATATCTACTTTTTTCGTATTATTTTATAAAGATATTTATAATTTATTAGGAGATCCAAGACTTATGGTAAAGGTTGGAATTAACGGTTTTGGCCGTATTGGACGCATGGTATTCCGTGCTGCAGTTGAAAATTTTGCTAACGATATTCAAATTGTTGGTATCAATGACCTTCTCGACCCAGATTATTTAGCATACATGCTTAAATATGACTCAGTACACGGTCCTTTCAAAGGTGATGTAAAAGTTGAAGGAAACACTCTTGTTGTAAACGGAAACAAAATTCGCTTAACAGCAGAAATGGATCCTGCAAATCTTAAATGGGATGAAGTTGGAGCAGAAGTTGTTGTAGAATCAACAGGTTTATTCCTTGAAGATGAAAAAGCTCGCAAACACATCACAGCTGGTGCTAAAAAAGTTATCATGTCAGCACCTTCAAAAGACTCAACACCTATGTTCGTATATGGTGTAAACCACGAAACATATGCTGGACAAGACATTATTTCTAATGCTTCTTGTACAACAAACTGTTTGGCTCCACTTTCAAAAGTTCTTAATGATACTTTCGGAATCAAACGTGGTCTTATGACAACAATCCACGCTGCTACAGCAACACAAAAAACTGTAGACGGTCCTTCAAAGAAAGACTGGAGAGGTGGACGTGGTATCCTCGAAAACATGATTCCATCATCAACAGGTGCTGCTAAAGCTGTAGGAAAAGTTCTTCCTGAACTTAACGGAAAATTAACAGGTATGTCTGTTCGTGTTCCTACATCAGACGTTTCATTCGTAGACTTAACAGTTGAATTGAACAAAGAATGTACATACGAAGAAATCTGTGCAGCTATGAAAAAAGCTTCAGAAGGCGAACTCAAAGGAATCCTCGGATACACAGAAGATGCTGTTGTATCAACAGATTTCCGTGACGATGCACGCACATCTATCTTTGATGCAAAAGCTGGTATTCAGCTTGATCCTACATTCGTTAAAGTATGTTCATGGTACGACAACGAATGGGGTTACTCAAACAAAGTTCTTGAAATGGCACGCGTTATCGCAAAATAAGTTTTGTAAGATAACTTAAGCTATTTTTAGCAAATACAAAAGGCTTTCTGTGTTTCATAACTGAATTACAGAAAGTCTTTTTTTATTTAAAATTATTTTTTGTAAAAATTAATGAAATAGATGCTGAAAATATATTTAGTATGACAAGAAAACTGTGTCATTCCGAACTCGTTTTGGAATCTGTAGTGATTTGTTTTTTAGACAGATGCTGAAATAAATTCAGCATGACGGTAAAAGTTTAGCCTACAAATGCCTTTGACAATTTCGCCTTTACCACATACCACCCTTTCTACCCAGATGCACAAACAAAGCAAGAACCAATGTGAAAACGCATAATTCTAGCCAAAAATCGCAAATACCTGTTAATTAGCAAATCTCGTAAAAAATCCGTAGACAGAAAATGACACAAGTCAGCATTGACGACTGAAAGGAGAAGCCGCAGGTCGCGGGGGATTTTCTGTCGAAAGGATTTTTGTACGAATTTTGTAAATACACAATTCATTCTGCGATTTTTGTATCAATTTTTGCATTTACAAAATTTTCATCTTGCTTTGCTTTGAAAAAAAATGTATTACCTAGTTGACGGGGGGGGGTACTCATTTATAATAAAAAATTGGAGTATTCTAACACAAATAAATTTTAATTTTTAGGATGTTATTATGAAGTCAAAAAAAATTATTGTATTTTCGGTTTTAGTTATTTTAGGAATTTTATTTGGAATTACAAGTTGTAAAAATTTTTTGCTAGATACTAAAAAAACAACAATTAACATAAATTTGGATTTATCAAAATTGATAAAAACTTCAAGAAATCAAACATCCCAAGAAGCAACTGAATATATCTTAAAAATTTTTGCCTATGATGCAGCCAATTATCAAGATAACGCAGAAATAGAAAAACTTCCATTGATAACACAAACAAGTAACAAAGTTGATACAAGTGGAATTGTAAAAACAAGTTTGGAAGTTCCAATTGATAGTAATATAATTTTTGAAGCACAACTTTTCAGAGAAGAAGATTCAAATCCACTTTATGCAGGAAGAAGTGAAATAATAACAATAAAGCCACAAGATAATAAAGTTCACTTAGAATTAACAAAAACACAAACAAATGTTGATATAGGAATAACAATAGAAAATGAACAAATTTTTATTATACAATTTAATAGTCTTGGCGGAAGTTATGTAGAAACTCAAAAAGTTGAAAAAGGTAAAACAGTAACAGAACCTACAACTCCAGAAAAAGAAGGTTATAATTTTGGTTATTGGTATACCTCAAAAGATAATGGAGCAACAGAAGATAGTTCTTACAATTTTTCAGTTCCAGTAACAAGTGATATTACCCTTTATGCAAAGTGGATAACAAAATCTGATATTATTTATAAAGTAGAACATTACCAACAAAATATTGAAGATGATGAATATTCATTTGTTGAAGTAGACACAGAAAGTAAAACAGGTATAATTGGAACAGAAACTCAAGCTGTTGCAAAAAACTATGTAGGTTTTAGTGTAAATACTTTTGAACAAAAAACAATTTTAGCAGACGGCTCAACGACTGTAAAGATTTATTATACAAGAAACATTAACACTGTAACATTTAACGCAAACGGTGGAAGTTATGTAGAAACGCAAATTGTAAAATATGAAGAGAACGCAACTTTACCAACAAAACCAACCAAAGACGGCTATGTTTTTGAAGGATGGTATACTTCTTTTGATAATGGAATTACTTTAGATACAAAATTTGATTTTACATCATCAATTACCAATGATGTTATTTTATTTGCAAAGTGGAAATTAGCAGAAAGGTTTGTTTTTGTTCAAGGTGCAAGTATAAATGGAGCAATTACAGCAGAAGGCTACATAGAAAGTGAAATTTTCAAAGAAGGTGGAATTGTTTCTATTCCTAACTTTTACATAAGCGACCACGAAGTAACCCAAGCAGAATATAAAGCCATTATGGGAACTTGGCCAGACAAATCAGTGGAAGATGTGCAACAAGTAGGTATTGGTGATAATTATCCAGCTCATCATGTAAATTGGTTTGATACGCTTGTATATTGTAACAAACGAAGTATTAACGAAGGTTTAACCCCATGTTACACAATAAATGAAAGTACAAATCCAGATGAATGGGGAGATGTTCCAGATTCTGAAAACCATGAAAATTTTGAAACTTGGTTTAATGCAACTTGCGATTTTCAAGCAAATGGGTATAGACTTCCAACTTCTGCTGAATGGGAATACGCTGCCCGTGGTGGAAACGGACTTACAGGTTTTCAGTACAAATACGCAGGAAGTAACTCAATAGATATGGTTGCTTGGTGTAGTGAAAATTCTAGTGGAACTAGTCACGAAGTAAAATTAAAACAACCAAACGAATTAGGCTTATATGACATGTCTGGAAATCTTTGGGAATTTTGTTGGAATTTAGATTTAGAAAGTTCCGAAGTTCATCTTTATGGCTATAATTGGTATGATTCTAGTACTGATTATAACATATCTGAATCTCTTAATCTTTCTCCAAGTTGGAGAGGTGGGAGTTTCGGTTTCCGCCTTGTACAAACAGCGACAGAACAGTCCCAAGGAGATGTTTATTCTCAAGGAATCTCACTTAATGGCAAAATCTACGATAAAACCAGCGAAGTTGTAGTTGTTCCAAAAGGTACTGTAGCAAAAATTGAAATGGAAGATGATAGCAGTTGGAATACTTATCTTGAAGATGATGCAGATCTTTGGTATAAGGGTGTTTTCTTAAAAGGTAGAAAAGTGAAGTTAAGTCCCTTTGCCATGAGCCAATTTGAAGTTACTCAAGAATTGTATGAAGTAGTTATGGGTGAAAATCCCAGTACATATATAAATAATCAGACTACTGATGAACTAGTAAAATTACGACCTGTTGATTCTGTTAAATGGTATGATGCAGTAATTTTTTGTAATGAATTAACAAAATGTATAATGGGAGAAGAGCACTGTGTTTATACAGTATCAGATGTTGTAATGGACGAAACAAACTCTTATATAACAAATGCAAATGTAGTTATAGATTTATCTAAAAAAGGATATCGTTTTCCAACAGAAGCCGAATGGGAATTTGCTGCTAGAGGTGGAAATCCAGCAAGTGATGTTTGGAAATATGCTTATGCTGGAGTACCAGCTAATTCAAATGAAATTAATAAGTATTTTTGGAATGATACAGATACTACACATGAAGTAGGTAGAAAAAATTCAAACTCTCTAGGCTTATATGATATGAGTAGTAACATGTATGAATGGACTTGCGATGGATATAAGCAGCAGGTAACAATTACTGATGAATTTATTGAAAATCCTGTAGTAATTCCAGATGAAAGTGATAAGAGGTTTGTTGCTCGTGGAGGTAATTTTGCTTCAGAACCATATTCTAGATATGTATCCTATAGACATGCAACAATATCAGAAAAAACTATTTGTGGTTTCCGTCTAGTACGAACAATTACAGAATAAATTTGCATGTAAATCGGTTGGTGTGGTTCGACAGGCTCACCAACCACAAAAAAACAGAAAAGTCGTTTTGACTGTAAACAGTCAAGACTTTTTGAATCCGTGTGATATGTTTTTATAGATGCTGAACCAAGTTCAGCATGACGGTAAAAGTTTAGCTTACAAATGCCTTTGAAAAATTCGCTTTTATCTCATACAGCCACTTTTACCCACTGTCGCAAAACAAAGCAAGAAACAATGAGTAAACACAAAATTGTAGACAACGCGTAGACGGGAAATGACACAGTGAAGTCTTGCAAGCGTTAGCGCAGCACTAACGAACTGGGGCATTTTTCGTCGAAAGCGTTGGCTGAAATTTTTGCATTTACAAAATTTTCGTCTTGCTTTATTTTGTGCAAATCGTAATTCCACTAGAAGTACCGATTCTTGAAGCACCTGCTTCTATCATTTTTATTGCTGTTTCGTAATCTCTAATTCCACCAGAAGCTTTTACTTGCATTGTTTCCCCTACAGTTTGTTTCATTAAAGCAACATCTTCTGTAGTTGTGCCGCCTGTTCCAAAACCAGTAGAAGTTTTTACAAAATCTGCACCAGCATTTTTTGCACAGATACATGCATTTTTTATTTCATCTTTTGTTAGATAGCAAGTTTCTAAAATTACTTTTACGATAATATTTTTGTTTTGAGTTTTTCCAGTTTTTCTTGCAGAGTTTACAACTGATAAAATATCATTTTCAACAATATCAGTTTTGTTATTTTTCATTGCGCCAACATTTATCACCATGTCAACTTCGTCGGCACCTTGTAAAATTGCAATTTCTGTTTCGTAAGCTTTGCTTTCTGAACTTGTTGCACCTAATGGAAATCCTATTACAGTACAAACTTTTACATTTGTATCTTTTAGTAAATTTGATGCAAAAGAAACCCAATATGGATTTACACAAACGCTAGCAAACTCATATTGTTTTGCTTCTTGGCATAGTTTTTCAATGTCGCTTTCTGTTGCATTTGCTTTTAAAATTGTATGGTCAATCATTTTTGCAAGATTACTAAAATTATTCATTTAAATTTCCTTTTTTAGAAAAAATTATTTAATGTTTAAAAGTTGTTTAAGTTCTCTAATTTCTGAGGCTAATTTTGCTCTTTCCATATTTTGATATCTTTTTGGAATCATCTCTTTGCTTGTACATTCCAAAATTGCAACTAAATTTTGAAGTTCAATTTCATAAGGATAAACAGGTGGAATAAAATCCTTTATAGTTTGTTTTAAATCTTCTTGGGTAACTTTTATTCTGTTATCCATTGCAGCATTCATTTTTGCACGAACTAAAATAGCTTCAATATCAGCTCCTGAAATATCAAAGTTTATTGATTTAAAAATTGTTGATACATTAAAATCTTCAACTTTAATGTGCAGTTTTTGCTTCATTGTTTCAAAAAGATTTACTTTTTCTTCTACAGTTTCAGGATAGAATAGGGCAAGATGTTCTTCAGCTCTTCCTTGCCGTTTTAAGTCTATTGGAATTAAGTCTGGGCGACTTGTTATCAAAAACCAGATGATTTTTCCTCGATATTCGGTATTTCCCATAAAATTTGCAATTTGTGCAAAAATTCTGCTGCTTTCTGAATTTGTACTTTTATCTTCTCGGCTACCAAGCATTGCATCAGCTTCGTCAATCATAACTGCAACTGGAGAAATTGCTTTTAATATACTTAACACTTTTTCAAGATTGCTTTCTGTAAAACCGTTTTGCTGTCCATGGATATTTCTGATTATCACCATAGGAATTCCAATTTCTCCAGCAAATGCACTTACTAAAAAACTTTTTCCTGTTCCAATTGGTCCAGAAATCAAATATCCCATTGGCAAAACATCAAGTTGATTATGTTTAATTGCACGAGCGGCGTTTTTAAATCGATTTTTTACAAATTCATGTCCAGAAACTAAGTCTAGATTATAATCAGTTTCTATAAATTCAATTAAACCAGCACCTTCATTTTCTAGAATTTCTCGTTTTTTATCTCTAAGATAATCCAATGTGATTATTTGTCCCATTGTATAAGATTCTGTAATAATTTGATGCAAATGCCATAAATTTAATCCAGAGGATAAACTTCCCATTTTTTTGCAATCAACACCAAATGCTAATGTAAACAGATTTTGGTTGTAAAGATAATTACAAAACATCGTTCTAATTTCTTCATCAGGAAGTGGAATTTCAACTTTCACTATTGATGGTGAATTTACAATTCTTTTGTTAATATCACATAGATTTTCTGATAGTAACATTACAGATACATCATTGTTTGTAAAAATTGGATCATGAGACCATCTATTCAAAGTAACTAAACAAAATCTATCAATTTCGTCTAAATCTCCAATTTCATCGTTAGGAACTATAGTTTCTGCGTAATCTATTAAAAAAACTAGCCTTTTCTTTTTGGGAATATTTATAAAAAAATAATTTTCTAAATAAATAAATGATTTTTCTGGATTTTTTGACAATAAATCTTCTTTTTTTGTATCAGGATAAAATTTCTGCATAATAGAAAGATATTCTTTTTCCATTTCACCTGTACAAAAAGTAATTCCTCTTGATCTATCATAATAAGCAATTATATCTTTATTTCCAAAAAGAACTTCGGGTATGTATTCTTGAACTTTTGTAAATCTAAATTCACCTTCTTTTATAGAATGTGGTAAAAAATCACGGATATTGCCGTAAATTAAATACATATTTACAGTTTTAGATTGATATTTATTTGCTAAAATTTGAGCCCAAGAAGGTAAAAATTTTATATCTTCAAGATTAGTTTCTATTAATTGTTGTCCACCCATGATTTTATTATATAATATAATTTAAAAAACAAGCAACCTTTTTGAATATTTTTTTATATTTAACTTGTTTTTACTTTAGTTCTATGTTATTTTTATATTATCATAATTTTACGAGGTGTTTAAATGGCTTACAAAATTACAGATGCTTGTGTAAACTGTGGAGCTTGTGAAGGCGAATGTCCAGTTGGAGCAATCAGCGAAGGCGATGGAGCAAGAGTAATCGATGCAGCAACTTGTGTTAGCTGTGGAACTTGTGCTTCAGCATGTCCTACAGAAGCTATTGTTGAAGAATAAGCGATAAGCTTTTTCAAAATTTATCATCCCTAAAATTGATTTTTATCTTTTTTGGGGATGAACTTTTTACAAATCAATATGTCAAATTCATTTATAAAAGGCTTTTTATCATTTTTTCTCTCTTTTGGAAAGTTTCTCTTGTTGACGCTTGTTTGTGTTGCATTGGGCTTTGTTGTCGTGTGGCCTTTGTGGTTTTTTGCAGTAAATTCTCCTAATCTTTATTCAGTTATAGTTATTATTTGTCTTATATCTTTATTAGTGTTGTTTTTTGTAAAAAAATTAGTTAATAACTTAAAGCAAAAAAATAAAGAAGAAAAAAAAGCATATTTATTTAATTTATTTAGAATTTTATTACTCTTGATAATTTTAATTACTGGAATAATTGTTTCTGTTTTTTTAATTTTAACTCAAATGCGTTTTATTGGTATAATTACTTTTATTGTATTTTGTATAATTTTTGGAGTTTGTGCCATTGGAATTAAAAAAAAATAGTTTTATAAAATTATTTTTAATTTTTACTTTTTTTCAATTTATTTTTTCAAATAATTTAACCACTTCACCTGCTTATCCTAGGATAAAGTCTTTGGATTCAAGAAAAGATGTGATTTTTAAACAATATGAGTTGGATGTTCTTCAAGCAAAAAAAGATTTTGCTTTAGATAAAAATCCAACTTTGATGTTTTATTTATACAAAACTTCAAAAGATGATAATTTATTTTCAATTTCTGCTCGATGTAATATTTTGCAAGAAACAATAGCAACTCTAAATCATATAAGTTCACCTAATGAAGATATTTCTGAAAGAGAAATAATTTTACCAGTGGTTGATGGTCTTTTTGTTACAAATAATCCCATAACTCCTTTTGAAAGTATTTTAAAAAAAAATTGCTTTAAAAGGGATAATATATTGTGTTATAATATTACTGTAGGTGAGGAAGAATTTACTTTTTTTCCAGGTGAGAGAATTGAATCTACAGAGAGATACTTTTTCTTGGATTCTTCACTTAGGATGCCTTTGCGTGAAAGTGTGTTGACTTCATCTTATGGAATGAGAGTTAGTCCAATAACAGGAAAAAACAAGTTTCATTCTGGAGTTGATTTAGCTGCTCCTAAGGGAACAGAGGTTTTTGCTTGTGGTCATGGAGTTGTTCAAAAAACTGGTTGGGATAATGTTTATGGTTACTATGTAATTGTTCAGCATGATTCTAATCGTTCAAGTTTTTATGCTCATCTTTCAAAAATTTTAGTAACAAAAGAAGATAAGGTGAGTACTAAAACTTGTATTGGAAAGGTTGGAAGTACAGGAGCATCAACTGGACCACATCTTCATTTTGAAATACGCAAAAATAATTCAAAGATAAACCCTTTTACTGAACTTTCTGATTTATAATTTTGGTGAAAAATGAAAAAATTATTGTTTTTATTTACAGTATTATTTTTTTCTCAAACTTTATTTTCTTATGAAAACTTTAGGGTGCATAAAACTGTAATAGTTGATATGACAGATGAAGTTACGCCTACTAAAGCTGTTTTAGAAGTAAACGATGCTCTTGTTGTAAAAGTTCCTAAAAATCCTCTTTTTCTAAAATCTCTTTCTTTAGAAGTTAAAATTCCACCTGAAGTTGCAGAATTTAGAGATTCTGTGGCGTATTTTTTGTACACTGATGTAAAACCTGAACCTTCAGCAAATATTATAGACTATAAAGCAAATCGCTTATTTATAAATACTTTTCCTACAAGATTAAGTTGTAATCTTTTAATTCCCTTGTTTTCTTCTGTTGTTATGAAGGATACTCCATATTCTTTAGTTCTTCCTGCTGGAATGGATAATAATAGTGGATATGTTTTTTTTAGATTACAGCTAGTAATGAAAGGAACTCCTGTAAATATTTGGGATTCTAAATTTATTATTGATGTAAAACCAGTTTTAGATGAAAAAGGTATTCTAGAATTAAATGTATTTGCTCCAAAAAAACAAGATGTACAAGAAGATTTTATCACTGGAACTCCAAATTCAGTAGAATCTGTTAATGTTACTGTAAAGACTGAAAATACTTCCCTAGAAAAAATAAATGGAACTGGAATTTATACTCTCTATATCGATAATCAGATTCCAACTTTAGTTGATGATAAAATTATTTTGCCTGTGGGAAATCATCATTTATCTATAGTTTCTGATTTGTATAGAAGTGAAGTAAGATCAGTAATGATAGAACAGGCTCGTACAACTACTTTAGATATAGTTTTGAAAGATATTACACCGTTAATTGAAATTACTGCTCCTGATGGAGTTCAAATATTTTTAGATTCTGAACAAATATTAAATTGGAATGAGCCTTTACCTGTAACAGAGGGGGAACATTTATTAAAATTTAATATTGGAGGATATGAAAAAATTCAATCTTTTGAAGCCTTCAACGGAAAAACCTACAAATTTTCGTTAAATCTTGATGTTCAAGTCGTAGAATCTGAATAAAAATACAATTTTCTTAGTTTTTTACAGTGAATTTTGCTTTTTTTATTCAAGGTTTTCTGTGAATCACCGATATTTTAAATGTCAGGCGGATAAATCCCCTCCCACCCATTGTTCGCCTGGCTGCCTGATGGGCATGGCCGGTTGCATTTGACCGGCCTTTTTCTTTCTTGACAAAAGACCTTATCTTTAATATGCTAAATCATAATGAAAAAAATCAAAACAAGTACCATTGTACTTTTGTGTTGTGTAGTTTTTTTTACAATTTTATTTGGAGTATGTTTAGGCCTTTTGCTTTCTAATACTCTTAATACTATCAACACTGAACAATTTACAGAATTTAATCCTGCTCTTCCTACAAGGCTTCTTGATATAAATGGCGAAGTTATAACAGAGTTTGCTTCTGACGAAAAACGTGAGATGATAGCTCTTCAAGATCTTCCTCAACATATGATAGATGCTTTGATTACTCGTGAGGACCAAATTTTTTATAAACATCCTGGATTTAGTTTAAAAGCTTTGTTTAGAGCCGTTGTTGGTCAACTTACAGGAAAATCTCTTGGAGGCGGAAGTACACTTACTCAACAGATTGCAGGAACTTTATATTGTGACCGTTCAGAAAAATCTGTTTTACGAAAATTAAAAGAACTTTGGTGGGCGGTTCAAATGGAACGCCGTTATTCAAAAGACGAAATTCTAGAGTTATACCTAAATAAAATTTATTTTGGAGCAGGAACTTATGGGGTAAGTGCTGCTTCTAAGTATTATTTTGGTCACGATGTAACTGAAATTACTCCTGCCGAAGCTGCAATTTTGGTTATACAGCTTTCAAATCCAGCCCATTATAATCCTTTTAACCATCCAAATAGGGCAATGGATAGACAGCAAAATGTTCTAAAAAATATGGTTGAAAATAGATATATTTCACAAGAACTAGCTGATGCTTCATTTGAAGATTATTGGTTGAACTTTGACTATACTCGTATCGATTCATCAGCATATTTTATGCGTGAAGATAAAGCTCCTTGGTTTAGTGAATATGTTTTGCGTGAACTTACATCCATGATTTACGGTAACCTTGATATTTACACAGGTGGATTTACTGTAAACACTACCGTAAACTTGGAACATCAAAAAGCTGCTCAAGATGTTATGGAATCTCGTATTGCTTATGCAAACAGAGCTTATCAACGTTCTAGTGGTTCAAGAAAATCTGATGCATCTGAAACTTATATTCCTTTTACAGAGTTAATGTCTTTGGTTTTTAACTTGCCAGATTTAAAAGTTTCCCAGGAGCGCAACGAAAATATAGCTCGTTCAACTTACAATTCAGAAATAAATCCTATTCTTGATGTTATGTCTATGGTTTGTGGGGTAGAGCCAGTAAAAGTAGGTATTGTAAATCGAGCTAATGTTAATATTACTAAGGATACAAAGAAAAATACAATTGAAGGTGCTTTAATAACACTTGATAATGATACAGGATATATCACAGCCTTAGTTGGTGGAAGTAAATTTAGTTCTGATAACCAGTTTATTCGTGCTACACAAGCAAAACTTCAGCCAGGAAGTTCTTGTAAGCCATTGTATTATTCTGCTGCAATTGATTCTAGAAAATTTACTCCTGCCACAATGATTGTAGATGCTCCAATAGTTTTCTATACTGAAGATGGAAATCCTTATTATCCAGAAAACTTTAGAGGAGAATGGAAAGGTTCTGTGCAACTTTGGTATGCGTTGGCAACATCAATGAACGTTCCTTCTCTTACAATTCTTAAAGGAATTGGTTTTGATGCTGCAATCAATCGAATTGTTGCCTTATTAGGTCTTAGCGAAGAAGAAGCTGCCACAAGAGGATTTGCTCGTGGATATCCATTGGGCTTAGGAGTTTTCTCTGCACGTCCAATAGAAATGGCAAGAGCTTTTACGATTTTTGCTAACGGTGGAAAAGAAACAACTCCTATGGCAATTAGGTCTGTTGAGGACAGAAACGGAAAAACATTCTTGAACCCAGAGCGTGATATTCGTCTTGAGCAAAAAAGAAAAGGTTCTGCAATTCAAGTAATCTCTCCTCAAACAGCATTTATCATGACTGATTTGTTGCAAAATGTTCTTACTACACCTGGAGGTTCTTTAGCAGGAACTGCTGGAGGTTTAAGTAAGTTTACTTATACTGATGAAAAAGGCAAAAAACGAGTAATGCCTGCTGCTGGAAAAACTGGAACAACACAAAACTGGGCAGATGCTTGGACTGTAGGTTTTACACCTTACGTAACAACCGCTGTTTGGTTTGGTTTCGATCAAAAAGGTCGTTCTTTAGGACTTGACCAAACTGGTGCAACTTTGGCTGGTGTTGCATGGAGTAATTACATGAGAATTATCCATGAAAACTTGCCTATTAAACAATTTGAAAAACCTCAAACAGGTTTAGTTGAAGCAACAGTATGTTCTGTTACGGGGCAATTATTAACAGAAGCCTGTGGTCGTCATCAAACAACTCAGTTTTTCCTTGAAGGTACTCAACCTAAAGTTATGTGTGAACTTCATTCTACAAGAAACGAAGTTAAAGTTATTGGTGTAGAGCGCCTTGCAAACGAACACATCCTTTCTGGCGAGAAAGGAATTGATATAAAAGATAATGCTCAATTAAAATTAGATTTATCTTTCTTAGGTAAATTAGCTCCAGAATCTGCAAAACCAAAAAAATCAACAAATAAGACTGGAACAACTTCAAGAAAGACTTCTACAAGTCAGTCTAAATCAGATTTAAATGATTGGATGGATGAAGAAACTTCTCTTGATGTAACAAACCAAAATGATGGTGAAGAATTTAACTTCCTTTTGGAATAAAACTTCAAAGGAAATTTATTTATGCAAATTTTAATTAGCGATATAAAAATAAAAAAACGAGTTCGTAAAGATTTAGGTGATATCGAAATGTTAAAAGAAAGCCTAAGTCATTACGGATTAATGAATCCTATAACCGTAAATTCTCAATATGAACTTGTTGCAGGACATAGAAGGTTAGAAGCTGCAAAATCTTTAGGATGGTCAACAATAGAAGCTATTGTTGTGGATACAAAAGATAAACTTTTACAATTAGAACTAGAATTAGAAGAAAATATTCAAAGAAAGCAATTTACAGATTCAGAATTGATAGACGGTTATGAAGCTCTTGAAAAATTACGTAATCCTAGTTTTTTTAGAAAACTTATGATGAAGTTACATGGATTTTTTGTAAAAGTTTTTGATAAAAAAGAAGCTCGTAAAATCGAAAAAGTTCGAAAAAATGGTTTTATGAGCATACTTTTACCAGTTGGTCTTTTGTTAATCATTTTAGGTGCAATTTTATTTTCAAAAGGATTTATAACAGCTGTTCTTCATACCTTTATGGATATTTCAGGTTTTGTAGCAATGGTTGCAGGTTTATTTTATTTTGTCCGTTTTTACATAGGGATAAAAAAATAATTCTTTTTTACTAAATTTTTTTACAAATTTTTCATTAAAATTCAATTTTTTTGTATATAATATTTATATAAATTTTTTAATGAGGTTTTAATGAAAAAGATTGTAATAATTTCTTGTATTTTTTGTTTTTTAACAAGTTCTTTATTTTCTCAAGAAGTTTATCCAAAAAATTTTGAGGGAACTTTTATTCCAGTTGATTTTTACAATGAAGTTTTAAAGACAAAATCTTATTCCCAAAGCATAAAAAACACAAATAATATTGAATTTTATACAGTAGTTTGTTTACGAAATAATAATTTTTGGTCTAATGTAAAATTTCATGATGGATATTTAATAAAAGAACCAAACTTTGAATATCTTACAAAAAATGAAGTTCAATATCTTCTTGATAAAAACACAAATTTTGAATATATAAAAATTTCTGATTCAACTGATTATTATTCTGCATATAGATATTTCTTATTTGAAAATATTTTGAAACAAATTCTTCCAACAGATTTTTCTTATGTAAAAATTCAAGACAATAAATTTTTTATTTTTAATAAAGAATGGCAAATTGATATTGACCAATACCATTATTATAATGACTTAGCCCTAATTATCTATAATTATGAAAATAGAAATACTTATAAACTCGGTTTACAAAAAAAAGATGATAAAATTATTCTTATTGCATTAAAAGATAGTGAAGGTTTATCTACATTTCCAGAAAGAGAAATTTTACCTTTGAAATTTAAATCTGAAAAAGAATTTTCTTCCTATGTAAATGAAAATTATAAATTAGGTGATGAATTTTACGACAAAAAAGATTATCGAAATGCAATCACACATTATGAAAATGTAATCAATGCTTATGTTTGTTTTCATTCTGGGGTAATCAATACAGATAAATCCAAAAACAAAGAATTTCAAACTTATTATTATTCAATTTACAATGTTGCTTGTTGTTATTCTTTACTAAAAAATTATGATGAAGATTCAGCAACTTATTCTTATTTGTATTTTGCATTGGAATCTGGCTATCCTCATTTAGATTATTTATTAAATGATAAAGATTTAGAATTTACTTTTAAACATTATCCTAAATTAAAAGAAGAGCTTTCAGAAGATTTTTGGTACAAAAAAGAATAGTTAAATAAATTAGTTCTTTCAAAAAAAAATAATTTGCGTTATAATTCTATTATGAATTTTGGATTTTTTAGAGTTGCATGTAGTAGTCCTGATATTGTTGTTGCAGGATGTAAAAGTAATGAAAAACAAATTATAGAATCTGTAAAAAAAGCAGAATCTCTTGGTGTAAATTTGCTTGTAATGCCAGAATTGTGTGTTACAAGTTCAACTTGTCAAGATTTATTTTTACAAAATTCTCTTTTAGAAAAAGCAATTTCTTCTGTATTATCTATTGTAGAATCCACCAGGAAAACTTCTGTGCTTTTTGTAATTGGTTGCCTCATACAGTATGAAAATTCTTTGTATAATTGTGCAGTCTGGATTCATTCTGGAAAAATCCTTGCAATTGTTCCAAAGGTAAATGTTCCTACTTTTGCAGAACACAATGATGCTAGATATTTTGTTACTGCAAAAAATATTTCTAAAAATTCATTTATTAAACTTTCAGGATATTCAGATTTAATTCCTTTTGGAACTGATATTTTACTTTCTTATGATGATGTCAAGATTGGAACTGAATTTTTTGATGATTTAGCTGGAATTAAAAATACTTCTGTAGAATTATCTCAAAATGGTGCTTTGATTATTGCAGGCCTTGCTGCAAATAATGAAATTATCGGAAGAACTTCTTTAAGAAAAAATTTAGTTCAAAGTCAAAGTGCAAAATTATGTTGTGGATATTTATTTGCAAATGCAAACAAAGGAGAATCAACCACAAATTTAATTTTTTCTGGACAAAATTTAATTGCAGAAAATGGTACAGTACTTTGTGAAAGTGAACTTTACTCTGATGGATTTATTATTTCTGATATTGATATTGAACGTTTGCAAAATCAGCGAAAAAGAATGAATAGTTATTTTTCAGCTACAAAAACTTCTTTTAGAATTATTGAAACTGAAAAAAATATCAAAAAGAAAAAATTTATTACAACAAAAATTTATAGAGATATTTCACCTTATCCTTTTATTCCATCTGATAAAAATTTATTAGATGTTCGTTGTAATGAGATAATAATGATGCTATCCCATGCCCTTGCAAAACGAATAAAACATACAAAAACAACTTGTGCTGTTCTAGGTTTGTCTGGTGGATTGGATTCAACTTTAGCACTATTAATTACAAACGAAGCATTTAAACTTTGTTCTCTTGACACTGAAGATATTATTGCAATTACTATGCCTTGTTTTGGTACAACAGATAGAACTTACAAAAATGCTTGTTCAATGGCAAAATCAATGGGAGTTACATTAAAAGAAATTTCTATTGAGCAATCTGTTCTTCAGCATTTTGAAGATATTGGACAAGATGAAAACAACCATGATGTTACCTATGAAAATGCTCAAGCACGAGAACGAACACAAATTTTAATGGATGTAGCAAATCAGTGTGGGGGTTTGGTTATAGGAACAGGTGATATGTCAGAACTTGCATTAGGTTGGGCAACTTATAATGGAGATCATATGTCAATGTACGGTGTAAATTCTTCTGTTCCAAAAACTCTTGTGCGTCATTTAGTTGCATGGTTTGCAGATAAAATAAAAGGTCCCTTATCTGATGTGTTAAAAGATATTCTTGCAACTCCTGTAAGTCCTGAACTTTTACCTCCTAAAGATGGAGTTATAAGCCAATGTACAGAAGAATTAGTTGGTCCTTATGATTTGCATGATTTTTTCTTATATTACACTGTTCGTTGGGGCTTTACAAAAGAAAAAATAAAATTTTTAGCATATCATGCCTTTGATTTTCAGCAAAGGGAAAAGGGGAATGCAACCTTATTTACAAAAGATAAAATTGATAAATGGATAGAAGTTTTTTACAGAAGATTTTATTCCCAGCAATTTAAGCGTTCTTGTTTGCCTGATGGTGTAAAAATCGGTAGTGTAGGACTTTCCCCTCGTGGAGATTTTTTAATGCCAAGCGATGCAGTTTTAGAATAATTTTCAAAAAAAATCGTCATCCTGAATTTATTTCAGGATCTTCAGTTTTCGCTATATTGCAAAAAGATTCCGAATCAAGTTCGGAATGACACTTATAATTTATTCTGCATCATTTATAAAAAAAAGCCTTACCAAGTGAACTAACTTTTCAACTGATAAGGCTTTATCATTTTATATGGTTTTACTAAAAACTACATTTGTTCCAAGAAAGGTACAAGAATAAGATTTAATCCGTTTTGTAAAACAGTTTTTACAGATTCTGCCAAAGCAAGTCTTGCACCAGAAAGTTTATCGTTTCCAGAATTGATAATTGGACAATCGTGATAAAATCTACTAAATGATTTTGAAACATCGTACAAATAAATTGCTAATCCAGAAGGATCTAAATTTTTTGCAGCTTTTTCAATAACATTAGGAAATTCTCCAAGAAGTTTTATTAATTCCCATTCAGCTTCTGTTGTAAGTAATGAAGTTGCTTCTGTTGAACAATCTTTTTCAACGCCTGCTTCTTGAGCCTTTTTTAAGATAGAACAAATTCTTGCTCCCATATATTGTAAGTAAGGTCCTGTGTTTCCGTTAAATGATAAAGATTCCTTTGGATTAAAAATCATATCTTTTACAGGATTATTTTGTAGTAAGAAGTAGTGAAGTGCACCAAGAGCAACTTTTTCTGCAACTTCTTTTGCGTTTCCTACGATTTCTTCTCGACCTTTAGAGCAAATTTCTTCTAATGCACCATCTCGTAAGTTATCGATTAAATCATCAGCATCAACAACAGTACCTTCACGGCTTTTCATTCTTCCTTCTGGTAGATTTACCATACCGTATGAAAGGTGATAAAGTTGGTCAGCCCAATCATATCCAAGTTTTTTCAAGATATAGAATAAAACTTTAAAGTGATAAATTTGTTCGCTACCAACAACATAAATCAATTTGTTAAAATTCCAATCTCCGTGACGATAAATTGCTGTTCCAATATCTTGGGTCATGTACAAAGCTGTTCCGTCTTTTCTAAGTAAAACTTTTTTATCAAGTTTGATTTCTTCCAAATCTACCCAAACAGAACCGTCTTCTTCTTTGTAAAACAGACCTTTTTCTAATCCATCAAGAATTTCTTCTTTACCTTTTAGGTAAGTTTCGCTTTCGTAATATAGTTTGTCAAAAGAAACACCAGTTCGTTCGTATGTTTTTTGTACGCCAGAAACAGCCCAATCATTCATTTGTTGCCAAAGTTTATGAACTTCAGGATTTCCTTTTTCCCATTCAACAAGCATATTTTGAGCTTCTTGTTCTGCATTTGGATTTTCTTTTGCGTAGTTGTTAAATTCTACATAGCAATCCCCAACAAATCTATCGCTTTTTAATCCAAGAGATTCTGGTGTATCTCCTTTTTCTTGATGAAATTTTTGATATGCTAACATTGATTTACAAATGTGAACACCACGATTATTGATGATGTTTACCTTGTAAACTTCTGCACCTTGAAAATCTAAAATTCTAGAAACACTTTCACCAAGTGCATCATTTCTTAGATGACCTAAATGTAAAGGTTTGTTTGTGTTTGGACTAGAAAATTCAATCATTACTCTTTGTCCAGCCATTGGTTTTTCCCCATTTACATTTACTTTTCCGTAATCTTTACCTTGTGAAAAAATTCTTGATAAAATTGCACTTGATTCTGATGCCTTATCAAGTTTTACATTAAGATAAGGACCTGTGGCTTTGAATTCACCGATTTTTTTTGCTACTTGACTAAATTCATCTTCAGCAAGAATTTTTACAAGTTCACTAGCAATTACAGGTGGTCCCATTCTAAATTTCTTTGCAAAGGGAAATAGCGGAATTCCAATATCACCCATTGAAGCATCTGGTGGTGTTTCTGTTAAAATATCATTTTCTAAAATTTTTTCTACTTCAAGATTTTTATTTTCGATTAATTTATTTAACGCATCTTTTACTAATTTGCGACATTCTGTCTTTACATCAGCCATTATTTTTTCCTTGTAAAAAAGTTGTTTTTATATTTATATCATAAATTATAGTAAGGTTTCAAGATTGCAAGTGATTTACATAGAAATCGATGCAGCCATTACATAAAAATCTTTTCCTTCAAGTACATGTTGGCGTCTAAATGAACCGTATTTGAAGTTTTCTTTTAATGAAGATTTTTCATCATCAATTTTTGAACAACAAGTACATTCTGAATAACAAACTATATGATTTTTAGGAATTCCTAATTTATCTAGTAAATGAAGATTTGCTTTTTCAAGTGAAAGAAAAATTTTTCCATCAATTTCTGTGATACATTCTGGAGTAAAATTTTTAGAAAAATAATTTTTTCGTTTTTCATCAATTTGATAACAACAATTTTTTATGTGTGGTCCTAGAATAAAATGCAAGTTTTCAATTTTACTTTGAGGATTGTTTTGCAAAATTAGATTTATTGCTTCAACAGAAATTCCTGTACCTTTCCAGCCTGAATGAACAACTCCAAAAGTATTGCTTTTGTCATCAAAAATAAAAATACTCATACAGTCTGCAACGGTAACAACTGGAACAAAATTTGTATTTTTTGTGATTATTCCGTCTGCAAGGAGTTGTTCTTTTGAAATATTTTCTAAATCATTTTCATCTTTAATCATCAAAACTTTTTTTGAATGACAAAGTTCTATATCGATAATTTTTTTATCTGGATATGTTTTTGAAAAATATTCTGAGCGAATTTTGTTTTCTTCATTCCATTTAAAACGCATTGAACCTAAATTAAAATCTGAGATTTTGCATTGAGGAACTTTTAAAGAATTTTTGTAAGCGTCATCATCAAATTTAAGATTTATTTGCATAGGATACATCTATAGTTTCAATATCTTTTACTAAGTCCAAAATATCACCAAATCCTGCATGAACTTCTTTCATTTGTTGTCTGAATTGAATATTAGTTTTTCCTTGAATTGTTGAAATATTTACTAAAGTGTCGTAACGTGTATTTTTTTCATTTGATAAAATTCCTGTAAATATTAATTGCATTTTTCTACAAGATTCAGAAAATTGCGTAGCCAAACTTGCAACTTCTTTTTCTATTGTTGCTAAAAGATTATTGATTTTTGTTTGTCCTTGAATTGTTCTTAACGATTCTTTTATTACTGTGTTAAATGAAATTCCGTAAGCACCACGTGGTGAAAGTTGTTCATTTATGTTTACAATTGTTTGAGCAATATGATTAAGCATATTATATGTATCTGTAAACTCAATGCGATTTTCTCTTTGGATAAAATCACCTTCTACCATAATTACTTTGAGAACTTTATTGTAATTAGGATATACTTTCTTAAAAAATGCATATATAAAACCTAATGTGTATTCTTTTGAAAATGGAATTCCACCCCAAATTTCTTGCCAAGGTCTGTTTGGAATAAAAGGAAATGTGGTGGTTTCAAATAATTCTTTGATTTTTTCATTCATGGCATATTTCTTTTTATCTCTAAGCCAATTTTCCCAACGTTGATCAAAAATTTTTTTCCAATGGTTTTTATATTTGATAAACCAATCTTCTATTCCACCTAATTTTTCTACTTCATATACTGATGAATTTGTCGCAATCGTAGCTAGGGATGCAATTGGAATACTTGTAATGAACATTTTAATTAAAGAAATTTGTTCTATACTTTTCTTTAAGTATTCTTCACCTTCTTGATTTACTATATCTGTATCAGCGTTTGCACCAACAATAATTTTTTGTGATTGTTCAGAAAATAAGTACAAAGCTTCAAGAACTTCTGTATGAATTTTTTTACCATTACATAAAACTCTAGCAAAAGATGATAACTCACTTGAAACGCTGTCAATTGGACAAGTGTTTGAACCTGCGACAAAAGTAACAAATTTTGATATTAATCTTTCAAAAGGTAATTTTGTAAAATATTTTAACCATTCGATAGAACGAATGGAGTCATATAATTTCATGCGTTTATCATTAGGAATTGATTGTAAAATTTCTTCCATCTTTCGTATTAATGATGCTCGCAATTCACTAGTAACTTCTCGGTCTAAACCATATTTGTATGGACTAACTTCTGTTTCTAAAGTTTCTGATAATTCGGGGGTTATTAGAGAACCTAAAAAGACAAAAAACGCTCCTTGATTTTCTTCATAGACTGATATTCCTGGTCTAAAAAAATCTGCAACTTTTTTTAATTCCGTTAATTTTATGTAAAAATCTTCTAGTAAGTATCCATTTTTGTAATCAATTAAGTTAGGATAATCTTTATCAACTTCTTTTGCCACATTTGAAACAAGATATTCATTATATAAATACTCAATTCCATTGGAGGTGAATAAAGATTTTAATCTAAGCCATAATCTGACAAAAAAAGATTCTTTTTGATAACGAATTGTAATATCTAATCCAGCATCATCATTTTTTTGTTTTACCTCTATGTTTTGTTTTTCTGGGTCTGAATTTGATTCTAATTTTTTTAATAGGTTTACTCTTTCATCATTTGAGATTTCCATAACTAATTTATCAAAAGAAGTGTAATTTTCCATGGTAAACATTTTAACATATAGTTATAAAAAACACTAGGTAAAAATTTTGTAAAAAAGTCTTAATACCAAAAAAAATCTTATTTAATTCTGCAATTTTTCTATTGACAAACTAAAAATTTGATTTAATACTTTTTACATATACTTGTTTGAAAAAAAATAGGAGATTTCTATTATGTTTGAATTTGAAGAAATGTGTAAAACCTTTGAGAAAATGTCAAATGGTGAAAGAAAACTTTATTTACAAGAACAAAGCGTAAAAATGATAAATGCATTTGAAACATTAGGTTCTGATGGGATAGAAATGTTTTTATATTTTATGGCTGTTGCTTGTGGAGCTGATGGAAAATTATCAGTAGAGGAATATAGTCTTTTACAGGAAGTTACTCCAATTAATTTAACTTATTCTGAGGTAGAAAAATTAGTGAATAGACTTAATTCTGTTGAAGGAAAAAGACATGCTGTATGGATATCAGAAGTTGTGGGACAATTTAGCGAAGAATTTCAAGATACACTAATTAGCTTCTGTCTTTGTTTCTGTTCTGCTGATAAAAAAGTATCCTTGAGAGAACGAACTTTTATTAAGAGTTTAGTTGTATAAAAAAAAAGTTGTTTTATGAAGTTTATCTTCTTAAAACAACTTTTACAAACGGTCCCTACGGGAGTTGAACCCGTCTTTCGACCTTGAGAGGGTCACGTCCTAGCCGATAGACGAAGGGACCAATCTAAAAAAAATCTTTCTATAAAAAAAGCTGAACCTTGTTGTTCAGCCTATTTCCCCAAGGAGGATTCGAACCCCCACAATCAGAACCAGAATCTGAGGTGCTACCATTACACAATCGGGGAATGTAACTAAACTGAAAACTACCATATACAATAAAAAAAGTCAAGGGAAGATTTTATCATCATTTATAAATAAAATTGTTGTGGACTTTTCAGGATTGATTATTGTATAATAAATCTATGTTTGGTGTAGTTTTAGGCGGAAGTAATAATATTTTTTCCGTAGAATGCGAAGATACAGTAATACGACAATGCTCAATAAAAGGAAAAAAACTTGAAGCTTCCAAGGGATATTATAATCCTCTTGCTCCAGGTGATAAAGTTGAAATAGAAGTTGACGAACAAACTGATACAGAAGGTCAAATAATAAATTTAGTTCCTAGAAAAAATGAATTTGTTCGTTGGAATGTAAAAGGTCGAAGTCCTCAGTTATTGGCTGCAAATTTAGATAATATATGTATTGTAACAACTCCAAACGAACCACCATTTAGACCTCGCTTTGTGGATAGAGCTTTAGCGCAGGCTGAATATCAAAATATAGAACCTGTTATAATTTGCAATAAATGTGATTTACAACCATCTTGCGATGAAGAAGATTTTGAAGAAAGACTTTCTGATTGGGAAAGTATGGGATATAAAATAATCAAAATTTCTGCAAAAAATGGTGAAGGTTTAGAAGAATTAGCAGAATTTTTAGAAGATAAACTTTGTGCCTTAGTTGGACAGTCTGGTGTTGGAAAATCTAGTATTATAAATGTATTAGATTCTACTTGTGTGTTAAAAACAGGAAGTCTTTCTCAAAAATACGGAAGAGGAACACACACTACAACAAAAGGAACTTTACTTCACTTAACTTTGAACGAATCTTTAACTGGAGGAAGACAAGGGGCGATTGCTTCGATTATTGATACTCCTGGTGTAAGAAGGTTTGTTTTACATGATATAACATCAAAAGATTTAGCCTTGTATTTTAGAGAAATGAAAAATCTTGTAGGGCAATGTTCATTTGGAATGTCTTGTACTCACACTCATGAAGCTGGTTGTAAAATTTTAGAAGGTGTATATTCTGGTGTTATTTCAGAAGATCGCTACGAAAGTTGGCAACGCATCTGTTCAGAAATTGACAATGGAACATGGGACGATTAGAGAAATAAAATGAATCACAAAAATCTTGAACAACTAGATTTCTTTAGAGTTAGAGAAATCATTTCTTCTTTTGCAATGACACAAGAAGGAAAGCAAACTGTGCTTTCTATATTGCCTTATACCGATAAAAAACAAATTTCTTCAGCAAAAAATCTTAGTAAAAATTGGGCAGATTATCTTCAGGCAGGAAATCAGCGATGTTTTTTGCCATGGAATCCTTGCAAAGAAATTCTTGAGTTTTTAAAAGTTGATGGAGCTTGCTTAAATCAAGATGACATTTATTCTATTGGACAACTTTGTTTATCTGTTTCAAAGTTTTGTAGCGTTTTTTGTAAATCAGACTTTTCTCAAAATAGTACTTTTAATGGAAAATATCAAAGTTTAGAAAAAATTGCTAAGGATTTACCTTCTCTTACAAAATGTGAAAATTTAATTTTTAAAATAATTGATAAAAATGGTGAACTTAGAGATTTACCGGAAATAAAAAATATTCAATCTCAAATTAAGAAAAAACACAACGAAATTGAATCAATCATAAAAAATTATACAACTGATTCTAATTATCAAGAGATATTGCAATCAAGTGTTCCTGTTTTGCGTTCTGGTAGACAAATGCTTGCTGTAAAATCAGGATATAAAAATCGTATAAAGGGAATTGTTCATGAAGTTTCTCAAACAGGGCAAACTTTTTACATTGAGCCTGAAGAAATTGTACGATGTTCAAACGAATTAATAGAAGAACAAGCAAAATTAGAACGAGAATTAAAACGAATTTTTACTCAGCTTACAAAAGATTTAAGTGAATTTTATTACGATTTAAAATTAGCCTTGGAATTAATGATAAAACTCGATGTAGCTTACGCTTCTAGTCAATGGGGTTTATCAAATAAGTGTATCTATGCACAAAATTGCAATTTTGAAACAGAAAATCTTTCTCTTATAGGTGCATCTCATCCTTTGTTAGGAGAAAAAGCTGTTCCTATTGATGTTGTTTTTAATTCAGGCTGTAGAGTATTAATTATAACAGGTGCAAATACTGGTGGTAAAACTGTTACATTAAAAACTATTGCTTTGTTTTCACTTTTAAATCAAGCAGGATTTCCGATTCCAGCAAAAGAAGGAACTAAACTGCCTATTTTTAATTCAGTTTTTGCAGACATTGGGGACGAGCAATCTCTAGAGCAATCTTTGTCAACTTTTAGTGGACACATGCAAAATATTGGACAAATGTTACAAACTGCCGATGAAAATTCTCTCATTCTCCTTGACGAACTTGGAAGTGGAACCGACCCTCAAGAAGGTGGTGCTATTGCAATGGCAATTCTTGATGAGTTTATAGCAAGAAATTCCTTTGTTATTTTAACAACTCATCATGGAATTTTGAAAAATTACGGATATTCTCATGCAAAATGTCAAAATGCCTCTGTTGAATTTGATGCAAATACACTTTCTCCAACTTATAAAATTGTGATGGGCGTTCCAGGCGAAAGTCATGCCCTGGATATTGCAAAACGCAACGGAATTTCTGAGCAAATTATTCAAAATGCCTGTGCTTATATCGAAAATAAACAAGCAGATGTTTCAACTCTTATAAAAGGACTTACAGAAAAATACAAAGAACTTTCGGAACTTGAAAAATCAATAAAATCTAAAGAACATTCTATAAATGAAAAATGGCGAAAGGTTGATTTAAAAGAATTAAGAGTAAAACAACATGAGTTTGAATTAAAGGAACAGGGCTATAAAAAGAGCAAAGATTTCTTAGATGAAAGCCGAAAAATGCTAGAAAATCTTGTGAGAGAACTTAGAGAAGGTGAAATTACAAGAGAAAAAACTCTAAAAGTAAAGGAAACTATTGCAAATCTTTCTAAAGCTGTTGAACTTGAAAACCAAGCTCTTGAAGAAGCAGAGAATGAATTAGAGCAAATTTCTAAAGATAAAAATATATCAGAAATAACTAATGATTTATCCGAAAAAACAATTGAATTTCAAGAAGGACAAAAAGTACGTTTTGGAAAAAATAAAACTGAAGCAATCCTTTTGCAAAAACAAAAAAATGATAAATGGCTTGTTCAATCTGGAAATATAAAACTTACTATAAAAGAAAGTGATATTGTTCAAACTATTTCTTCTTCAAACAAAAATTCAGTTTCTATTGAAATTGTAAAAGCTGAAGATGAACATAAAGAACGAGTAGGTAATTTGTCAAGATTAAATCCTTCTTCAATTTTTAATGAAAAACCTGTTTTTGAATTACGGCTTTTAGGTATGCGTTACGAAGAAGCAATAAAATCTTTAGAAAAACAACTGGATTTATGTGTTATAAACAATTTTAAAAATTTTTCTATTATACATGGAAAAGGAAACGGAATTTTACAAACAGCCGTTTGGGATTACTTAAAATCTTATCCTGGAATATCAAATTTTCAGTTTGCCAATCCTGAAGATGGTGGTACTGGAAAAACTTATGTGTCATTAGAATAACTGATACTTGAATAATACAGAAGTTTCAAATATAATGTACCAAGGAACATAATTTTTGTTTAATATATATTGATATGGAGGATGTATGACAATTACACAGATGCTAAGTCAAAGTTTAATTTTGACATTGCTAGGTATGTCTGTAGTTTTTACGTTCTTGGTTATTCTTATCGTTTTTGTTTCTCTTACAGCAAAAGTGATAAAAGCATTGAAACTTGACCAAGAAAAAAGTGCAGATGTTACAACACCAGCAGCTCAATCTGCTCAAAAAAATAAAATAGTTGCAGCTATAGCAGCCGCTTTACACGAAAAACAAAACAAATAAATTTTTAGAGGTATTTTTTTATGGCAAATAAAGTCAAAATTTCAGATTTAGTTTTGCGTGATGCTCATCAGTCTCTTCACGCTACTCGTATGACAACAGCAGATATGCTTCCTATCTGCGATAAACTTGATAAAGTTGGTTACTGGGCCCTAGAAGGTTGGGGTGGTGCAACTTTCGATTCTTGTATTCGTTTCTTAAACGAAGATCCATGGGAAAGACTTCGCAAACTTCATGCAGCTCTTCCTAACACACCAATCATGATGCTTCTTCGTGGTCAAAACCTTTTAGGATATCGCCACTATGCAGACGATGTAGTTGATAAATTTGTAGAAAAAGCTGCTGCAAATGGTATTGGTGTTTTCAGAATTTTCGATGCTTGTAATGATCCTCGTAACCTAAAAAGAGCAACTGATGCTGCTAAAAAAACAGGTAAACATGTTCAAATGGCTATTTCTTATGCTACAACTCCATATCACACAAAAGAAGTTTACGCTGATTTAGCAAAATCTTATGCAGATTTCGGGGCAGATTCTATCTGTATTAAAGATATGTCAGGTCTTCTAAAACCTTACGAAGCTTACGATTTAGTAAAAGCTATCAAAAAGGCTGTAGATTTACCTGTAGAAATCCACTCACACGCTACAACAGGTCTTTCTGTTGCAACACTTGCAAAAGCTGCTGAAGCTGGTGCTGATATTCTTGATACAGCAATTTCTTCAATGGCTATGGGTACATCTCACTCACCAACTGAAACAATCGTAGAAATGTTCAAAGGTACAGACATGGACACAGGTCTTGACCTAAATACACTTCTAGAAATTGCAGCATACTTCCGTGATGTTCGCAAAAAATATGCAAAATTCGAAAGCTCATTCTTGGGAGCAGATACTCGTATCCTAGCTTCTCAAGTTCCTGGTGGAATGCTTTCAAATCTTGAAAATCAACTTAAAGAACAAGGTGCATCAGACAAAATTGATGACGTTCTTAAAGAAATTCAAGTTGTACAAGCTGATTGTGGTTATATCCCACTTGTTACACCAACTTCACAAATTGTTGGTACACAAGCTGTATTTAACGTACTATTTGGTCGTTATGCAAAACTTACACAAGAAACTCGTGACCTTGTTGTAGGAAAATACGGAAAAACTCCAGCTCCTGTAAACGCTGACCTTCTAAAAGAAGCTCTAAAACAAAACAACATGACAGAACCTGTTACATGTCGTCCAGCTGACCTAATCGAAAATGAATGGGACAAAATGGTTAAAGAAGCTAAAGAAAACGGCGGAAACGGAAGCGACGAAGATACATTGACATACGCAATGTTCCCAAAAGTAGCTCCAAAATTCTTTGCAGAAAGAGAAAAAGGACCTATCTCTTCAGATTCATTTGCATTGCCAAAAGTAAGTGCAGATGCAGGAAAAGGTGGTTCTTACACTGTAAATGTTGACGGACAAAACTTTAACGTTACATCAGGACCTGCAGGTGACAAAATGTCTGTTACTGTTGATGGAACAACATACAATGTTGCATTTAGTGCAGCAGGCAGTGCTCCTGTGGTAACAACTGTTGCTGGAAATGGTGCTGATATTAAAGCTCCTGTAGCAGGAACATTGTTAAAACACGTAGTTGCATCTGGTTCAGAAGTAAAAGAAGGTGATACAGTCTTAATGATTGAATCAATGAAAATGGAACTTGAAGTAAAAGCAACTGCTTCTGGAAAAGTTGAATTTACAGTTCAACCTGGTTCTGCAATTACTGCTGGACAAGTGCTTGGTACAATCGGTGGAGGTGCTGCTGCTGTAGTTGCTGCTCCTGCTGAAAATGCACCTGCACAACCTACTGCTGGTGCAGCTGTTGTTACTGCACCTGTAGCTGGAACATATTTAAAAGGAATGTTCTCTGAAGGTGCAAGTGTTAAAGCAGGTGATACTGTTTGTATGATTGAATCAATGAAAATGGAACTTGAAGTAAAAGCTGCTTCAAATGGTACAATTCATTATATTGCTACTGCTGGTTCTGCTATTACAGCAGGTCAACCATTGGCAGAAATTAAATAAATTGGAGAATAAAAATGCTCGGTAAGAAAAATTATTGTCAGAAGCAGATAGCAATAGTTATGTCAGTTCTTATGGCAGTTGCAATGGTATTTTCTGTTGTAACAACAACTTTTGCTTCTGATACAGTTACAGAAAAAAGAGAAGTTCCTTCTTTTAGAACAATGAACACAGCTATTATCAAAGGTAGCGAAAACGTACCTGAGGTTTCTGTAAAAACATTCTTGATGAATATCTGGAAAAATACAGGTATTAATCAGTTGATAAATGGTGAACCTGAAGCAACTGATGGTGGACATCACGCAACAGTAGACCCTTTTGCTGGAAAACAGGCTCCTGGTTGGCAAAAATTAATGATGATTGCCATCGGATTCCTTATCATTTATCTTGGTGCTGCAAAAGGATTTGAACCTCTTCTTCTTATTCCAATTGGATTTGGTACTGTTCTTGTAAATATCCCTGGTGCTGGAATGTATAACGAAGGTACTGGTATGCTTCGTATCATTTACGATGCTGGTGTTGGAAACGAATTTTTCCCAATGCTTATCTTTATGGGAATTGGAGCAATGACAGACTTTGGTCCACTTATTGCAAATCCAAAGATGGCTCTTTTAGGTGGTGCTGCACAGTTAGGTGTTTTTGCAACACTTCTTGGAGTTTCATTAATGAACCTTATCCCTGGGGTTGAATACAACATGTTACAAGCTTGTGCAATCGCTATTATTGGTGGTGCTGACGGTCCTACATCAATTTATGTTTCAGGAAAACTTGCTCCAGAAATGATGGCTGTTATTGCAGTTGCTGCTTATTCATACATGGCTCTAGTTCCAATGATTCAACCACCAATTATGAAAGCATTAACATCAGAAAAAGAACGCAAAATCAAAATGAAACAACTTCGTTATGTTTCAAAAACAGAAAAGATTTTGTTCCCAATCGTTCTTTTGATTTTAACTCTTTTATTGTTACCATCTGCTGCTCCTCTTATCGGTATGTTAGCATTCGGTAACTTTGTAAAACAATGTGGTGTTGTTGATCGTCTTTCAAAAACAATGGAAAATGAACTTTTGAACATTGTTTCAATCTTGTTGTCATTAGGTGTTGGTTCACAAATGACTCCAGAAAAAATCATGAACCCAAGTTCTTTAGGTATTATTGCTCTAGGACTTTTGGCTTTTGCAATTGCAACTGCTGGTGGTCTTTTAATGGCAAAATTAATGAACCTTTTCTTAAAAGAAAAAATCAACCCACTTATTG
The DNA here is from genome assembly GCA_017936665.1 of Spirochaetaceae bacterium. Classification (GTDB taxonomy): domain Bacteria; phylum Spirochaetota; class Spirochaetia; order Treponematales; family Treponemataceae; genus RGIG9060. Next base: position 344 of record JAGBFB010000002.1, on the reverse strand, counting down.
GTTCTGCTGGAGTTTCAGCTGTTCCAATGGCTGCTCGTGTTGCAAACAAAGTTGGTATGGAATATGACCCATCAAACTTCCTTTTGATGCACGCTATGGGACCTAACGTATCAGGTGTTATCGGTACAGCTATTGCTGCTGGTGTATTCATTGCAACTTACGCAAAATAAACACCTAATATAGATATTAAAAAGAGGCGATGACTGAAGTGCACCCCAATTATTGGACACTTTAACTAGGCTGATTTTAAGGACTGATTCCTGAATTGTAAAGGGGTCAGTCCTTTTAATTTAACTTTAATTCTTTTTTCGTTGTACCAAGACAAGTATTCAATCAATTCCTTT
>JAGBFB010000009.1 GCA_017936665.1 Spirochaetaceae bacterium | reverse complement strand
CCCCTTGAAATTTGCGTAAAAGTGATTAATATTAATGTAGATAAAGAAAATCCTGTTTTAAATCGTTGCGAGGCTCTCAAGGAATATTCAGAATTTATGGAGCAAGTGAAATTCAACATCGAAAACAAAATTCCAGAGGCACTTACAGTCGCAATTAAGCAATCTATAAAACAAGGCTTTCTTTCAGATTATCTTAGCCGAAAATCCACGGAGGTTGAAAACATGTTATTAACAGAATATGACTACGACACAGATATCGCTGTTCAACGACAGGAAGCCTACGAAGATGGCGTAGAAAAAGGTATCTCACAGGGTATTCAGCAAGGTTCTCAACAAACAAAAATCGAAACTGCTAAAAATATGCTTAAAGATAATCTCGATATTCAAACTATTCTTAAATACACAGGACTTTCCATGGAAGAGATAAAATCTTTAGCAAAATAAATCTTCCATTTCTCGCAGAATGCAAAAACTTTGCAAAATATTTTTAGTCCCTGCGTTTTGTCAACAAAAAGAATCTTATAAAGTTTCCTAAAGAAACTAAAGCAGAGGCAACATAAGTCATAGCAGCAGCACCCAAAACTTTTTTTACGCCTTTCAACTCTTTATCATTCATAACGCCTGCTTCTTTTAATGTTTTTAAAGCACGAGAAGAAGCGTTAAATTCAACAGGCAACGTTACAAGATAAAATAAAACAGAACCAAAAAATAAAATCAATCCAATATCAACTAAAAATGAAAAACTTAAAGACAATCCTAGAATAGCAAGCAAAGGACCTGCAGCAGAGCCTAAATTTGCAACAGGAACTAACATACTTCTAAATTTAATAGGAAGATACCCTTTATCATGTTGAATTGCATGACCTGTTTCGTGGGCTGCAACACCAACAGCGGCAATTGAACTAACATTGTAAACAGGTTCAGAAAGATTTAATGTCATATCAGTAGGATTAAAATTGTCTGTTAAAGAACCAGAAATTGGTTTTACTGTAACACCAGTTACATCATTTTTTTGAAGCAAATAATTTGCTGCCTGAGCTCCTGTAATATTTCTTTCAATTTTTACAGAAGAATACTTTGAAAAAGTGCTTTTTACCATTCCTTGTGCTATAAAACTTAAAAGCAAAGCAGGAACAACAAGTATTAAATAATAAATATCCATAAGTTAATATTACACACAAAAGAAAAAATCATCAACAAAAAAATATCAACTTCCAGCACTTTCGTAATGATTGATTCCAGAACACCAAGTTTTATATGACAATAAAGTAAAAATAACTGAAAATCCCACAGGAATTGCTAATGCCCAAATTAAATTTTGTTTTCCTAAAATATAAGTTGCAGGAAAGTATGAAGTTAAAGCAAAAGGCAAAATGAAAGTCAAAACAAATTGCAAAGCTTTATTATAAATTGTTACAGGATAATAACAAAATTCATTAAAACTATATATTGTTTGCAAAAGACCTCCTGAACGTTTTGTCCAGAAGGCTATTGAAGCAACAAACATTTTCAAACTTGTAATAATAAAAGCTCCAGAAATAGATGTAATTATTAAAACTATAATTTTATCAACTGTAAAAGTTAGGGAAAGTTTTATAGAAGCAATAATTACAAGAATCACACCAGTTACAAATTCACCAAAACCATCAGGTTGAAATCGTTCAGAAATAACTTGAAAAAGTGGATTTATTGGTCTAAGTAAATATCTATCAAAATCACCATCTGCAATTAGCCAACTTGAAATAAGCCACAAATTGTCAGAAAAAATATGATCCAAACCACGAGGAAGTTGAGCAAATCCGTAAATAAACAAAATTTCGTAAAAATTCCAACCTTGTAAAGAAGGAATTGAATTAAAAACCAAAGTGATAAAAATTACACCTGTAATTTGCAAAAATGAAAAACCAATAAGCCCCGTAAAAAAATCTACACGATAAGCCATTAAAGATTTTAAATATTGAGCAATATATTTGAAATATAAATTAACATATTTTTTTAGTTTCATATAAATTTCCTATATAAAATAGTACAAGTCATTCCGAATTTATTTCGGAATCTAACAAGATGCTGAATCAAGTTCAGCATGACATTTCATATTAGCCCCCATTAACAACCAAACGATGAACAACTTTTTTCCAAATTAAATTTGTTAACAGAAAAAATAAAATTAACCACACAAATTGAATAATTAACACTTTGCAAATTTCATTTAAATTCATAACACCTAAAAGAATATTTGCAGGTGCAGAAATCAAAGAAGAAAATGGTAAATAGGTTAAAATTTTTTCAAATATTGGAGGAAAAAAACTCAAAGGAATTAAAGCACCAGAAAGCAATCTAAAAATCGCTTGATAAATTTGCAAAATTCCCCACATATTTGTTGTGATAAAAGTTATCATTCCTAAAACAAAAGAAAGTGAAAGATTTATCATTATCGAAAAACAAAAAGAAATTACAAAAAACAAAATATTTAATGGAGTAAAAACTGATAATGAACCATAAATTGCATTTATAATAATCATTCCGATAAAACCTGGAATCATCAAAAAAATAAAAACATATAAGGAATCCCCAAGAGATGAAAAATACAAACGCAATCTATATGAAATTGGTTTTATTAATTGCATTGCAATCGTTCCTTTTTTTACTTCCGAGTGAACTAGATTTACAACACTACCACCAATACATTCACTAATACAAGTTGAAAGAATCAAATAACTTACCATTACAGGAAAACTAAATCCATTAAGAATTTCTTTACCACTTCCAACAAAAATTGCCTTCCATAAAAAAATCAAACAGAAAACTCGCATAAAAGCACCAAGCAAATACATAAAAAAGTTAGACCGATATGCAAGATATTGCTGAAAAATATTTTTAGTAAAGGGAAGATATAATTTTAAAGAATACCATTTAGTTTTCACACTACAACCTCGTTCTTTCAAGAGAGGCTGTGTTGTAAATTTTCTTTACAATATCTTCTATTGAAGTTGATTCTACAGAAAAATCTTCTATTTGATATTTTTGCAAAATCTTTTTTAGAATTTCCGAGGAAGAAAATTCATCTTTACTAAAACCAATAGAATACATTCCATCAGAAAAAGCAAAGGATAATTCACCTTTTTCAGAAAAAGATTTATCTTCTAAAAAAAGATTTTTCAATGAAGTTTCATCAATTTTTTCATTTTGAGAAAATCTTAAATTTAAAACTATTCCATTACCAAAATTTTTTTGCAAATCTTCACGATTTCCGTTATAAACAACTCGACCTTCATCAATAATAATGATTTTTGAACAAAGTTCTTCTATATCTTGTAAATCATGAGTTGTTAAAATAATTGTAGTTCCGTATTTTGCATGAATTTCTTTTATTGCTTTGCGCACTTTTTCTTTTACAACAACATCAAGTCCGATTGTTGGTTCATCAAGAAATAATATTTTTGGATTATGTAACAAAGACGCAGCTAAATCTGCTTTCATTCTTTGACCAAGAGATAAAGTTCTAACAGGTTGCATTATAAATTCATCTAAGCCAAGAACATCAGTAAAAAATTTCATTCGTTCTTTATAATCATCTTCTGAAACTTCGTAAATATCTTTTAAAAATGAAAAAGATTCATTTAAAGGCAAATCCCACCAAAGTTGAGTTCTTTGGCCAAACACAACTCCAATCTTTTTTGCATTAAGTTGTCGATTTTTATATGGCTCAATTCCGTCAACTAAAACTCTGCCAGAAGTTGGAGTTAAAATTCCTGTCATAATTTTTATAGTTGTGGATTTTCCTGCCCCATTAGAACCGATATATCCAACAATATCCCCAGAAGCAATTTCAAAAGAAATATTATTTACAGCTTTTTTTTCAGTATATTCTCTTGTAAAAAGTCCTTTTATAGAACCAAATAATCCTGGAAATTTTTTTGATGTTTTAAAAACTTTTGATAGATTTTCAACCTTAATCATTTTTTTTCCTTACAAAAATATTTTAAAATAATTATTTCTTAATCTCCACCCGTCAAGTAGAATTTGAAATATTAGTTTTATATGAGCATCACTTTATATTAAAAATTTTAATTCTTCTTGAGTTAATTCTCTACACTGCCCTAAAGCAAGACCTGAATCTAAATATAAACCACCAATAGAAATTCGTTTTAGTTTTATCACCTGATTTCCACAGGCTGCAAACATTCGTTTTACTTGATGATATTTTCCTTCGTAAATTGTAATTAAAACCTCACAAGATTCTGGACCATTTTCTGTAAGATAGCTTCCGTTTTCTTCAGAGGGCCAAATCAATTGTGCAGGAAGAGCTGTAAATTCACTTTCGTTTCCTTCAGCAGGAACAAACATTCCTTTTTGAAAAACTTCTGTGTATTTAGTTTGCTCTCTTAGACTTAAGCCCTTTTGTAGTTTCACATGATATGTTTTTGGAATATGAGTTTTTGGAGAAATTAATTTATGAGTTAAACTTCCGTCAGTTGTTAAAAGCAACAAACCTTCAGTATCAATATCTAATCGACCAACACAATGAAGTTCACCACCCATTGAAGATGTTTTATATTCTTCTGGAACTAAATCAAAAACAGTACTATGAATTCCATCTTTATTTGAACAAACCACATCTTCACATTTGTTCATCATTAAATAAACGTGTTTACGAACTTTCAAAACTTCATCATCAATAGAAATAACATCGATATCTAAATCAATTGAAACATCTGGCAAAGTACAAATTTTTCCGTTTACATTTACTCTACCAGAATGCAACAATTTTTTAACATCTTTTCTTGACCCAAATCCATGATGAGAAAGTATTTTATCAAGTCGTTCTCTTTTCATAAAAGTACCTAAATCTTTCGATTAGCGTTTATCAATAGGAATATAATCCCTTCTTTCAAGAACATTTTTGTAAGCAGGACGATAAATTCTTCCACCAGAAACGATTTCTTCAATTCGGTGTGCAGACCATCCAGCAATTCGAGAAATAGCAAAAATTGGAGTAAATAATTCTCGTGGAATATTCAACATTGTATAAACAAATCCTGAGTAAAAATCCACATTGGTACAAATTTGCTTATCACTATTTTTTTCTTCAGCAAAAACTACAGGAGCTAGTTTTTCTATTGTGCGATAAAGATTAAATTCTTCAGTGCATCCCTTCTCTTTTGCTAAAGATTCTGCCTTATCTCTAAGTAAAATTGCACGAGGATCTGAAATTGTATAAACTGCATGACCTTGACCGTAAATCAATCCTTTTTTGTCAAAAACTTCTTTACGGATAATCTTTCTAAGATATTCTTTTATTTCAGATTCATTTGACCAATCTTTAATATTTTCTTTGATGTTATCCATCATATCCATTACTTGCTTATTGGCACCACCATGACGGCGACCTTTCAAAGAACCAACAGCTGCAGCAATAGCAGAATAAGTATCTGTATCAGCAGAAGAAATAACATGAACAGACAAGGATGAGTTATTTCCACCACCATGTTCAGCATGAAGAATTAAAGATAAGTCCAAAATTTCTGCTTCTAACTTAGTATATTCTTTATCTGGACGAATAAGACGCAAAAGATTTTCGGCAGTAGAAAGTTCTGGTTTTGGATTATGAATATACATACTTTTTCCGTCGTAATAACGGCGTTTTGCCTGATAAGCGTAAGCAGTTAAAGTTGAAAAACGAGCAATCAATTCAATACATTGTCTAAGATTATTTGCTATAGAAACATCTTCTGGATTTTTATCATAAGAATAACTTGCCAAAACTCCACGAGCCAATTTATTCATGATATCAGAAGAAGGTGCTTTCATAATCATATCTTCTGTAAAGTTTTCTGGTAAAGCCCTTTTTGAACCTAAAAATTCTCTAAATTCATCTAATTGAGATTGAGTTGGAAGTTCACCAAAAAGTAACAAGTAAGCAGTTTGTTCATATCCAAATTGATCAGTAGCTTCAGCATCTTTTATTAAATCTTCTATATCATATCCACGATAAATCAATTTTCCAGGAATTGCAACTTTCTTGCCATCAACTACATCATATCCAACAACATCACCAACACGAGTAAGATCTACAACTACACCACGACCATCAGGATAGCGTAAACCTCGACATACATCATATTTTTGGTATAAATCTTGGTTTATCGGATCATTATTTTTGGCGATAGTTGTAATCTTTTCTATAAGCGAATTTTCAAAATTATCAGACATTTACTCTCCATTTGTTTATTTATTCAACATTATACTATATTACACAATAATTATACAAATTTATAAAATTTCTTTCAAGGGTTTTTGTTTTCTATATGTACACTTTGCAAAAAAAGTAGTAAAATGAACTTTATGAAAGCAATATTAATTAAAGACATTTTAGTATCAAATCCCGACGGACATGAAGTTCAAATTTTAGGTTGGGTACGCACAAAACGTGATTCAAAAAATCTATGTTTTATTCAGGTAAATGATGGTTCATGCTTTGCATCGATTCAATTAACTTTTGATAGAGATTCTAATAATCCAAATAATGATAATATCGAAGAACAGTTGAAAAAAATAACAACTGGTGCCTCTGTAAAAGCAACAGGAAAATTAATTCCATCACCTGCTTCTGGACAAGCTGTGGAAGTTTCTCTTGAAAACATCGAAGTTCTAGGAGAAGCTCCTGTAGATTCTTATCCTTTACAGAAAAAAGGACACTCTATCGAATTTTTGCGTGAAATTGGGCATCTTAGACCAAGAACAAATATCATTGGGGCTGCTGCTCGTATGCGAAGTCAAATGGCTTATGCAATTCACACTTTCTTTAATGAAAGAGGATTTCAATATTTTAACGCACCAATTATCACCACAAGTGACTGCGAAGGTGCAGGAGAAATGTTCCAAGTAACAACACTTGATTTAGAAAAAATTGCTGCTACAGGAATTAAAGCAGGTGCAAAAGGAATGGCAGAAGAAAAAGCTGCAAACCTAGTTGATTACAGCAAAGATTTCTTTGGAAAAAAAGCAAGTCTTACAGTTTCAGGTCAGTTACAAGCAGAAACTTATGCAACAGCTCTTTCAAGAGTTTACACTTTTGGACCAACTTTTAGAGCAGAAAATTCAAACACACCTCGTCACTTAGCTGAATTCTGGATGATTGAACCTGAAATGGCATTCTTTGAACTAGAAGATAACATGGATTTAGCAGAAGAATTTGTTCGTTACCTTTTAAATTGGGCATTAACAAAATGTTCAGAAGATATGAAATTCTTTAACGAAAGAGTTCAAAAAGGCTTAATTGATACATTAACTCATGTTGCAAATTCAGATTTTGCTAGAGTAAGTTACACTGATGCAATTACTCAACTTGAAAAAAATAACGATAAGTTTGAATTTAAAGCCTATTGGGGTTGTGATTTACAAACAGAACATGAACGCTATTTAACAGAAGAAATTTATAAAAAACCTGTTATGGTATACGATTATCCAAAGGAAATTAAAGCTTTCTATATGAAGCAAAATCCCGACGGAAAAACAGTTCGTGCTGTTGATGTTCTTGTTCCTGGAATCGGAGAACTTATCGGAGGCTCAGAACGAGAAGCCGATTATGATAAACTTGTAGCAAGAATCCAAGAACTAGGAATGAAGCCTGAAGATTACTGGTGGTATTTGGAACTACGAAAATTCGGTACAGTTCCTCACTCAGGCTTTGGACTTGGTTTTGAACGATTACTTCGTTACGTTACAGGGCTTGGAAACTTGCGTGATGTAATTCCTTTCCCAAGAGCTCCAAAACAAGCCGAATTTTAAACAGTAATAAAGAAAGCTGTCCTAACTGAAAAATTAATTTCATGGGACAGTTTTTTTTTGTATAAAACACTCATAAAAAATAAAGGATGAATAATTTATGGCAGAACAACGAGAATCACTTTCTTCAAGACTTGGATTTATCCTACTTTCTGCAGGATGTGCCATTGGATTAGGAAATGTGTGGAGATTTCCTTATATCGCAGGTAAATACGGTGGAGCTTTATTTGTATTAATTTACTTATTTTTTCTTGTAGCTTTAGGACTTCCTATTATGGTAATGGAATTTTCAATAGGAAGAGCTTCAAGACAAAATATCGGGAAAGCTTTAAAAACTTTAGAGCCCAAAGAAACAAAGTGGCACTTATATGGTCCAGTTGCAATAATCGGTAATTACATTTTAATGTTTTTTTACACAACAATTGCAGGTTGGCTTTTGTACTATTGTTTTTCAAATATAACAGGTGCTTTTTCAGGTTTAGACGCAAAGGGTGTAGAAAACTTTTTTGGTGCTTTAACAGCAAATCCAGGACAACAAATTTTCTGGATGGCACTAGTTACAATTTTAAGTTTTGTAATAGTTGGAATTGGATTAAAAAACGGTGTTGAAAAAATTACAAAGGTTATGATGTCACTTCTTCTTGTTTTGATTGTAATTTTAGCAATTCACTCAATTACACTTAAAGGAAGTTCTGAAGGATTAAAATTTTATCTTTTACCAGATTTTAGTAAAGTAACTGAATCTGGTTTTAGCGAAGTAATTTTTGCAGCCATGGGACAAGCATTTTTTACATTGAGTTTAGGAATCGGAAGTATGGAAATTTTTGGTTCTTACATCGATAAAAAATATTCGTTAACAGGTGAATCTTTAAGAATTATCATTCTTGACACCTTTGTTGCTATTGCAAGTGGATTGATTATCTTTCCAGCTTGTTTTGCTTATGGAGTAAATCCTGGAGCAGGTCCTCAGTTGTTGTTTATTACAATGCCAAATATTTTTAACAATATGGCAGCAAGTCGTCTATGGGGAACTTTGTTCTTTATTTTTATGAGTTTTGCAGCAATTTCAACTTTAATTGCAGTTTTTGAGAACATCGTAAGTTACTGGATGGATGTTCATGGTTGGTCAAGAAAAAAATCTTGTATTATAAACTGTGCTATTGTAGTTGCATTATCAATTCCATGTATTTTAGGATTTAACCTTTGGAAAAATTTTCAACCATTGGGAGCAGGAACAGGAGTTCTTGACTTAGAAGATTTTATCGTAAGTTCTACTCTACTTCCTTTAGGTTCTTTATTGATTTTGATTTTCTGTTGTCACAAAAAAGGATGGGGCTGGAAAAACTTTATTAACGAAGCAGATACTGGTAACGGAATAAAATTTCCTAAAGCATTAAAGTTTTATTTTAAATGGATTTTACCACTCATCATTATTTTTATATTTGTAAAAGGCTACATAGATATTTTTAGCAAAATGTAACTCTTTGTTAAATAAATAAGCCATTGAAATATTGGTCTTTCCTAAAAAGATTTTTATTTCGATGGCTTTTTTTTATGTGTAAGAAATCTGCTTTTATTTTTATACTTAATTATTCCCTTTCTTCAGATTACATTCTGTGCAAAGCATTTGAAGATTTTCTAAAACAGATTTTCCACCTTTACTCCAAGGCACAATGTGATCCCCTTGCATTTCGTTAAATTCAAAATGATTTTTACAATAAGGACAAATTCCGCCTTGTTTTTCGTAAACAGTTGTTTTATCTCGGTCTAAAAATGAGCGAATACTCAAATGTTTTTCGTTTCCATCAAAAACATAATAATAAGTTCCAGATTTTTTTGTAACATCTTCATCAGCCATCAACTTGGAAACTTTTGATTCTAAATCTTTTGAATTTAAGTCTTTTCGATTTTTTCCAAGTCCATTTTGAGTATCATGGTAGGAATTATAAATTTCTCCCCATTCAATACCTTTCATTTCTTTGCGATAAATTGGAAATAAAGTTTTTATCCAATTAATAACATTTTGAAAATATAACCAAAGTTCTGTTGCATCATTATCGTTTTGATGAGTTGCCATATAATTACAAATCAAAGAATCTTCTTTTCCAACAAACCAACTAATCGCTTTTTCTAAAAGTTCTTGACGAATTGGAGAACCATTTACATATTTATCACTTAAAAGTTTTGCCGCACAATTAGACTTAGAAAAAATCTTTTTTGCTTCCGCTGTCCAACTTCCAGCGTAAACTGCATTACGAATTTCTTGCGTAGTTAATTTTTCTCCTGCAATATTTATGGTTTTGAACCATTCTAATTTTTCGCTAGGTGTTCCTTCGCAAAAATAAACTTGCAACTCATAATTTAATATTTTATCTTTTTCATCATTTTGTAAATTAGAAAAATAACGCATTAAGTGAGAAAATTCACCATTAACATATTTACAAATTGATATTGTGCGTTGTTGTCCGTCTAAAACTTCATACCTGCCATCTTCTCGAACAACCCAATACATTGTGTTCAAAGGAAATCCTTTTATAACTGTGTCCATTACAGACTGTTGCTGACTATCACTATAACAAAATTCCCGTTGATACGGCGGACGAATATCCAATTTTCCGTTATATCCTGTAACGCCACCTTCGTTATTGTCGGTATAATTTTCTACAAGTTCTCTAACTGTAATTGTGTGTAATTCAATTTTCATAAAATCTGTTCCTTTGTTATAATATTTTAATTTTGCCACACGGATTGCTTCGACTACGCTCAGCAACCGTCTTTTTGAGGTTACGGAGCGTAGTCGAAGTAGCAAGTATTTAGTTTTTCTTTTTGATTAGGACACGAGCGTATTTTTTCTTTCCATTTATAAATGGATATCCTTTTGATATTTCATCAACAGTTGTAGTTGCCATACTACCAATAATTTCAAATTGCTCAGGATTATATTTATCCAAAAAAGTAATTGGAACTCCCATTATTCCGTCATAGTCCATTGGAATATCTGTTGTTTTATCTACATTTATTGCATCGTAGTTATCATATTTTGGATATTCTTCTGGATTGTAAGTTTTATACAAAAATAATTCTTCATTTCGTTTTTTGTGATTTAAATTTGTTAGCCAAAGACAGTTGTTTGTGGCAACAATACGCTGTCCTTTTTCGTTAATTTCCGCTTCTGTTCCGTACAATTCATATTTTTCTGGAACTATAAATCCCGAAATCCACCTACCCATTCCGGTTCCTAACCAAACTCTATTTTCTTTTATCAAAGTAAAAATTTCTTTGTAAGTTATACAATTTATATTCCCAATAATTAAAAACTTTTTATCGTATTCAATTAGTTGAGCAACATATTCACGAAATAAACTGAAAGGTGGATTTGTTACCACAATATCTGACTGTTTTAAAAGTTCTATACATTCTTTGCTTCTAAAATCTCCGTCGCCTTTTAGTTCTTTTACTTCCACAGTAGAAAAATCTGTGCTGGTGTTGTCATTTGGATTTCCATAATAATCAAGCCAAACTGCTTTTTCGGAAGTGTTTTGACTAAATAAATCCACATCCTGATTTTTATAGCAAGTTGTAATAAGACGCTTTATTCCCCATTCATTAAATTTTAATGCAAAAAATCTAAAGAAATTAGAAACCCTGGGATCATCACAATTACACAAAACAGTTTTTCCTTTGAAATGTTCTTTGTAGTGACTAAGTTCTTTTTCAATATCACAAAGTTGTGTGTAAAATTCGTCATTTTTGTTTTTCTTCGCTGATTTTAATGTTTCGTTTGCCATTTACTAAAGTTCCTTTTTCTAAACTATTACCTATTTTTATCTTATAATTAAACTATAGTTTAGTATATCACAAAAATTAAACTTTGGTTTAGTTTTTAAGGAAAAATTAAACAATTTTCAAAATAATTTTTAATATGGAATCTTTTTGGAATCGTGTAGATAAGGAATTAGAATTTCTTGGAAAAAATAGAACGTATTTAGCAAATAAATGTGGATTCACAGTTGCAAATATCGGAAAAGGAATAAAATTAGGAAGCACTCCTTCTGCCGAAACTGCTGTAAAAATTGCACAGGTTTTAGGTGTTAGCGTAGAATATTTGGTAAATGGAGTTGATTCATCATTTCCAAAAACATTAAAGCCAGAAGTTGCAGAAATTGTAGAAGAAATAAATCATTTAGAAAAAGAAGATTTAGAAGCAATTAAATACATTATAAAAATGCGAAAAGCTATAAAATAATCACTTGCAAAAAGTGGCAAGTAGATATATATTAGAAGAAAAGGAAGTGCCCAAACTCAACTTGGTCATCTCCACATTTTGCGAAAGGCCGCTAAAATAATGGGATTCAATCAAATTTTAGCGGCTTTATTTATTACTCTTTATCTTTCTTTTTCAGGAAAGAGAGCAATGCTATAACTGTACTAGTTACAGTAGCAACACAAGTTACCGTAGCAATAACTAATTCTAAAGTCATAACAAGCCTCCCATCAATTATTTCAGCAAATGCTGATTGAGTCGGGAGACGCCGCCTGAATTTAGGCATTTCCAATAAATTCAGTATACAACATAATAAGACTTTCTTCAATACTTTTGTATAGTAAATTTTTACTACCTTAATAGAAATTGTAGAAGAAATAAATCATTTAGAAAAGAGAGAAATGCTATATCTTTACTAATTTTCATTGAAAACACAAATTACCTATGATATAATTATACATATTTTTTATGGAGAGAACCAAATTGAAAAAATATTTCATTGTTTTGTTTTTAATAATCACTTCTCTTTTATTTTTTTCTTGTGATTTTATTTTTATAGTAGATGATATTATTGATATTTTACAAAACGAAGAAATTTCAGATTATAAAACTCCAGTGTCGGATAAAATTCCAACGTCTATAAAAGAACGAGTTGTATACTACGCAACTTTATACAGAGATTCTGATACAGAATATAAATATGGAGGACAAGATCCATTGCGTTCAATAAAAGTCGATTGTTCTGGTCTAATTATTCGATGCTACCAATATGCACTTGAAGGAACAGAATACGAATTATTAAGAAACGATATGTCAAGTTCTTACATTTACGAATCTGCAAGTAACTATGTAACAGAACCAGAACCAGGAGATTTAGTTTTTATGGGAGATGCAAATTCTTCAAAAATAAATCATATTGGAATTTTTACAAAAAAAATTGGAAACACAATTTATTTTATTGACTCAACAGAATATGCTCATGGTGTTTCAGAACGCTCTTACGATATTAATAATTCAAAAATAAAATCTTTTGGTGAAATGAAACTAAAATTAAAGTAAAAGAAATTTATAACAATTTATTTTATTTTCCCAGATTGATTTAAGTTAAACGAAAACAAAATCCCTTACGAATTATATTTGTGTAATATTTTTATTATTGTATTTTCAATTTATCTAAATCTATGATACAATGTTCGAGTTGGAGAAATTATGTTAAAAAATAAACTTAAAGCAATTATTCCTAGCCTTGTAGTAATTCTAGGTGCAATTTTTGGTATCAATTTAGGAATTAATAATCAAGATGTAAATTTACAAGAAAGTAATGTAGGAGCTATTGTTCAACAAATTTCAGAAATACAAAATGAAGAAATTTCTGATCAAAATTTAAATGAACAAAAAGACAACTTTTCTACTGAAAAAACGCAACATTCAAAAAATAATATTTTAGAAGAAAACAAATATTATTATTCTAAAGATGATGTTGCATTGTATATACACACTTACAATAGACTTCCAAAAAATTTTATTACAAAAAAAGAAGCTCGTTCCCTTGGTTGGGAAGGCGGTAGTGTTGAAAAATTTGCACAAGGTAAATGTATTGGAGGTGATAGATTTTACAACAATGAAGAAATTCTACCTGTAAAATCTGGAAGAACTTACACAGAATGCGACATTGATACTTTAGGAAAAAACTCTAGAGGAGCTAAACGAATAGTTTTTTCAAATGACGGTCTGATTTTTTATACAGAAAATCATTATGAAACTTTTGAAGAAATAAATTTTGAATAAAAGGATTTTATAAAAAATGAAAAAAATTAGTTTACGCTTTGTTTTTTCTGAAAAAGGTTTCCACAAAAAAATTTCTAAAAAATTAAAATTTCCAAAATACTACGGAAATAACTTAGATGCTCTTTTTGATATTCTAACAGAATTTACTTTTCCAAAAATTGTTTTTATAAATTACAAAAATTTTGAAAAAAAAGTTCCTAACTTTGTAAGAAAATTAAAAACACTAAATGAAAATTTAATTTCTGAAGGAAGTTCAAATATTATTGAGTTTATGTAATTTTAAGAAAACTTACCTTTCACACATTATTTCTAATTTTTTTCCATCGGAAGAAAAAATGATGTCGCCGTTTAAATCGGTTCTAAAAACTTTAGTTTGAGCATCTTCAAGTTTACTTAAAACGCTTTCGTTTGGATGATTGTAAGGATTGTTTTTTCCAACTGAAATTACTGCAAACTGTGGCAAAACAGAACGCAAAAGTCGATAACTTGTAGCATTTTCACTTCCGTGATGGGCAACTTTCAAAACTGTACATTGTGGAATTAAATCTAAATCTAGCAAACTGCGTTCTTCATCAAATTCCATATCACCTGTAAACAAAAATGAAATTTCATCATAAACTAAATGTAAAACCAAAGAATTATTATTCATTTTGTCATCATAATAAATTGGCCCAAGAACTTTGATTTTTGCATTTCCTAAAGAAAGTTCTCTTCCCGCTTTTAAAACTTCAACTTGAATATTTTGCTTTTCTGTGTTTTTGACAAAATCATTAAAGGCTTTGCTGTTATATTCAGAAAATGAAGAAAAAACTTGATTTGCTTTTGCAAAATTCAAAGCTCCAGAAAGTCCTCCAACATGATCTTCGTGTGGATGAGAATTTATCACATATTTTAAATTTGTAATTTCATACTTTTTTAGATAAGAAAAAATTAAAGAAGAATCCGCTTTATTTCCTCCGTCTAGCAAAAGATTTTCGCCATCACATTGAATTAAAATTGAATCTGCTTGTCCTACATCAATAAAATGAACTTTTATATCTGCAAAAATTGAAGTTGTAAAAAAAGATATAATCAGTAAACAAATTATTTTTAACAAATTTTTTTTCATTCTAAATTTCACCTTAATTTTTTTTAGCAAGTTTGAATTTTTATTCTCGCATTACTTATTTCTTCAATTTCTTTTTTGAAATTAGAAAATTCCTCGGCGTAAATAATTCCAGAAATTGTAATATTTTCTGTAAAATCTTCTTTTATGGAATCTATATGGTAATGATTAAAATGATATTTTATTTTTTCATACATATCGTAAGGAAGAGAAAATTTAAATTCAGTTTTTTCAATCAAAGGCTCAAACTTCGTAATTTCTAAAACTGCCTTTGCAGAATCTGAATATGCTTTTACTAAACCACCTGTTCCAAGTAAAGTTCCGCCAAAATATCTTGTTACAGTTAGCATAATATTTGTACAGCCACTTCCTTTTAGAACATCCAAAACAGGACGCCCTGCCGTTCCAGAAGGTTCACCATCATCAGACATTCCAAGAACTTCTGCATTTTTTCCAATAACAAAGGCATGAACAACATGAGTTGCGTCAAAATATTTTTGCTTTTGTTCTTTCAAAAGTTCTCTTGCTTTACTTTGACTTTCTACAGGAAAAACTTCAGCAATAAATCGAGAGTGCTTAATAACAATTTCTGTCTGAAAATGTTCCAAGATACAATTCACTATTCATCCTCCAATTTTTTAGAAGGATTTTCGTCTTCTTCAATTATTTGAAATTCACTTTCTGGCAAACTCAAAACGTCTTCTTCGTTCTTTGAGGAAAAAACAAATCCTAATTTGTAACAATAAAAAGCACTACATCCAAAATAAAAGCAAATCATCAGTAAGCCTAAAACAAAAGAAAGCATTGTAGTTATAAAATTTATTTTTAAAATGAAAACGGCAACTAAACAAAGTACAAAAACTAACAATATCCATCTTATGCTCATAAAACAAACATACAAAAATTTTATTAAAGATGAAGTTGAAAGTTTTACAGATTCAACAATTATTTTTAGCACAGATTTTTCTGAATTTTCAAAAAGTTTAAAAGGAATGAATGAAGTTATCACTGTAAAAAATAAAATCAATATTACAGATAAAAGTGTACTGATAAAAAACCAAGATGAAATTCCCTTTGCTAAAACTTCTTCTGCTAAAATAAGTTCTGGGGAATTTGGTTCTAAAAGAGATAAGTTTAAAAGTGTTTGTATAAAATTAAAATCTTGATTTGCATTTCCTAAAAAGAAATAAGGAATAAATGCTAAAAAAATCAACACAAAATATGAAGCAAGTTGAAACAAAGTAATTATGAAAATTCGTTTTATATCTTTGAAAAAATAAAATAAGTGACCTAAAATTGCATTTTCTCTTTTGTAAAGTAAATAAATTAAAAGTTGTAACCCAAAAGTTAAGGCTGTATTAACAACTAACAAAACAAACATTGAACAAAAAGGTAAAATCAAAGTTTTAGAAGTTAAAATCATGATGAAACTACATAAAACATTTGCCATTCCAGTTAAAAAACTTGCAAGAAGAAATGCAAACATAGATTTAAAAAGATTTATTTTAAATGATAAAGAAGCAGAAAGATAAATTGATTTTAAGTTTTTCATTCTATCAGTATACACTATTTATAAAATTTATGATAGGATTTGAAACTATGAGTGGAAATTCTTTTGGAAAAATATTTAAAATCACAACTTTTGGCGAAAGTCACGGAGAGGCTTTAGGTGTTATTATAGATGGATGTCCAAGTGGCATTGAAATTGATATTGAAAGATTACAAAAAGCCCTTGATAGACGAAAACCAGGGCAAAGTTCTCCTGACGGAAAATTAAGTTCTTCGGTAACTTCCAGAAAAGAACCCGACAAAGCTGAAATTTTAAGTGGAGTTTTTGAAGGAGTTTCTACAGGTTGCCCTATTGCAATAGTTGTAAAAAACACAAGCCAAAAATCTGCTGATTATTCCAACATAATGAATAAATTTAGACCAGGACACGCAGATTATACTTTCTATAAAAAATATGGAATTAGAGATTATCGTGGTGGAGGTCGTTCTTCAGGAAGAGAAACTTTGGCTAGAGTTGCTGGTGGTGAAATTGCAAAAATGGTTTTGGAACAATTACTTCCTTCCATAAAAATAATTGCAAGTACAACAGAAGTTGCAGGAATTAAGGCTACAGAATACGATGAATCTCAAATAGAAAAAAATTCAGTTAGATGTGCAGATGCAAAAATTGCTTCTCAAATGGAAGAAAAAATCAGCCAATTCCGAAAAGAAGGAGATTCTTGCGGAGGCATTGTAGAATGTCGAGTTTCTGGTATGATTGCAGGAATCGGAGAACCTGTTTTTGACAAACTAGATGCAGAACTTGCTAAAGCCATGCTTTCAATCGGTGCTGTAAAAGGCATTGAATTTGGAAGTGGTTTTGAAAGTGCAAAAATGACAGGTAGCACTTGGAATGATAATATGTCAATGAAAAATGGAAATGTAAACTTTTTATCAAATCATGCTGGTGGAATTTTAGGTGGAATTTCTAACGGAAACGAAATAATTTTTAGAGTTGCTGTAAAACCTGTTCCTAGTATTTTTAAACAACAACAAACAATTGATATTTTTGAAAAGGAAACAGAAATTTTAATTGAAGGTCGCCACGACATTTGTTTGTGTCCAAGAATTATTCCTGTTGTAGAATCAATGACAGCAATCACTTTACTAGATTTATTTTTACAAAACAGAAATTCATCTTTGTATAATACAGAAGGAATAAAAAAATAATGGCTTTGAAAAAAAATTCATACAAGAAATTTTCGTTAAAGAAAAAAATAATTTTAATTTGTGTCAGCGTAATAAGTTTAGCAATTATTTCATTCTTTACAGGATTTGGAATTTATGCATACAAGTTAAATAAAGCAATTCCTATGGAACTTTCAAGCGAAGTTTTACAACAAAATCAATCAGTTATTAAAGAGTTATATAAAGAACCATTGATTCAAAATTTGCCCTACTCTGTAAAAGTTGATGATATTTTTATTCACGCAAAGTCTGCAATTTTATTGGACGCTTCTACGGGATGGATTTTATACGAAAAAAATGCAGACGAAGTTATTCCACCTGCTTCAATGACAAAAGTTGTATTGATGTATCTCGCCCTAGATGCTCTTGAAAAAGGAAAAATAAAACTTACAGATAAAATTGATTTACCTCCAGAATCTTGGGCAAAAAATGCGCCTCCTCATTCTTCCTTGATGTTTTTAGGAAAAGACCAAAATGTTACTTTTGAAGAAATTTTAATTGGAATGAATGTTGTCTCTGGAAATGATGCCGCAGTTGCAGTTGCAATGTGTCTGTTTGGCACTGTAGAAAATTGCATCGCTAAAATGAATGAAGTTGTAAAAAATTTAGGTCTTACAAAAACTCACTTTGTAGAAGTTTCTGGATATAGCGAAAATAATCTTACAACTGCAAGAGAGTTTGCAATTTTTTCAAGAAGTTACATTTCAAGATTTCCGGAATCATTGCAAAAATATCATTCTATAAAAAGTTTTACATATCCTAAAAAACATAATCTTCCATCCTACATAGATTATGAAGATGCAAAAGTAAATGGAATTCCACTAGAAGGAACTATGCCAATTACACAAAAAGCAACTAACCGAAGTTTAGATGTAATTCCTGGTGCAGATGGATTAAAAACAGGTTACATTGACGAATCAGGATTTAATCTTTCACTAACAGTATTACGGAACGGAACAAGATTAATTTCTGTTACAATGGGTGGTCCCGGAAATGGTAGTATTGAAGGAAATAAATTCCGCACAGAAGATAGTCTTGCAATAATGAATTGGGGCTTTGCTCTTTTTAGAAGCGAAAGAATTTTAGATTGTTACAAAATGAATACAACAGCCCCAGGTGGAACAGAAAAATCCTTTATCCTTACAGAATCAATTTTGGATAATCACTTTATAACTGTTCCAAATTTAAAAGATGCAAATGGAAAATTTTTGCCTTTAACTCGTAACATCACTGTAGATGAAAAAATTGAAGCCCCAATCACTTTAGGCAAACAATACGGCAAAATAGATTACTACATGGGAGATTATTTACTTCAGACAGTTCCCTTGGTTGCAGATAGAACAATTTCAGAAGGAAATATTTTTGTAAAACTCTACGGAAAAATTTACAATTTATTCTAAATTGAACAACTCTGAAACCGTAACAATTTCATAACCTTCAGAAAGAATTGCACTGATAAGAACATCAAGTTTATCGTAAAGGTAATCTCCGCGAGTTCCAGAAGCAATTCCAACTGAAATTGGAATGATAGCCCCAGGTTCTAGATTTTCCATCAAGTAATCAATAATTTGAGATGTACTCATATACTGAATTTCATCTTCTAAAGATTTTTCGTAAGTTATATAATCCTCAGGAGCAAGACCTTTATCAATCCAGATGTATCCAGATTTTTCGCCAGCTTTTAATATTGAATCTGTTAGATAATAACTTGGCATGTGCCAAACTAAAGAAAGTTCACTTCCTGTAAGTTCGTAAAAATCATCTTCGTTTCTTGCAAGTCCACGACGAATAAAATTTTCTGTAAACTTATATGCATCCTCTTCTAAAGAGTATGGAGAAAAAAACATTGAACCACATTGATGACCAGATTTAATTATTTCATTCACTCCAGTTGGAAACCTTCTAACAAATTCTCCATTTATGAAGAATGTTGATTTTATTCCATATCGATTAAGAGATGCAAGTATCGGAGTTAGTCCATCAGCATTATCTAAAGCATCAAAAGTTAAAGCCACTTTTGGTTTGTTGTAGGCAGAAATTTCGGTACATTGTTCAAACAAAGGAATGTTGTAACTTTCTGCATTAAGTTCTCTTCCGTACAATGTGTTTTCAAAAGCATCATTTGAACTACGGTCTATAAAAACACGCCACTTTGAATTTCTAGTTGATTGGGGTCTAAAAATATTATTACTAGCTTTTTTCCAAACTCCAGAATTTTGATTATATGCAAAATATCCAAAAGAATTTGAAGCTAAAACTGTATCAGATTCTCCATCCCAACCAAATTTTGTAGCCTGTGATAAAAATAAAATTTTAGATGAATTTACAACACAATTCCAAACTCTTACAGTTTCATTACCACCAAGCAAAATGGATGAATTATTTATCCATGAATATGAAGAAATTTCTTCTTCATTAAAAACAAATTTTGAAGTCCAATTTGATAAATCATAAACATTAAAGTTTTTTTCGCAAACAAACGAAAGATATTTTTTATCTGGCGAAAGTTGAGGATTATGGGCCAACACTGACAAAGGCAAAGATTCAAAATATGCTTGTTTTCCTTCGTTATCACGAATCAACTTGTATACATAACTTTCGGATTTTCCATCACGTAACATTTCAAGCCATACAATAGGATACTGAATTACATTTCCAGATTTTGCATTTGCCCAAAAAACATTAAAATTTAATGCAGTTCCAGGTACTGTTACAAAAGGATATGAAAACAAAGTAGTTACAAAATTAAAATCTGTGCCAGAAAGTTCCATGTACCAAAGGGTGCGATTATCTTGTAATAAAACAATGGATTTTCCATCAACGCTTGTCCAGAATTTGTCATCAGAAGGAACAAAAGGAGATGGAAGCCTTCCCACAATTCTTCCAGTTCCAATTAAATCTGAATATAAGGCTCTAGTATAAAGTTCAGTTGAAGAAATTGAATAAACTAAGTCATGATTTATATACATCAAAAGATTTTCATCTGCCCAATAAACATTGTTAATTGAACCAACTCCAATACTTCGGTATTTTTCTGGAAGTTGTTTTGAAAATTTTGCATCTTTAAAATTATAGAAAAATAAATTACCTTTGTTTTCGTAAATTGCGATGGAAGAATCTGAACTCCATTTTACAGGTACAAAATCGTATCCGTACTCAATATCAGAAGCCACAACTAAAACAGAATTAGTCTCCACAGATTTTACAACAAGTTTTCCTTTGGCAGCACTTGTTTGTTCAATGTAAAAAATATATTTTCCATCGGGACTAACTGATAAAGGTGGTAATCTATTGTGATAAACAGGAATAAATGCTGTAGAAGATTTTTCAATTTCAGCAGAACGTTTTACCCAATTTAAAGAATCATGCTTTACATCATACAAGGCAGTTCCATATCTATTTCTAAATTGAAATATATTTGCTTCTTTTAAGATTTCAAGTTTTTCTGGATAACATGTCAAAAGTTTAGGATTATTTTTTTCAGAATTTATTGTTGACTGATTTATTTTTTCATCTAATGACATATAAAACAAAGCTTCATATTCTGATTCAACTATTGGATTATGCTTAACAGAAAAAATCAATTTGTTATTATTATTCAAATCAAACTTTTCAAATTTTACTTGAGCAAAAACTTGAGAAATCAAAAAAATACAGAATAAAAAAGCTAAGTTTTTATATTTCATTAGAATAATTCCTTAAAATTTATTTTATCAATTCATGTGGATTTACAAGTTTTCCATTCTTATAAACTGTAAAATGAAGATGAGGACCTGTTGAATATCCTGTACTTCCAACAAGACCCAATTTTTGACCTTGTTGTAAATATTGACCTGCTTTTACAGTGGCAGAATGTAAATGTGCATACAAAGTTTGATATCCATTTATATGACTGATAATTACATAATTACCATACACCTGATTGTAAGATACTGCAACTACTTTTCCATCAAGAGCGGCTTTTACAGGTGTTCCAGTAGGAGCAGCCATATCCATTCCTGTATGAAATTTTTTTACTCCCGTAAAAGGGTCTGCTCTATTTCCATAAGGTGATGAAAGTCTCCACTTTGCTGTAATTGGGCACTTAAAAAGTTCTCCCAAAGCCATTTTCAAAGAATTTGTATCAAGTCTTGCACCTGGAATAAAAATATTCTGTCCAATTTGCAATTTATCGCTTGATAAATCATTTACATCAAGTAAGGATTCTACAGTAACACCATACTTTGATGCAATCCCTGCTAAGTTTTCATTTTTCTTTACTACATGAACAATTCCATCTGTTGAAGGAATTTTGATAACTTCACCTGCTTGTAATCTTCTTGCATTAGAAATATTATTAACAGCAATCAAAGTAGAAATATTTGACAAACCAAATTTCTTAGAAATTCTAGTAATGTTATCACCTGGTTTTACAGTGTAGTTTTGATATTCAATTGGTTGTAAAGCATAGGCAAGTGAAGAATTTGCTAAAGAAATATTTCCTGAATCATCAACGTGTTCAGATTTATCTGCAAATACAAAATCGTACATTGCTTTATTCAATAAAACTGCTTCAGTATCTGAAATTACATCCATTTCTACAGGTTTTATAGTAAATTGGATATTTGCCAAAAAGTATGGCACAAATAAAGCCAAAACATATAAAATAGAAATTGCCAAGAACAAAATTTTTAATTTTGAGCAAATATGAGTAAATGATGTTGCAAAGTTTTTTACAAAAGTTTCAAACCTAGGTAATGTTGTGTTTAAACTTGAACCAATTGCCATTTCACAAACTTTAGAAACATCTCTACGATTTTTTGCTCTATTTGGCTGTTGAGTTTTTAATAATGAATTTAATGTAATTCCACCTGCAGCGGAATTTGAAATATTTGAATCTACATAACTGAATATCTGCATACTATCACTATCGACAAATTTTTTTATAGATATTAGAATAAAATAATATGAAAAAAACTTTTTTATTACCTATTATTTTTTGTACAACATTACTAATTGCAATTCTTGTAAAACTATTTATTATAGATATTGTAGTAGTTTCTGGTTCCTCAATGTATCCAACTATAAAAGATGGAGATGTAATTTTTATCAATAAATTAGAATATGGAATTGTAAAACCATTTTCTTCATCATTTATAAAACAATGGAAAGAACCACAAAAAAATGATGTTATAATTTATTTGTACAATAATAAAATGGTAGTAAAAAGATGCATTGCAACTGAATTTACCCCTCTGGAATTTTATAAGGATTCAGAGTATAGTATGAAAGTAAATGATAAAATAATTCCTTTAACGGAACAACAATATCATAGAATAAAAAATAGTCCAGTTGTTCCAGAAGGAATGATTTTAGCAGTTGGAGATAATTATTTAGAATCTATTGATTCTAGAAATTATGGTTTTATTTCTGTAGAAAATATTATAGGAAAGGTTTTATGCAAATAAGCAGTTTTTATAGCAAAGGACGAATTATCTTTTTTATTTTAGTACTAGCAATACTGCTTTTTTACATTGTATTTTCATACGGTAAACTTTCTGTAAAAAAAGTTCCAGTATTCACTCCTCCAGCAGAAAATGTTGAAAGAGGAACTATTTTAGATAGAAACGGAAAAACTCTTGCTGTACAAACAAATTTTTATCATTTATGTGCAACTCCATCGGTTGTAAAAGATAAAGAAAAAACAGCAAAAGTTTTAGCTCCTGCATTAAATCTTACAAAAGAAGAAATAATGGAAAGTTTTAATACTTCCCCTACTTTTGTTTATATAAAAAAGAAAATGGACCAAAGTGAATATGATGAAGTTTCCGCTTTAATTGAAAAATATAAAATTTACGGACTGAGATTTGAAAAAATCCAAGGAAGAACATATCCTGAAAACGCATTGGCTTCGCAAGTAATTGGTTTTATGGGCGACGCTGGAACAGGACTTTCTGGAATTGAGTATTCATTTCAAAGTTTACTTTCTCCTGAGTACAAACCTAATTCAGATAATCGTGGACAAGATATTTACTTAACAATAGACGCAAATCTTCAATACAAACTTGAAAAAATTGCAAGTGATGCAATGGAAAATACCCAAGCCGAAAGTCTTATGTTAATTGCAGCTCAAGCAAAAACAGGAGAAATTCTTTCATATATCAGTTTACCTGCTGCAAACCTAAATACTTATCCAAGTTCTTCCACAGCAGAAAAAAAAGATTTACCAGCCGTTCACGCTTACGAACCTGGTTCTGTGTTTAAATTATTTTCAGTTGCCTCATTTATTGATTCAGGATGTATTTCTGAAACTGAAACATTTTTTTGCGATGGAGTTTTTGATGTAAGAACAACCAATGGCGAAAGAGTAAGAATCACTTGTTTGGATAGACATGGTCCTTTAACTGCAAGACAAGCTCTACAATTTTCTTGTAATGATGCTTTGGCTCAAATGAGTCAAAAAATTGATTCTGAACACTTTTTACAAAGAATACGAAGTTTTGGCTTTGGCAAAAAAACAGGAATTGAACTTCCAGGAGAAACAAAGGGGTCTGTAAAAA
The DNA here is from genome assembly GCA_017936665.1 of Spirochaetaceae bacterium. Classification (GTDB taxonomy): domain Bacteria; phylum Spirochaetota; class Spirochaetia; order Treponematales; family Treponemataceae; genus RGIG9060. Next base: position 2,406 of record JAGBFB010000009.1, on the reverse strand, counting down.
GTACATCTGATAAACTTTGGTCTGGACGTTCAAAACCTACAATTTCAATAGGGCAAGAAATTAGTGTTTCTGCAATTCAGATGGTTCAAGCTTTAACATCTTTTACAAATGATGGAACACCCGTTAAACTTTCTTTAATTTCTCATATTGATGATAAATCTGGAAATACAACTTATAAACATCAAATTCAGTATTTAGATCCAATAATTTCACCTAGCACAGCAAAATATATGCTCAGCTGTATGGAAACAACTGCAAAAAAAGGTACTGGAACTAGAGCCTTGCTAGGAGATGTTTCTATTGGTGTAAAAACAGGAACAGCACAAATGCTTGATCCAGAAAAAGGTGGATATAGTACAGAAGACTTTATTTCAAACTGTGTGGCGGTTTTCCCAATAGATAATCCTCAAATAATTTTGTATATCGTAATTACAAAGGCAAAAGGCGAAACTTACGCAGGAAGAATCGTAGCTCCTGTAATTGGAGAAGCAGCAGATGTCATCATTGACCATCTTGGAATTGCAAGAGCAAACGCAGCTTCTGTTGCTCATTCAGGAAAAATAGAAATTTATCCAACATCATCAATTAATATGGAAACAGTTGTTCCAAATTTCATCGGACTTTCAAAAAAGGAATTAACATCCTTATTAAATCGTAAAGATATAAACGTAAAAATTGAAGGTTCTGGCTGGGTTGTTTCGCAAAATCCACCAGCAGGAACACCTATTATGGAGAACATGACAATTGAATTGTATCTCCAATAATAATGAACTTTTTACCAAAAATAAGATTCTTTTTTCAAAAAGGTTTCCGTCACTTGCAAATTTGATTTGGAAAAACCTTACTCCCGAAAAAATTTTTTCTTATTGTGATAAATTAGAAGTTCAACTGGGAAAAATAAATCTTCCTACTGTAAAAGAAAATGGAAAATTTTGGCACTCATTTTATTCTCCAGAAAAAGAATCCTCTTCTTTAGTTTTAACATCAGAATGTAAAGAAAAATCTACAATTGTTTTCTTAGGTTACGGTTTAGGATATGGAGTCTTAGAAGCAAGTAAAAATCATCCAGATAAAACAATTATCATTGTTGAACCAGATATAAGCTACGCTTTATTTCCATTTTTTTACACAGATTTTTCAAAATTATTTCAACATGAAAAATTAATTTTATTATTTGGGGCAGAACTTCAGCAAGTAATTGCAATTTTAGAAAATCAAGAAATAGAAAACTGTCATTTTATAAAAAATCAAAATCAAATAGAACATTGCAAAGAATATTTTAACAACTTAGAACAATTAATTAAACGCAATAAACAAAAAAAACAAATAAATGACAATACATACAAAAAATTTGGAAAATTATGGATAAAAAATACCTGCAAAAATTTTAATCAAAATTGCAACTACACTGGAATTAATATTTTTAAAGATATTGCAAAAGGAAAAAAGGCTTGTATTATTGCAGCAGGTCCTACTTTATCAGAAATTCTACCTCAGTTAAAAGAAATACAAAAAAAATGTATTTTAATTTGTGTTGATACAGCCTTAAAAACAGTACTAAAATTTGGAATTATTCCAGAATTTACTGTTATGGTTGATCCTCAATATTGGAACACAAGACACCTTGATTTTACTGATACATCTAGCACAATTTTAATAACAGAAAACGCAGTATATCCAAGAGTTTTTGAATATACGTGGAAAGATATTTATTTTTGTTCAGCATTATATCCACTAGGAAAATTATTGGAAAACAAAATTTCAAGAGATTCTTTAGGGGCTGGAGGTTCTGTAGCTACAACAGCTTGGGATTTTGCAAGATTTCTAGGTTGTACAAATATTTTCATGGCAGGATTGGATTTAGGCTATCCCAAAAATCAAACCCACATAAAAGGAAGCACCTTTGAACATCTTGCAAATATAAAATCAAATTATTTGTTAAATACAGAAACTCAATCTGTAAATTCCTTATTTTCTGCAAATCCTATTTTAAAAAAAGACTACGAAGAAAATCCTATTCAAACAGATTCAAGAATGACACTATACGCATGGTGGTTTGAAAGTAAATGTGCTGAATTTTTAGAAACAAAAACTTATTCTCTTTCAAAAAAAAGTTTAGCCATTCCTGGTATTCAATATTTTTCAATTGAAGAATTATTAAAACTTAATGACCAAGAAAAAATAGATTTTTTTAATTTTGGAAAAAATACAAAAATAAATGATAATTTTGAAAAACAAAGTTATATTAAAAATTTACAGATTTTAAAAAAACAAATAAATGAATCCTATCTAAAAATTCAAAAAAATGAAGAAATACTACCAGAAATCGAAAATTTAATTTTTCCGTTTTTATCTGAAAATAATACAAATGAAAAAATCAATGCCTTAAAAAAAATATCAAAAATT
>JAGBFB010000008.1 GCA_017936665.1 Spirochaetaceae bacterium | reverse complement strand
TGTAATTGGTGATTTCTGTGGTTGGGTAGAACCAGGAATTCCAATGGCAAAAAATGCTGATGGAAAATGGGAAGTAGCCGTAAAATCAACAATGGACGGAGTCCTAAAATATAAGTTCTGGTACAAAGGAACATATATTTATGACTTCAAATCACCAGACAAAATTGATGACGGTTTCGGTGGAAACAACGGTTTAATCGAAGTTTCAAAAGTACTTGCAAAACAAAAAGCAGCAGAACTCGCTGCTTCAGGTGACGCTGCAGGAGCTGCTGCATTGTTGGCATCAAGTGGTGCATCTTCAAGTGGACTAAAATTCCAAACATGGTCAATGCTTGGATTCCAAACAAAATTCACAGTTGGAGAAGAAATGGCTGCAGATTCTGCTGGTATCAACTTAAAATCATATTGGAAAGCATCAGGAAACGCTGTTCCTAACATGCCAATCTATATTGAAGTTGCAGTAGCTGAGCAAGATGGATTCAATAACTTGTACCAAAAAGGTGTAAAAGAATGGAAAGATGGATTCAAAAATCTTCTTGTAGATACAATTTTTGACCCTGTTTACTATTTTGGTGGACAAGAAGCAGCAAAAACATATCTTGGACACTTCAAAGCAGGATTTGAAAACGATTGGTTCTCATATACAACAGGTTACAAATATGCAAAACTTCCATCACATACAAACGTATCTTGGGTAACAGTAGACCAAGAATGGGAAGCTGGATACAACCAAACTGGTGGATTTGCTCAATTTGCAACAGGTAATGGTGTAACAGAATGGTTCAATGATGTTCTTGGGGCAAAACTTAAATTCGTTGTTGCTCCTAATAAAGCAGCAGATCGTGCAGGTGGACAATATGGTATGTATGCATATGCAACAGCTGAATTTGCAGGACAATATATCGACATCCAATATAATGGTGCTTATGGATATACATTTGATACAATCTTTGACACAATTTACGAAGCAGATTTAATCTTCGGATATCAAGGAAAATTTGGACCTGTAACAGCTAAAGCAAACTACTTGTTAAATGGGTATGGTTCAACAAATATTGAAGATAAATATAAGAGTTTCTTTACTCCAACAAGTGGCGTAGGAACTGTTAATGATGTAGCAGAAAATGCAATTGATAACATGGCTGCAAATGTTCAAGTTGTATATTCAGATGATTATATTGACGCAACTTTAGCATACAGATTCCGTGGAGCTCAAGCAGGTATGATGTATGTTGAACAAGGTGCTGATGGACACAATAACGTTTCAGATCAACTTGGTGATCCTAACACAATGAAAGCTTGGTTAAACCTTAACTACAAAATGCAATATGGTAATGTTGGAATGGAACCATACATGACAACAAAACTTGTTAAAGCAGAAGGTGAAAAAGCTTCAATGGAAATTGGTGGAAAACTTTTTGGTGGATATGACTTTGATGTAGTTAAATTCGATGCTTATGCAAATGCAAAATTCTTAACAGAAGTTGAAGAAGATGCATTCTCTATCGGTGATATCGGACTTAAAGTTTCAACACCACTTGTACTAAATGGTCTTTCTGTAATTTACGGATTTGATCCAGACAGTACAGATGCAATTTTCCACACAGGAATTTTTGAATTAGGTTTACCTGCTGGAATCACAGCACAAGCTGGTATTGGTTTAAGAGCAGCTAAAGACGATTCAAAAGTATACGACGGAAAAGAATTTGGTTGGTTCCTTGGAGCTAACATGAAACTTGACAAAGTTCCACAAAAACCAATTCTTTACACACAACTTGTTTGGAACATGGATCCATACAAAGGATTTGGTGACGGACAAGAAAACTTGAACTTAGATGGCTATGTAACAGATGCAGGTGTAGGTAACTATGCTGGATTTGGTGCATTCCGTGTAGCTCTCCGCTGGGATATCTAAGGTAAGGAGAAGTAAAAGATGAAAAAAATTATTTATACTTTATTAGTTGCTTTAATGGCACTCTCTTTCATGGGATGTCCAACAGTTAACAGTGATTTAAATCCTCAACTTGACCTTACAGGATTATTCTTAAAAGGTGAAGCAGATGGTTGGGGAGAAGGTATTCCTCTTGAAAAACAAGAAGATGGTACATATACAGCAAAATTTGTAGCACCAGCAGCAGAAATGCAGTTTAAAGTTGCTACAGCTGATTGGGCAACAGCTTATCCTCTTGATAAAGATGGAAATTGTGTTGTTTTTGCTTTTGGTGAAGAAGCTGAATTTTTTGCTGGAGATTCAGGATTATCAAATCCAAAAGTAACAGGACTTTCTTCTGGAAATAACTATGTTATGGTTGTAACACCATTATCAACTTCTGTTATGATTAAAATAATTGAAGGTGAAAATTCAGGAGCAACAAGCACAGCTGCTGAACCAGATTTATCAGCAATCAATGCAACAACATTAGCACAACCTAATGCATATATCCTTATCAAAGGAGATGCATGGGGTGATGCAACAGTTGGAAAATATTCATTCAACCAAAAAGGTGATACTTATGTAGCTGTTATTCCTTTTAACATTGCAGTTGATGCAAGCAATGGTTGGGGAACTGATCATTATCAAGCATGGGGTATGATTGGTGTTGGTGACAACAAAGATGTAAAATCAGGTGAAAAACAGTTTAACTTTGCTGATGGTAAATTAAACTTTGATGCTACAAATAACATCGATTTTGCTGATATCGTAGCTGGCACAAAAGGTGTTATCACAGTTACAGCTACAGCTGATGGTTGTACTTGTGTAGCAACTGTATACTAAGATTTATATCAAATTCCTAACATCTTTCAGTCTTAATTGCTGAAAAAATTAGCCTTCGTTCAGAAAATTAGTTCATGAACGAAGGCTTTTTTTACTTAAAATCTTAACATGTTGAATTTTTTTATAGACTTTTACAAACACATTGTCATATAAATTGGCAAGTAAGTAATTCCATCTTCTTGATTTAAGTTTTTTGTGTAAATAATATATTTTTCATTATTTTTAATTTTATATTTTTTGTAAAAATTATCAAAAGATTCGTGTTTTTTGTATGATGAAGATTTTACTTCAATAGGACAGATTTTTTTATTTTTGATGATTAAAAAATCAATTTCATATTTTTTTTCTGATTTGCTATTTTCATTTTTATACATAAATTCATGAAAAAATAATTTATATCCTTTAACTCGTAACATTTGTGCAACAATATTTTCAAAAATCATTCCTAAATTTGTCCCTAATTTTCCAAAGATTATTGACTTATAAATATTTTCATCTGTAGAAGTAGAATTATTTAAAATTTGAGTAACTAATAGACCTGTATCACCAAGGTAAAGTTTAAATTTTTCGGATTGTGCAAATAAATCAAGTGTGATTTCTGGATCTGTAACATTTTGACAAAAATTTCCTATCATAGAATCATTTATAAATTTTACAGAACTTACATAATTTTTATATCGAGCATTTTTATTAATTTTAGAAAATTTAAATATAGAATTATGATTTGATAACTGTTCAGGAATTGTATTAAAAATTAAACTTGCTCTATCAGTAAATTCTTCATCATGTTTTTCTAAATCTTCTTCATAAAGATTTAAAATTGATTTTTTTATTAAATCAATTTGTTTAAAACTTTCCCCTTCTATAAAAGAATTAACAGCTTGAGGCATTCCTCCAATAACCATGTAAGTTCTAAATTTTTCCATAATTTTTCTATGTATTGCATCTGGAAGTGGATTTTTATTTTCAAAACTTTCGTAAATAAGTTTAGCTGTTTGTGTATCACCTGTCGCCCACAAAAATTCTTCAAAATCCATAGGAAACATTTTTTCCCGTTGCTCTTCTGACGGAATTAAAATTTCTTTTGATTTTTTCTTAACACTTATCAATGAACCTGTTTCGATATAATGAAATCTTCCGTCTTGCACTAAATACTTTATTGATTGTCTTACCAAAGGAAACATTTGAACTTCATCAAAGATGATTACAGAATTTTCTTTTAATTCTTTATTTTTTAAAATAAATAAATATCTAAAAAAATCGTCAATATTACCCATATATTTTTCAAACAAATTTTTTACATCATTTGATTCAATAGCAAAATCTAAAAATAGATAGTCATCATATTCTTTTTGTGCAAACTCAATTGCAATCGTACTTTTTCCTATTCGCCTAGCACCTTCTATCATGAATGCTGTTTTTCCATTTGAATTATTTTTCCATTCAAGCATTTTTTCATAAAATTTTCGCTTAAACATAACAACCTCTAATTTATTCACGAAATTTACAGTTTTATTATACATAAAATTCACGAAATTTACAAATGTTTTATAAGATAAATTCACGAAATTTGAGATTTTTATTATCATTTTGTACCAGTCAATAAAAGTGGACAAAAATCTACATTGGTAGTAAAGTTTCGTTTAATAAAAATTCAATTAGGTTGCAATGTATAATTCCGTCTTCATCTGTGAATGTTGTGGGAATATCATTTTGAATTATAATTTTTGCAAAAAAATCTTTTGTTAATTTCAAAGAATCAAGTTCTGCATTTATTTTTTTATCTGTATTCATTTGCCAAGCTGATTGAATATACATTTTTTTGTCACCTAAATTTACAACAAAATCAATTTCTTTTTGGCAATTTGCATTATTACGCCTATCAACAACAACTCCAATATCTACTGAATAGCCTCGACTTATTAATTCGTTGTAGACAATATTTTCCATAATATGACCAGGATCAAATTGTCTAAAATTTAATCGTGCATTACGAAGTCCAATATCAACAAAGTAATACTTGTTAGGATATTCAAAGTAGTGCTTCCCTTTTACATCATAACGTTTTGCTTCACTAATCAAAAAAGCATCCAAACAATGTTCGATATAATCACTTACCGTATTAGAACTAAGTTTTTCTTTTTTTATACTTTTTATTGAATTTGTAATATTTGTTGGATTTGTAAGAGAACTTATCAATGAACTTAAAGTGTTTAAAATATCTTCTAAAATATCTTTTCGCTCAATTTTGTGTCGTTCGATTATATCTTTTATGTAAACTTCTTCAAAAAGTGAAATTAAATAATTTTTGCGTTGTTCATCTGTTTTGAGATTTAAAAGATATGGCATTCCTCCATAAATCATATATTTATCAAAATTATCTCGCTTGTCTCCACCCATCGCCTGATTAAATTCTGAAAAACTAAAAGGATAAATATTTATTTGGGATGAACGACCTCGAAATTCAGTGGCAATATCCTTTGATAACATTTTTGAATTACTGCCCGTAACATAAATATCAAGATTTTTATAATCTTTTAATTCGTTTAGCATATCATAAACGGTAATTTCATATCCCAGATTTTGTTCATCAGGAACAGAGTAACAAAACTGAATTTCATCTATGAATAAATAAAATTTTTCATTATGGTTTTGAACCAAGTTTTCAACATATTCAATCAAAGTAATTGGATTGCGATATTTCGTATCTTTTCGCTTGTCTAATTCGATTTTTATTATGTTTTCTGAATTTGTTCCTAATTCTACAAGATAATTTGCAAAAAGTTCAAACAATAAAGTTGATTTTCCACAACGACGAATTCCGGTAATAACCTTAATTTGTCCATCCCACATGTAATCTATAATTTTCTGCAAATATAAATTTCTAGCTATCATATATTTTCCTATTGAAAAGTTATAACGTTTGCGTCGTAAGTTCTCAATGGGATTTTAGTTTATTTTTTACTCAAAGTCAAGAAATATTTTTTTTTAGTTTTCACTTATGATAAATTACAAATGTTTTTTATTTCAATAAATTCAAAAAATAAAATCACTCATTTACACCCTCAAATTTACAAATAACTAAACTTTTCGTAGCAAAACAAAGCGAAATACTTAAATTTACGCAAGAAAATTACAAAAGTAGTCAAAATTGAAGGCATTTTAGAAAAATCAAAAATATCTAAAGGATATATACAATGCTCATGGCACAAATGTAGAAGTTGTCTTTACATTCAAAGACGACGCTGCTACAGAAATGGCTGTAATTGGTGATTTCTGTGGTTGGGTAGAACCAGGAATTCCAATG
>JAGBFB010000007.1 GCA_017936665.1 Spirochaetaceae bacterium | reverse complement strand
TTTTCGGCTTTAATTTGCCTTGCTACAGTTTTTCAAATACTTGCAAAGAAAAACCAGATTTATTTTTACAAGATGAAGTCCATAAAATCATTTTTAATGCCTCTGCTTTTAAACAAGAAAAAAATGTAGAAAAAAAATCAATTTTGGAGTATATTGTAGATAGGACTTCTACAACTGATTTTACAGCAAAACTTAATTCTCTTGTAGAACAAACTAAACTTAACGAAATTTTTAGAGGAGATTACATGGCTTGGGGACTTGCAGAATTTGATGCAGAACGTCGCGGTTACAAAGAAGGCGTAGAAGAAGGTATCTCACAAGGTATATCTCAAGGTTCTCAACAAGCAAAAATCGAAACTGCTAAGAATATGCTAAAAGACAATCTTGATATACAAACAATTATAAAATATACAGGACTTTCCTTGAACGAAATTCAAACCCTTGCAAAATAGCTCTTTCTACTAGAACGAAAGAAGTTTGTGCTGTTTGCAATGCAAACAGTGCGAGTTTTTGTAATCAAAAACATCGCCACAACTTTTTCTTCCATAAAAAAACTCGGTAAACTACAAACTGTAGTACAACTAGTTAGCGTAGCGTCAAGGGAGCAACGAAGTTACAAATATCCAGATGAAAATACCACAAGCGATCATTTTCATTCCAGTACCTAGTAAAAATCCTTTTAAAGAACCGAAGGCAGCTGTTAAGGCTCTTTTTGAATCAGAATTATCGTGAATCATTTCTCCAACCCAAGCTCCGATAAAAGGTCCTGCAATAATTCCTAGTGGTCCAACAAAAAAACCGATAATTAGACCAATTGTAGAACCCCAAGTTCCAGCCTTACTTCCACCAGATTGTTTTGTAAAAATGATTGGAAAAATATTATCCAAAACGGAAACTAAAACTGCAACAACAGCAGTGATAATCAAAGTTGTAACAGAAATATCTGTATAAACAGAAAAATATGCTAGTAAAAGACCAAGCCAAGCAAGAGGAGCACCAGGTAGTATAGGAACTATAGTTCCTGCAAAACCAATTAGCAAAAAAATTCCACCAATTATTACATATGCGATACTTCCGTCCATGGATAAATTCCTTATTAAAAATAATCAGAAAAATATGAAGTTTGTTGTTCAATAGCATCTTCAAGCATATCAACTGTGTTTTCGCTACAAACTAATCTTCCTATTTTGTTAAGATAATCTGGGCGTTTATAACCTAAAAGCATTGTTGTCATTGTTTGAATATCAATTTTATCTTTATGTTTTTTTCCAGTAGGTTCAACTTTTCCTTTTCCTTGTCTATCGATAGTTAAAGTAAAACCACCTTGATTCCATGGTAAAAGTGGATCTTCTAATGTAAATGACCAAACTCTTTTTCGAGTATCTGGTTTAAATGGATATTGCTCGATAAATTTTTCAAAATCAACGATGCGTGCCATAAAATAAGGAGAAATATTTTCTTGAATTTTTGCATCTTCCAAAAGGAAAGCCAAAGATTCATCTGTGAATGTACTTCCCACAACCTTATTTATCATAGAAAAGTGGGCACTAACAAAGTTCCAAAGACCAATTCTTGCTTCTTCATTCATAAAAATCATATCTTTGATATGAAAAACTTCGTCTGCAATCCAGTAAATTACATAACCGTCAAGTTCACCTTTTTCGTTATAGTAAACAGCTGAAGTTATATCATCATTATCCCAAAGCCAATATTCATTCCATGCCAAATCGTCACGAATTAAAGCTCCATGAGTAACAGAGGCAAATCTATCATAACATTCTCGGATTATAGGACTTGTAATTGGAACACGGCGAACCTCCCCTGCAACCTGACGACTTTTTGGCAACTGATAATCTTGGATTTCGTAGGTGATTTTATCTGAAATAATTTCCCATCCTTTTCTTCTATAATAAGGAATGGAATATGGATAAAGATAAGAAATATACTGTCCTTTATCACGCATTTCGTAAAGTGCTTTTTCTAAAAGGGCATGCATTAGTCCATGATTTGAATATTCTGGATAGGTTCCAACTCCTGTGAGCCCACCCATGTCATATATTTGACTAAAAATTCGCACCTTCATTGGATAAACAACGCACTGTGAAACTAAATTTTCTTTATCAAACCAACCAATTACACTAGCTCGTTCAAAACTAGGCAATTTTGCTCGGATAAATTCTTTTTCTTCCCAACCAACTTGTTGCATTGTATGTTTTGTAACTTGAAAAACATACTTTAAAAGTTGATTATACTGTTCCATGTGTTCAATGTTTACTTTGTGCAGTTCTAAATTATCTTTACTCATAGTTTAATTTTACAAAATAACTGTGTATAAGGCAAGTTTTTTATAACAAGTCTTATTTTATATAAAGATTTATTCTTTAAATGGAATTATTGAGCATCTGTTACGATTGACCATTCTGCAATTTCAAATTGATATTTGCCCATGAACAAAGGTTTTTTATTTTCAATAATTTTTCCACTAAGCTGTAAAAGTTCACCTTGTTTTTTTTGAATTTCATCTAAGGTTTCTTTATCAGCTTTTAAAGTAAAAACAGTTCCATCCTGACTCTTCAAACCTAAATAAGTATGAGGCTCATTTCCATAAACTTGGATGTATCCAATAACAGACTGATTTTTAGCCATAGCAAAAATTGAAAAACTACAAATAATTTGTAAAATTACCAAAATTAAAATAAATTTCTTGTATGTATTAATATATCTATTCATAAAATAATTTTAACACGAAATAATAGTTTTATCAAAGTAAAATAAAATATTTTAGCTTTTTTACAGTTTATTCTGAATCTTTAGACTTGTTTAATCTCAAAATTAAAAAAATTAACAGTGCAAGATAAACAATAATCAAGCCTAAAACAATAAATGTCATCGTTAATGATTTTGGTGCCATTCCTATAAGTACAAGTAAAGGTGCACCAAAAACGATAGCAGCTCCACTTCCAGTAACGAGATTATTAGCAGCAGGAGTTTTGTATTCAGGGTCAATTTCTCTAACTAAAAGAACACCAGAACTAATTGTACCTGTCAACATTCCAAACATAGAAAGAAAGGCTTCGTTTTCGTATCCTTTGTAAATTTTATTTGACATAAATTTTAGATACAAATAAGTTACGAGTGCTCCTAGTAAAATTGTAACTACAAAAGGAATCCATAATTTAGCAATATCAGTAAAATTGATTGAGGCAATTCCTGCAACTATCATTATATCAAATGCCAATCCTGAAATTCTATTTAACAAATAATTATTTTGATATTGTCTTTTCATAATTCCTTTTTTACGTAAAACAGAAATTAATGCAGCAACTCCAGAAGCAATCGCTGAAGCAAAAATAAAATTAAATCCCCACAAAATTGGTGACAAGGTATTTGCAACTCCTGGTGAAATTAAACTCAGTAATCTGGAAACACCAACTAAAATTCCAAAAGTAAGTAAATAAACAAAAACAATCAATGCTACTTGAATTGAAAGTTTATCAATAGATTGAGAAATTGGAATTTCATCTTCATCTTGAAAAATATCTATCGGTGTATCGTTAGAAGTTTCATCTGTATATTTTGTAATTTTAGATTTTCGTTTATTCAAAAAGAAAACGCCAACTGTACAAGCAATCAAATATCCTGAAGCAGCTATTGCTAAACCATAAGATTGACCACCAACAAATCCTAAAGATTCATAAGTTGAACCTACATTATTTGCCTGTCCTGGACCTTGTCCAAATCCCATAGCTAATAAAATTCCAGAAGCTGGAAAAAACTGAGGCATAAAAGTGAAAACTAAAAACAAAGAAATAACTAATCCTGTAATTGCCTGTACTAAATAAGTACTAACAATTAATGCGCCACTTTTTACAGCTACTTTGTAAGTATCTGTTGTCTTTTCCCGTTTTACCCGTAAAGACATTGCAATAAATCCGATAGCAATTCCATGATAAGTTATCAATTCTAAAAATTCTTGTCTAATATGTACAATATTCAATGAACGTAATAATAACAAAATAAATCCTGCTAATACGGCAGTTGGAATATAACTTTTTCTTATAAAAGAAATTTTCTGACGTATAACGTTAGCAAATAACGTAATTGAAGCAATTATTCCAACTATAATAATTGGACGCCATAATTCTGTGTTTAATTCTGAATAATCCATTTTATCATCCTTATAATTTTATTTTAGATATTTAAAGCAAAAAATAAATTTTCTAACATTAATTATATTTTTACTTGTTAATTCATAATAATTTCCATTGTTATCAGAAAAAACTAAGGCTTGTTTTCCGTACATTGAAATATCAACTATATTTTTTTGTGGAATTTCTAAAGAAATTTCTTTTTCATCTTTCACTGAATTAAAAATAAATTTATCAGTGAACATAGAAAATTTTCCTGTACCAATAATTTCTTCTTGATGTTCAGCCTTTACAGTTTTCAATGTAACTTCATCATCTGAAAAAATAAATTCTGACTTTTCAGAAGATTTTTCTTGAATCAGTTTTTTTAATTCTTCTTGCTGAAACTCATCCCATTGTAAAACAGTTTTGAATTTACAACTTTCATCAAAGTAGCCGTAAATATCAATACTTGTAGAAAAATTACAATTTTTACAAAATACAGAATTTTTCTTTGAAAACAAAGTATCTATCTGTTTACATTCTGGACAAAGACAAAGGGCATGTTCTATTCCTTCTGCAAGATTTTTTCCTTTATAAGCAATCGGATTTTGACTTTGTTTTCGATAAGCATCTTCATATAAATCTTTTTTAACTAAATCAGTAATTTCTTCTGGAGAAAGTTTTTCTAAATCTTCTTTGTTATAGATATTTACGATTGAACCATGCATCTTACCTTTTCTGATTCCCTTTCCCCATCTAGGAGTTGTAAAATATCCACCTTCAAGTTTATATGTAACTAAAGATGCTTTAGAAGCTTTTACTAACTTTCCTGTTGCAATATTTATTTCACCAGTAATTCCATTAAATGATTTTTGTCCCTCAGGAAAAATACAAACATTTTTTCCTTCTCGCAAGGCTCTGATAGATTTCATCACAGTCACGGCATCGGCGGTTCCTTTTCGTTTTGCAATTGGTTCAAAAACAAAACGTAAAATTTTAGAAGCAAAACCCGCACGATAAACATGTTCACTTGCAACAAAATACATTTGCTGAGGAAAACTCAATGCAACGAGAGCAGGATCTAAATCTCCATTATGATTTGAAAAAACAAGATAGGGTGGTTCTAATTTAGGTGCAAGTTCATAGGAATATTTATAAAGAGGTTTTAAAACACTAGGAGCAATAAATCTAATAATTTTCCAGAAAACCTGATGACGCTTATATTTTTCCATCAAGGTAATTATAAATTAGAAAATTCTTAAACACAAGTAGATATTATGTCAAAATAACTTAATTTCAAAATAATAATTTGTTATTGTTTAAAATAATTCTCCTTGAAATTGTTTATCCTTAGGAAATTCTTTTAGATATGAAAAAACATCGTTGATATTACACATAATTTTATGTTTTTTACAAACAGAATAATAATAAGACATTAATTCATTATTTTTAGAACTTGAAATTTCGTAGCTGTTTCCAAATTCACTAATATAACGATTTTTCAAATTAGGAAAATATTTATCTAAGTTTGAATAAAAGTATTCTCGGTTTCCTTCTCTTAAAGTTAATCCAATTCCAAAATTTATTATTCCTTTTACATTTACGGATAAACAATAATCTAACAAACCACATAAATTTTCAAAAGTATCGTTTATATATGGAAGAAAAGGATCTAACCACACCACAGTTGGAATGTTTCTTTTGCGACATTCTTGTAAAACTTCAACTCGTTTAGAAGTTGTACAAACATTTGGCTCGATAATTTTACATAGTTCATCATCATAAGTTGTTAATGTCATTTGTACTACAGCTTTTGATTTTTTGTTTATTTGTTCTATTATATCAATGTCACGCAAAATTAAATTAGACTTTGTTAAAATTGCAACTCCAAATCCATATTTGTAAATTATTTCAAGGCATTTTTTAGAAAGTTCAAGGGATTTTTCACAATGCATATAAGGATCGCACATTGAGCCTGTGCAAATCATACATTTTTTCCGTTTTGATTTAAGGGAAGTTTCTAAAAGTTCAAGACAATTTTCTTTTACTTCAATATCTTCAAATGGAATTGGAGTATGATAACAAAGAGAACGAGAATCGCAATAAATGCAACCATGAGAACATCCTCTGTAAATATTCATTCCGTTGGAAGAAGATAAAATAGATTTAACTTTTACAAAGTGCATATTATTACTATACATTAAACAAGTGAATTTGTAAATATTTCTTTTTAAGTATTGTAAATAAAATAACTTTAGTGTAGAATTTATAACATGAAAGCATTAATTATTTACAGTTCCCAAACTGGATTTACAGAAAAATATTCAAATTGGATTGCTAAAGATTTACAAGCAGATTGTATTTCTATAAAAAAAGCTAAAAATATAAATTTATCAGAATACGATACAATCATTTACGGTGGTTGGTGTTGTGCAGGAAGCATTAACGGATTAAATTGGTTTAATTCAAAAATTGCAAAACTTCCTGAAAAAGAAAACAAAAAAATCGTAATTTTTGGAGTTGGAGCAAGTCCAATCGAAAATCCTGATGTAGCACAATCTTTAGAAAAAATTACAAATACAGTTTTTTCAAAAATTGGAAAGCAACTTGAAAACTTAAAAGTTTTTTATTGCCCAGGTGGTTTTAATTATGAAAAAATGAATACTCCATCAAAGATTGCAATGAAGATGTTTATCAAAATGTTGGAATCCAATAAAAACAAAACTGAAAAAGATGAAGTAATGATAAAAATGATTTCTGGTTCTTATGATATTTCTGATAAAAGACATATACAACCAATTTTAGACTTTGTAAAATAAAAAAAAGGCGATACAACTTTTTATTTGATGTATCGCCAAAAATTTATCTAGTTTTAGATAATACTATAATGGAAGTATATATTCTACGCCGATAGAACCGTAAATTGCATTTCTTGAAAAATCAGATTTTTCTGTTTTATAATTTTTTCCGCTATCTGTTGGTGTTTTTATTAAAGTTGGAAAACAATCTAAGTTACCAGTTGCACCTAAACTTATAGCAAAATTTTCTGATACAAAAAATCTCATTCTTGCACCAGCACTTAAACCCATCTTCATATTTGATGAATTTTCTGGATAGTTTTCAGAAAGAACACAACTGATTCCTGCTCCCAATCCTAAACCGAACCAATTGAATTTTGCATTGTACCAAGCCATAACAGGAATTTGTACCAACATATTGTTTGCAAGTGTAACACCATCATTAGTAGATGTTATTGTACTTGGTGCAATATTACTTTCAATTTGAAGTCCAAAACCTTTAATAAAGTCTAGGTTAATATCAAAACCACCACCCAAAGCAGTTCCTTTTATTGCAGAATTATCAGTTCCAATAATTCCTTTTAATCCCAAACTCATGTCAAAAGCAAAAGTTGATCCAAGTGCTAAAAATAAAATAGCAAATACCAAAATAAATCTTTTCATAAAAATCCTCCATGTCATCTTTATAAGACGCTTTGTTATTCAAAATTTAATTTAGAATAAAAAGGATTTATTAATAAAATATGAATAAATTGTTTAGGTTTTGTTAATTATTTCATTATTGATAAAAAATTTATCTATCACTTTCTTCTATTATGTGGATGATTTTTTTACTATTGATAATTTCAGCAATATGGGAAGTAATAAAATTTGGTTTTATGTACGAAGTCTTAATTTCTTCAATAGGAATATAAATTAATTCTTCTCCATCATCTGTTTTAGAAAATAAATTGCTGTCATCTTGAATTTTCATCAAAAAATAAAATTCAATTGTATGACAGTTAAGTCCTTCAATTTTTCCGCCATATCCTTTAAAAAAATTTTCTACAACAACAGCAAGCCTATCAACTTTTGCAATAATTCCAGTTTCTTCTAATACTTCTCTTTCGATACAATTTACAGAGGTTTCTCCAAAATTAACTGCTCCTCCAATCATGTAATAATAATCAGAGATTTTTGATTTTACAAAAAGCATTTTTCCATCTTTTAAAATTATTGCACCTGTTCGATAACGAAACCAAGATGAATCTGTTGAAAAACAAATATCAGACATGAGTGAATTATAAACATAATTCAATTTATATTTCAATATTAATTTTACATTCATCTCTTGTAAAAAAAATCATTAAATTATATTATTCACCTAAGGCAATTATTTTGCAAAATGCGCAGTTTATGAATCTCAAAAAATCCTGCGCAATATAAATTAAAATCCTTAAGGAGAACCAAAATGAAAACACTTTCAAAGTTCTTAAAACAAGAACTTACTGACTACAAAATCCTTTTACGAAACATTCCATCGCCCACAATTTTATTTTTTATACTTTCTGTTGTTTGTGCAAATTTAATGGCAAATAAAGAACTTATCAATTTTAAATATCTTGCCTTAGATTGTGGATTTGCTTTTAGTTGGATTATGTTTTTATGTATGGACATAATTTGTAAACGATATGGAGCAAAAGCTTCTGTAAAAATTTCAATTTTTGCATTGGGAATAAATTTGTTTGTATGTGCATCTTTTTTTCTTCTTTCTAAAATTCCAGGAAACTGGGGAGAATTTTACACACATCAAAATGAAGTAATAAATGTTTCTCTTAACAAAACCTTTGGAGGATCCTGGTATATCGTTTTAGGTTCAGCAACTGCATCGTTAATTTCTTCTATTATAAATGCACTGATAAATAAAACTGTTGGAACTTTTGTAGAAAAAAAATTACAAAAAGATAATTTTACTACTTTTGCAATTCGTTCTTATGTATCAACTTTTGTTGCACAATTTGCAGATAATTTTATTTTTGCCACCATGGTTTCAAAATTATTTTTTGGTTGGACTTGGACACAAGTTTTATTATGTTCGATTGTAGCAGCAACCTTTGAATTATTTTGTGAAGTAATTTTTTCAAAATTAGGATATAGAATTCTTTGCAAATGGGAAAATGACCAAGTTGGAAAAGAATATTTTGAGTACAAAAATCTTTCTAAGGAAATTTCATAAATGAACATTCGACAAATTCAAGCAAAAGATGATGAATTTATTTTTTCTCTTATAAGATGTTGTCTTGAAGAAGCAAAATTAAATATTCCCGGAACAGCTTACTTTGATGAATCAATAAAAAAAATGAGTGAATTTTATATCAATAAAGAAGGAAGAAATTATTTTGTAATCACAGACAAAAATGACAATGCTTTAGGTGGTTGTGGCTTTGCAGAATTTGGAACATACGATAAATCTCTTAGCAAAAAAGGAAGTGACATCAAAGTTTGTGAACTCCAAAAATTATATATTTCAAAAGAAGCTCGAGGCAAAGGCTTTAGCTATAAACTAATTTCTCTAGTTGAAGATGAAGCAAAAAAGTTTGGCTACGAAAAAATTTATCTTGAAACTCATCACAACTTGCCTGTTGCAAAACAACTTTATGAGAAACTGAATTACACACTTTTAAAAAATCCTTTGCCAGGTTCAGAGCATTCTACAATGGATTATTTTTTTATAAAAGATTTATAGACATATCATTTAGGATAATATTCTTCATCTTTTAACAATTCTTCCTTGAGTACTATTTTTCCGTTATCTATTGTTCTTCGTCGCATAGTCAACCGTTTTTCTCTGTTTTTTAGTTCTGCAACTTCTTTCCTTAATTGTTCTAATTCAGCAAGTTCTTTTTTACGATATTTTGCTTCGTTATTCATTGCTTCATCATGACACTCTTGTATTGCAAGAATTATTAATAAAACACACAAAAAACTAAACATAAACTGCCTCCTAAAATGAATAAATTAGATAATTTTATCATACCAAGTGTCGCAAATAACGACACACTAAAATTTTTTATCTAAATTTTAAACAATAGACAAGATAGTAATTTTATTATATTATCAAAACTAAATTCTATAAAAATAAGGAGAGTAATTTTTATGAAAAAGAAGTTCTTATTAATTACAATTATTTTAGTTATTACAACTTTACTTGTAAGTTGTTGGTGTCCAGTTGGAAATCCTTGGGATTATGAAGATATTGAAGATAACAATTATGCTACAGGAATTCCTTACCCCCTTTCTTCAGGGAAAGCTTATCATGCATCACCCCTTTTAAGAAATAACATTTATGGTTGTGGAAATTCATATAAATTTATCGCAGAATCAGATGTTCATTGTCAATTTGCAGTAAAATTATATCAAGGTAAATCTGGATGTGAAGTTAAAATAGATGATAAAGATGTATCAAACCCTGAAAATGGATTTGATGTTCCTGAAGGATCTACATTAGTAATACGAGTTCACACTGATTATTATTTAATAAGTGGATCAGCATCAAGTTACGCAGAATTTTACCTCTATGTAGACTAATTTATTTTACACTATCAATATTCTAAAAACATCAAGTTGCATTTTTCTTGTGCAATTTGATGTTTCTTTTTTTATAGACAATTATTTAATTTTTGATATACTAATAGAACTTACTTTTACAAAACGTAATAAGGAAAACTTATGAAAAAAACGATTTTATCAATTACACTAATTTTAATTTTTACAACCATACTTATAAGTTGTTGGTGTCCTGTTGGAAATCCCAATGATTATGAAGATATAAAAGATAATAGTGACGATGCTCAATATGCCTATCCACTTTATTCAGGCAAAGCTTATCATGCAGATGCTATGTTCTCTTATAGCGAAAATGGAAGTAGAAATACTTATAAATTTATTGCAGAATCTGATGTACATTGCCAGTTTGCAGTAAAATTATATCAAGGTGATCCTGAATATAAAATTACAATCGATTTCGAAGAAGTAAAAAATCCCGAAAAAGGATTTGATATTTCTGAAGGTAAAGAATTAATTATAACCCTTAGAACAGATTACTATATAAAAGATGAAAATAGAAAGCCATCTAGTTACGCAGAATTTTATCTTTATGTAGATTAACTTACCTTTATAAATTATTGTACAATTTGATGTTTCTTTTTTTATAGACAAGTGTTTATTATGTGATATACTATTTTTGTGAGGTTTTATGAAAAATAATTATTTAAAATTTTTTACCATTATGTTGATTTCATTTTTTTGTATTTCTGCTCTCTTTGCAGGAGAAAAAGTTGATGTAGAAAAATCTTCAAAAAAATTTATTTCTGCTGTAGAAAAAATAACAGGAAAACTTTCTGATGAAGAAAAATCTATTGCACGATTTTCTTTTGGTAATACATTTTCATCATTAGGATATTCTTGGATTGGAGATCTTGAAATAGATAAAGCAAGTAAGAAACTAACAAAAGAAGAATATCAAATGGCTGTAGAAAAAGCTGCATCGTTAGCAACAAATCCAGCATCTCAAGGAGCAATCAAATTAGGTAAAGCTGGCGAAAAAATCTTAAAAGCTCTAGCAAATACCACCGAAAAAGTTTTTGAAGCTGGAAAAAAATGGGTAAACGAAAACGCAGAAGAATACGATAAAAAATACGAAAACTAAAGTTTAAAAATATTTTTTTAGAGGTGTTTTTATGAAAAAATCACTTTTATTTTTTAGTTTAGTAATCCTAATTTTTTCATCTTGTAGTTTTGAATTTTTAACAGGAATACGATACGTTACTTCATCTTTTACAACCATAGATTGTCCAACCGAAATTATTTCTCGAGCCTTCAAATTTGCAGAACTTTACGAAAAAGAAGATACTGTTTACGAATGGGGAGGCGAAGATCCATTACGAAACACCATCGGAATTGATTGTTCTGGTCTTGTAATTATGTGTTACAAATATGCCATGGTAGACACAGAATACAAATTATTAAATGAAGATATGACTGCCCAAAACATTCACGATTACGCTTCTACAAAAAAATCTGTAGGAACTGTTCAAAAAGGCGATTTAGTTTTTATCGGTCCAGAAAATTCAAATAAAATTACTCACATCGGATTTTTTCAAAAATACGAAGATAATATCGTTTATATTTTAGATAGTTCCTCAGATTTAAACGGAGTTCATTACAACACATATTCAGTCGATTCTAAAAAAATCAAAGGATATGGCAGAATGAAAGTTAAGTATTAGAAGAGCAATCTTCGCTACTGTAATACTCTTCTAGTTTTTCTCTACTTAAAATAAAAACTTCTTCTAGTTTTGGGTCAAAGTGGCTTCCCATAGATTCAATCATAACATTGTAGGCTTGTTCAAAACTCATTGGTTCTTTGTAACATCGCTTACTTACTAAAGCATCATAAACATCAGCGATTGCCATAATTCTTGATTCTAAAGGAATGTCTTCACCTTTCAACTTATCTGGATATCCCATTCCGTTCCATTTTTCATGATGATGTTTTGCAACATTGATAGCAACCTTTACAAAATGTTCTTCTTCAACTCCACCTAGAATTTTTTCAACAAGTTGAGCACTCTTTATAACATGAGATTGCATAATTGCAAATTCTTCTTCAGTTAATCTACCTGGCTTTCTCAAAATTTTATCATCAATTCCGATTTTACCTAAATCATGCATAGGAGCAGCTTTTATTAAATCTTCGCAAAACTCATCACTTAGTCGTAAAATATCTTTTTCGCGGATTACATCAACTAAAATTTTAATAACATCACTTGTACGTTTAATATGACCACCTGTGCTATCATCTCGATTTTCTACAACACTTGCAATTCCCAAAAGAATTTGAGACTGAATATTTTGTATATGTTGAATTTTATCTCTGATTCTTTCTTCCAATTTAAAATTATAAGAAGAAATCAAATCAAGATATTTCCATTTTTCAGTTTCTTCATGAAGTTCAATAATGTAACCACAAGGTTTTTCTTTGTACCAAATTCTTTCGATAACACATTCATAATGCTTATCTTCATATTCATAATTAAAATCATTTGTACAGCGCTTAGTGTAATCCTTAATCCAATTTAAAAAAATCTTCATTTTTGGTAAATCATCTACTTGAGAATCAACCACGCATTTTTTTAAATCCGGAACAATTTTTTCTGCAACGGAATTACATCCTAAATAATTTTTTTTGTTATCAAAAACAATGTAACCATAAGTATCTTGTTTTTCCAAAGAACTATTTACGCAATCTTTTATATTGTACATTGAAGTTCTACGATGAATATACAAAAGTATCCAACCGTCTAAAACATACATTGCAGGCATAATTTCAAAAGGAAAATCTAAAACTCTAGAAATAATAAACAATAAAGTATTTACAACTTCTAACATTAGCAAAGTGAAAACACTTTTTTTTGAAACAGTATGTTTTTTATGTAAACTATAAATAAGAGTTAGAACTCCCATTATAATATAGCCATATATAATTATGTAAAATGTAAAATGACCTGGACCATATTCATATCCAAGAACAGAACATCCATAAATTGAAGTTAATGTAAAATTCTTTTTATAATAAATTTCACTAAAGCCTGTTGATAAAACCATAAAATATACCAAAAGGCTAAATATGTATAATAAATTTTTACACCAACCTTTTATTTTTAAGTTACAAACTGCGCAAATTGAAAAAAACAAAACTGGAGGAACAAAACATCCTCCAAGATAAATTATTTTATTTGCCAAAACTGCTTCTGAAGTTGTTGTTGATAATGCACTTGTTAAATATCCAAGGGAAGAAAGAACCATTAATAAAAACATAATTGTAAAATAATAGTTTATTTTTTTACCTTCAACCAGAAAAATCAAAACTATAAAATTTATTAAAACTAATAAAGATGTAATTATGTAATATGAAAGCAATTTTTTCTCCCATAAAAATCAAATTGTAAATTATCTATAAGAATATTTTATCATACAAATTTTGTTTTTGGTAGAAAAGAAAAATAAATTTCCCCCTCAAAAAATGAATAAATTAAAATTCATGAAATTTAATTACATCTTTACAGAAAATGTCATTTAGATTAAAATTATTTTTATGTTTGTAAAATTTGAATATCAACCACTTATCGAAGATTTTTATCCTAATGGCGAAATGAAAATAGAAACCATTTTAAAAATATTAGAAAATTCAGGGAATCGTCATTCTGATACAGCAGGTGATTATATTCTTGAAAGTAGTAGCAATGGATTTGCTTGGGTTTTAACAGATTGGCTTGTACAAATTGATTTTTATCCAAAATATGGCGATAAAGTTCATGCAATCACATGGAGTCAAGGTGTAACTTCATTATTTGGAACATCAAGAGAATTTGAACTTTACTGCAATGACACACTTTGTGCAAAAGGTACAACTCGATGGGTTTACTTTGATATAAATTCTGGACGACCAACAAAAATTTCTGACGAACTTTTAGCAAAATACGAACCAGAAGCAAAATCAGTTTTTGCAGAAAAAAAATTACCCAAAATAGAAGTTCCAGAAAACTTTACAACTGAAGTTGCAATTACTCCACGCAGAAACGATATCGATTTTAATCATCATGTTCACAATCTTGTGTATCTTGATTACGCAATGGAAGCATTAAGCGAAGATGTTTACAAATCTCATAACTTTAAAAGCATCAGAATCACTTACAAGAGTGCCGTAGTTTCTGGAGAAAAACTAAAAGCAAAATCAGCTTCAAAAGATAGAAGCCACACAATTTGTATTTACAACCAAAATGATGAACTTAAAACTTTATTGGAATTTGGTGAAGATTAAAAGTAATTTTTAATCCAATTAGTAGTACGTATTGGCATTACATTACACCCAACACAGCCATTCAATAATTATACACATTAAATATACTAAACCAAATACTATCGGAGTCAACGGAAATATAAGAAGTATACTTAGATACTTGATCTTATCGTCTTTACTCCATTTTTTAGGCTTTATAAAAAAACTGTGTCTTACTATTTCATTTTGTGTTTTTATTTTATCAGCAGCAGACAGTTCATTATAACAACTATTAAGCAACTGATATGTCTCACAAGTAGGACAATCCTGCTCTTTACATATACCATTTTCTAAACAGCTATAACATTGTATTGCATTAAATGCTATGTCTTTAGTAACCTTATCATAATAAGATTCTATGTTTATATTCAATTTAACACCTCCAAAAATTTTAATACAATTAAGAATATATCAAATTTTATTTTGGAAGTGGTAAATTAAAAATTTACATTTTACATTTTTTCAAAAGTTTTGAAGAAAAATAATAACTGATTGCGCCAAAAATAATTCCACATAAAGCACCACACAAAACATCAGTTGGAAAATGCACATACAAATAAAGTCTAGAAAATCCAATTAAAGTTGCAAGTATCAATGGCGGAATCCACCATTTATTTTTTGCAAGAAATAAAATTATTACAAAAGAAAATCCACAAGCAGTATGCCCAGATGGAAAAGAAAAATCTTTTGGAGGTTTTATTAAAAGTTCAACAACTGGATTTTGCACAAAAGGCCGTGGACGAGCAATTATTGGTTTTAAAATACATTGATAAATTACAAAAGCAAAAAAGATAGAAATTAAAAGTTGAATACCAAGTTTTCTTGTCTTCTTAAAAAACAATAAAATCACACTTGTTAAAATCCAAATAAAACCCACATCCCCAAGTGAAGTTATAAAAGGCATTATCACATCAAGAAAATCACATCTAAAATGTTCTTGTATAAAATTCAAAACAGAAAAATCAAATTGCGTAATAGTATTCATAAAATCAGTTTATCAAAAAAACAATACTTATGCTATTTGTTGGTAAATAATTTTCATAACTCATAATATTTATCTTACTTTTTTGCAACAAAAAATAATCGAGGAAATTTAAAAAGTATTTGACCATTTTTTTGTTTTGGATAAATTTCTGTAAGACCTTCAAAAATTTCTTGCAAGAAAAAATTTACATCAGGTTCTGAAAGTTGATTAAGATAAGGGCTAAGTCCTGTGCCTTTATACCAATCTAGTAAACTGCTATGAGATGGCATAACATGATAATAAGTTGTTTCCCACATAAAAAAATCAGATGAAAGTTCTGCAAGAATATCGCAATATTCATTTTGAGAAAGGTTATACATTTCTCTTTTAACAGAAAATTTATTTTTCCATTTATCACTAGTAGTTACTTTCTGTATAAGTTTGTGAATAGGTTCAGAAAAATTTATTGGAATTTGAACTGCTAAAATTCCATTTTGTTTTAGCATATTCATTAATTTTTTTAACAAAACATGATGATTAGGAATCCATTGCATACAAGCATTTGAAAACACAATATCAAATTCATTTTCATAATTAATTTCATCAGTTGAAATATCAGCATTTATAAATTCAATTTTTGAAAAATTATGTTTTGCTTGTTCAATCATTTTTTTTGAATTATCAATTCCAATAATTTTTGCATTAGGAAATTTATCAAATAAAACTTTTGTGCTATTTCCAGGACCACACCCTATATCAATAATTTTTTGAGGAGAAGCAATATCAATTTTTGAAAGCAAATCTTTTGCAGGCAAGGTTCTTTCTTTCAAAAATTTTTCATAAAGAATTGGATTCCAATCATTCATAAAACATTTCCTAAAAAAATTTAAGCTATATCAGTTTACATAAAGCATCTACTTGTTCTTGAGTTGTTGCCCAGCTGGTTGCAAAACGAACTACAGTATGATTTTCATCAAATTTTTGCCAGTAACTAAATGTAACAGATTTTTTAAGTTCTTCCATTTGAGAATTTTCTAACACAATAAATTTTTGGTTTGTTGGAGAATCCATAAAAATCTGATAACCTTTTTTTACAAAAGCGTTTTCAATTTGTTTTGCCATCTTAATTGCGTTTCTTGAAATTTTAAAATATAAATCATCTGTAAAAAGAACATCAAATTGCAAACCTAAAAGCCAACCCTTTGCAAGCAAAGCGCCATTTTGTTTCATTAAAGTAAAAAAATGAGGAATCAAATTTTCTTCAGTAAAAACTACAGCTTCGCCAAACAAAGCTCCAACTTTTGTTCCACCGATATAAAATGCGTGACAATATTTTGCAATGTCTTTTAAAGTAACTTCATCACTTGCACAAAGACCATAACCTAATCTTGCCCCATCAGCGTATAATTTTAAATTATATTCATCGCAAATTTTTCGCAGAGACTTTAATTCATCAAGAGAATAAATTGTTCCAAACTCAGTTGGAAAAGAAATATACACAACACCAGGTTTTACGATATGAGCATTATTTTCATCAGCAAAATAATTTTTAAGATAAGATAATAAATCTTCACAAGAAATTTTTCCATCGTGACTTGGAAGCATCGTAACTTTATGCCCTTTAGCTTCAATAGCACCTGCTTCGTGTTCTGTAATGTGACCTGTGTTTGCAGTAATAACAGTTTCGTAGCGTTTTAAAAGTCCATCAATAACTGTGGCATTAGTTTGAGTTCCCCCAACTAAAAAATAAATCTCTGCCTTTTGACAATCACATGCCTTACGGATTTTTTCTTTTGCACTTTCACAGACTTCATCACAGCCATATCCTGTCATTTTTTCAAAATTGATTTTATTCATTTTTTCTAAAATTAAAGGATGACAACCTTCCATATAATCACTTTCAAAACGTAAAATACTCATAGTAAATATTCTATGTTTTTCTAAAAGGAATTACAAGAGGATTTTTCAGTTGTAAAAATTCTTTTTTTTATTTCCAATAATCCTTGAAATTTTTTTGTGCAATTTTGCAAATCTCTTTATCAAAAAGAATAATTTGTACTTCCAAATTTTTTCCGTAATTCCGAATCATATCAATGGCAACTTCTAAAGCTTCTTTTTTAGGATATCCATAAACTCCTGCACTAATTAAAGGGAAAGCAATCGATTTGCAATTATTTTGTTCTGCAAGTTCCAAGGATTTTTTGTAGCAACTTTCAAGAAGCAGTTTACATTCATCAGAATGTTTACTTGAATAAATTGGACCTACTGTGTGAATTACGAACTTTGCTTTTAAATTATATCCCTTAGTGATTTTTGCGTTCCCAGTTTCGCATCCACCTAAAGTTGCACACTCCTTTACAAGTTCAGGACCAGCAGCTCTGTGAATTGCACCATCTACGCCACCGCCACCAAGTAAACTAGGATTTGCTGCATTTACAATAGCGTCTCCCGAAAAAGTCGTAATATCACCTTGTGTGATTATTAAATTTGACATAAAATTTGCCTCCTAAAAGTTTATTCAAGCATTATCAATTTTGTTAAGTAAGTTTTTTTCAAGGGTATACATTTTTTCTTTGAATAAATTGTAATCCTTTACACTTGGAATAATTAATCCAAACCCATTTATTTTTTTACCATAACCTTCAAGTTCTAACCAATTTGGCAATGAAAGAATTGTATCGTCTGAATGTTCTTTTCTTGATTTATCAGGAAAAATAAAACCACCTTTTTCAGCTTTTAAAATATACATGTAAGTTACAAGTTGATGAATATCATCCCTTTTAAAACTAATTTTTATTTCAGAAAAAATGTCATCCTCATTTTTAGAGTTATAAGAAAGAGCCTTATATTTTGCATCTAATACAATATTATCAGTTTTTCGATAAAAATCAGGATAACGAAGACCTCTTCCATTTTTGAATAAATGAATTCCACCTTTACCAGTTCTATTATTTGGATGCCCAAATTTTTTATCTCCAGAATTAGAATCACACAAAACTGTTGCAAGATATTCTTCCCAAAGCCAAGCACCATCAAAAAGAATTCCGTAAATTGGGGAAGAACTGGCTGAATATTGGCTGTTTACATTGTTCAAAATCATAAGGCAAAGTTTCTGCAAATAATTGTAATCTAAATAATAAGGATGATTTAGTGGTTTTAAATTTTCAAAAATTACTTTGCTTCGTTTTTGCAAAGAATAAGTTTCGTTTGTAACTTCATTGATTTGCAAAACTGCTTTTTGAGTATCTGGATCTTGGGTTAAAATTGATTTTCCGCTTGGCTTTGTTTTGATGTATTCGATTGTGTGGCGAATAAGTTGCATTATGTGGTTATCAAAAGTGTATTCACGGCTTCTGTAAGAAACCCGTCCACCAAAAGGAACATTTTGCCGAATATGACGACTTACGTTTATTGCACCTTTTACCGCAGAATCGTTTCGCTCAAAAGTTTTGTAAGTTTTGAACAAAGCTTGATTCAAAGCTCTCTTCAAAAAATATGGAAAAATCAAATAAATAAAATCAAATCCACTAGAATTGTTATAAGAATAATTCAAATTAAACAAATTGATTTTAAAAACCTTTTCCAACATATAATGAAGAAAAAAATCTTGATTGTTGTTTTCAGTTTTGTTATTATCAGCGTTTTCTGAAAACTTCGCCTCGCCGTTCTCTGAAAAACTAGAACGAATCTCTAACTTTGTACCATGACACCCTTTCCCCGAAAAACCAATAAATCCCATAAGATTTCCAGTTTTGATTTTTACATCATCGCAAGAAACAATTTTATCCTCGTCATTAAATTTTGCACTTCCTTCAAACTGAACAATGAACTGCTCTTCAATTCCGTCATCATGATCTCCCAAACACTGGGGAAACACTAGCAAACTCTGATTCTTGCACAACTCTTTTAAGCTTTTGTTTGCCACAAGTTGTAAATCTTCGTAGGCGTGGATTGCAGAATCGGTTTCTTTGGCAACATCAAGAAGTTTTGGAGGATTGTGAAAATTGTTGTCGGTTAAGGTTATGTGTGGCATTGGTTATAAAAGAGCTCCTGTTTGTCCATGAACTGCAAAATGCATTTTATTCTGCACAGTTGCATAAATATCTGTAATTTTTTGATAAAATTTTCGTTCACTAGAACGGATTTCTCTGATTCGTTCTAACTGTTCTTCAAAATATTTTTTAGTAAGAATAGAACCATCATTTTTTAATCGTTCATCGTCCATTGCATAGCCTTTAATTGTATATTCCTTTGCAATGGAATTTACCCATTTTCTAAACTGAACAGCACGTTCTGAATTGACTTTAAATCCAACGGCAATAATCATTTGAAGATTGTAATGTTCAACTTCTCTGGAAACTTGACGGTTTCCTTCTGCTTGAACTATTCGAAATTTTCGAATAGTTGCCACTTCCGAAAGTTCCGAATCTTCAAAAATCTTTTTTATGTGATAGTTAATTGTATTTGTTTCCACTTCGTACAAAACAGCAAGCATTTTTTGTGTAATCCAAATATTTTCATCTTCATAACGAACTTCTACACTGTTTTTGTCATCACCTGCAGCTGCCACAAAAGTAAGATATTCCGCCGCAGAACTTCTAATTGTGATTTCTTTTGTATTTTTCTTTGTCATTTTTGTGCTCCTGTTTTACTTTTCTTCTTCATTTTCCAAAAACACAGACGATTTTGTATCTGTTTCAAGACCAATTCCGTTTCTTGCATTTAAAGGTGTAACAACAGATTTCCCTGTTTTATGCTCAAGCTCAATTCTTGCATTTTTTGCAATTGTGGCACCATCTACAGCATTTTGCATATGGTCGGAAAAGTTTTTAGGATTTGAACTTTCCGAAATTTCTTTAGTAGAAAGTTCTGCAAGCATATTCAAAACAAGTTCCTTGTTTGTCATGTTGTCCCGAAGATTTTCTTTTTTTAAGCCTTTAAATTCCTTATATTCTTTTGCAATTTTTCCTGCCCAAGTTTTGTAGATTATATCTGTTAGTGTAGCAAATTGAATGCCTTCTTTTAATCCGTGTTTCTTCCATTCGTCAGTAAGATCTTTTCTAATTTCTATAGATTTAAGACGCTGGTTAATCCAATTTTCAGAATATCCCAAAGCTCTATATTCCAACAAAGCTCTTTGAATTCCTTGTTCTGGATCTTGCATTTCATCAAGTCTTTCTTTTGCAACTTGTGCCATCCATAATTTAAACGGCTCTGCCTTTGGAGAAGGAATTGATTGAATAAGGCGGAAAAGTTGTTCGGTGTTCATGCAGTCAGTTTTGTACATTTTCCCGTCTGACGATGGCATTTTCAGTTGTCCGATTTTCTCGGACAACTCACTTCCCTCTTGTTGAAGTTTTTTCTTCAAATCATTCCAATATTTTCTTGGTCGTTCACTTTCCGTCAAAACAGCCACTACATCCACTACCGAAAAATACCATTCTTCTTTTTCGGCATCCCAAATAGTGCGAACTTTTTTTTCTTCAAAGATTTTTATTTGTGTGTTTTCTGACATATTTTACTTTCTCCTTTTTTTATGGTCACTGTTTCGGCTACTTTTGCAACAAAAAATTGCCACGCGAATTCGATTTTGCTCAATTACTACTATTTATCCTCTTCTATTCCTAGAGAGTTATTTGGAAGTGACGAGAGAGGGCTTTCAAGACCTCTAATTGTAGTAAGTTGTTTTATTGCTGTTTTACGCAACATTTCCAAACGCTTTCCTTGTTCTATTTCTTGGTCTATTAAAATAGCATTATAACTTTCCAGATTTGCAAGAACTAAAAGTTGAGAAATTGAAGCAAAATCTCTTATGTTTCCTTTTGCTTTTGGATTTTCCTCTCTCCATTCTTTTGCAGTTTTTCCAAAAAGTGCAACGTTTAGTAAATCCGCCTCGTCAGCGTAAACAAAAGATTTTTGCTGCGGTGTAAGTTCTGGTAAAATCAAATTGTCTTTTATTGCATCGGTGTGAATTTTATAGTTTAGTTTTGTTAACTCCCGATTTAAATTCCAATTTAATGAAAGCCGGCTATTTTCGTCAGATTTTAGACGTTTATAATCTTTGATTATGTATAATTTGAACTCAGGAGAAAGCCAAGAAGCAAATTCTAAGGCAATATCCGAATGGGCAAAAATTCCTCCACCGTAACGACCAGACTTTGTAATTATTCCTTTGCCACAAAGTTGTTCATTCCAATTTTTGATTGAAAATGTAAAAGCATTTGTTCCTGCATCACTTTTAAACGTATCGAATTCGCTACGTTTAAAACTAGGATTATGAAGACATTCCCACAATCCAAGAAATTCTACAATATCCCGACTTCTAAGCCAACTATGAATTGTAATTCTAGGATCTGAACTTCTATAACGAGCTATATCTGTCAAAGAAATAAATTCATTTTCAAAATCGGTTGTGTATATTCCAATTTCAATGCCTTGTGCATGAATTGTTTCTTTTATTGTTTTCATTCAGTTCCTCCACTTTTATTATAGAGTTTTTTTGCAAGTTTATAGCAATTCTAGCCAGATTTTCTACAACCACTTATCCAAAATTGCTTGTTTTCTTGCAGGAACGTCTGCAATGATTTTCTTCGCAGCAGCAATCTGATCTTCTAAAGCGGAGATTTGTTCTACGATTTTTTGTTGTTCAGAAAGAGGGGGAACGGGAATAGAAAAATTGAAAATATCTCCTGCTGTTAAATTTGGTTGGGCAGACCCATGTGATATACTTCTTAAATTTTCATATTGCGATTTCAAACTAGCCCAAACATAATCTGTATTAATATCTGTAAGTTTTTCATACAGTACAGCACAAGCTTGATTTGTTGTTGTTTCAATTCCTAATTTTGCAGTTCTTCCTCGTGTTGTACCTTGTCCATACATTGCTATTACAAGAGAATCTTTGGGAAATAACTTAGCAGAACTATTTTTCAGGCCTTCTTCTGTTATGTATTCATTTGTTTTTGTGATATATCCATTTGTTACTTCTGTTGTAGTAAGCCATGGAATATTTCCATCTATCCAATAACTTGGTTCTTTTCTTGATGGTGTTCCACCTGAAGAAATTTTATAGATTTCACCTAATTTCTTCTCTTCCCCTTCTACATTTTTCATTATTTCAGCAATTTCATTCTTTTTATCTTCGACAATGCTCTTTGCGGTTTGCATTTCATTATCAATCGCTTCACATTCCGCAACAATAGAGTTTTGTATATCGAGAGGAGGGAGAGGGATTTTCAGTTCCTCACGCAAATATTTTGAATTAAGGCTTTTCCCAAACGCTTTGTTCCCAATAGCATCTGTATTAAAATTTGATGAATTAAAATATTGAAACAAAAATATATCTGTTATCTTATTTTTATCAAATGGAATCAATGCTGCTATTGCTTCATTTGTATACAAATCTTTTCCTGCAATTGCAGTTTTACCTATACTTAATTTAAAACTAAAAAGAGTTGTTCCTTTCGGAATTAATTTAACATTGGATTTTTTCACAGCTTCATCTGTTATCTTTTCCTTTGTATTCTCAATTACTTGACCATTCATTTCTGATACTGAAACCCACAATTTATCACCTTGAAAATAAGAGTCATTGTTTCTGTCAGGAGTACCACCAATTTTTATCTCCGCTACTTCCCCCAACTTTACTAGAGGCCACTTACTTTCAATTTTAGCCATTTCACTCTGCACATTTGTGCGAATTGCTTTGTCAAAACTTGCTCGGGTAAAATCTAACATATCAGAAAGTGAAAAACAATTTATATATTTTTGCAAAGA
The DNA here is from genome assembly GCA_017936665.1 of Spirochaetaceae bacterium. GTDB lineage: Bacteria > Spirochaetota > Spirochaetia > Treponematales > Treponemataceae > RGIG9060. The sequence continues at coordinate 29,420 of JAGBFB010000007.1, read as the reverse complement.
GCCTTCGTTCCTGTAAATTCCTAAAAAACTATCTTTTACATAACAAGCAAGAGAATTTTCTTCATCATTTGTATTATAAAGTACACCGCATTTTATTTTTGAATCTTCTTTTAGTTTAATTCCTTCATCGCCTTTACGATTACTCCAAGTATATCCTAAAAATTTTTCTTGCTCTGAATTATCACTTGGAGATGTAACAACCAAAACTTTTTGATTATAAACCAACGCAAAATAATACACTTTGTCTTTTTCAAGTTCTAAAACATAGTTATAAAAAGCTTTTATAGTGTTTAAATTTGTCTTTTGTTTTTCATCTTGCTTTTGTGCATTTTTATATTCAGAACTTTGTTCAAAATCTGACACATACATAGAAAAATAATTTTTGTTTTCACCGTATTTTTCATACGTATTATTTTCTCTTGAATCTTTTAGAAACTGTATATAATCCTCTTTTGGAACTTTTATATGATTACAATAATTTTCAAAGATTTCTTGATCACTTATCACTCGTAAATTTTCGTTAGTAAAAATTGCAGAAACATTGTCATAAATCATTCTGCTTTTTACTGGTGGCTCACCATTTTTCTTTAAGTACAGAACAACGGTATTTGTTCCTGTCGCTCCAAAAGTTTTACTTCCAAACTGAACAATAGATTTTAATTCAAAATTTTTCAAAAGAACTTCACGGGCTTTTATATAACTTGTTGAACTATTGCTTAAAATTGAACTTGGAAGAACAACCGCTGCTATTCCGTTTGGTTTTAAAAGCTGTGCAATTCTTTCAACAAATAAAGTTTCTATTTCTTTACCGTCTTTTGAAATATAATCAAAAAGGTCCAGTTTATTGTTTTTTAGTTCAAGATGATTTTTAAACGCACTTACAGAATAAGGTGGATTTGCCACTAGAATATCAAATTCCCCATTTTTAATAACAGTTCCTTCATTATGATTATCAAGACCATCACCAAAAATAATATTTCCTTCATCTGCACCATGCATAAATAAAGAAATTTTACTTACCCGTGCCAACCGATAATCTTTTTCTATGCCATAAATGCAATCTCTCTCCCAACCTTTTTCTTCTTGCAAACCAAGTTTTTTTATAACGCTGTTTATTTCTCTAAAACCTTCTGTTAAAAAATGCCCAGCCCCACAAGCATAATCAATTATTTTTGGATATTTAACTTCATTCTTTTCGTTATTTTGAACTATTGATTCAAGAGGTAAACATTTCCAAATAAAACTAGTAATCGGAACAGGTGTAAAAAATTGTCCTTCGTTTTGCTTAAAGCCTTTATTTAAAAGCTGTTCAAACATATCGCCTAAAAGTTGAAGTTCATTCGAATCTATAATTCTATATTGTTGGAAAAGTTCTACCATTTCCACAAGAATTTTTCCGTTTTGATAAAATAATGCTTTGTTATGAACATCCTTAAATGTAAAATCGTTGTTTGTATAAAACTTTAATTTTGTAATTGTTTCATTTAATTCTTTTTCTAATTGTTCTCGATTTTCACCGATTGCGTTTTTCATCACATTTTTTATGTAATCATCAGGCACATAAAAAACTTCTTCTTTCATAAACATCTTCATTCCTAAATGATGAAGATGTTGGAGTCTATCTTGCATTTTCTGATATGTGTCTGTTCCACTTTTATACTGAAAATCTACGATGTTTTCATCAGATTTTGTTTTTTCATCATAAAGTTTTGCAATGAATAATGCTATAAGTCTGTTAAAAGCATTTTCTTTGTCTGAAACATTATTATGGCGTAATATTTCTTCAAATTGATTTACAATTTTATCATCACGGCTAAAATCAATAAGTCGTTTTTTCTTTAAAGGAAGCACACCTATATCATATGCAACGGTTTCCTCGTCAAAAATCAAATCGCCTAAAAACTTTTGCTCGTAAGTTTCTTTCCATACTTCAAAAAGTTCTTCTACAGTTTTTGCGTCTTTATACAGTTTTAATGATTTATCATCTTTTGCAAGTTCTATAAAGTTTGCATCATCCGAACAGTTTACGGTTGTTGTTGTATATGAAATTTTGTTGTTAGAAAAATCACTTGAGTACAAAACAAGCCATTTTGTTGCTCGAACTTGCTGCCAATAAGAAAAAAGTTGTCCACCGTCAGCAATCATATTTTGTTTTTCTTTTTTATATTCACTATCAGCCGTTTTACATTCAATAATACACAAATATGGAGAATCATCTTTGTTTTTTACACAAATATCAGCTTTTCCACTTTTCCCACCATGCCCAAGCGACCATCTAGGTTCAAGTTCAATATGCTCAGGTCTATAACCTTTTTCAAAAAGACGAGCTACACATTCAAAGACTACAAAATTTTCTGGATGACTAAAATTACTTGTTGTTTCATCATTTACCTGAAAACCTTTTTCTGTTGGAAAAATAAGTTTTTCATTCTTAAAATCTACTTTGAGTTCACAATCAACATTATTATATTTTCTTGTATAAATTCCATTATTTTCTGCAAAATCTAAAGTTTCTAAAACCTGCTTAAAGTTTTCTTTTGTTATCATACACTGTTCCTTTATTGGATAAATTTTATCATAAATTTTTGGTTGTTGCTATTGTGTGGAAGTTACTCAGTTTCTATGCGTTCTCTCTTTTTCTTCTTTAATTGGAAAAACATCTTTTGATTCAAGTTTCATTGCAAGGATCTTTGCTGGAATACAATCTGCATTTTGAAATCTTTCATCCATTTCAAAAAAATAGGTACATTGAATAATTTCTTTTACAGGATTGAAAAAACTATTTCTTGTTGTGTAAAATCTGATAAAAAATCTATACAAATTATTGGATTGTATAGACATTTCTTCTGGAATTAATTCGGGTTTTGAAAAGTTTTCATCATCAAATGAAAAAATAACTTTTTTTTCAACTATTTCATTTTGACCAATACAAAAAGAAGAGTAATACCTTTTTTTCATATCCATTTTATTTTGATAAACATCTTCAACAATATATGTTGGCTTCATAGGGACATATTTATTATCAATCGATAAATAACATTCTATGTCATAAATATTTCGATTTGAATTCCCATAGTTATTACATATAATGGGGAATATTATTTCATCATATTTTTCATTATTTTTTAATATATAAATATTAGATGGTTCCTCTATAACTAATCGAGTCCTAGAATATGGCAATATAAATGTAATTAATGAAACAAAAATCGCAACACAAGATATAATAAGAGCAATTAAATCAAGATGTTTATTTTTTACCATATTTTTTTTATTTGTTCTTTTCTTTTTCATACAACTTCCTAATAATATTTTATCTTTATTTTGTTAGGTCTTCCCTATCATATATCATACGCAGCTTTCAAATCATCAAGTTTTCCATTTGGATGGCCCCGTAAATATTCCTGCAAAATACCTTTGATGTGATATTCCCAAAGGCTTTCAAAATCACCGTTGTAGTTTTTTAGCTTCAAGAAATAACTTGCCCCGATGTGATATGCTTCGTTTAAGCCCTCAATTTCAGATATTGCACTATTTAAGTTTTCCATTCGGCGTTTTGCTTCATCTGCAAGTTCCTTAGATTCAAGCCCTGTGGGTTCTCCGTTTTCAGTTGTTGAAGGATAAAGCATATCTACAGTATCAGACGCTTTTACTTCAGCCCAAGTAAACCGACGACGGAAAGCAAAATCCATTGATTCAACGCTGCGGTCAATGTCGTTCATTGTTCCGATGATATAGACATTTTCTGGGATGAAGAAGCCTTTTTGAAATTCACCACTTGTTACAAGATTTTGATATTGAGTTGATATTCGCCCTTTTTCACCACGATACCCTGGGTCCACACAATAAAAAAGTTCACCAAAGATTTTTGCAACTTCCCCACGATTGATTTCATCGATGATGAAGACGAAGTTTTTAAGTGGAATTTTTTCTGTAATTTCTTCATTAACTTCAATATTTTTTTGATTATTACAAAATTTATTAAATTCTTTATAAAGAATTTTTTCAAATGTTCCCATTGGTTTATTCTGTTCTAATTTAGTTAATATATCATCTTTTGTAATTTTATATTCTCTATCACTAGAATAATATTTACAAGCAAAATATTTGCCAGATTCATCTTCATAAATTTTGCAACTAAACGTTCTATCCCCATCACTAGATAAATTTTTATCACCAAACCCATTAATAAAATCATCAAATTGTTTATCTAAAATAGTCTCTTTAGCAACCTCTTCCACACTTTTTCTACTATCCACAAAATTCTTCAACGCTCTCTCACAAAATTCCTTAAACACACCGTCTCTTCTTTCAAATCCTACGTTTCCATTTCCGTCTTTATCTGTTGGACGCAAACCTTCCACAAAATCTGTGTAATCATAACTTGGATGAAACTGCACAAAACCTGTTTGTGATTCAACTTGTTTTTTTTCTTCCTCACTTAAATCTTTATCAAAATTATTAATTTCTCTATCTAGAATTAATCGTGCAGCAATCTGTTTTGCAAGGTAAGTTTTACCAGTTCCTGGAGCTCCTGTAAGAATAAGATTTTTTGTATTTTTAAGTAGGTTTGCATATTTTTTTACGAGTGTATCTTCTTGTGTCATTTGTGTGTCTCCTTGATTCAACCATTCTTTTATTTTCTCTAATGTATCAATCTGATTGGGATTTGTTTTAATTGCTTCATCAAGTATTGTTTGAGCATCAATTGGATTTAGATAATTAAAACCTATCATCCCAACTCTCTCTTTTCCGAATAAAAATTTATAATCAGAGTCATCAATTTTATTATCTAATAAAACTACAAGTTCCTTATCTCCTACTATGTTTGAATATTCATACTCACTTTTCTTAACAGCTTCCTTTTTTATTTCAGCATTTCCATAAAATCCAACAATTTTATTGTCAGATCTAAATATTATCAAAAATTTATCTCTCTCGGCGTTCTTTGGTGGATGTGTAAATTGAATAAATCCAAAAATTTTTTCTTCCGAATTTCTTGTATTATCAAAATCAAAATTCCAACTTTCAGGAGAAATATTTCCTTCCACTTGAGTCCATCGAAAATTAGTTTTATTATCTGAAGGAGATTTCCAATCGTTCTCATTCCATGCAATATTTGCCATAATGCAGGAAATAGTTTTATTTTTTTCTTCCATAATTTCAAACACCATTCCTTTTTGATTTCCTCCTAAAAATTTATCCCTTCATAATATTATAATATTCACATTTACAAAAATTACTTCCCCACAAAAGAAAATGCGTAGCTTTTTCCAATCCGTGTGGCATCCCTTCTATTATAACACACACAGTGTCGCAAATAATGATACAGCAAAAAAAGATTTTTCTTTACAAACAAATTTTCATTCCTCAATCTCTAAACAATCCGCTTTCACTTTGCAAGGTAAAAACCACACTTCAACACCAGCTTTTTGTGCATTTTCCAAAGCGGTGGCAAATTCTGGGTGAGTTTTTGTGTTGGGCAAAACTTTTTCCACACCTTCCATTTGAATTACAAAAGCCAAAATTGCCTTATAGCCTTTAGAAACCGCTGCAGCAAGTTCATTAAGATGTTTTACGCCACGTTCCGTTGGAGCGTCCGGAAAATATCCCACGCCCTCAACTTCCAAAGTGCAGCCCTTCACTTCCATAAGGATTTTTTCGGTTTTTCCTGTGGTTGCATCAGTTTTTTCTATGTAGAAGTCGAATCTTGATTTTCCAAAAGTGTACTCTGGCTTGATTTTGCTGTACCCCTGAGTTTGAAGCCACTCTAGCACAACCTTGTTTGGCGCTTGGCTGTCGATGTTAAACAAAAGAGATTTTTCCACACCGTTTTTCATCCGCTTTCGAAAAGCCGAAGGATAATTTTCCCAGTTAGAAACTTGGTCGTAGCGTTTTTCCACAGCCACCAAATCGTACAAAGTTTTTCGATTAGGATTTTCAGATTTTTCAAGATAAACAGTGCATCCCGGAATAAGAAGCTCTCTGCATCGCCCAGTATTTTTTACGTGAACAGTTTCTTCCGTGCCGTCCAAAAGACGAACCTGGGCAATAAAGCGATTTGGCCGAGAAAGAAAGGTTGCGGTGGTGATGTGGTGGTAGTGCATGGGAAAGTCCTAAAAGAATTAATATATATTTTTATTGTTTTTTATATAAGAAACAATCTTTGATACTGCATTGTAGTTATGGTATCTTTCATATGTGCTTAATTTACAATCATTTCTTTTGGAAATTAAGGCATCATACCAATATGATATTATTGCTTTTTTAAAACCTGGTAATTGTAATAATTCTGATGCTGTTTTAAAATCAGAATTAAAAGAAATATAATAGGCACGATCTGTAGCTGTTTTATAATTTGCTTTTCCTATTTCCCCGTTATGTTCTATAATCCATTTTCTAATTTCAGAAAACTCTGGATCTAAAATCATTTTATCAACAACTATATAGTTTAACGGAGGTATTTCATTTTTTGTAAATGTACTAAATGCTACTTCGTGAGGTCCAATATTAATTGTAAAAAATCTTCCACATCCTGTTTGTGTATAGATTGAAAGAGTCCAAATCCCTTGAATATCAATACTATGTATCAAACCTGAAAAAAAGAATAATTCCGAAATATAATTAAGAAATCTTTCATCTTGGAACATTCTATCAATTTTTGGTTTATACACTATTTCGTTTGGATCTATTGTTTCTAATGCTTAAATAGCAATATTCTTTGAAACATGAAATAGCTCTTTTTGATTTAATATTTTCTTATTTTGAAAATCTCTAAATCTGTAATGAAGATTATGTTCTACCATTCTCCAATCTAATACTTCCCTAAAATCTACAATTACCCATGGCCCCAAACTTTTATAAGGTTCTGTTTCATTTATTTCTTTTAATCTTTTTGTAGGTGGAAAATCAGTTCCACCAATTTTTATACAATCACAATTTTCTGATTCTAAAATATATACATGTCCTTGTTTCGATGTTTTCATGTTTTATTCTCCATACTTCTTTACACCTCATAATACAGGTGGTCAAGGGACGCTTTGTTCTAGCCCTTGATTCACCTTTGTTTCGAGGCTTACTAAAGTTTACACCTCGAAATCTAAGCAACTTCTGTTTGCAGTAAAAGGACGCACTTTTTCATCAGCAACTTTCACATGTTCTGGATGTTTTGCGTAAGTTTTCAACGCCTCAAAAGATTCAAAACTTGAATCTAACATCACATCAGCATTTGAAGTTTCTAGTCTGCCTTCTGTCACCACCTTAATTTCTAAAAGTCCTGGAATTTTCCCTGCTAAAGATTCAAGACCAGTTTTAATTTCTGCCTTTACCTTTGTTTTTTCATCTTCAGACATTTCTTTTAAAGTCCACAAAATAATATGTTTTACCATAATTCACCTCTGTAAAAATAATTACATCATTATATCATAAAACACTAATCAATTTAAAATAAAAAAGAGATTTTACTTGCCTTAAAGCAAAATCTCTTAAAATTATTATCATTTATTTTGTTATTCAGCCGCTTTGAAATTATAGATTGGTTTGATAATTTTCACGATTTCTGCGGTTTCTCCGATATTTTCTACGATATCCTCCATGGTTTTGTAAGCCATTGGGGCTTCGTCTAAAGTGGATTTGTTCACCGTGCTTGACCAAACACCTTTCATTTCTGCTTTGAAATCTGCCAAATTCAACTCTTTTTTGGCTTTCATTCGGCTCATAACTCGGCCTGCTCCGTGGGGAGCTGAACAGTTCCAATCTTCGTTTCCCTTTCCAATACAAACTAGACTTCCGTCTCTCATATTGATAGGAATCAAAAGTTTTTCGCCTTTTTGGGCGCTCACAGCACCTTTCCGCAAAATCATCTGGCCCTTTTCAGTTTCACCATTTTCATTTTCTGGATTTTCAGCATCTGGAATGTAGATATAATTGTGAATTGTGGTAAATCTTTCGATAATATCACTTTCCTTGATGTGAAGCCCGATAGAAATTGTTTCAATCATAGCCTTTCGATTCATTTCTGCAAAATGCTGCATAATTTTCATATCGTTGATGTAATCATCAAAAAGTTGACCGCTAACGTAGGCTAAATCCTTTGGAATGTTTGTTATTACTTGGGATTTTAGCTTTTTTAGCTCCTCTTGAATCTCAGTTTCACGACCTTCTGATTTTAACTTTTGAATAAAAGCTGCAATTTCTGCCTCAGAATTTCCGTTTAACTGTTTCCAAGCCTCTTCTTGATAATATTCAGCAATTTCTTTTCCAGCATGGCGACTTCCAGAGTGAACAACGATATACAAGTTTCCATCATCATCTCTGTCTGCCTCAATAAAGTGATTTCCGCCACCTAATGTTCCAACGCTAAGCCAAGCTCGGTGCCTATCAAACTTTCCTCGCACTTTCTCAAAGTCAACTTCCTTTGCAAGTCTATGAGGAAACTTTCTGATATCCCTGCCTGATGGAATATTTTTCCGAATGATTTTATCTAGTTCCTCAGGATTGAAGTGCTTACTAACTTCACTTTTTGCCCTGATAACAAGAGTTTCCATTCCGCAGCCAATATCCACGCCCACAAGGTTTGGAACAATTTTATCTCCGATGGTCATGGTAGTTCCGATTGTGCAACCAGCTCCTGCGTGAATATCAGGCATAAGACGAATTTTTTGTCCAGATACAAATTCTTGATTACACAAAACTTTTACTTGCTCTAAAGATTTTTCATCAATTACATCTGTAAAAATTTTTGCTGTATTATAAATTCCTTCAACAGTTTTCATTTTAAATCCTCCATAAAAAATCAATTTGCATTTTCACTTTATGCAGATTTTTTGAATTTACATTTTTGACATGTTACAAAATCTTTGTTCATACAATTTGCCGCGTGGTCTGAACAACAAGTTTCAATTTCCACAAGAGAATAGCAAATCAATTCGTCTAAAGCCACGCTAAATAATCTTGCAAGGACAATAAGATTATCTACGGTAGGAATACTTTTACCACTCTCCCAAGCATAAATTGCCTGTGGATAATCGAACCCAAATAAATCTTGCAATTCATGGACGGTAAATCCATTTTCTTTTCTGAGGATTTTGATTTTGTTACCAGTTTGTTCTGGATTGATAACTGGTTTTAAGATGTGCTTAACAGTCTCCATTGGTTTTTTCTCCTTATTGCAAAAAATTTCATGGCTTTAATTTTTAGTCCTTTTAGCCATGTGCTGTTTTGTCCATTAAATTTTGTAAATGTAGGAATCACGCTTTTAAGTTGCACTTCTTGCATGTTGTCATTCTCACATGTTTTCATCGCATCAATGAACAATATAAAATCTGATTTAACTACATCTCTTTCTGTTTTAGGATTACCAGCAAAATTTGCGAACATACGCGTTCTCCTTCATTAAGATTAATGGATGCCAACGGCACCAGTGACAAAGTCACCACATAAAATTTTTTGCGTCAGATACACACCAACTAGACGCTAATTTGTTTTACATTATAATAATAACTAATATTTTTTTGTTTGTCATTAAACTTGTAGTTTAAAAATTTGATTTTATTCTACAACTTTGCAAACATCTATCCATTGAATATAGTTTGAATATTTTTCAAGTTCAGGGATAGTTAATTCAATCGCAGAATTAGAACTTCCACAAGCAGGATAAACGGTTTCAAAGCGTTTTAAAGATTCATCAAGAAAAATTTTAACGCCATCATTTACTGCAAAAGGACAAACTCCACCAACTGCATGCCCTATCAAACTTTCTGCTTCATCAAAACTAAGCATTTTTGCCTTTGCCTTGAAAAATCCTTTGTATTTAGAATTATCAATTTTTGCATCTCCAGCAGTTACAATTAAAACAACATCATCATTTACATGAAACGAAAGAGTTTTTGCAATACGCTGAGGTTCACAATTTAGTGCAAGAGCAGCAAGTTCAACAGTTGCACTAGAAACTTCAAATTCTAAAATACGATTTTCCATTCCGAAGTTTGAAAAATATTTTTTTATTTTATCGATTGCCATATTTTATTTCCTATTCTAAAATGAGTACGCATAACTAAATGCAATTCTTTCAAACCACCATTCTCTACCATTGTAATCTAAATTGAAATTTGTAGCAGATTCTCCCTTGTCAGCAGAAAATCCTCTTCTACTTGAAAATCTTGTTTGAATTGTAAGAGCATGTTTATCATTAAATTTCAATATACAAATTGGATTTATATTTACACGCATAAATTCTGGATTCCAGTTGGCATACTCAACATCAAAACTTGATGAATCATAATATCCACTTAATTCAAACTGAAGTCCAACAGTTTGCAAAACTAAAGGCATCTGATAGCCTAAAATTATTTGTGAATAATAATTCCAGCCATTTGCTTTTTCACCACTTGCTTGCCAAATCCAAGGAGTTCCATTTTCAACGCCAGATAAACCTGTGTACAAAATATCATAAGAAGCCTGCATTACAACATGAGTCCAATCTCCAGAAATGATTGCACCTACATCAAACTGAAACAAATTAGATAATCTAAATTCATAAAAATAATGCTTAAATGGAGGAAGAATTTCGTATCCAACCTCAGGAGTTACTAAATCACCCATACCATTGATTCCGATTAAATTCCAACCAGTTCCTACTTTTGTACTTGCAGTAAATTTAAGAAAGGCAATTGGAGTGAATGCTACAAAAAACTGAGGCATCAATGTTACTGGCGAAATTTCTAAAGCAGGTGAAAGTGTGATATTGTTTCCTCTCACCAAGGGATTATCACCAAATGGAATTGAAATTTTGTAATATAATTTTCCTGTAACTCTAGCTTCTACAGCAGAAAAAAATCCATTTATTGGAGAAAATCGAGAAATATCATCTTGTGGACTTCCCATAACCAAGGAATCAGATTTTGGATAATAAGCAAAATCGCTTACAAGTGAAAAACTTGTATCAGTTTCAACAGCAAATAAACAAACTGAAATTAAAGTAACACAAAATAAAATTAAAATCTTTTTCATAAAAACCTCTGTATTTAACCTCGTTACAAAGGTTATTATATCATAATAAAATAAGATTAAAAAGAAGTATCTGTATATTTTTCAAAATACGCTTGATAGGGCACTTCTAAGCGAGATTCCCCTGCAAAAGCAACTCCGTAACTACCTTCACATGGAAGATTATTTCCAAGTAAAACTTTATCAAAATAAACAGAAGCATTGTACAAACCACTTACATCAACTTTTCCGTCAAAATTGCCGTTTCCAGTAATTTTTCCACGAGTGATAATTTCTCCGTTAAAAACCCAGCCTTCTTCGTCGCAAAAGTTTTCGTAGCGAATAGTTACCAATCCACCTAAACCACTAATTTTTGCTTGATAATTTATTTTTCCACTGATTTTTCCGATAACTTCTTCTTTTCCGAGTTTTGCAAGGTTTGATTTTTTGTTCAAAAGCTCAATTCGTTTGTAGCTTTCCCCAATTTTGTGATTAAACAAAACAAAAAAATCCTTGTGATTCATTTTTTCTGATGCAAATAAAGTTGAAATAAATGCAAGTATTAAAATTGATAAAAAAACTTTCTTTTTCATAAATCCTCCAAAGTGATACTATAATCATATCACTTTTTGAAGTTCTTTTGTGAATTTTAACAATTTTATTTATTGTTTAATAGTAGACCAGTCTTTAAAAAATTTAATTATCTTTCCTAAACTAAATTTAACTTTTATTCCATATTCAAAAGTATTTTTCATCCACATGGTCATGTGAGAAAGACCACCCTTTACAGAAAATCCTCTAAAAATCTCTCTCTCGTATGTAAAACCAATTCCCCAACCGTTATTCTTTAAACCTTTAGCCAAATATCCTGTATCAAGAGAAAAAATCTGTTTTGTATTTTGAGTCTGGGAAAAAATAGGAAACGAAAAGGCGAAAAATAACAGCAAAGTAGCAAAATATTTTTTCTTCATGAAGATATTCTATGGGATAGATGTTAAAGAAATGTTAAAAATCCCACTCCCTCTCGCACAAACAAGAAGAAAGTGGGATTTTCCAAATCCTGTGGTCCTTCGGCTACGCTCAGAAACCACATATTTTTATCACAATAGCTAAACAAGTCCTTTATTTAATTTCTTATCAAAAGAAAAAATCTCTATGTTTTCAATTTTATTATACGATATGAGAATACAATCAACAAAATCTAGAGATGATTCTTTGAAAAGATTTAAACTTTCTTTTAAAACATTTTCATTTTCTATAGAAATCAACTCTAGTAGTTTTAACAGTTCATTAGAAATTTCTGTACGAGAATAATTATAAACTCCACTCAAAACATAAACAACTTCTGCAATTACAATTTCTTTTGTAAAAGCACCGTCATATATTACATTTGCAGTTTTATCTGCTTGTTCGGGAATATCATTCAAAAGGAAACGCATTATTGCATTTGCATCAAGTAATTTAGCCATTTATGTATTTTTCCTTTGCTACAGCAGACCAAGCATCTTTTTCCTTTTCTATTATTTCTACGTTAGCATTTTTAGACAAAGAACCTTTTAATGATTGTATTTTTTGAGATTTTTCGAGAAGCTCATCTACATAATTGTTTAAAAGATCTAAATACGCTTCTGGTAGTAATTTGATTTTTTCTTCAACAACAGTAATAGACATAACAAATCTCCTTACCCAAAATATACATTACAAATTCACAAAAAACAAGTAAAAAATCCCACTCCCTCTCGCACAAACAAGAAGAAAGTGGGATTACTTTATCGATATCAGAAAAATCAATGACTATTGGTCCTTCGACTACGCTCACCAACCGGAAGTGGTAAGCGAACATAGTCTGCTATCGGTAGCTGACATTTCGACTACGCTCAGTGCCCCCTTTTAATCGGTAGCTGAGCGAAGCCGAAGCTAGCAATGCGAATCATTTTTACATTCAGATAATTTATGTAATTCTTCAAAGTCAGAATTAATCAAAGCTTCTTTCTTTTTTCTAGACCAACCTTGAATTTGCTTTTCCCTGTAAAAAGCTTATTCTATTCTTGAAAATTCTTCTACATATACTAGTTCCACAGGAAGATGTTGTTTAGTAAATCTAGCACCCTCTCCATTTTTGTGTTGTTCAAGTCTTCTTTCTAAATTAGAAGTACTTCCTGTGTAATACTGTCCATTATTACATTTTAAAATATAGACAAAACCTTTCAAATGAGCACCACTTCCATTGGTTCGACTACGCTCACCAACCGGAAGTGGTAAGCGAGCATAGTCTTCTATCGGTAGCTGACATTCCGACTACGCTCACCAACCAGAAGTGGTAAGCGAACATAGTCTTCTATCGGTAGCTGACATTTCGACTACGCTCACCAACCGGAAGTGGTAAGCGAACATAGTCTTCTATCGGTAGCTGAGCGAAGCCGAAGCTACCGATTATAATACTTCTCAAACTCAGCAGGAGTTGGGATTGCATTCATTTCACCACATTCAGCACGTTTTGAAGCAATGAATTTTGTAAGTAATTCTTCTGGGAAAACCCCACCAGCTGTTAAATATTCGTGGTCAGATTCTAAAGCGTCCAAAGCTTGTTCCAAAGAAGTTGGCAAATGTTTTAATTTTGCTTTTTCTTCATCAGATAGGTTGTACAAGTTCATATCGTATGGTCCCCAGCCATTTGCATGTGGATCAATTTTGTTTTTAATTCCATCAAGTCCAGCCATCAAAATTGCAGCATAAGCAAAATATGGATTACAAGTTGCATCAGGATTACGAATTTCAAAGCGACGCATTTTTGGAGATTTTGCATAAGCAGGAATACGAATAACAGCAGAACGATTAGAAGTTGCATATCCCACGGTAACAGGTGCTTCAAAACCAGGAACAAGACGCTTGAAAGAGTTTGTACTTGGATTTGTGATTGCACACAATGAGGCAATATGTTTCAAAAGACCACCCATAAAATAATGAGCAGTTTCACTTAAATTAGAATAACCATTATCATCAGAAAAAATAGGTTCCCCATTTTTAAGTAAAAGCATATGAACATGCATACCATTCCCAGCTTCACCCATAACAGGCTTTGGCATAAATGTTGCAGTTTTTCCGTATTTTTTTGCAGTATTATGGATAATATATTTAATCATCATAGTAACATCAGCCATTTTTGACATTCTTCCAAGTTGTGGTTCAATTTCAAACTGACCAGCTGCCCCTACTTCTGGATGATGATATTTTACATTAATTCCCATTTCTTCCATTAATAAACACATTTCACTACGACATTCGTAACTTGCATCAAATGGTTTTGCCACATGATAAGCTTTTTGCTTTGGAATAACGCAGCCCATTCCTTCCACATCGCTGTTCCAATGAGCTTGATTTACATCAATTTCAAATCCGTTATGATTTGGAGCCACTTTCCAGCCCACATTATCAAACAAATAGAATTCAAACTCAGGTAAAATCAACATTTCATCAGCAATACCTGAATCTTTCATATATTTTTCCGCAGCCAACACAATATTTCGTGGGTACTGAGCCAAAGGACGATTTTCCTTATCAATAATCATTGCGTTTCCAGTCATAGAAAGAGTTGGAATTTCGCAGAATGGATCAATACAAGCTGTGTCTGGGTCTGGAATAAAAACCATGTCACTTTTTTCAACCACAGCGTAACCGTAATTAGAAGCATCAAAACCAATTCCACTTTTCATTGTATCTTCAGAAAAGTTTTTTGCAGGAATTGTCACATGGCGGAACTGTCCATTTATGTCCACCATTTTAAAATCTACCATTTTAATATCATTTTCTTCTATCATTTTTATGATATCTTTTACAGAATTTGCCATATATCCTCCAATACACAAATAAACCTGATTTTTATTATATAGATAATTTTAACTGTATTCAATGGTAACATTTTTCTTACTTGACTTATAACTACCATAAAAGTTGTAATCCAAATTCTTCATAACTTGAAAAAAATTGGTCTTTAGAAACTAAAATTAAATTATTCTTCAAAGCTGAATGAATTAACATTCTATCAAAAGGATCTTTGTGATTTTCTACCAAAGGAAGTTCATTGTAAGTTACATAATCATAAGCACTTGGAGTAAAAATTGAAAATCCATATTGAGTTGCAATATTTGGCAAATGAAGAATATTAAAATTTTCAAATTTCATTTTTCCAATTTGAGTTTTAATTGCAATTTCCCAAAAAGTAATACCACTTACAAAAATTTCATTATTTGGATTTTCGATAATATTTTTTACTTTTTCAGAAAGCTTAGAAGAATTCATAATAGACCAAATAAAAGTATGGGTATCTAAAAGATATTTCATTTTTATATTCCTAAAAATTCTTCCACAGAGATTTTTCCATCTTCAATTTCAGAAAAAGATGAAATTCCATCCAAAGTTCCTATATTTCGCTTTTCAGTTTCTTTAATTTTGGTAAATTTTGCTACTGGCTTTTTTGCACGCCCATATAAAATTTCTACATCTTCCCCATTTATAACCGAATCTAAATAATCTGAAAAACGAGATTTAAAATCTCCAACCGTTACACTTATCATAATTATAGTATATTATTAACTTGTCAAGTTGTCAAGATGTTTTTATCGAAAATTAGTTATGAGTCAAGGAATATATTTATTAAATTTTTGATTACATTTTTCTTTGCTACTGTAAGATTAGAAAAACCTTCTATTAATTCAATATTTTCTCGTGACAAAATAATTTTATTTTTCATTTCTGTACCTGTTAATAAATATTCTACAGAAACATTTAGAGCTTGTGCAATTTTAAAAGCATTTGTAACACTAGGCTCTTGAGGATTAGTCATTAAATAATGATCGATTGTTCTCTTATTCACTCCAGATTTTTCAGCAAGTTCCTTTGTTTTTAAGCCTTGATAATCAAGTTCTTCTTTTAAATTCTCTCTAAACCCCATAGCAAAAAATTACCATTTTAAGAGTAATTAAAAATATTCTTTACCGTTAAAAATATATATGATATAATTTAGTTACTCTAATAAAGGTAATTATTTTTTTTATTACCTTAAATTAATAATCTTAAGGAGACTTTTATGTCAGAATTAAAATCAGGAATCATCTTAGAAGAAGGTGAAACACTTGTAATGGAAATTGAAGCAGAACTTTGGGCTACAAGTTCAAATCCAATTTCAGTATTTTTTGGAAAAATTGCAAAATTCTTTGCAAAACTCTTTGGAACTAAATATAATGGTTTTTTAGTTATCACAGATAAAAGAGTTGTTGAAGTACGAAATGTTATCAACTGTTATTGTTTCAATACAGCTCGTGAAGTAAAATATCTTCTCCCAAGTAGCGTAAAAGAAGTAGGGTATACAAAACATGCAACATGTGGTTGTTTCTGTCCTGCATACTATTTGTACTATGAATCATTTACACAAAGAACACCTGTTATGCTATCTGGTGCAACAGAAGCAGATGCACAAAAAGCAGTAGATGCATTCTACAAAGCAATTTCATCGGCTCAAAAATAATGAATAAAATATTTAAGTTTATTTACTTAAATACATATTCTTTTCTCTTACTATTTTGTGGAATAATTAGTATTTTAGTTCCTTTTTATAAAATTTCTAAAGTATTATTTATTCCACAAGTAATTGTATTTTTTATATTTTTTTATTATTCCGTAAAATTATTTTCTACTTACAAAGATAAATTAATAAAATGTGATATTCTTTTAAAAAAAAATAAAGATGAATTTAGACCAGAAACTTTTAAGATTTTTATGCAAGCTCCATGTGGAAGACTTGTAACAAAATCAGTCTTACAAGACCTAAATCAAAAAGATAAATATAAAGAACTGCTAATCTATAAAGAACCATTTTTTGTTTCAGTAAAAAACAATTTTAAACCAACAAAAACTTCAATATACATAAATGAGGAATTCAAATGATATATTTTATTATGTTTTCAATTTTAATTACCTTAGTTTTAAATATTTGTTTTGTAAAGAAAATTCAAAATAAAACAAATCGCCTAACATTATATTTTTGTAATATTATTTTTTCCGTAATTTTTATTTTCTTAATGCTATTTTGTAGTTTTGCATCAAAAGGATTTAATTACCTTGTAGATAAACAAATTGAAAAACTCGAACAAAAAGTGAATGAATATTTTCCAAATGCTTTAACAAAAGAATTTGATACAACACAGATAAAAACAATGTTAAAAGAAGTAATAAATACAGAAAATTCCGAAATCGATTTAATCCAAAATATTATTTATGATTCAGTTACAGATTTTTCTACTGCTACATTAAATATAATTACTACAATAGACAAAAATAAAAATACAATATCTATAAAAGAAGCAATGATTAACATTAAGGAAGTATCCCTAAATAAAATAAATCCTTATATAAATCTTATAAAAAATATTATAATTATTATTTATGTTCTATATTTAATTATCTCTTTCATTCTGTCCTTAGTATTTTTGAAAAATACAACAAAACAAACTTCTGGAATTATTTTTGGAGAAGAATCTGATAAAATTTCCATCGGGATGGAAAACAAAAACTAATTTTTTATCGAAAATCAATAACATTTTTCTCCATTTACTTTGTTTTATTATTGGTGTAAACTTTACCCATGGAGGAAAAACATGAACAAGAAATTTATTTTATTTTGTCTAATATTTTTTGGTACTTTGCATTTTGCTTTTTCTCAAGAAATAGAACAAGAACCAACAAATCAAATTGATGAACTTAATTCAAATATAAGCACTCTTTCACAGCTAGAACTTAGAACATTTGCTCAAAAATTAATAGAACCAAATGGATTATTTAATATGTTTGGATTACAATCTACTAAAAGCGTGAAAAAAAATAAATCAGAAATCCAAGCTCTTGCTTTGCAAATGGAAAATTCCACTAAAAAAAATTTGTACACCACAAATCAAATGGAATATCAAGGACCAATTATATGGGCTTTAATTACAGGATTTGGAGTTGGTAACTTTATGCAAGGTGATATTGGTTTTGGCTCATTATTTGCTCTAGCAGATACATTCTCAGTGGCTTGTTTCTTAGCAGGAGGAATTAATTCTGTAAAATATGCAGTAGAATCAGAGGCATCGGGATGGGGGATTTCATTATTTTTCTACACAATTTTACCATATCCAATGTTATGTGTTGATTTATTTGTTTCTTTATTTACAATCCCAAACAACGGAGCTAGTGGGATGTTTCCTCTTTTACAAGGTGCAGGTTATGCTTTATTTCAAGAGGATGTATTTAAACATTTTTTACCATGGGCTATTGCAGGGCTTGGAATAAAAATTACAAGTACAGTATTTCAATGTGTACGAGCAAAAACTCGAGCAACAAAATACAACAGAACTTTAGCAGAAGCCTTGATGTTAGATTTAGATGTTGAAAATATAAGTTTTTCTCCAATAATAAATCCTATGGATAAAAACTTTGGATTGGCTGTAGCAATAAAAATCTAAATTTTACAAAAAAATAAAAATTTTTTCAAAAAATTATAAATTTCTCTTGCTCATAACGCTGCGTCATATTGTAGAATATTAGTATCAAACGATATGGGAGTGATGTTATGCAGACACAAAATATGTATTCAACTGGTGATGTGGCAAAAATCTGTGGAATTTCAGTAAGAACTGTGCAATATTACGACAACAGAGAATTAGTTGTTCCTAGTGGAATTTCAGAAGGAGGAAGACGACTTTATTCTTCAGAAGATTTATCTAAGATGAAAATTGTTTGTTTCCTACGAGATTTAAATATTCCTATTAATACTGTCGCAAAAATTCTAAAAGAAAACAATTCTAAAAAAGTAATTTCTCTTTTGCTAAAAGAACAAAAAACAATTTTGCAAAAAGAAATTAAAGACAAAAACGAAAAACTTAAAATCCTAAATGGATTGGAAGATTGTTTAGAAGATCGGCTGTCAGCTGATTTAATTGATAGAGTAAATTACAAGGTGGAAGAAATGGAAAACAAAAAAGACAAAAAAGCATTATGGAAAATCAGAGGAACAATTTTAGGAGTTGGAATTCCTTTAGAAATTATTGAAATTGTAACTTTAATTTATGGAATAAAAACTGGCACTTGGTGGCCTTTTGTAATTGGAATGATTCTCGCTATTTTAGGTGCAATTTGGATTAGCAAATTTTATCTAACAAAAGTAAATTATATTTGTCCAGAATGTAACAAAATTTTTAAAGCAAACTTTAAGGAAGCTTTTTGGGCTAATCACACCCCAAACACAAGAAAACTAACTTGTCCCCATTGTAGAGTAAAAAGTTTTTGTGTAGAAACAACAAGAGAACCAGAAGAAATTACAGAAACAGAAAATTAGGAGAAATCAACAATGGAAAATTTAGAAAACACAACTTTACAAACAAAAAAAACTTTTTGGCAAAAAATAAAAAATCCTCTTTTCTTTACATTAGGATTTTTGCCAGTCATCATAGTTGCAGTAATTTTTACTTGTCTTTACACATTTGATTTATATCCACCAGAAATTTTGGAAGAAGCAATCGCCACCGTAGGAAGTAAAACTGTTGTTATTTTAATTTCAGCAATCCAAAGTGTAGGTATGATTTGTTTAGCAACTTTCTTTGGATATATTGTTGCAAAAAAACTAGGACTATTGCCTTCCATAAAAAAAGATGGAAAAATCATTGTTTTTGAAAAAAAAGCAGTTTGTATAACTTGTATTGTTTCAGTTGTTTGTGGAATTTTATTAAGTTTAGATTATTGGACTTTTGGTGCAGTGATTCCACAAATTCGTCAGGCAGATGCAGTTGGGCTTAGTTTTGTTTCATTAGTTTCAAGCCTTCTTTATGGTGGAATTTGCGAAGAACTTTTACTTAGACTTTTTGTACTTTCACTTTTTGCATTTATCATTTGGAAAATCTTTTTTAGAAAATCAATAACTTCAGAAAAAAATGAAGTTCCAAAAATCGTATTTTTGATTGCAAACATAGTTGCAAGTTTACTTTTTGCAGCAGGACATTTACCAGCCACACAAATCACTTTTGGAATAACTCCTCTTATCTTATTTAGATGTTTTTTATACAACGGTGGAATGGGTTTCTTTTTTGGTTGGTTGTACATAAAATACGGATTGCAATATTCAATGCTTTCACATGCTTTAGTTCACATTGTAAGTAAATTAATTTGGTTAATTTTTGTATAAAAATTTGACAGATTTAATTTGTCGTACTAAAATGAATTATACCAAATAAATTACAAGGAATAAGACAATATGAAAGAAACACAAGGAACACAATCAGTAGAAGTTATTGCAGGAAGAAATATAATTGTTTCTGCAGGAACAGGAAAAACAAATATTGATGATTTGAAGTGGTTGATGTCTACAGTTTTATCAAAAGTAGGTTCATGGAAAACTTCTGGTTGGGCATATGTTGCAGATTGTACACAAATGGAACCAGTTGGACCAGGCGAAATTGGACAACTTGTAGAAATGACAAAATCTTTTGTAGAAGCAGGATGTAAGGCATTTGGTTTTGCAGAAGGTTCTTCTCTTATGTTAAAAGTTCAAACAAAGAAAAATACACAAATGTCTGACACAGGCGTTATTGAAGGACATTTTGAAACAGTTGAACAAGTTCTTGAATGGCTAAAAACTGATATGGGACTATAATTCATTTAGATAATTGAGTTTGAGTGCATCCAATTTTTTAATAAGTTGGATGCATTTTTTATATTTGTTATCTAATTCTAAATTAAAATTCAAAAGGAACTGTAAATTCCATAATCTGATTTGTAATTGGATGAGTAAATTTCAAATAAAAAGCTTGCAAGCAAAGTCTTTCATCAGAAAAATTTTTTCCGTAAAGACGGTCGCCTACAATCGCAATTCCTAAACCTTTTTCGTGAGCAGAATGCAGTCTAAGTTGATGTGTTCTTCCTGTAATTGGTGTAAATTCCACTCGAGTTCGCCAAAGAGAATCCTCTTGATGTTCCCCTTGTAAAAAACTTTTATCTAAAGAAAACTCTTCAAGTAATTTCCATTCCGTAATAGCCATTCTACCATATTCTTCATCATAAATTTGATATGGACGATTTTCTAAATCAACACGCATTGGAAATTCTATTGTCCCAGAAGTTTCATTTGTTTTGTCGGATAATCTGCCTCGTAATAAAGCCTGATATTTTTTTTCTACCTTTCTATCTTGAAATTGTATAGAAAGATTTCTGTGTGATTCTTTTGTTAAACCTAAAACTAAAATTCCAGAAGTATCCATATCTAATCTATGAACAGAAGGTTGTTCAATACAATCTGGAAGTAATTTTCTAACTCTTGTACTTATACAATCAAATTTATCTTCACCTTTCCCAGGAACTGACAAAATTCCAGAAGGCTTGTTTACAACGATAATGTCCTCATCTCTGTATAAAATTTCTAAGCCAAGCATTTTTGGCAAAACATATCCACATTTTTCATTACATGGTGGATAAAAAGTTTTGTGCTTTTTCAAAGCGGATGCAGGTTCTTTTCCATAAAAAAATTCTGCAAGACTTATAGGTTGCAATCCTTTTTTGTAAGCATGATTTAGTAATTTTGGAGCACAACAATCTCCAGTGCCTGTAGGAAACAAAAAATCATTTTCAAATTTTTCTTGCAAAGTTTTATAAGTTTCAATTGAACCGTCAAAACAAGTAAATTCATAAAAACTGTAAATATTTTTCAAAGATTCATTAGAAAGGAGTTTTCTTTCTTTTCTTAATTGATGAAGAACTTTTCCATCTTCGCCATAAAGTTTTTCTTCATTTACAAATTCTTCTATCTTGCGTGTAAGTTCTTTTATTTTTGGATCAGCCCGATTTACTTCATTTTGCCATTTTTCAACTTCAAAACAAGGATTGACCCAGCCTGGAATTTGCCAATTACTGTTATATTGCCCCGAAAATGCTTTTAACACAACTTTTTTATTTGTATCTGGAATTTTGCAAACTAAAACACCCATCATAATTCCGCAATTATTTTTTGCGTATTCAAGACTAAATTTAGGATTTCTAAATTCTTCTTCTACACAAAAATCCATACAACCAGATTTTTCAAGTTGTTCAATGAGTAAAAGACATTCTTGTTTTGCTTCTGATTCTGGAAAAGGAGGAAACATTAAATTTTCACTCTTTTATTTACAAGGCATATTTCTAATTTCAACAGAATCATCTGATTTTGCTATAAAAATGATTGGTTTATTTTTTGTGAAAAATCCTGTTTCTACAACTCCAGTAATTGAATTAATTTTATCTTCCATTTCTGAAGGATTTATAGGAGATTTTCCGTTAACAGATTGCCAAGTACAATCTAAAATTTGATTTCCATTGTCAGTGATTACAGGACCACATTTTCTTAGCCCTTCCCGTAAAACACATTTTGCACCAAGGGCTTCAAGTTGCTTTGTAATAGAAACTCTTGCTTCTGGGATAATTTCTACAGGGAGAGCAAATTTTGTTCCTAAATCGCAAACAGCTTTTGATTCGTCGGTAATAATCACATAAACTTTTGAATTGTATGCCACAATTTTTTCTAAAAGCAATGCAGCACCGCCACCTTTAATTAAGTTAGAATCAGCATCAATTTCATCAGCGCCATCAATAGCTAAATCTAGTTCACCCTTAATTTCTGGGCTATTCATAGAAAAAACAGGTATTCCTAATTCTTGACAAGCAATAGTTGTCTGAAAACTTGTAGAAACAGCCTTGATATTTTTCAAAGTTCCATCACTGATACGAGCTGCAACTTGTTTTACAGCGTGCATTGCAGTAGAACCTGTTCCAAGACCAATTTTCATTCCTGAAAAAATCAATCCTTTTTCAATCAAAGTATCTATTGAAACTTTACCAACTTTTTCTTTTTGCTCATTTTGATTAAGAGTCTTCATATTTTACTCCTGTAAATAATTCAAATTGTTTGTATCCTTGATATTTCAACATGTTAAATCCGTTTATAGTTTTACATCCAGACATTTGAGCCCTGTTCAAAATAGGAGTTACTTGAGGATGATAAATTACATCATAAACATATTCATAACCCTTGAAATTGTAAAAACTTAGTGGGTCATTTTCGGGAGTTGAAATTTCTTTTTCTCCTACACCTAATCCAATAGATGTTGTTTGAATAATCAATGAAGAATAAAGTTCTAACTTTGAAAGACTTTCAGATGATAAAGGAGCATAATCAAATCCATATTCTTGTGCTAAGGATTTTGCTTTTGAAAGTGTTCTATTAAAAATACATGCTTTTCCTTTTAATTTTTTTACCACATAGGCAATAGCTCTTGCTGCCCCTCCTGCACCAATAATTGCAACCTTCCAACGCTTCAAATTTTTTGTACCTAAAAATTCTAAAAGTGAATTTTGAAAACCTTCTGCATCTGTATTATAACCAATCCATTCTTCGCCATGTTTGATTATTGTATTAGAAGCACCAATATCGCCAACTTCTTCAGAAACCGTAATTAAATGAGGAATAACATCTTCTTTATGAGGAACAGTAACAGATAAACCTTGAATTCCAACTTCTTCTGCAAACTCTAAGGCTTCTTCTATTTTTTTTGCACGAACAGGAATATACACTGAATTCATATTTTTTGCTTTATATCCACTATTATGTAATTCAGGACTTGCTGTTGCAACTAAAGGATAACCTGTTATTCCGTAAATTGTTGTTCGCTCATCAATGTTTTTAAAATTGTAAACTTCGTTAAGGGTAATTGGATCTAGTTGACCAATTTCGGATAAAAGTGAGCCTTCTTTTTTTGGAGAAACATAGGTTATACAAGAATTCATTTTATTTGCAAGAATTCGTGTTGGCTGACCTAAAGGTCCCATTGCAATCAATATATGGTCAAAATCTGTAATTGATTTTGATTGTTTTAACATTTGAGTTACATCAGATAAAGATTGAGGCATGCAAGCAATCTTTGGAATTTCAAATCCTGTAGTACGCATTTTTTTCATCATTTCTTCGATGTTGTAAACCATACCATTCATATCATGATAACTACGAATAATTTTTGTTCCAAAAGCTAAAGCCGCATCCTGTAAACTTGAAACGTAAAAATCATTTTCCATATCGATATAAGCAAAGTTTTTTCTAACATCTTGTTCAGCGTAGGCCAAAGCTCTTGCAAAAAGTGTTGTGCGAGCAGCTTCTCCTGCGTCGTATAATCCACCATCGGCTTTTCTACGAATTGTTAAAATACAAGGAATTCCTGCTAACTCAGGAAATTTTCTGATATGAAGTTTTTCATCAGAGGAAAGATAATCTACTCTAAGTTCAACAATATCGATGTAATTTCGATAAGTTTCTATAATATCTAAATCTTCTTGAATTGTATTTCCAGTTAAACATAAACAAATTTTTGAGCGTTGCATACTTTTTTAGAATACTTTAAATACAAGGATTTTTCAATAGAGTAAAATTTTTTGAAGTAAACCATATAATGTAGTGGCTTCATCTTTTGAAAGATTTACACATGAGGCAACTTTGCTTGGAATTGATAATGCTTTATCTTTTAACTCAGTTCCTAAATCAGTAATTGATACACGCAAAATTCTTTCGTCTTCAGCATCTCGTGTTCTAGAAATTAATCCTTTTTTCTCTAAACTTTTTAATAATGGAGTTAATGTTCCAGAATCTAAAAATAATCGATTACCTAAATCTTTTACGCTAACTGATTTTTCTTCCCACAAAACCATCATTGTAATGTATTGAGTATAAGTTAAATCAATTTCATCTAAAAACGGACGATATTTTTTTATCACTTCTTTAGATGCAACATAAAGAGGAAAGCATAATTGATTTTCAAGTTTTAACAAATCATCTTTAGATTCTGACATATTTATTGTTCCATATAAGCTTTTCTTACAGCTTTTGCAAGTTGATCAGCACAGGATGTAGAACGACGACCACAAGTATTTCCTTTTAAAGTAGATTCTATATAATCTACAGTTTTTCCTTCTAGCAATTTTGAAATTGCTTTTAAGTTTCCGTTACAGCCACCATAAAAATTGATATTTGTAATCACATCTCCGTTTATATCAAAATTGATTTGACTGGCACAAACATTTTCTGTGTTATAAGTATAATTCATAATAATTCCTTTATTTTTTCTTCTATATTCTTTGGTTCAACTGTTGGTGCAAAACGCTCAACTACGTTACCATTTTTGTCTATCAAAAATTTAGTAAAATTCCATTTGATTGCTTTACCTAGTATACCAGATTTTTGGCTTTTTAGCCAATCATACAAGGGACTTGCATTTTCCCCATTTACTTCTATTTTAGAAAATTGTGGAAATGTAATACCGAATCTACCTGTACAAAAATTGGCTATTTCTTCATCGCTTCCTGGTGCTTGATGTCCAAATTGGTCACAAGGAAAATCTAAAATTTCTAATCCAGAATCTTTGTATTTTTCATACAAATCTTGCAATCCATCATACTGAGGTGTAAATCCACATCCTGTTGCAGTATTTACAATCAGTAATACTTTTCCCTTATACACAGAAAGGGAAACTTCAGAGCCTTTATTATTCTTTACTTTAAAATCATATAAGCTCATAAAACCTCCATAAAAATAAATTTAATTGTACACAATTCAATTTTATACAATTAAATTATATAAAATACAATATTTTGTCAAGTTTTATAAAAAAGGACTGTCTAAGTTATGAAAAATATCACACATTAAACAGTCCCCTAAACCAATAAGTTTATTGATTAATAATTTTGTTTTTTCGCACCTTTGCAATTATCAACGGGATGATAAAAAATCCTACTGTTCCAATTGCAACGATGGCAATATAAGAAGCTGGATTTCCAATTGGAAGTTGGGAAGGTGGAACAAAGGATAGAACCAAAGCAAAGATTGCAGCCAAAATTCCGATTCCTGCCAATAATGGTAAAGCTGGAGCTTTGTAAGGTCGCTCTAAATTAGGTTGTGATTTTCTTAAAACAATTGCAGCCATGTACATCATCAAATACATAATGATATAAACTGCAACAGTTAAAGCAGATAGCAAGAAAAATGCAACACTAACATCTTTCATCACAAAGTACAAACAAGCCAAAATTGTAACAATAAAACCTTGTATAAGCATCATATTTTTTGGAGCACCTGATTTTGTTGTTTTAGACAATGTTTCTGGTAAAATTCCATCTTTTGCGGTACTTAACAAACCTTTACTTGGACCAGAAATCCATGAAAGAACACCACCTAAAGAACCAAAAGCAACACAGAAGGCTAAAATATACATTGCCCATTTCATATTTACTGCATTCAACATTGTAGAAAGTGCTTGCATTAAACCTGATTCTAGTTGAAGTTGTGAGTTAGGAACAACAGCTGCAATTGCCAAAGAACCAAAAGTAAACAAAGCAAATACGATGATTGAAGAAATAAAAATTGCCAATGGATATTGCTTTTTAGGATTTTCCATTTCTGAAGCGTGAACTGCTTGAACTTCTACACCAGCAAATAACAAAATAATTCCTGATAAATATGAAAGATTATTTATGTTAGATAAATTTGGTAGCCATCTTGGAGAAACTTTTCCATCTACGACTGTTGCAACCGCAGTTTCTGCTGCGGTAAGTTCTTCAAAGCCCAATGGCTTTTTCATCATCATCCAAACAATCCCTAGGATGATTACAATTACACCAGGTAAAACTGTTCCCACAAGAAAGCCCCAACTTGTTACCTTTGAAAGAAGTTTTGTTCCACCAAAAGCGATAAAAGTTGCAATCCAATAAAAAACGATGATAAAGATTCCCGTAAAAGTACCGTTATTGGCTAACTCTGGCTTTCCAATTCCGTAAGCGATTGCAGCGGCAGCAAAGGCTAAAACCGTAGGATACCAAACAACATTCTGAATCCACTGTAACCAAATTGCAGTAAAACCCCATTTCTTACCAAAGGCTGCCCCTACCCAACGATATACACCACCGTCTTGACCAGCAAAGGCACTTCCTAATTCCGCAGAAACTAAAGCCGCAGGAATCAAAAAGAAGATTGTTGCAAAAGCAATGTAAAAAAACATGGTCATTTCTTCTGCAGCCATCATTGGAAGACCACGCAAACTGATAATTGCAGCGGCGGTCATAAATGCCATAGCACCAGTTGTTATAAAACCCTTCTTCTTAGTTTCCATAAATTACCTTCCGTGATTAAAACTGCCTCTGTGATTTGCAACTTTTGAACCGTGTTTTGCATGAGGATTCTCCATCAGCTTTTTAATAGCTCTTTCAATATCTTCTAGTAAAAGTTCCATTAAATCATAAGTACATCCATGGCGAATTAAAACACGTTGTACAACAATATTCTCGCAATTAGCAGGTAAACTGTATGCAGGTAAAAGCCAACCACGTTCTCTTAAAACATCAGAAAGTTGATATAAATCAAAAGGAATTTTTTCAGAAGGTTCACCACAACAGTTATCAGCATGTTTTAGTTTCCAAGTTACAGCAGGAATTCCTTCTTTTTCGTTACAATCATAAATCATTTCAAAAAGCCCCATTTTTTCGATGCCTTTTGCAAAAAATTTACCTACATCATAACAACCTTGCTGAACTTTTTTGTATCCTTCTCTACCTAATCTTAGTAAATTGTAATATTGACAAACGATTTGTCCACCAGGACGAGAAAAGTTGATTGCGAAAGTTGGCATATTTCCACCAAGATAATTCACATTAAAAATCAAGTCTTCTGGTAAATCTTTTTTGTTTCCCCATACAACCCAGCCACATCCTAAAGGGGAAAGACCAAATTTGTGCCCAGAAGTACTAATTGATTTTACTCTTGGTATTTTAAAATCCCAAAGTAATTCTGGTGCACAAAATGGAGCTAAAAAACCTCCAGAAGCTGCATCAACGTGAATTGAAATATCCCAACCTTTTTCTTTGTGTAATTTATCCAAGGCTTCGGCAATTTCTTTTACAGGCTCAAATTGTCCCGTAAAAGTGATTCCTAAAGTTACAACCACTCCGATGGTGTTTTCGTCACAGCGCTTAATAACCTCTTCAGGACTTGAAATAAAGCGATTTTCCGCCATAGGAATTTCACGCAATTCCACATCCCAGTAGCGAGCAAATTTATGCCAACAAACTTGCACAGGTCCACAAATTAAATTTGGTTTCTCTGTGGATTTTCCTTGTGCTTTGCGAGCATTTCGCCATCGCCATTTCATTGCCATTCCGCCAAGCATACATGCTTCTGAAGACCCAGTTGTAGAAGTTCCTATTGCTTCTTTAGGATCTGCATGCCACATATCAGCAATGATATTTACACAACGAGATTCAATTTCTGCAGTCTGAGGATATTCATCCTTATCAATCATATTTTTATCAATACAATCGTCCATAAGTCGATGAATTTCATCCTCTGCGTAAGTCTGACAGAAAGTTGCCAAATTTTGCCTAGAATTTCCGTCCAAAAACAATTCATCTTTTATAAGTTGATACATAGTTTTTGGATCAGATTCTTTTTCTGGCATTTTATATTTACTAAGTGGTTTAGTAGCCCCAGATTTGTCAAAAATATCATCATTAGTAGATGATTTTATTGTATGTAAAGCCATATCATTTTCCTCTAAAAAATTATTCCAAACGACATTAAAGGCGCCATCTCATGCCGTTTATTCTAAGTGTAGATTATGAAATTTTGATTTTCAAAGTTTTTTCAAAAATTTTTTCAACTTTACATCATTTTTTTCAAGTTTGTGCCTATTAATATATGTGTATAGAAAATATTTTTTCTAACACGAAATTTATTTTATTGGAGAAAAATTTATGCTCGTTTCACAAAATAAAACTCGTCGCAATTACAAAGATTCAGTTTTTGTAGATTTATTCGCTCACGATATTTCTGCAAAAGAAAACTTTATTTCGTTGTACAATGCCTTGCACGGAACAAATCTCGACGCAGAAACTACGGAAATTCAACCAGTGATGATTGAAAAAGTTCTTTACATGAAGTATTACAACGATGTGGCTATGTTGATTGATGGAAAAATCGTAGTCATGATTGAACATCAGTCCACCATCAACGAAAATATGCCTTTTCGCTTTCTTGAATACATCGCCCGTATTTACGAAAAAATTACTAATCCAAAGGAAAAGTTCGAGCGTAAACTAGTTAAAATTCCTGTTCCAGAATTTTATGTTTTTTACAACGGAAAAGAAGATTATCCTTCAGAAAGCGAAATGAAGTTATCAGACGCCTTCATAAAACTTGATGAAAATAAAAACTTTCCTCTTGAAATATCTGTAAAAGTGATTAATATTAATGTAGATAAAGAAAATCCTGTTTTAAATCGTTGCGAGGCTCTCAAGGAATATTCGGAATTTATGGAGCAAGTGAAATTCAACATCGAAAACAAAAT
>JAGBFB010000006.1 GCA_017936665.1 Spirochaetaceae bacterium | reverse complement strand
CTGGGCCGTATCTCAGTCCCAATGTGTCCGATCACCCTCTCAGGCCGGATACCCATCATTGCCTTGGTAGGCCATTACCCCACCAACTAACTAATGGGCCGCGGGCCAATCTTTCAGCGGAGCCTTAGCTCCTTTCCTCACAGGTCTCTAACCCCTGTGGTCGTATTCGGTATTATCTACTATTTCTAGTAGCTATCCCCATCTGAAAGGTATGTCACCCACGTGTTACTCACCAGTCCGCCACTCTAGGATTTGAAGCAAGCTTCAAATCTTGCCGTTCGACTTGCATGCTTAAGACGCGCCGCCAGCGTTCGTTCTGAGCCAGGATCAAACTCTCCATGATTTATTCATAAGCCATAAAGGCTAATGATTTCATTTCAATATTTGTCCCTCTTATTTAAAGGAACTTGAGTGTCTCCACTCTTGGTTCTTACGTTTTAACTCTTCCTTAAAACCTTACTCTTACAAACAAAACTTGCGTTTTATCTTTCTTTCCTTCCCTTATTATTTCAAATATCCTTTTGTTTTTCGTCGTTAGACAATCAACCATATCCGCAGTAGCGGGTAACAAAGAGTCTATCATAACTCTTCATTTTGTGTCAATACTTATTTCTGTTTTTTTTGATTTTTTTCAAAAAAGTTTTTTCTAAACTTTTATTTACTTTTCATCATCTTTACTAAAACAGTGAAACTTAACAAGTCTCTTTATCGTATACGTTTATTATCGTAATAAACCGAAACAAACGTTAGTATTTTCTTTCATCTGCGATATACACTGCTTAGTGTTTATCGGCGACGTTGACTACTCTATCATATTTCTATTTTTTTTGTCAAC
Organism: Spirochaetaceae bacterium; assembly: GCA_017936665.1. Classification (GTDB taxonomy): domain Bacteria; phylum Spirochaetota; class Spirochaetia; order Treponematales; family Treponemataceae; genus RGIG9060. The sequence goes on along the minus strand of JAGBFB010000006.1, from coordinate 129,344 downwards.
AACTTTTTTATTTTTTTTTCACTTTTTTTTAATTTATTTTTCTTTTTTTATAACAGGAATAAAATGTACTAAATAATCAATAAAAGAAATATATGAAGCTAAAAGCCCTAAAATATAAAATCCATATCCCACATACATTAAACTTTCTGGTAAAACAAATCCTAAGCGTCTTGTACTTTCTAAGAAAAGCGAGAAAAATCCTGCTACAACATAAATTACAGTTTTAAATTTTCCACCTTTTCTTGCTCCAATTGCAACACCTTTCTTTGCTGCCAATAAGCGAACAAACAACATTCCAAATTCTCTGTAAACAAATAGAAGCAATATAAAGGGAGAAACATATCCTGAGAGTGTATAACAGAAGAAAACTGTCAAATGTAAAAAAACATCTGCAAAAGGATCAAAAAGCTTTCCAAAATCACTTACTTGATTATTTTTTCTTGCAAAATATCCGTCTAAAAAATCAGTAAACTCAGCAAAAATTATAAGTGGAATTAAAATCCAAACTGAAGCTACTTCTCCAACACCAAACCACAACGGAAGGAAATAAATTACTAAAAACACTGGAGCTAAAATTATTCTTATTAGTGTAAAGATATCTGCAATTTTCATAGATATAATATCGTATTTGTTCAAAATATTGTCAAGTAAATTGACTAAGGATATGCTTTAAAATCTTGAACAACACTTATACAAGACTCAATTTTTTTATCAGTCACAATTTTTGAAGCAATAGCAACTGCTTTTTCTGCAAGAGCTGTTGAATCTGCAACGCCTTGAAGAACAATTACGTCACCTCGCATTTGTGCATGTAAAAAATTTATCATTAGATTATGTTCAAAAATAAGTGAATTTACTAACCGCTGACAAATTAACATCTCTTGTATTTTTTTCTCGCCAACTTTTTCTTTTTCAGGAGTAATAATAGTCTTTGTAAGAGTTTCTAAAAGTACAACAGATTCTTCTATTGACAGTATACCAGTATTTAAAACACTGTGAAAAAGAGTAGAATCTTCACAAGATATATTATAGAAACTTTTATGAAATCCAACTCTATTGGTATCACTTTCTTGAATTCTTTGTAATGCTTTTTTTTCATCCCAAGAAAATTCATTCATCAATCGTTGTTTACGAATTTCATTAGGAGCAATAAATCTAACAGAAATTACATTTGGAACATTCTCTAAAATTGCAAAAGCTCCTCGTCCAATCAATATACAATTATTCTGACTTGCAGCTTCTAAAATTGCAGTTTGAACATAATCCAAGTATTCATCTCTATCTTTAGCTAAAGATGCAAAGAATCCAGGTTTTCTTTCATCATATTTTTTTAATTTATCTTCAGGGAAACCTAAATTTACTATTCGTTTTTCAATTTCTTTTCTATCAATGAAAACATAACCTAGTTTATCTGCCAATGCACTAGCGATTTCATCTCCTAAAGCAGCCACTTGTCTTGAAATTGCAATTACAGCCATATAAGTTCCCCCTACAAATAATCTATATACTACAAATTAACGATTTGCATTAAAAGTTTGATATTCAGCTTTTGGAGAATAAGTTCCTTCGCGATATTCTCCTGAAATACTTGGAATTTCCATTTTCATACCAGGATAAATCAAATCTGGATTTGCAGGATCTTTCATTTTTGATTTATTTGCCTGATATAAATTTTCCCACAAAGTAGGATTATTGTAAACATAAGAGCGACCAGATATATTCCAATAACAGTCTTTTGTTTCTGCCCAAGGACGAACTATATAGAACTGTGGTAACGGAGTAACTTCTTCTATTGAAGAAAAAGATTGAATTGCTTCTATAGCGTAAGCTGAAGCCCCAACAAAATCTTCTGATTCAAAGGCTTTTTGTCCATTTTCTAAAGATTTTGTTCCTGCAGAATATGCCATTGGATAATTTACATCACCTCTTACTCTCAAGGCCCAAGCTTGTTGATTTTTTGCAATAGTCATTTGCTTTTCTGCATCAGCTTTTGCAATCATCATTTGAATATATGCTTGAGATTTTTCTGCATTTTCTTCTGCTTGAGCAGTCAATTCAATAGCTTTGTCATAATCACCTTCGTCAAAGGCTTGCTGTGCTAAAGCTGTTAATTCTCTTGCCTTCTGCTGATATTCATTGTTTGAATAACTAGCAGCAAACAAAAACCCAGTTGCTAATACAAATATAAGTAGAATATAAAATAGTTTTTTCATTATTCAGCCTCCTGATTTGCTTCTTCTTGAGAAAGAGGAGCTATCTTATCTGCTTCAGCTGCAAAAGTATCTACATCAGCTGCTTTATTTTTTGCTCTTTCAATAGCTTCTAAAGCGGCAGCTCTTTTTGCTGAAACATTGTTATATACATCATTAAAAGCATCTTTTGCCTTTACATAATAATTATAAGCCATTTCATACTCTTTTGTAGCAGTTGATGCTTCTGCAGTTGTAAAAAGTAATTGTGCAGCATCGTATCCAACCTTATCTGCCTTTTGAGATTTGATTTCTAAAGCTTTTTCTCTTATTTGAATTACTTCAGATTTTTTTTCTGAAGCAAGTTTTGAATAGGCTTTATCAAGAACTTCTTTAAACTCTTTTTCAGCTAAAATAGCATTATCTAATTTTTCTTGTGCCTTTCCTTCTTCAATAAGAGAATTGTATTTTTCTAATGCTAGAAGACCTTCATTATAAGAAGATTCATCATAGCTTGCAAAAGATAATTCTTCTATTTTGTCTTTCATTGAAGTTGCGTTTTCTGCTGCTTTTTTTGCATTTGCTAAAAGCTCTTCTTCAGAAACACTTGGTTCTTGTGGAATTTCTGGTTCAGGCTCTACAACTGGTTCTGGTTCTGGTGTTGGTTCTACAGGTGGAACTTCTTCTACAGGAGTTTCTGTAGGTGGTGTTTCAGGATCTGATTTACAACCAACAACTAAAAATGTAAACATTAAAAATAATCCAAAAATAAGTAGGATTTTATTTTTTAACATATTAGACCTCCAAAATAAAACGTGTTTTTACTATTTTTCACTTTTAGTAAAGAATACAATACAATTTCTAGTTAAACAAGTTTTTTTTTTAGATTTTGAAAAATTTTACAAAATAATGTCCAAAAATCTATACTTCAATGTTATAATATGTATATCTTATTCAGAGGATTTTTTTATGGCTGAAGATTTTTCATTTGAAATTGTTAAAAGTTACGGAACTATCTCCAACGGAAAAGGAGGATGGTCAGTAGAACTAAATTCTGTATCTTGGAGTGGTAGAGAACCTAAATACGATATAAGAAGTTGGTCTAGCGATCATCAAAAGATGGGAAAGGGTGTTACTTTCACAAAAGAAGAACTTATTTCTCTTAAAGAACTTCTAAATTCGATTGATATTCAGTAATCTTTGAACCTTTTTTTGTAATAATTTCGTATATCATCGTTTGAATTATTGTTTCTTCAAGAATTGTTCCAGAAGAACGAAGTTGCATATCTGTTGCAGAAAGCAATGATATACAACTTTGGGTTTGGTGTAAATTCCACAAAGTTGCAGCTTTTCTATTTCGAGATTGTACTTTCTTGCTAGAAAATCCATTAATTTTTAAATCAAACTCTGTTGGATAATTTTTTTCATGCAAAGAAATCCACAATTTTAATTGTCTAAAACAGTATAAAAGGCCTGCAATCAAAGGAACATAGGAAGAATCTTTTGATTGTCTAATTTTCTGTAAAATCTCTAAGGATTTTTCTAAGCGTTTAGATGTTGATAAATCACTATCTGCCATGGCATCAAAGAGAGTAAAAGATGATTCCTCTCTATTGTGTGCTAAGATTTTATCTACATCATCTGAAGTTATTAAATGTGTATTATCAAAACATAAGAAAAATCTAGAACATTCTGTTCTCAATGCTTCAGTATTGTTTTCAATAAGATTTAAAATTGTCTCACAAGCATCTTCTTCTATTTTGTATCCATTCTTAGAAAAAAAGTTTTTTAACCAGGGAATTTTTCTATCTTCGAACATTTCCCAGAACATTTTTTTATTTTCTTTTGGAACAAGATTTTCTAATTTTTTATCTACAGAATTTTCATCAGAAATTAAAACTAAAATTGAATCTTCAATTTGTTGTTGGATAGAAGCATTTACCCAATCAGATATTAACTGTAATTCATCTTTTTTCTTTATAACTTCAGAATTTTTTACAACCACAAATCTAGCATCAGAAAATAAACTTCCATTTGTGAGGATTGCCATTATATCCCCAAGTTTTGTTTCATTTGCATAAAAAGTATGAAAATCTAATTGTCCAAACTTTTTTTCATTTTTTGCGCGTAAATTTTGTAAAGCATCGTTTTTTTCGCCAAATTCTGGTCCTGTAAAAAGATAAAAAGGTAAAGTATATGCCATTTACTTATTTATATTCCCTTATTATATGGGATAATTTTCCTAAAACTTTTACATCTTGGCTATAGATAGGATTGAAATCAGGATTTTCTGCCTGTAATCTTATTCTTGTAGACTCTTTATAAAATCGTTTTAAAGTTACAGAATCGTCAATTATAGCAACAATAATATCTCCATCATTTGCTGTAGATTGCTGTTTGATTATTGCTAAATCTCCATCATTTATACCAGCATTTATCATACTTGTTCCTCTAACATGAAGTGCAAAATATGAATTTCCTGGCTTAATAAAAGGCTCTGAAAGATAAATTGTGTCTTCGTAATTTTCTTCACAGAAAATTGGCTTTCCTGCAGCAACAGAACCTAAAACAGGAATTTTATAACCTTCCCTTGTTTTTTTATTTACATTACCTAGTACCTTTAATGAACGTGAACGCTTTTCATCTTTAAATAAATAACCTTTTTTTGAGAGAGCAGTAAAATGATCCTGAATTGCTTTTATAGAAACAGAAAAATGTGCAGCTGTTTCTCTTACTGTTGGAGGAAAAGAATTGTTTTCAATATAATCACTTATAAATTGCAAAATTTCTCGTTGTCGAGACGTCAACTCTTTCATAGAATGAAACTATTCCTCTTCAAATTTATTTTCAAAAAGCGAAAAAATTGCTTCTACAGCAGCTTCTTCATCTGAACCTACTGCTTTAACAATAAGTTCTGTATTATATCCGGCTGCCATAGTAATTACACCCATAATTGACTTTGCATTTATAACTGTAGAATCTTTTTCTATAGTTATTTCTGATGAAAATTTGTTTGCTGTTTGTGCAATTAACGCTGCAGGCCGTGCATGAATTCCTGCTCTGTTTCTTACTGTTACTGTTTTTTCTGCCACATTTTACTCCCATTAAACTATGTTTTAATATATATCATCACTGCTATAATAAGCAGTTTTTGCTTCACCAGTTTCAATCCATTTAAGAACTTTCTGATTAAACTCTTTTGCAGAGAAATATCCCATTGACTTTAATCTTTCGTTCATAGCTGCTGTTTCTATGATAATCGGAACGTTTCTTCCTGGTTTTACAGGAATTTCAAGTTTAGGAATTTTTACCCCTAAAATTTCCATTGTAGTACTTTCTGTTCCTAATCTATCATAAATCTTATTAGAATCCCATTCTTCTAATTGTACTATTAACTGAACCTCTTTTTGATCCCTAATAGCACCAACACCGTAAAGTTGTGCAATATTGATAATTCCTAGCCCTCTAACTTCCATATGATGACTAATAATTTGATTTGCACCTTTACCAAGTAATGTATTACCGTTAACACATCTTAATTCGATAATATCATCTGCAACAAGACGATGACCTCGCTCTATCAATTCTAGTGCAGTTTCACTTTTTCCTACTCCAGAATCACCAAAAATGATAATTCCTAGACCATATACTTCAACTAAAACTCCATGCATTGCTTTTATAGGAGCAAATACATTTGAAAGAACGCGTAACAACCTTGTTGAAAAATCTGTAGAATCCAAATCCGTTAATAGAATTGGACACCCTGCTTCATCTGCCATATCAATAAACTCTTTTGGTGGCTCCAAGTTTCTAGTAAAAATACAACAAGGAATTTCGTAAGTAAATAATTGTTGAATATAACTTTCGTTATGTTCCTGAAGCAATTTATTCAAATACGCAAGTTCGCCACGACCAAAAAGTTGACACCTTTGATACGCAAAAGATTCATAAAAACCAGATAAAGCTAATCCTGGTCTATTTAAATCTGGTATGGTGATTTTACGAACTAAACCACTACGTCCACTAATACAGCGTAAATTCAAGGAGTTGTGACCCTTTAAGTCTAAATCCAGCAAATCTAGAACGGTAAAATCTTTTCCAGCCATACCAAACTATACACCTATATAGAACAATGTTCAACTATCCTTTTTGTTGAATTTTGTCCTTTTCTTTTTTTATCTTTTGATCCATAACATCCATCAGTTTATTCAAACCAGCAGCAAAATCATAATCATCAGATGAAACATGACAAGATGCTCCCCAACGGAAATTTATTGTTGTATCAAAAATAAATTTTTTATCTTCTTTTACTTTGAATGCTAAATCCACTATCAAATCATCAGCATATTTTACTCTTTCCAATTTTTTTTCAATAAGAGTTTGTTGATCTTCTGATAAGTTAAATCCTACAGCATTAATTGATGTGTTCATATTTCCTCCAAAAAAAAGTTTATACAATTAGTATACACCCACTTTTACAAAAAAGAAACTTTTTTATATGTAAAATTTATCTATCATAAGATGAGTCAAAATTTAATTCTTTACGATACTTTGCCACAGTACGGCGAGCAATATTTATGCCTTTTTCTGACAATTTTTCTGATAGTTTTTGATCTGATAATTTTTTTTCACCAGAAGATTTTAGAATTTGTAACAATTCTTGTTTAATACTCTCTTTACTCTGTGAATCGTTATTTTCGTTCACAGAATTAGAAAAAAAGTATTTTAATTCAAATAATCCCCATTCACATTGAAGATATTTTCCGTTAGAGATTCTAGAAACAGTTGTTTCATGAACACCAATTTTATTTGCAATATCTTTTAAACGTAATGGTTTTAAATACAAAGAACCTTTTTCAAAAAAATCTTTTTGATATTTTACAATCTCAACAGAAACTTTTAGCAAAGTAGAATTTCTTTGTTCAACTGCATTTAAAAAGTTTTTTGCATCGTTTACTGCTTTTTTTATTTGAGGATTATTTTCCTGATAATCTAAAAAATCATTAGAAATTTTTACAGTAGGTAAATTTGTTTTTACTAATTCAACTTTGAAAGGATATTTTTTTGTTTCTTCATCAGTTTCTTGCAACAGTTCTTGTTCAGAAAGACGACTTACAAAAACATCAGGACGAATATAAATTGATTTTTCTGTTGAGAAATTTCTTGCAGGATATGGGTCAAGAGAACGGATAAATTCTATAGCAAGTTCTATTTGATTTAGTGAACAAACTACACCTAAATCATTCAATTTTTTATGAATTAAATTTGCTCTGGGTTTTTCTAAAAGTTCAAAATGATTATGTAAAATATCTAAAACTAACAAATTAATTTCTTTTTCTAATTTTATATCATCTGCTTTTTCGATTTTTTCTTTTGCTTGTATTTCCAAACTTTCCTGTAAATTTTTACAAATTACACCAATCGGATCAAATTTTTGAATTTTTGGTAAAACTAAAAGGGCTTTTTCATATTCTAATTTATTTTGAGCAAAAATTTCTTCCAAAGAAGTAATAAAAAAACCTCTATCGTCTAAAGATTGAATTATTTTTGCTGCAATTTCCTTTTCATCATCACTTAAATTAGAAAAACTCAATTGTTGCAAAAGATATTCTTGTAAAGTTTCTTCTTGGTATAGTGTATTTTCTAAAAACGCCTGAAAATTATCAGAGCGAGAATCAGAAGAATTTGCATTTTTAGCTAATAATTCATTATTTGTAGATTTAACCCTTACTTCTGCATTTTCAAAGGAAACATCTTTTTCAATTTCTAAAGCAGGATTTTTTTCAACTTCATTGTAAATTGCTTCACAAAGTTCTACAGAAGGAAGATTTAACAAAGAAATTGATTGTATCATTTGATAAGAAAGTTTTTGTTGTTGAGAAAGTTGTTGTTTAAATCCTAAATTTTGTTCCATATTCTTTTCTTACCACTTAATGTAGTATAGCATATTTTTTCACACTTCTGTATACTAAAAATATGAATTTACTTGAAACTTACGGATTAAAAATTCCGCAGATACTTTTGCCAAAAGACAAAGCAAACTTAAAAAAATGGTCAGTTATCGCATGCGACCAGTACACACAAGACAAAGATTACTGGAAAAAAGTTGAACAAGAAGTTGCAGATTTTCCATCAACTTTAAAAATCACACTTCCAGAAGTTTACCTTGGAGATTCTGATAAACAAGACAGAATCAATAACATCAATAAAACAATGAAAGAATATTTAAGTAACAATATTTTTTCTTCTCCTGTAGAAGCTATGATTTATATTGAAAGAACTACAGGTTACGGTAGAATGCGAAAAGGTTTAGTTACTGCAATTGACCTTGAAACTTACGATTGGAAACCTTTTAGTACAGCATTAATTCGTGCAACAGAAGCAACAATTTTAGATAGAATTCCACCAAGAATGGAAATCCGTAGGGATGCTCCTATTGAACTTCCTCACATTATGCTTCTTGTAAACGATAGCGAAAAATCTCTTGTAGAAAAAACTGGAGAATTAGCAAAATCTAAATCAGCCCTATACGACACAGACTTAATGATGAATTCTGGGCATATTACAGGTTGGCAAGTTTCTGATAAAGATGAAATTGCAAATGTAGAAAATGCTCTTAATCAAATTGCAAAAAAACAAACCCAAAAAGACGACTCTATTTTTATGTTTGCTGTAGGCGACGGAAATCACTCTTTAGCAACTGCAAAAGCAATTTGGGACGAATTAAAAACTAAAAACGGTGGAACAAAAAATTCAGATGGTTCAATTTCAATTCCACAAGGAATGGAAAATCATAACGCAAGATTTGCACTAATCGAAATTGTAAATATTTATGATGAAGGATTAACTTTTGAACCAATTCACAGAGTTTTATTCAATGTTGAAAATCTTTTAGAAAAAGTTGCAGAGCAATTTAAAAAAATAAATTGTTTTGTTGGAATAGAAGAAGTTTCTTCAGGAAAAGATTTAGCAAATGCTGTGGAAAACTCAAATGCAGATTTTGGTTTTGTTTTTGAAGAAAACGGAAAAGTTACTTACAAAGTTTTAAAAACAAATATTCAAGAATTAGCTGTTAGCAAACTTCAACCTGCACTTGATGAAATTCTTGCAGATTGCAAAAAAGAAAATATTGATTGCGAAATTGATTACATTCACGGAACTGAAGAAGTTTTTAGACTTGGTGGAAAAAATAACGCAACTACAATTTTACTACCACCAATTGCAAAAGATACTTTCTTTGCCACAATAGCAAATTCAGGACCACTTCCAAGAAAAAGTTTTTCTATGGGAGAAGCAAGCGAAAAAAGATTTTACATGGAATGTCGTCAATTATAAAATTTAAATTTTTAAGGGATGAAAAATGATAACAGCAAGAACAGCAAATATCGAACGAAAAACAAACGAAACAAAAATTTCACTTTCATTAAATCTTGATGGAACTGGAAAATACAACGTAAAAAATCCAATCGGTTTTTTTGATCACATGTTGCGTTCATTTTGTAAACATGGACTTTTTGATTTATCTGGTTCATTAGAAGGTGATTTAGAAGTAGACCAACATCACTTAATTGAAGACACAGGAATTGCTCTTGGTTCTGCTTTTTATAAAGCACTAGGAAACTGTGCAGGAATTTATAGAAGTGGTTCTTGTCTTTATCCCATGGATGAAGCCTTGTGTCGTGCCGCTGTAGATTTTGGTGGAAGAAGTTTTTTAGTTTGCAATGCTGAACTTACTGGAATTCCTCTTGTATCAATAAATCAAGAAGGAAAAGAATCAAGTTTTCAAACAGACTGCTTTGAAGATTTTTGGCAAGGATTTGTAAGTTCTGCAAGATGTAACTTACACTTAGACACTTTACGAGGAAGAAGCGACCATCACAAAATGGAAGGTTTATTCAAAGCTGCATCTAGAGCAATTAGACAAGCCATAGAAATTGATTCAAGACGACAAGGTGAAATTCCTTCAACAAAAGGTGTCATAGTTTAATTTCTTGTGGAAAATGAGTAAACCTATAATCCTAGCGTCATTCTGAACTTGATTCAGAATCTCTAGATTCCGAAATAAATTCGGAATGACAGACGGTTAAATATGACATTTAATTTGTCATATTTCTTGAATAATTTGACATAAAATATCTGCAATTTGTTTTGCTTGAACTTCATCAATATGAGCATAGCAAAAAATTAAGAAGCTTTCGGTACCGCCAATAAGGAGGTTTTTATCGGAAGCTTTTTTTATTATTGTCATATATAAATTGTCATATTTTATGTCATCTATTTTTGCAATAAAATGTAACCCTGCTTCTTCACCAAAAATTTTTATGTCAGGTATTGTCAACTTTAATTCTTTAATTAAGACATTTCTGCGTTGTTCATATAACTTTCTTGTACGATTAATATGACGCTCAAAATGTTTGTCACATATAAATTTATTTAAGACAAATTGTTCAATTCTTGACACCGTATTAGAATAATATGACAAATCTTGACAAAATACTTTCATCAATCGTTTTGGCAAAACTAAATATCCAACTCTCATTGAAGGACTTAAAGATCTAGAAAAAGTACCAATATATAAAACACAATCTTTTGTATCAAAACCTTGTAAAGCAGGAATAGAATTTCCTTGGTAGCGATAATCACTATCATAATCATCTTCAATTATGAAACGACAATTTGTCATATTTTTTGTGTCATATTTAATGTCATAATTAGATAACTCATAAGCCCAAGATAAAAGTTCACTTCGTCTTGAAATTGGCATTGTAATTCCCATGGGATATTCATGAGAAGGTGTACAGTAAACACAATCAATTTCAGTTTCATTTATTTCTTTTACAGAAATTCCATCTTTATCAAGATTTATTTTTTTTACGATAGCACCATTGTCAGAAATTATCGATTCTGTTTTTTCATATCCTGGATTTTCAACTGCAAAAATTAATTTTTTATTTTCGTTATTTTTTTTTGTTGTGCTTACATATTTTTCTATAATTTTTACAGCTAAAGAAAGTAAATATTCAGTTCCTGCTCCAATGATAATTTGTTCATAAGAACATTTTACTCCTCTAGATTCATAAAGATGATTTGCCAAAGTTTTTCTAAAATCCTCTTCTCCAAGTGAATTTCCTCTACAAAGAAATTTTTTAGAATTATTTCCACTTACAGCTTCTCGGTATAAAGTTTTTAAAACGCTTGAAGGAAAAATACTTTCATCAACTTGGCTAGAAGAAACATCTATCACATTTGATTTTAAATCTTCATTTGTTTTTAAATTTGTTTCTTTTATTTTTTGTTGTAAATTTTTTTCTGCATGATAAAAAACTTCTTGTACTTTTGTAACAACAAATCCACTTTTTGGAACTGACACAACATAGCCTTCTGCACAAAGTTGTTGATAAGCTGATTCAACTGTATTTTTACTTACCCCTAATTTTTTTGTTAGTTCTCTTACAGAAGGAAGTTTTGTTTTTTCTTTTAAAATTCCATTTCTAATTTCATTTGCATAATATTCATAAATTTGTTTATAAAGAGGAACTTTTGCTGATTTAGAAAGATTTAATGTCAGCATAAAAATTCTTTTAATTCTCCTGCAAAATCTAAATAAAAATCTGGAGACAATTCTTGAAGTGTATCTTTTTTTATTTTTCCATATCCACCAATAATTCCACAAGTAAGACATCCTAAATTTTTACCTGCTTGAATATCGTAGTAAGAATCGCCAACCATCAAAGTTTTGGTTAAAGGAATTTTTTGTTCACAAGTTTTTTCCATCAAATTAACTGCTAAAGCTAAACCATCTGGAGCAGGTTTTGTTTTTCCTGTATCTTCAGGACCAATTACACAATCAAAAAAAGAATCAATTTTAAATAAAGTTAAAATCTTTTTTGAAAGAATTGCTGGCTTGTTTGAAACTACGCTTAACCTAATTTTTTTATTTTTACAAAATTCAAGTAAATCTAAAACCCTTGGATATAGTTTTGTATTTTCGATAGAATGTGCTTTATAATATTCAATGTACCAAGAAAGCATTTTTGCAAAATCTTCATCATTTACAGGAAAATCATTAGGAAGATTTTTTACTTCCATCCGTTTATTATCGGAGGAAACAACTTCTGTGATTTTCAAGACATCAGAATATCCTAATGAAGTAGCAAGAGAACGAGCAAGTAAAACTCTCGCACCATTTCCAATAAAATTTGTAATTAATGAATTATCAATAGAAGAAAAACCAAAATGAGTTAATGTTTTATTTATACTTTGCGCCATATCTGGAGCAGAATCAATAATTACTCCATCTAAATCAAAAATTATTGCTTTAATTGACAAATTCATAGTATTAATATCTCATTTTTTTGAATACTTGTAAAGGCAAGTAAAATATTTTATAATGATATAAAATAGTAAAAAGATAGAGGATTTATATGGATAAATTGAAAATTCTATTACCTAAAGGTCGAATTTATGACAATGTAGTTGAACTTTTTAATGGAGCTGGAATTAGCATTAAATTACCAGAGCGCGCTTATCGACCAACTGTAAATCAAGATGATTTAGAAGCAAAAGTTATGAAGCCACAAAATATCGGAAAACTTTTGGAACTAGGAGCTCACGATGTTGGTTTTACAGGTCGTGACTGGATTGAGGAAACAAGTGCCGATGTTGAAGAAATTATGGATTTAGGTTTTGACAAAGTACGAATTGTTGCAGCTGTTCCAAATGCTATTGATGATAAACAATTAAAATCAAAGCGAGTTATTGTTGCCACTGAATACGAAAATATTTCTAAACGCTGGTTAGATTCAGAAAAAATTGATTCACTTGTTGTAAGAACTTATGGTGCAACAGAAGTTTTTCCACCAGATGACGCAGATATGATTATCGACAACACAGCCACTGGAAGAACACTTGTAGAAAATGGATTAAGAATTGTTGATACAATTATGACAAGTTCTACACGTATGTTTGCATCAAAAGAAGCAATGAAAGATCCAGAAAAGAAAAAGAAAATTCTTGAACTTAAAATGCTTTTTGAAGCTGTATTAGATGCACGTGATAGAGTTATGTTAGAAATGAATGTAACTAAAGAAAACTTTGATGCCCTTGTAAAAGGATTGCCTTCTATGAGAAGCCCTACAGTTTCTCCACTTTATGGTGATGATGGTTTTGCTGTAAAAATTGCTGTAAAAAAAGGCGAAGTTCCAAATCTTTTACCAAAACTAAAAGAACTTGGTGCTACAGATATTCTTGAATATCAACTAAGAAAAGTAATGAACTAAACTTATTAACTACAAAAAAAGGAAGGCAAAAATGACCTTGACGCTACGCTAGTCGGTCATTTTTACCTTCCTTTTTTTTATTATAAGCTTATCTCTTACTTTTTTGGGTAGAAAAGGAAAAAAGAGGTAAATTTCCACTCTCTTTTTGTTAACAACAACTTTCTTCTTTTTTTATATAGTACTAAACTACTTGATTTTTTATTTCAAATATGATATTTTTTAAAAGCAAGCCGGCGTGGTGGAATGGTAGACACGTTAGACTCAAAATCTAATGCGGGCGACTGCGTAAGAGTTCAAGTCTCTTCGCCGGCAAAAAAAGACCTAATCAAGATTTCTTCAAAATGAAGTTGTTTTGATTAGGTCTTTTTTTTTCATCATTATTAAACTGACACAATTGTGTTTTATTTCATTTTATAGCACCAAAGTGACATTTTGACTTACATTCTCCACAGCGAATACACTCTCTATCATTAATTTCAAGAGTATCCATTTTGCAAGAGTTTACACAGGCGTTACAATGTATACATTTTGTGCTATCCACTTTTATTCCAAAGACTGCTTTTTTATTAAAGAAAGAATAAATTGCGCCTAGTGGACAAAAAAATCTACAAAAAGGCCGAAACATAAAAACTGACCACAAAATAAATGCTATTGCTAAAATCGTTTTCCAAGAAAATAAAAATCCTATGGCACTACGCAAAGTTTCATTAATTATGACTAAGGGCCAACCTGCAAAAATTGTTCCTTCTGGACAAAGCCATTTGCAAAAGAAAGGAGACGCAAATCCATCTTTGAAATAAAATGCTAAAGGAAGTGCAATACACATTACAGCTAATATTACATATTTTAAAAGTGATAATTTACGGGTAATTGGGCGTAATTTTTTTGTGTGATAAATTTTTGGTGTTGGAATCTTAAAAAGTAATTCTTGAAATAATCCAAAGGGACACAAAAAAGAACAAATTAATCTACCAAACAATGTTCCAATCAGTAAGAAAAAACCTGTAATAAAAAAAGGGAATTTTCCACTGGCTAAAGTATTTTGTAATGCTCCCAAAGGACAAGAAGAAATTGCTCCTGGGCATGAATAACAATTTAGCCCCGGAACACAGACTTTTTTTAAGCCAGTTTGAGAAATTGTGCCATTAAACCAATGAGTTACATCTGCATTGTAAATTAAAGCAGAAATTACTTGGATAAGCCGTCTTTTTAGCGTGGAATTTTTTTGAGTAAAAGATTTTTGATTTTCAAATTTTTTATTTTCTTGTTGAGTGGATTCTGATTGCAAATTAGCCAATTCCGATGCACTCCATACAGATAAAAATTGCTTTTCGGTAAATATCTATTGGGTTACCTAGAAATATTCCTGTAAGTAAAAAAATTATACCAATCGAAAGCAAAATCCACTGAGAAAGTTTCATATTTTTAAGAAAATTATTTTTTTCTTTCATACTTACATATAATCGGCAACAAAATTTTCTAATTGTTTTTGATTCATCATTCCAACTTGAATTTTTAAGATTTTACCTTCTGGCGAAATTAAAATCGAAGTTGGAACACCTTGAATACCGTACTTCATTGCAACAAGTCCTGGTTCATCAAGTGCCGATGGAAAAGTATATCCATTTTTTTGCATAAAGGAAGTAAGAGCTTTTTGACTATCAGAAATGCAAACTGCCAAAAATTCCATCTTGGCTTTATCGCCTTGACTAGCAAGTTTTTTTGCCAAACTTTCCATGTGTGGAAGTTCCACCTTACATGGCGGACACCAAGTTGCCCAAAAGTGCAAAAACAAAACTTTTCCTTTGTAGGAATTGAGCGTTACAGTTTTGTCACTAGCCTTTCCATCCTGTTGAAGTTGCAAAGAAAAATCTGGTGCATTTGAACCAACTTTAAGTGATTGTGAGAAAACTGGAAGTGAAAGAAGTAGAACGAGAAATGAAAGTAAAATTAGTTTATGTGTTTTTTTCATTTATAGTTACCATACCTAACAAAATATATTTTTATTATATATCGAAATTTTGGAAAATGCAAAGTGGGGAATGGTAGACAAAAAAAAAGATAACCTCTTTTTAGAAGTTATCTTTTCTAATGTATATTACCTAGTATACAAACCTGTTCCCATACATTTAAAACAAGTACCAGAACCACTACATTTATAACATTCATCGTTAAATGAGTCTGTGCCTGTACCGTAGCAACCATTACATACTCCTGAGCCTTGACAAATTGTACATATGGTAGAAACTGAACAACCAACAAATACAAACAACATCAATACAAACAAGAGTCCAAAAATTAGTTTTTTCATAAAAAACCTTCCTTTCGTAGATTAGAGTCATTGCAGACTTCATAAAATGTACTTATCAACTATACTTTATATAGTCTTTAAGTACATTTTATCATTACAGTATAAATTTATCAAGGCTTATTGACTATAAAAAATTAGTAATATTAAGAGTATCATATAGTCTATGGGTACAAGAGAAATTTTTAGAGAAAATTTAAAATTTTATAGAAAAAAGGCTGGTTTTACACAAGAAGAATTATCCGAAAAAATCGGTTATGGATATACTTACATTACAGAAATTGAAAGTCGACACAAATTTCCAAAGCCTGAAACAATAGACTTAATTGCAGAAACTCTAAAAATTGAACCTAGTAACCTTTTTGAACAAGAACATAAAGAAAATAACATCCCCGTACTTAACAAAAGCGAACTTATCGCAGATTTATCAGACGAAATTTACAAAAAACTTTGCCAAGATTTACACACACGAATCACAGAAGAAGTTTCTAGGGCAATTGTTTAATCATAATGTCCTTTACAAGAAGCAATAATTATAGAATCATCAACTTGTTTATAAACAATTCTATTTGAGTCATCTATTCTACGACTCCACCATCCAGACAGTTTATGTTTTAGTGGTTCTGGCTTTCCTATTCCTTCAAAACAATTTCTTTGAATATCTTTTATCAATGTATTTATTTTTTTTAATACTTTTTTATCTCTTTCTTGCCAGTAACAATAATCGTTCCAAGCATTATCGTGCCATAGAATATTCAACCACTAATCCTCGATAAGTTCATGTTTTGATAAGATAGCCTTTCCAGAATCAATTTCTGATGTTATTTTTTCAAGATATTTAATATTTTCTTGAGAGTAAAAATTATCTACTGAAACATCAAAAGGTATTCTTTGTTCTCTTATCATTTTTTTAGCAAATATTTTGAATGCTGTAGAAACAGACATTCCAAGTTTTTCACAAACAGCTTCTAAAGAAATTTTATCATCTAAATCCATTCTAAAATTAATCATTGTTTGCGCCATAAAATCCTCCATAAAATTTATATTTATAATGTAAAGCATTTTACAGCATTTGTAAATCATAACTTAAAAGCAATAATTGATGCCTCCTTCGTTTTTGCGATATGAAACGGCCTCTTTTAAATCTTGTAATTCGATGTTATAAGATTCTTTCATATCGGCGATAGTGCGAGCAAGTTTTATGCAACTATGTGTAGCTCTTGCAGAGAAATCATTTTTTTCAATTTGTTCGTTTAAATAATCAGTACATTCTGAATCAAGCTTACAAAAATAATTTATTTCTTCAGGATTTAAATAGGCGTTTAATTTTCCTTGACGACTTTTTTGTACTTTGATTGCCGTTGCAATATCTTGCCTTAAAAATTCTGTAGAAAAAGATTTTTTTTCTGTGGATAAATCTGTTTTATCGTCAGTCAATAAATCTTTTGAAGAACTAAAAACTGGAATTCGTATATCGATTCTATCTAAAAGGGGACCAGAAAATTTTTTCCAATATTGCTCTACGGAATGAGCAGAACAAACACAAATTTTATTATCGCTTCCAAAATTTCCACAAGGACATGGATTTGTTGCAATTAAAAGTTGAAACTGCGCAGGAAAAACCGTATGTCGCCCTGCTCTACTTAGAGTTACTTTTCCTGATTCAAGAGGCACCCGTAAGGATTGTAAAACAGAACTTCTAAATTCAGCCGCTTCATCTAAAAATAAAATGCCGTTATGTGCCAAAGAAATTTCTCCAGGACGACAATTTATTCCGCCCCCTATCATTCCTTCTAAACTAGCACTTTGGTGAGGCATTCTAAAAGGTCTTGTTTTTATCAAAGATGATTTTGGTGGTAATAATCCTGCCAAACTGTAAATACGCGTTACGCTTTGAGATTCTTCATTTGATAAATAAGGAAGTAAAGATGAAAATCTTTGCATTGCTAAAGTTTTTCCACATCCTGGAGGTCCATAAGTAATTACATTATGCCCACCACTAGCAGCAATTTGTAAACCCCGTACTAAAAATGGCATTCCTTTTATTAAAGAAAAATCTTGAGATAAATCAATTGGAGAAAATTCTAATTCATCATTATCTTGTGGAAAACTATCCTCATTTTTATTTAATGATTTTTCTTGTAGACAAATAATTGATTCATAGGCTTCTCTTAAAGTATTACAAGAAATTACATTCATTCCTTTAATCCCTGAAGCCTCTGGAGCGTTTTCAGAACAAACAATACATGTTTTAATTCCTAGAGAAACTGCTGTAGATACTGCTGCATGAACTCCTCTTACGGGACGCAATTTTCCAGAAAGTTCTAATTCACCCATAACAAGAACAGTTGTTTTTAATAAATTATCTTCTATCGGGTTTATTAAAACTGCTAAAGCCATGGCTAAATCAAATCCAGCGCCTTCTTTTTTTAAGTCTGCTGGCGACAAACTTATAAGAACTCGCTCTTTCGGAAATTCAAATCCTGAATTGATTATAGCTGACCGCATTCTTTCTCTAGCCTCTTTTACTGCATTATCAGCTAAACCTACTAAATCAACAGCAGGAATCCCTCTACGTAAATCTACCTCTACAGAAACAATATTGCCTTCGTATCCGAAAGGCGAAAAACTGACTATGTGCATATTTCCCTCGCTCCAGAATATCTTCATAGTCATTATGTGTTCAAAATTCAAAAATAAATCTCTGTTTTAAAATTTGTTTTGTTTTGTTTTAATTTTTTTTGCTTTCTAGTGCAGATTTTAATTCAAATCTCCAAAATCTCTCATCAATTTTTGTTCCACCAGCAGTATGACCAATTTTTCTGTCTGCTCTCACCTTTTCACCATGAAAATCACTTCCTGCAGTTACAAAAAATCCTAGTTTTCTTGCAAGTTCTTCAAGACGTTTTGCTTCACTTAATCTAACTCCAGAATGCCATGCTTCTAAACCGCAAATTCCTCGTTCGTATAAATCAGTCAAAACTCCTTCCATTTTTCCCCAAGAAACATAAAGAGAAAGAGGATGCGCTAAAACAGGAATTCCTCCTGAATCTCTTATTGCTTGAATTGCAACATCTAAATTCATTCCAACTTTTTTTTCATAAATTGGACGACCTTTTGCAAGATACAAATCAAAGGCCTTTTGACGATTCTTCACTTTCTTTTTTTGAACTAAAAAATCGGCAATATGAGGACGACAAATATTTTTTGTGTTAAAGATTTCGTATAATTCTTCAAGAGAAGTATTTATGTTTATATCTTTTAATTTTTCGATAATTCTTAAATTTCTTTCTTCACGATTTTTTTGAAGAGTTGAAATTAAATCAAGTAAACTTTCAGAAATATCAGAAAGTCCATAGCCTAAAAGATGAAATTCACCTGAAGGCCACTCTATTCCAAGTTCAATTCCTCTTACAAATTCGATTCCATATTTTTGTGCAGTTTTTTCTGCTATATCTAAACCAGAAATTGTATCATGATCTGTTAAAGCCAAAACAGAAATATTTTTTGAAACAGCATATTCTACAAGATTTTCAGGAGATAAATCTCCATCTGAACAATTTGAATGAGTATGTAAATCTATCATTGTAAAAAAGGATAGCATATTTTTAAAGATTATGTTAGAATATTTTTGAGATTTATATAAATTTATTGTTATTTTTAGAGAGGCCAATATGCCAAAAACAATGCAATATACAAAAGGTTCTATTATCTACTTTGCTGGTGATAGAGACGAACGAATTTTTATTTTGCAAAAAGGCAGTATTTTACTCACAAGTGTTGACATTGAAACAGGAAGTTCTGTTGTAGAACATATTAGAGAAGGTGAGTTTTTCGGTGTAAAATCTGCTTTTGGACGATTCCCTCGTGAAGAAACAGCTACTGTTACTACAGATTCAGTTACTGTGGCGATGTCTCTCTCTGAATTTGAACAACTTTTCAGTACCAATAAAGCTGTTATTCTTAAAATGCTAAAAGTTTTCTCTAAACAATTAAGAAATATCCATAAAAAAACAGAATCAATTCTTAACAGCCATGAAGAAATTTCTCAATTTACAGGAATGCAATCTGTAGCACATTGTTTTTACGATGATAATCAATATAAGGCCTGTTGTGACGTATGTATTAAATTTTTTACACGCTTTCCAAATGCTCCAAATGCAATGCAAGTTAAACAGATATATTTGGCTTCAAAAAAACGAATGGAATTGCAACAGACAAGAGAAAAAACAATGAACTATTCAGAGGACTTTTCTCAAAGTACAGTTTCATCTGGATTAAAACAATTTTCTTTACCTGCTTTTTCTCGATTTGCAAAAACTTTTGAAAGTGGTTCTGTTATTATTTCAGAATATGAACCTGGAGATTGTTTTTATTTAATTCAGTCTGGAAAAGTTCAACTTGTAAAATGCGTAAACGGTAAAAAGAAAAATCTTGATATCTTAATGCCAGGAGAATTTTTTGGAGAAATGGCAATTCTTGAAAATTCTCCTCGGTCTGCAACTTGTGTGGCAATTGATAAAGTAGAAGTTCTTGAATTTAATAAACAAAATTTTGAACTTTTAATCACAGGAAATCCACAAATTGCAATGATTCTTATTAAACTTTTCTGTAAAAGAATTTATGACCAAAAGCGCAGATTTAAAACTTTGGTTATTGCCGACCCACAAGCAAAAATAGGTGATGTTTTCTTAATGTTTGATGAGATGAATCCTTGCCCAAATCCAAATGAACGTTCTCGTCGTTTCAATTTGACAATGCAAGATATTGCACATTGGACAGGACTTTCTATCGACCAAGTAAAAGACGAAATGAACAAATTTGTAGAAAAACACAAAGTAGAAATTTTTACAAATTATGTAATTGTAAATAACATCATCGATATGAAACGTTTTGTTGATTCTCGTTGTCAACAAAGATAAAATTTTTACACTAATTACATTTTGCCAACTTAGCTCACCAGGTAGAGCAGCACCCTCGTAACGTGCAGGTAGTCGGTTCAAGTCCGACAGTTGGCTTTTTTTGTTTTTTTAAATTTCCTGCATTATCCTTAGAATAGACTTTTTTATTCGAGGATAATCATGTTTCAAAATACACATTTTTCTATAAAATTATACAAAGCAATTTTTCTTTCCGTCGCAATCTTTTTTACTTTTTCTTCTTGTTTTGCAAGTAAACCTTTAAATAAAGTAACAATAGATTATGAAAAGAATAATAAAAACCTAAATATTTTTAGAGAAGAACTTTTTTATATTCAAATGCAAAATGTTGCACAACCTTTTTTGGATTCTTGCATTAAAACTGGATTTATAAAAACTCCTGACCAAAATCAAATTTATTACGAAACTTTTTTTCTACCAGAAACCAAAGGAACGATTTTATTGATTCACGGCTTTACTGGCTTTACAAAAAAATTTGATGAGATTACTTATTATTTTTTAACACAAGGATATAATGTTGTTCGTTACGACCAACGGGGGCATGGTTTTTCTTCAAGAGAAATAAAAGATAGTTTATCAAAAGTTCATATTGACAATTTTGAAACTTACATCGAAGATGCTTCTTTAATTTACAAAGAAATTCTTATTCCAAATTCTGAAAATAAACCTATTTTTCTTTTTGCACATTCTATGGGCGGATGCGTTGCCTCTCTTTTAATTGAATCTTACCCAGAATATTTTGATGGAGCAATTTTGAATGCCCCAATGATGGGAATAAATCTTTTAGGAATTCCAAAACCTATAATAAAAGCATTTGTAAATACAGCCATCGGATTTAACAAAGGAGCTTCATTTGCTTTTGACCATCAAGAATTTATCCCAAATGAAAAAGTTGATATTAAAAAAACTTCTACAAAATCCAAAGCAAGATACCAGTATGTTTCAGATTTACGAAATGAAAATATTTATTATCAAACAAACGGAGCAACATTTTCTTGGGTAGATGCAGCCCTCCAAGCCACAAGCGATATTTTTAAACCAAAGCAACTAAAAAAAGTAAACATTCCAATATTAATTTTTCAGGCAGAAAAAGATAATTTAGTAAGTCCAAAAGAACAAGAAAGATTTGCAAAACGAACAGGAAATACAAAAATAATTTTTATGCCTCACCTAGAACATGATACTTTTAATAGCAAAGATACTTTTTTAGAAGCATACTATTCTGAAATCTTTTCCTTTTTGGAGGAAAATCTGTAAAGACTCTCTGTCATAAAAAACATTAATCCAAGAATAATAAATAAAATCACTGGGAAAAGTTTTGGAGTAATATTATCTACAAAAAATCCTATTATTGGAGGCATAAAAGTTGAACCTACATAAGCGGCTGCCATTTGTTTTCCCATAATTGATTGGGATACATCTTTCCCAAAGTTTTCTGGAGTAGAATGAAGCATACTTGGATAAATTGGAGCACATCCCAACCCAATTAGAAAAAATCCAATTGGTAAAAGATAATTTTGTAAAGATAAAATAACAATGACAATTCCACAAAGTAAAACAAATTGCCCCAAACGAACCATATTTTTTGAAGAAAGTTTCATCGTTATAAATCCACTGAGAAATCTTCCAAAAGTAATTCCAAAATAAAACAATGAAATCCACTTTGCTGCAATTTCTGGTTCAACCTGTCTTTGAAGAACCATGTAACTTGCTCCCCATAATCCAGTTGAAAATTCTAATCCACAGTAGCAAAAAAATCCGATTAAAGCAGATTTTGCCTTAGGTAATTTTAACAATTCTATAAATGATAAAGTTTTATGATTTTCTTGCTTATCTTTATTATCTGAATCAAATTTTTTCCATAGAAATAAACTGCAAAAAAGAATTACAGCTAATCCTATCTGTAAAAAGCCTACAATTTCGTATCCAGTTGTCCAATGTTTGCCATTTACTAAACATTGCCCCATTATTACAGGACCTAAAGTTGCACCAATCCCCCAAAAACAATGAAGCCAACTCATATGATGAGCTTTATAGTGCAATGCAACAAAGTTGTTCAAAGCAGCATCAACAGAACCTGCACCTAATCCAAAAGGAATACTCAAAAGACAAAGCATCCAAAATTTTGAAGAAATGGAAAATCCTAAAATCGCAAAAGCAGTCATTGCAACACTTATTGCAGTAACTAATCCTGTTCCAAATTTTCTAATTACTTTATCGCTAAAAAAGCTAGAAACAATTGTTCCAGCAGTAATAATCATAGAAATTATTCCAGCATAAGAAATTGGAACATTTAATTCTTCGTGGATAATTGGCCAAGCAGAACCTAACAAGGCATCTGGTAAACCTAAACTAATAAAAGATAGATAAATTAAAGCAAGTAGAAGTCCAAACATAATGAATTTAAATATCTTATATTCATTTTTTTGTCAATTATAACAAAAGCAATTATATTTTTATTATGAATTTATTTATAACTTTAGCATTTTTATTTTATGTTGGTAGCATTATAGGATGGATAATAGAACTTTTTTTTAGAAAATATTTTTCATCTTCTAATCCTAATCATAAATGGATAAATCCTGGATTTTTGCGAGGTCCATATCTTCCCTTGTATGGATTTGTACTTTGCATTCTATATTTTTTATCAAAAATTAATCTTAATTTTATCCCAAATTTGACAATACAGCATTTTGTTTTATTTGGAATTATGGCTATAGTTATTACCTTTGTAGAATATATAGCAGGAATAATTTTTATAAAAGGTATGAAGGTAAAACTTTGGGATTATTCAAAACTAAAAGGCAATATTCAAGGTATAATTTGTCCACAATTTACTTTTTTTTGGTTTTTATTAAGTGTTTTTTATTATATCTTTATAGAACCTTATATAAATGATGCAGTATCCTGGCTTTCTAAAAATTTGAGTTTTACTTTTTTAGTAGGCTTTTATTACGGAATTTTTACAATTGATTTGTTTTATTCAATACACATTTTATCAAAAATTAAAAAATTTGCTGATGAACATAAAATTGTTATAAAATATGAAGCATTAAAAAATTCTATAAGAAATCGAAACGAAGAAATAAAAGATAGAATAAATTTTTTCTTTTTTCTAAAGTCTGAAAAAACACCTTTAACAGAAAATCTTAAAAAATATATTGAAAAAGAGAGAGAAAAACTTAAAGATATGCTAGAATGATAAAGACAAAAAAAAAGAGCCGCAAAAGGAGGAGAAAAAAGCGGCTCTTTGTAATACAATATTGTTATGGTTATACTAACAAAAAGTGATAATAATGTCAATAAAAAATGTTGCATTTAATGTATTTTTTTGCAAATATTGACATAATTTACATTTATATGAAAAATTAAGCGTATAGGAGAAAATCATGAATCAAAACAAAGTAAAATTCGGTATAATTGGAGCAATGGATATAGAAATTCAAAATCTTTGCTCTTTAATGAAAAATAAAAAAGAAACAGAATTTTCACATCTAATCTTTTTTGAAGGAAGCATAAATGGCAAAGACTGTGTTGTTGTGCAAAGCGGAATTGGAAAAGTAAATGCTGCCCTTTGTGCACAACTTTTGATTGTTAAATTTGATGTTACTCATATTATCAATACAGGAATTGCAGGAGCCATGGCAAAAGAATTAAAACCTCTCGATATAGTAATTTCTACAGATTGTGTTTATCACGATGCTGACGCAAGTTCTTTTGGAGATCCTATCTGTACAATTCCTGGAATGCCAACTTTCTTTAATGCTGATGAAAATTTAATCAATTTAGCAGAAAAATCTTTTGTTTCAGAAAATAATTCTAATGTTTTCAAAGGAAGAGTTGCTTCTGGGGATGTTTTTGTTTCTGATAAAACCATAAAACAAAAAATTATTTCAAACTGTAATCCTTTTTGCGTTGAAATGGAAGGAACAGCTATTGCACACACTTGTTTTTTACACAAAATACCATTTGTAATAATTCGTTCAATTTCAGATTCTGCTGATGACGGCGTAGAAGGCGAATATTTTTTTAACAAAGAAACTGCTGCAAAAATCAGTGGACAAACAGTTATCAATATGTTAGAAAATTTTTAATACATTAATTCAAGGATGGAAATTATGGAAAATCAAAAATACAATGTAGAAAGCTTTAATCTTGACCACACAAAAGTTACAGCGCCTTATGTAAGACAAGCTGCAAAAAAAACTGGAACAAAGGGAGATATTGTTTCTAAATATGACATTCGCTTTTGTCAACCAAATGAAGAATTTATGCCAATAGCAGGAATTCATACCCTAGAACATTTAGTTGCTGAATATATCCGTAATGAATTAAATGGCATAATTGATTTTTCTCCAATGGGATGTAGAACAGGTTTTTATCTAACAATTTTTGGAGAACATACAGAAGAAGAAATTGCAAATAAAATGATGAATGTTCTAAAACAAGTTGCTTCTTGGCAAGATGATAAAGAAATTCCAGGAAGAGACCCTAAAGAATGTGGAAATTATAAAGAACACGATTTACCAGCTGCAAAACTTTGGGCAAAAAAATGGGTTGACGGAATTGAACAACATGGATTTAACTGCTATAAATAAATTCTTTTATGAACAAACGGATTCTACAAATACACGAGCAAAAGAATTCCTTTGTTCAAAAACTGAACCTCAAAATGAGCAAAATCCAAAAAATAATTTACCCATATCAGCAATATTTGTGGCAAATTCACAAACAAATGGTAAAGGAAGGTTAGGAAGAAGTTTTTTTTCGCCCAAAAATTGTGGAATTTATCTTTCGATAGTTTATAACACAGATTTTTTAGAATACGAAAATGATGTTACACTTATCACGCCAAAAGTTGCAGTTAGTGTTTGTAAAACCCTAGAAAAATTTGGTTGTAAAAACTGCAAAATCAAATGGGTAAATGACATCTTTATTGAAGAAAAAAAAGTTTGTGGAATTTTAACAGAAGGAATTTTATCCAAAACACAAAAAAATAAAATAAATCCTGCAATAATTGGAATTGGAATAAATCTACAAGAAGATAAAAATGGATTTCCAGAAGAGCTTTCTAAAATTGCAACAAGTGCAAATATCAATTTTGAAAAAAAAGATGAAGTTATAAATTTCCTCTTGCAAGAAATTTTGTTGGATTTGAAAAATGAAAATCATAATTTAGTTATGGGTGAATACAAAAATCGTTCAAACCTTATTGGAAAAGTTGTAAATGTAATCGAAAACACTTTTACAGGTGAAACCTACCAAGCAAAAGTAATTGATATTACAGATAAAGGCCATCTACTTGTAAAGAAAAAACTACAAAATTCCTTTGAAGAAAAAATAACAGAAATCTTTACTGGCGAGGTCAGTATAAAATTCTAAGATAAATTTAATCTTAATAGTTTTGAATTACGCTTTTTTGTCCATAGTGCTTTTCTTTTTTCTGGTAAAGTTTCAATATCATCAGGAATAAAACCTAACTTTTCAAACCAATCAGAAGTTTGAGTTGTTAAAACAAAAACAGATTTTGCACTTTCTTTTTTTGCTTCTTCAATCAGATAAGAAACTAATTTTGGGCCAATTCCCATATGAGAACAATTTTTATCAACTGCGATTGCCGCAATTTCCCCTTGTAAATCATCATATAAATGAAGAGAAGCACAAGCTCTAATTGCCCCATCAAGTTCGTAAACAATGAAATCAGAAAAAGTATCTTGTAAATCTTGTTCTGTACGATTAAGTAGAATTCCTTTTTCAATAAAAGGTCGCATTAAAGTTAAAACTGAAGATGTATCATCTATCTGCATTTTTCTAATTCCACCATAATTACTCTTATAAATCATTGTTCCTGAACCCAAATCAGAAAAAATTTCGCAAGGTAAAGTTCCATCGATTTGACCATTAAGAATATGAACCCTAGAAACTCCTTTTTTACAAGTTTCTAACCCATTCTTTAATAAATTGATTACAGGACTTGAATTATCTTTGTTATCCAACAGGAATTTATCAAGCTCTTCAAGATTAAGAGCAGGAACACAACCTTCTGGTGAAAGTGGCATTTCTGAAGAAATATTAAATTCACTTGAAGTTATAGAACAATCTGGTGTTAAGAAAAATAATTTATCTGCATTAAGTTTTATTGCAGTTTCACAAGCAAGTTTTATAGAAGAAATATTATATGGTTTTCCACTCGCACTCCAACCAATACAAGGAAAAATCGGAATAAATCCATCATCTAAAACTTTATTTAATGCTTCTATATGGATTTTATCAATTTCACCACAAATTCCGTAGTCAAAACCCTCAATAATTCCTTTTGCTCTAGAACGAACCCAGTTCCCTATTAAAGCAGTTAATCCATTTCCAGAAAGGGCTGTCATTATTTTGTTTGAAACATCAAAGGCGGCCATTTTTATCAAAGGAATTGAATTTTCTTCTGTTATTCTAAAGCCGTCTTTTAATTGCCAATCTACATTATTTAGTTTTAAAACATCATCTATTCGTTTTTTTGCTCCAGGAACAATCACTACTTTTAATCCTGCATCGTGCATCATTGCAATATCACTGATATGACTTGTAAAAAGAGAAGATTCTAAAACTCTATCATCGATATGAATTACAACTGTTGCGTTTTTAAATCGTTTGATGTATCGAATAACATCTCGTATTCTTTGTGCATTTTGTGTAAAAAGATCATTATTTGATATTGTCATGAAATCAGTATAATAATTTTTGTTTGTATACACAAGACGAAAAAAATTGTTTATAATTAACTATGGAGGATTTTATGAAGAAATCTAATATAATTGCTACAATAATTTTTATTTTATTAAGTATTGCTTGTATTATAGCAATTACAACATGTTCAAAAGCTCCAACAATTCAAGACGGAACTTGGTCTGGAGATGGAGAAGGTTTTAAGGGAAAACTTTCTGTTGAAATAACTACAAAAGATGGAAAAATTGTTGATGCAGAACTTACTTCTATTCAAGATAGTGATTTTGCAAAGGAATATGCTCAACAAATTGTAAATCAAGTTGTAGAAAAGGGAACAATTAAGGGCGTGGATGCAATTTCAAGTGCAACTTACACAACAAAGGGTGTTCTTGATGCTTTTAAAAATGCCATTGATAAAGCAAGTGGAAAAAATGACACACCTAAAGTTTCTTATTCAGACACAGAAACAGATATAGTTGTAATTGGAGCAGGAGGAGCAGGTTTAAGTGCAGCCTTAGAAGCAAACGCTGATGGTATGGATGTTATCATTCTTGAAAAAATGCCCATTGCTGGTGGAAACACAAATTACGCTACAGGTGGATTAAACGCAAGTGAAACTTCTGTTCAAAAAAAACTTGGTATTGAAGATTCAAACGAACAATACATTCAAGATACAATGATTGGTGGAAAAAACATAAACGACCCTGTTTTAGTTGAAACCATGGTTGAAAATTCTAGCGATACAGTTGATTGGCTTTTAGAAATGGGAGTTGATTTAACAGATGTTGGAAAAATGGCTGGTTCCACAAATAGCAGAACACATCGCCCAGCAGGAGGAGCGGCTGTTGGTTCTCATCTAGTACAAGTTTTAGAAAACCAAGTAAAAAATCGTGGTATTGATATTCGATACAATAATGAAGTGACAGGTTTAATTGACCAAGATGGAAAAGTTGCTGGAGTTATTGTTGAAACACCAGAAGGAAATTACAAAATCAATTCTAAAGCAGTAATTATTGCAACTGGTGGATTTGGTGCAAATCCAGAAATTATTGTTTCATATAAACCTGAATTAGAAGGATTTGGAACAACAAATCATTCTGGTGCAACAGGAGATGCTCTTGAATGGATTAAAGTTTTTGATGGTGATGTTGTTGATATGGAACAAATTCAAACTCATCCAACTGTAATACCAGAAAAAAACATTATGATAACAGAAGCTGTTCGTGGTAATGGTGCTATCATGATAAATCGTGACGGAAAAAGATTTGGTAGCGAAATGGCAACTCGTGATGTAATGTCTGATGCAATTCTTAAACAAAAAGGAAAAACTGCTTTCTTAGTTTTTGACCAAGGAGTAAGAGATTCTTTAAAAGCCATCGAAGGTTACGCAAAACAAGGATTACTTACTGTTGGAAAAGATTTAAAAGAGCTTGCTGAAAAACTAAAAATTGATGCAGGTGAATTTGAAAAATCTGTAAAGAAATACAACGATGCTGTAGAAAAAGGTCTTGATGAAGAATTTGGAAGAAAAGCAAGTGAAATGCCACGCAAAATAGAAATCGGTCCATTTTATGCAGTTGAAGTAGGTCCTGCAGTTCATCACACAATGGGTGGTATCAAAATCAATGCTGATACAGAAGTTTTAAACAAAGACGGAAATGTAATTCCAGGGCTTTATGCCGCAGGTGAAGTTACAGGTGGTGTTCATGGTGCAAACCGCCTTGGAGGAAACGCCGTTGCTGACATCACAGTTTTTGGAAAAATCGCAGGCGACAAAGCTTCTGAATACGTTGAAATTGTAGAAGCAGAATAAATTTTAAAAGAAATCCATTTATTAAAATATAAAATAGTCGAGGTCGACTAAAAAGAACTGTCATTCCGAATTTTTTTCAGAATAAAAAAAATCCAGTAGATTTGTGTAAAAAACTTTTCTACTGGATTTTTGTTTTAAAGTATGTAACATCAATTTTTATTGATGGGAGATTGAGGGAAATTACCTACAAAATATTTTAAGAAAGATTCTTCAACTAAATGAATGGTACAAGATACATTGGAATACAGAAAATATCAGCATCCTTGCGATATTCTTTTGTGTAAACCAGAAAGCGACTTCCAATATGTTTTGAAAACTTCTCAGTAAAAATATCCATAGATTTATGACGATGATAATCTGATGATTTTGCTTCAATTGGGCAGACTTTATTCTTTCGGGAAAGAACAAAATCTATCTCGTAATTATGATTAGAAGTTTTGCTTGGGAAAGTATGATAATAAAGCTCATCTCCTTTTGCTACCAACATTTGAGCAACTACATTTTCATAAACATATCCAAGATTTGCTTGAATCTTATCTGAAAGCAATTTTTCATAAATAATATTTTCAGTAAACTCTTTGTCTTTAAAACAAAGAGTTACGAAGAGCCCTGTATCACAGAGAAAAAGTTTAAACTTTTCCAAATCAATGTTTTGAGAAAGACCTGCTTCCGGTGCATTAGCATGATAAGCAATATTCACAGTTTTTGAATCCTGAAGTTTAGCAATGCGTTCAAGCATAGTTCCTGCTCTTGCATTTTCTATTACACTCGAAATCTGATAGCGAGAAGCATTCTTTTGAAGTTCTGCAGGTATATGATCAAAAATCAAAGAAGAACGTCCTGATGAATCAAACTTCATAAAATCATTTTTATAGAGCTTCAAAATATCGCGCTTAACAAGGTCAACTTTGCTAAAATTGTTAGTTTTAATAAATGCTTCTACGGCTTGTGGCATTCCTCCAACAATCATATATAAACGGAACTTTTTCATCAGATCCCTATTTACGTCATCTCCTAAAGACTTCTTTTCTTGCCAGATAGTACGTCCAATTTCAAAAGAATTTGTTTGTCCTATAGCCCAGCAAAATTCCTCATAATCCATCGGATGCATTTGAATGGTTCTCTCTTCACTTGGAATAAGAATGTTCTTTACATTTTCTTTAATAGAAAGAAGAGAACCCGTTTCCATATAATCATAACGGTGATCTTTAACTAAAAGTTTTATAGCCTGACGAGCCAATGGGAAAAGTTGAACTTCATCAAAAATAATAAGCGATTTGCGTTCTTTCAGTTCTTTTCCTGTGTAATACTGTAACATTCGAAAAAAGGAATCTAAATCAGAAAGATCATTAAAAAGATTTTTGATATTCTGAGATGCAAATGCAAAATCAATTAGAATATATGTTTCATATTCCTTTTTTGCAAATTCTTCGACAGCTGTAGACTTTCCAATTCGTCTAGCCCCTTCTACAAGTAAGGCTGTATGACCATCAGACTCTTCCTTCCACGCCTTAAATTTTTCCCAGATTTTTCTCTTAAATGTTTCCATGCCTTAAATTATACAAAATCCCCTGAAGGATATCAAGGAAAATATTCAAAATCCCCTTATCTTTTATGCAAATATACTATTTTAAGAAACTTGCTTAACAACCATATCAACATAGTTGCGTAAAGAACTTGAACGAACAAAATGAGTCCAATACTACCTGAATTTGTAGGTCTAAATCCTTTCTTTCTACAAATTTTTATTGATGGGAATTGGAAATACAATTAGAACAACTAGAAAATACTATGTTTTAACTTGTCCTTTCCGTTTTTTTTACTCATAAAATGGTATATCTTTTTTTATATTTTGGGGTAATTCTTTTCCAAAAAAATAATAATTTAATCTCTGAATTACACCTAACTCCGTCCATGCAGCTGTGTATTCTAATCCTTTACACTCTTCTCTTGTTGCTTTAACAAATTTACCTTCTTCATATATTTGATAATAATCATTTCCAATAGGTTTATTATATTTCTTTGTTATATTTTTTCTTGAATCAAAAAGTTCTTTATTACAAATAAATTTCCATTTTGAACTTTTAAAACAATCTCTATCTAACCAAATTCGAAATATTTCATTTTTATTTAATATTTCATTTATATTATCGTTCTCATTATCAGAATAAAAATCAAAAAAACAAACGTCGTTTTCCTTTAGAATTTGACAATAACAATGATATTTTTCATCAAAATCAAATCTATATATATCACCAATCTTTTTTCGTCGTGCCATATATTACTCCTCCAAAATAGTAATCTCCATTTCAGAAAAATAATTACATATTTTTTTTATATATTTAGTTTTTAAAGAAAATGAGTTTTGCAAACATTCAACATAAAGATGGAATATCTTCCTTTCTATACCTAAATTTTCTTCACCTAGTTTGTAAATTTTTTCATACTCAAAAATAGTCTTGTCAATT
Source organism: Spirochaetaceae bacterium (assembly GCA_017936665.1). Lineage (GTDB taxonomy): Bacteria > Spirochaetota > Spirochaetia > Treponematales > Treponemataceae > RGIG9060. The sequence continues at coordinate 97,630 of JAGBFB010000006.1, read as the reverse complement.
ACATCTTCTGTTGTTAGTTCTTCTCTAGAAGATAATATTCCATATCCTTCTATTTCATTACAATGTAATCGTTTATTATAATCACCAGACTTATGAAATTTTCTAAAATTTATTCCTAGAATACTTGATACCTCTTCTGGATTAAATTTTTTTCCTTGTAAAATTATATCAACAAAATACTTCATTATTTACCCTCTGTTTAATCAATATACATATTTTTATTTAATTGTTCCAATTAAAATACATTCCAGAAATATCTTCAAATTGTTTTGCTGGTTTTATTCTTGCTGTAAAAGAAATTCCATCTTTAATAAAATTCATTTGAGCAACTTGATTTGAAATAATAAAATATTTTATTTCACTTACATTTTTTGGTTCATTAAATTTTACACCAATAGTTTCAATAATTTCTTGTGGTGTAGATTTTTTCATTGGATTTACGATTTGCATTGTCTTATTTTTTTCTTCATTTTTATTTTTTGTATGAATCATAACTGCCAAACAAAACAATACAACGAACACAACAATGACACAAAGAAATAATAATTTAAAATTAATCTTCATAAAATATTTCTTTCAAAAAAATCATTGAACCTTTTTCAAACTTTCGCTAAATTCAATTCCACTAACTGATTTTTCACCTTCAAAATTTATTCCATCTGTAAGATTCATAAATTCTAATTCTATACAACCTAGAACAGCATCAAAATCTTGTGAATTAATTGGAACATCCGGAATAGGAGATTCTTTTTGGCCAGCAAACATTACAGAATAATTTGATAAATTTTCTTTTGTGTTTTTATTTCCGTTGTATAAATTCCACAAAAATCTTGCACACATATATCTATTAATTTTTTGATTCTTAGAAATTTTATTTTTTGTATCAACAAAAGTTCCTTGCATAAATTCGTTTGCAGAATTTAATAAGCCATAAGAATTTATTTTTTTGTACAATTCATTTTCTGATAAATTTTTTCCTGCATTATAATTATACAAAAGGTCTGATTCATTTTGTGCAATCATTAACATCTGACCAATTGTAATTTCATTTATTTGCAAAAGATTTACATCAGTTTTTTCGGAATCTGTATTTATACTTTTTAATTCCCAAGCTTTGTTTCTTAATTTTGAATAAGCATAATGATAATAACTAGGTAATGAAATAAATGCTTCATCAAATTTTGCAACTGCATCTAAATATTTTGCTTCCTTAAAATCATTTATTGCTTTTTCAAGAAGAAGCAATTTTTTATCTGCACTTGCAATTTTTTCATCTTCTGTTAATTTTACTAATTCAAGTCGGCTTCCTAAAATCATTGTAAAAACTTCGCCTTTGTACAAATCATTTGCAAAGTCAAAACATTCACTTGCTTTTATTTTTTTTCCTTCTGTAAAAAAGATAATTCCCTTCAATGCCCAAAGCCTAGATTGAGCTTCTTTTTCTAAACCACTTTCTAAAAGTAAAATATCAATTTGCTTTATAGTATCTTCTGTAAGTTTTGTAGTTACAGAATTTTTTTCACCAAGACAAAATGAAGCATCAAGAAGTGCAACTTGACTTTCAATTTCTTGAAACTCTTCTATATTTTCTGCATCAACTGAAGAAATCATTACATCCTGTTGTAAAGATGTACAAGAAAAACTTAAAACCAAAATTAAAAAAATTAGTAATTGTGTAAAAATATTTTTTTTCATTTTAATTATCCTTTTATATTATCGCAAATTCCAAGCATTAATTTTTTTATCGATTGTTTGAACAAGACAATCTAAAATCCTATCACCATTTACATCTGTAAAAATTGGTGCTCCACATCCAGCTAAAGGAAAGCCTGAAAGTAATTCTAAGTTTTCATTAAAACCATAAATAACATTTCCATCTGTTGTTAGATAAATATTGTTCACTCCGTTATCTTGACTTGCAACAGTTATGTAACCTTCTTTTACACTGATGTTAGGAATTTTTACAGAAATATAATTTCCGTTTACATCAATTCTAAAAATTTCACCAACTGAAGAAACTGCATAAAAATATTTTCCGTTATTTACAAGATTAGAATAAAAAACTCCATTTAATTTTTTTGGAAATTCATCTCTTAAATTTTTTTCAGACCAGATGTACAAATTACCAGCTTGATTTATAAAACCTGTATACAAAATTGATTTTGATTTTAAAAGTGATGGACTACCAAAAGCAATTCCAGAAATCATAAAAGGATTTTCTTGATTTATACAAACATCATTTTCTAAAACAAAAATTTTTCCTGCAAAACTTTTATCGTAAATTGCAACATTTTTATTTAACACAGTTGGATTTGATTTTATTGATCCTGTTATTGGTAAGTCAATAATTTTTTCTTTTCCATCTAGGTAAACATAGCACAATTTTTTTTCTAAGGGAATTATTAACCCCTCATCAAAACTTGAAGAATCTCCTGATGGTATTCCAGAAATCATTATTGGAAAATTTGCAACGTCTTCTAAATTTTCATTTAACAAGAAAATATTTCCTTCTGAAGTTGTTACCCACAAAACTCCACCAGAAGATAATTCTTTTTTTGCTGTACAAATATTTATTTTTGATGAATCAATTTTTCTTTCTGTAACTTCCATTGAAGAAATGTTCATCATTTTAATTTTATTATTATCTTCTATCCAAAAAATTTTATTAGAATTTTTTATTGGTGAAAGATAAAGTTTGTAATCAGAAGTTCCTGATAAACTAATTGGATAACCTGGAATTTCTTTTAACGAACCTGTGCGTTTTGAATTTGCTTGCAACTGACATTTTAAAACTGAATCTTCAATTCTAATATCACATCTTCCGATTGTATACAGTTGCAAAATTTTTGAAACATAATTATTTCCTCTTAAAAAGAAAGGAATACTTCTTGCCAAATCATAAAACAAACTTATCGTGGCATTGTTTTTTTGATTTGTGGAAACAACTTTCCAATTTTCATTTTTAGAAATTTTATTTCCATTTGCTAATGAAGTATGAATTGATGATAAAGTTTCTGGTGCCGTTGAAAAATAAATAAATCCATCTTTAATCATATAATATGGATTTGGTAAATTTATGTCAAAACTTTTTAATAAACCTTGCAAAAATCCAGGAAATTCTAAACGAGGTAATCTTACTCCATCTAAAATTAAACTTGTATCGTCATTAATGATTATCGAAGAAATTATTTTATCAAAAATTTTCTTTCGTTGTTTTTCATCGGAAATTTGCATTACAAAAACTGGATCATTTAATCCTTCTATTCCAACAACTGCAAATTCATCACCTGTCCACGAACAAATTATTTCATCTATAGTTGCACCAAAAATTGTTGAACACAAAGTATTTCCCATCATCCAAAGTGAATTTAAATTCATTTCTGTTGGCATTAAAGGAAACACTGCTGTTTTTAATTCTTGTATAGAACCTGCTTTTATAATTGTGTAATACTGAACATCATCACTTAAAGATGAAATAAGTTTTGGCATTGTAGAATTTTTTTCAAGAATTTTACTTAATCCTGAAAAGCCTGGCATTTTTTCTAGTTCATCAGAAATTGCAAAAGGAAAATCTGCATTGATATTTATTTGTTCATCTGTAATTCCAAAAGAAAGTACACTTAAACTTTCTCTACTTAGCATAGAAGCAATTTTATTAAATACTGGTATTTGTTCTGTTAAAGAAAGAGCTAATTGTCTGGCATCTACAACAACTTTTATTGGTTGCGTTGGTTTTGCCAGTAGCATTTCTTTTTCTTCTTCTGTGTAATTTTCATCATTTTTACAAGTTAATGCTTGATCAAAAAGTTCTTTGCTACTACTTACCAAAACAAGATTTTTTACAGGTTTAATATAATATATTGAATTTCCATTTTTATATTCATAGTGATTTTCTTTTACAGAAAAACCTTCAAGACCAATTTTATCAATTACAAATTGAATAAAGTATTTTGAAGGACGAGTAATTCCTGATAAAAATCCTAAATCGATTAATGCAGTAAAATATTGATTTGAGTTTTCATCGGAATATAAAGCACCATCAACTCTACGAGAAAGCAAAGTTGTAAAAAGTTTATTAGTTCTTAAAGTTGAACTTCTAAATGCCATAAAAGGTTCTCTAAATTGAGAAAATTCCGGAGATGAAAGCAATATATCTGCTGCTTGTAAGTCTATAAGAGGGTCAATAGCATCCCAAGCGGAATCTGTGCGCAAATAAGTAGAATAGCCTACAGGCAACATCGAAAGTGAATTTTGTTTATCTAAAGCGGAATAAATAAACCAAACAGATAGAACTAAAATAATTACTAAAAGGAAAATTAAAATACCTAATAAAAATTTAACTATGGGATTTTTCTTTTTTTTAGAACTTTTTTCCATATTATCCTCCATGTGTAATAGTTTATAGAAGGATTTATCAACCGTCAAGTAAAAATTAAGTTTCAATTATTCTATTATGGAGAAAAAATATTTGCTATTTATCGTTTCAAGTGATAAAATATATGTATTATGAACGATGATATTTCACCAGATATTGCTGCTTTATTAGCTGACACAGATAGTTTGCCTAACTCAAATTTGCCATCTTTAGATGATATTCCAGAAGTTCCTGTTGAGAGTAAATCTTCTAATAAACCTTCAAACCAGGCATCTGTTGATTTAAGCAAAAAAACATTTAAACCAATAGAAAAATATTTTTTAGATACACCTAATCCTGTTTTTACAGATGCTGCATATTATAAAACTGCTCTTTCTGGAGAAAATGAAGCTTCTCAAAGATTGCATAATATGCTTACAAAATATCTTACTTGTAAAGATGTAAAAGATAAAACTGTTTTTAGACAACAAATCGTACCTATTTATTGGGAATTTTTGAAATCTGTTGCACTAAAAATGAATTCCGCAAGAACTCCTTTATGTAAAAGAATGGTTTTACGTTATGGCGTTGTTTTACCTTCTCTCTTTACTGCTGAGCAAAAGGAACTTTTTTCTAAAGCAATATTAGAAAATAATCTTGGAGAACCAATTTATTATCTTGATGAATGGTTTCAAGGAATTTCATCAGGTAAAATTACACTTTCTGCAACAGACGAAGCAAAACCAAAAAACGCAAGGAATGGAAAAGGTGGCAATCAAGAAGAAGCAACTCGATTGATGCAACTTCAAACTAAAAATAATGGTAAATTGCAAAATGCAGAAAATATGCTTAGTGCTAAAGAAAATGAACGCAATATGATTGAAGCAGAATTAAAATCTCGAGTTGACCGTTTTTGCGATCATCCAATAAATCCTGGAAAAAATGGTCATAGAGAATGTTTATCTGAAGGTCAAAAAAAACTCGCTACTGAAATTACAGATAAACTGAAAACTCTTCTTAAAATCGATAGAGAAATTGCAGGATATACAAGAGAACTTGATGAAGCAAATAATACGGCACGTTCACTTGAATCAAGATTGCAAAATTTACCAACTTCAGATACTGAAGTAAATAGTGCCGACTTTATGACGGAATTTGATACTGTTAGACAAATGGCAAAAATGACTATTGGTCGTAGAGGAAATCACTTTCCAATTTTCACAAGAGAATTTTATCATTCATTACCAAAAGGAACAGGTTTTAGAGAAAATGTTTTAGAGCAACTTGCATGGGTTGAGTCTTTAGACCCAGGGGCTTTTTGTCGTATTCACAAAAATGTTCAAAACAGAATTGTTCCTTATGTTATTTTAGTTCCAACTTATGGAGATTTTGGTTTTTGTTGGGAACCTTTTGATAAATATAATCGTGTTACAAGCCGTGGAAGAATTGTTGTTCCAATGTATCCAAAAAATTTACAAATTTCTGTTTTATTAGCTGTTGCTGATTTACGTTGGCAAGTTGCAAAAGAAAAAGCATCTTATTATTGGATGGAAGAAGGTCTTACAGGTCAGTACTATCAATGGTTTTCTTCTCAAAAAATTAAAGGTGATGTAAAAGAATTCTTTATAAACGATTATATTCTCTGGATGACAAAAGAAAGTGAAGGTCTTCAAAAACTTGATAAAGAAGTTCGTGGAATTTTCTGGAGACATATTCCTTTTGCACAAGAAATAAAAGAAAAATTGAAAACTCGTGCTCTTATTTATCAAGAACTTTATCAAAGAGACCTTAATCGTGCAATGTCTGATGGTTATTAAAATTTGATGAATAAAAATTTTACACAGTTTATAAAATATGTTTTTTATGGAGTTATTGCTGCCTTAATTAACACACTTTTATATGCTTTATTTACAAGAATTTTTGAGTTTTCTACTGTCATTTCAACAGCATTTGCTTGGTTATTGGCAAATGTTTTTGCATTCTTCTGTAATCAAATTTTTGTATTCCCAGGGGCAAATAAAAAATTTTTGCAATTGATATTAGCTTTACTAATTTTCCTCTTTTCTCGTTTAATAAGTGGTCTTGGTGATGTATTGACAATGTTCTTTTTTGTTGATAAACAGAAATTACCAGATATTCCTATAAAAGTTTTTTCATCAGCTTTTTTTGGATTTATCAATTACCTTTTAGGAAAATTCTTAATTTTTAAGAAACCTAAAAACTAATTACAAAATATTTATTTTAGGAAAATTTATGAATTCTCTTTTTGGTCCCATTAGTTTTTATAAAAAAGCATTAAATATTGCTTTGCCAATAATGTTTCAACTTTTGATTCAGAGTTTAATTTCATTGATAGATAATTTTATGGTTTCTGATTTAGGAAACATAAAATACAGTTCTATAAATGTTGCAAACCAGTTGAACATGGTTATCTTTATTTTAATCAACTCCATTACAACTGCTGGTGGAATTTACATCTCCCAATACAACGGAAAAAAAGATGGGGAGGGAATGAAGCAAGCATACCGCTTCAAAATAATCATTGGAGTTTCAGTAGGAATTTTATATACAGCATGCTGTTATTTCTTACCAAGATTTATGATGGATTTTATGCTTAAAGGAAATCTAAATCAACATGAAATAACTATTGAAGGAATTAAATATTTAAAAATTGTCGCTTTTACTTGGGTTCCAATTGTAGTTTCTACTTGCATAGGTTCAAGTATGCGAGAATCTGAAAATGTAAAAACTCCTTTATATGTTTCAATAATTGCTACTTTAGTAAATACTTTTTTTAACTGGGTTTTTATTTACGGAAATTTAGGTGCTCCTCGTTTAGAAGTAAAAGGTGCTGCCATTGCAACATTGATTGCACGTCTTGTGGAGTTGGCAACTTATCTAATTTATTGTTATGTTAAAAAACCATTATTCTTTTCAAAATGGAAAGATATTTTCAAAATTAAATTTTCCTTATTTTGTGAAATTTTACGAAAATTTTTATTTGTTATTCTTTCAGAAATGTCTTGGATTTTGACAGAAACAATTATGAATCGAGTATATAATGGGCGTGGTGGTTCAGAAGTTGTTGCAGGAATGTCTGCTGCTTGGTCAATTGCAAATCTTTTCCAGCTTATAATAAACGGAGTTGCCTGTGCCACAGCAGTAATTATCGGTGGAACTTTAGGTCAAGGAAAACTTGAAGAAGGCAAACTACATTCACGATGGATGAAATCTGGAGCTTTAGTTTCAGGAGCAGTTTTTGGAATTGCATTAATTGCTTCTGGTGGTTTATTAAAATTCGTTTTTAGAAACATTAGTCCAGATGCAATTGATATTGCACAAAATATGCTTTTAATTATAGGATTATACTTACCTGTTTGGACTTATTTAAATGCACAATTTTCTACTGCTCGTGCTGGTGGAGATGCAATAATGGGAACAGTAACTGATGTAACCGTAAATACATTGTTATTTTTGCCTGGAATTTTACTTGTTGCAAGATTTACAAATTGGGGACCTGTTTTAATGTTTGCAGTTTTAAAACTTACCGATTTTGTAAAAGTAATTATTGCAGAATGGCAACTAAAAAAAGAAAGATGGGTTAAAAACCTTACAATAGAAAATTAATTATTACTAAGGAATTTTTATGATAAAACTTTTAGCATCAATTTTTATTAAAAACAAAGATGATTTTACAAATCCACAAGTAAGAAGACATTACGGAATTTTATGTGGTGCAGTTGGAATCATTTTAAATATTTTACTTTTCTGTGGAAAACTTTTTGCAGGATTTATTGCAAAATCAGTTGCAATTACTGCCGACGCTTTTAACAATCTTTCTGACGCAGGTTCTTCAATTATTTCAATGATTGGTTTTAAGATGGCAGGAAAAAAACCTGATGCCGAACATCCTTTTGGTCATGGAAGAATCGAATATATTTCTGGACTTATCGTTTCTATGTTAATTATTCTTATGGGTTTTGAACTTGCTTCTTCTTCCATCACAAATATTATTAATCCAGAAAAAACAGAATTTAGTCATCTTTCATTGATTATTCTTTGCGTTTCAATTTTAGTAAAAATCTACATGATTATTTACAATAAAAATATCGGAAATAAAATTTCTTCTCCAACAATGAAAGCAACAGCTGCTGATAGTTTATCTGATGTAATTTCAAGTTGTGTTGTTTTACTCACAGTTTTAGTAACTGTTATTTTAGAAAAATATTTTAACACACAACTTAAATTTTCTTTAGACGGATTTGCAGGTTTAGCAGTTTCTATTTTTATTTTTTATTCAGGCTTTTCTTCTGCAAAAGAAACTTTAGAACCTTTACTTGGTTCAGTGCCTTCAAAAGAACTAGTTAATAATATTGAAGCTACCGTTATGAATCACGAACAAATTATTGGTATACACGATTTAATCATTCATGATTACGGCCCAGGAAGAATGATGATTTCTTTACACGCAGAAGTTTCTTCAAAAAATGATTTTTTTGAAATTCATGATGTAATTGATAATATCGAAGTTGAAATTGCAAATAAATTTTCATGCGACTGTGTAATTCACATGGACCCAATCGAAACAGATAATGAACAATTAAACCAAATGAAAAATTTTGTTAAAGAAGTTGTGCAAAGTATCAATTCAGAATTATCAATTCATGATTTTAGATTTGTTCCAGGAAATACACATACAAATTTAATTTTTGACATTGTTTTAGAATCTTCTTTTATTGGAAAAGAAGAAGATCTTAGAAATTTAATTTGCTCAAAAATAAAAGAAACAAATCCAGAATACAATTGTGTAATAAAATTTGATTTAAAATATGTTTAATTTTATTTATAGTTTTATTACACAATAAATTGAATTTGGTAATAAATTTATACTCGCTTGTTCCATTTTGTTGTTATCAATTTTATTGTTGATTTCTCTATTAATTATAGAATTTAGCTCGTGTAAAAATGGAACACCTATTCCTACTACTGTGCCTAAAGTTGCTCCCGCTAAAACATCACTAAGAAAATGACATCCTCCTATCATTCTTAAACTTGATGTTATTGCTGCTAATGAAAAACTTCCCATAATCACTGGAACTTTCCATTTAGACTCTGGAAAATATTTTGAAAAAACATAGCTACCAAAACTTGCCCCCATAAAAGAAAGGGTAGTGTGTCCTGATAAAAATGAATTATGATAATCACCTTCTGTTATTTCTTCCATTGGCTTATTTTCAAAATACATATAAGGTCGCTCTCTGTATACACCTAACTTTATTAAATCTTTTAAACCAAAAGCTAAAGTAAATGCTTCTAAATACATCGTTCCCCAAGTTAAATATTCACTAGAGTTTGTAGCAAACAATGTAAATGGAGTACATAATGTTAGATACATTAATACATCACTTGTAATATCTACATTTTTTGAATAAGGTTGAGCCATCCACCTATCAAAAGGATTTACAGAATTTAAATTCCTAATTTCATTTGGGTTATAAGTTATTTGTTCTGGTTCAATAAATTGTGACAATACAAATGTAGTTAAACTAGTAATTCCTAAAGGAATATCTACGGCTAATGAAAGTTCAAAAGGAGAATTTGATTTTTCATTATTTAAATTCTGAGCAAAAGTAAAATTTACAAATAAAATTAATACTAGAAAAAATAAATTTTTTTTGCAATTCATAAAATTATAATCCTTTGTTATATTTATTGAATTCTTCTAATTATTATAATATAATTATAGTATGAAAATTTCAACAAAAGGTAGATATGCCTTAAAAATGATGCTAGATATAGCACAACAAGATAATTCTGTTTTTACACCCTTAAAAGATATTTCTGAAAGACAACACATTTCTATGAAATATCTTGAACAAATTACTTCTATGTTAAATAAACAAAAATTTTTAGTAAGCAATAGAGGTACTCTAGGTGGATATAAACTTGCCAAAAAACCTGAAGAATATTCTATTGGTGAAATTATAAGAGCAACAGAAGGTCCTATCATTCCTGTTGATTGTCTTAGCAATCCTGAATTTTGTAGAAATCCAAAACCAAATTGTTTATCCCAAAACTTCTGGAGAAGTCTACAAAAAAACATTGATGATTATCTAGATAGAATTACTTTGAAAGATGTTTTAGACAACAACTTATAATTTCTTTCACTCTTAATAAAAAAGGCTGTCTTTTGGAATAAATTTTCTTAAGACAGCCTTTATTGTTTGTATCTTATTTAACTGAAATTACTTCTACATCAAAAGCAATATATGCATTTCCTGGAATAACTCCACCTGCACCAGCTTCACCATAAGCTAAATCTGGCGGAAGTACCATAGTTCTTTTTTCGTTCAACTTCATATCTTGAACCATGATATCAAATCCTGGAATCATCTGACCACCAGCTGTTCTAAAGGTAAGTGGTTCATGAAAATCACTACTATCAAATACTTGGTCATTCATTAAGTAACCTTTATATTTTACAGTAACAGTTTTTCCAGCACCAATTTTTTCGCCTTTGCCTTCTTTTGTAGTTGTAAAATAAATTCCATCGCTAGTTTTTGTACTTCCAGCAAATTTCTTTTCAACAAGTTCTATTGTTTTTTTGAAAGCTTCTTCTTTTGCTTTTCTATTTTTTTCTTTAAGTTCATTTAATCTAGTATTAAAATCTTCTTGTGTTGCTGTAAATGCTTTTGCATCTTCACCTTGTCTAACAATAGTAACTTTCTTGATTTTATCACCTTGTTTTGTTTTGTTTACAATTTCTTGTCCAGCAACAACTTTTCCAAAAACTGTATGTTTTCCATCCAACCATGGTGTAGCAACATGTGTAATAAAGAATTGACTTCCGTTTGTTCCAGAACCATTTGGTCCAGGTCCAGCATTTGCCATAGACAAAATTCCAGGTCCAGTGTGTCTTAATTCTTCAACAATTTCGTCTGGGAATTTATATCCAGGTCCACCAGTACCATTTCCAGCTGGATCTCCACCTTGAATCATAAAATCTTGTCCATCACCGTTAGCTTTACTAATTACACGATGAAAATTTAATCCATCATAAAAAGGTTTTCCTTTAGCGGCATCTAAAGTTCCTTCTGCTAAACCTACAAAGTTTGTAACTGTTAAAGGTGTTTGTTTGTAATGAAGTTCTAACACAATATTTCCTTGTGATGTTTCCATTATTGCAAATACACCATCTTTTCCTTCAATTGCTTTTAAGCTCTCACTCATAGGTGAACATCCTCCAATTGTAATTAAAATACTTGCACACAATAGAATGCAAATTAATTTTTTATTCATTTAGTTCCTCCAAGATTTTTTGAACCAGTCAAATAATGCATCTGTTCTTGCTATAAAAGAATCATAAATTTTGTTCTTAAACAATGCAGGAACATCCATTTTTGATTGTATATAAACATAAACTATAATTTCTTTTTCACAATTTATTACATCAAGAAAAACTTGCATGTTATATGGATCAACTGCTTTTATAAAACCATAATTTATATTATCTACATTAATGTACTCAAAACAATTTTCAAAATCTTTTGAATCATTTGTTATTTCGCTTACATATTCACCAAAAGATTTATCATCTAGCAAAACATAAATTGGATTTTCATTAAAGTTAAAATTATCTGGTATTTTTTTTCGTTCTGTTGGATTATTTACTGTATAAGCTTTTGAATACAAAGTTTCTATTCTGCGTCTTGAGTTAGAATAATATTGTATTCCTTCCATTTTTGAAACTGAACGCAAAATCTTCTTGATTTTTTCATCTTCTGTTTTTTTATCAGCAAAAGATGTTTTTTCTAATCTATAAATTGATTCTATTGTGTAGTTTGGAATATCATTTCTTGAAGATTGCCATTTTTTTATAGCTTTTTCAGCAAGTTCTAATTTTGGAAAAAATTTAAAATCTGAATTATCTTTATCTGTAAAAAATCTATCTATTTTGTTATTTTCTCTTAAAGATGAAACATATTCTTTATCAATTATATCCTCAAGTTTAGGATATTCACCTTTAATTTCTTGTGAAAAAATATTAATTAAAAATGAAAAAAGGCATAAGAGTAAAATCCATGCCTTTTTTGTATTATTTATCACAAAATTCCCTTGTAAATTACACGAACTTGTTTGTAAAGTCCGTCGCCTTCGCTTTTTGTTTCTACATCACTTATATCATTAAGTGTTGTATGAATTAGGCGTCTTTCAAAAGGATTCATTGGTTCAAGTAAAATTGAATTTCTATGCATTCTTACTTTATCAGCTGTTGTGTAAGCTAATCTTACCAATGATTCTTCTCTACGAATTCTATAATTTTCTGTATCAAGGATAATTCTATCATCTGCTCTACCTAACTTTCCTGCATAAACATTTGCAAGAAGTTGTAAAGCATCAAGATTTTTACCTTTTCTACCAATTAAAATTGATGAATAAGAAGAATTTAATTTTAATCCAATTTTATGTTCTTCTCTAAACATGATATCAACAGTTGCTTTGTATCCCATCTTATTTATGATAGTTTCAATAAATTCAACAAGTTTTTCCTCAAATTCATCTTGTGGAACAGGATTTGCAAAAAGTCTTTCTGAATGTGGAATATGTCCATCAAATTCAGAATTATCATTTCTTTCTTTTTCTTGAGTATGAACTCTAATCTTTACATAACCTTTTTTGAAAAGGCTATTTTTTTGAGATTCAAGGATTTCAACATCAAATTGATCTTTTTCAAGACCTAATTCTGCAGCAGCTATTTCAATAGCATCTTTTTCGTTTTTTCCTTCAAATTCGTATATCATTAAATCGCTCCTAGCAATATAAGTTTTATCTATCCAAAAAAATTTTGCAAATTATTTTTTCTTTTTTCTTGGCACAAAAACAGGAATTTCATTTTCTTTTGATTTTTCCATTTCTGCTTTCTTTGCTTTCATCATTCTATTGATAAAAATTTGTTGTACCATTGTTAAAATATTACTTACTGTCCAATACAACAACAACCCAGATGGTGAATTATAAAAGATAAAGAAGAAAATGATTGGCATACCATACATCATAAACTTCATCTGTCCATTACTTTGTGTTGGTGTACTTGCACTTGTCATCTTTCCATAAAACAACTGAGATACCAAATAGATTACAGGTAAAAGTCTAATTTGATTACCAAGTAAAGGAAGATTGAATTTTAGAGTATAAATACTATCTCCAACTGAAAGATCTGGAATCCAACCAGGAATAAACATTGCACCTCTAAATTCAAAATAATTATTAAACAAATTAAACATTGCAATAATCAAAGGAAATTGAATTAACAATGGCAAACAACCCATAAGTGGATTATATCCTGTTTCTTTATACAATTTTGCCATTTCAACATTCATTTTTTCTGGATTATCTTTATACTTTGTTTGAAGTTCTTGAATTTTTGGTTGAAATTCTTGCATTTTCAAAGTTGATTCTGAACTTTTCTTTGTTAATGGATAAATTACCAAACGCAATAAAATTGTCATGATAATAATAGCAACACCCCAGTTAGGAATTACCTTATATATCATCTCCATAATCCATTTCATTGCAATTTCAAGCCATGACAAAAGTCCAGATGTATTTAAACTATCATTCAATCTTAAACCAGAAAGTTTCCATTCATTATCTGTACTTCTATTATAAATTCTTAAATCTTGTTCAGTTCTTGGTCCTACATAAATATAATATGTATCTGTTACACTATTTTGCATTATAGGATTTCTAGTTAACATAACTTGAGCATTGGCATAATCATTTTTATCAAGTTGTGTCGAATATGTAACATCTCCCATATTAATTGGAGTTTCTGGAACTACAAGGAAAGTAAAATATTTACCAGCTACACCTGTCCAAGAATAATCTTTGTCATAAGTTTTCATTTGATTATTACCAAGAACTTGTTTTTTCTGTTTGTTATTAGTAAATGACATAAAAGTTCGGTTTTCATATTTATCTTTTTTTCTATCAAAATATGGACCGATTTGAGGTGAAGTTCTTAAAGTATAAGCTGATTGATTAAAATCAAGATATTGCATTTGATCATTGCCATCAATTGAAATATCCAATTTAAAAAGATAATCATTTTCATTAAAAGTATATTTTTTTGTTAATACAAAAGTACTACTTGAACCATCAACATTTTTTACTGTAAATTCTTTAGAAAAACTATAAATTAAATCACTAATTTTTGTTACAACAAAATTTTCGTTGATAATATTGTTTACAGCGTTTCCAAAAGAAACTGAACAAGCTCTATTCATTTCAGAAATTGAATCAGCCATTTGAACATATCCATCTTTATCATTATGTTCTAAAAGTTCATAGCTTATTATATCTCCACCCTTATTTGTAAGGATGATTTTTGCTTTTCCAGTATTTACAGTAATTTGTTCTTCTGGAATGTTATCTGTAGCATTAACTACAGTTTGAATTGTTTTTTCTTCTGGAATTTCTTGTTCTATTACAACTTCAGTATTTGAATTTGCAACTTCTTGTTCTGTTACAACTGCTTTTTGAGGGGGAAAGAAATAATTTTGTAATAACAATGAACCAATTAATACGATTGAAGAAAGAACTATAGCCCAAATGGTATTTTTTTCCATTATTTACTCCTAAATTACGGAACTGGGTCATATCCTCCTTTTGAAAAAGGATGACACCTTAAGATTCTTTTAATTGAAAGATACATTCCTTTGAAAGGACCATACTTTTCTATTGCTTGTAAAGCATAATTAGAACATGTAGGGTAAAACCTACAACATGGAGGAAAAAGGGGAGATATACAAACTTGATAAAACCGTATTATACAAAAGCAAAACTTTTTAATAAAATTTCTCATACTTGTAGAATTCCAGCTTTAAGGCATAATGTACGAAACTGAGCACTTCTTTGATAAAAATCATCATAACCAGGATATACTAAAAGTATCATATCATATCCTAATTTCATACTCATTTTAAAATGTCTGTAAATTTCACGACTAATGCGTTTAGACTTGTTTCTTTGAACGGCGTTTCCATAACCTCGAGGGATAGCAAAAGCAATTCTATTTATACCAAGTTGATTAGGTAAATAAAAGAATTTTGCACCTTTTGTGCTTACTTTATTCCCATTTTTGAACAACTTCTTAATATCTGAAGAGCGTTTTACTCGTTCTAAACGAGTAAAACGTCCGGTTTTAAATAAGCTTGTTCCCATTCCTTTCTGTTAATAATTAGTATGGTTTCTTTTCGTCAGAAACAGAAAGCTTTTTGCGTCCTTTAGCTCTTCTTCTTTTTAATACCAAGCGACCACCACGAGTCTTCATTCTTGCACGAAATCCAAATTTTCTATTGCGTTTAACTTTACTTGGTTGATATGTTCGTAACATAGAACACGTCTCCTTTATGTTAAGACTTATTTTACTAAGTCTTGAATTTTGCTAATAAATTTGATTATAGGTTTTTAACATTATCATATTTATTCAAGTTTGGTCAATATATCTTTTTTTAATTTCATCTTTTAATTGCTTAAATTTTTCTTTTAATTCCTCTGGTAAGTCATTTTTTATAGTCATTTTTTCATTTATTTCTGATTCACTATGTTTTTGTACTTCTTTTTTATTTTCTTCAAATTTTTCTACATTTTTTAAATTAATATTACTACCTTTTAACCTATAAGAGATAGTATTTATTTCTAGTTCTGGAATTTTCATTTTAAGACCTTTTAATATATATGAATTATACATTTGCAAAGTTTGAATATAAACAGAATGATCAGTTTCTACTAACAATAATCCATTTTTTAAATCAATTATTTTAGTATGAGCTGCTAAAAGTTCTCCAATTTCAGCATTTTTTCTAGATTTTATTGAACACAAAATTTGTTGCCACGTATTTTTTATATTTATTGCATTTTTCATTTTATCTACAGAAATATTTTCAAAATATTTTTCTATGATTTCGCTTGCTTTTCTATATTTTTGATTCATTCCAACTTCCTTTTTCTATATGATAAATTTTTGTTGTAGTTTTTTTATATCTTTCATAAGGTTCACCTGGTAAAAAAGTACAAAACAATTGATCATATTCTGGTAAAAAAGTAGTTACTTTTTGTCTTTTATCAGGATCTAACTCTAATAATACATCATCCATTAACAAAATTGGTTTTTTATGAGTAATTTCTGAAAAATATTTAGCTTGTGCTATTCTTAAAATAATTGAAATTAATCTTCTTTGTCCTGTAGAAGCAGAAGGTATATATTGTTTTCCTTCTCTAACAAAATAAATCTTATCCCTATGAGGACCTGACATTGTTGTCCCCATTATTTTATCCATATCTCTTTTTTCTTTTAAAATTTCAATTATTTTTTCCATCTCAGTTGTATTCCAAGAAGGTTTATACGAAATAGAAACTCCATTTATACCAGTTATTTCTTCAAACAAATTACCAAAAATTCGGTTAAATTGATAAACCGCATTTTTTCTTTTAGAAATTATTTCTTTTCCATTTTCAGCTAATTGAATATCAAATACATCTAATGTTTCATATTTTTTTTCTTTTAGTAAAATATTTCTATTTTTTAATATTTTTTTGTATTTTCTTAAATAATCAATGTAAAAAATATCATACATTGTTAAAGATTGATCTAAAAAAAATCTTTTTCTCTCTGGTTCACCAATTACAAAATCTAAATCTTCATGACAAAAAAGAACACAGGGAATAGTATTTATAATATCTTTTTTATCTTTTATTTTCTTTCCATTTTTTTCTATAATTTTTTTTATAGGTTTTGATGAATCATAATATGTATTTATTGTATGAGAATTTCCATTTTCTTCTCTAAAAAAACATTTTATAAAAAAACTAGATTCATTATATCTAACAATTTCACTATCTGCATGGGTTTTAAATGAATTTCCATAAGAAGACATATATATGGCTTCTAATAAGTTACTTTTACCTTGTCCATTTTCACCAACAAAATAGACCTCCTTTGAAAGAAGGTCTATTGTTTTATTTTCAAGATTCCTAAAATTATTAAGAGATAAAGAAAGAATAGGCAATAATTACTCCATTTGCATAGGCATAATGATATGAAAGAAATCAGAAACAGGTTCAGATTTTAAAGTAATAGCTTTCATTCCATTTTCAGAAGGAGTAAATTCAAATCTAAGTCTTTCAGTATTAATTACTTTTACAGGTTCTTCAATGTAAATATAGTTAAAAGCCATTTCAACTTCTGGACCATCATACATACATGGAATTTCTTCATTTGCAACACCAAGTTCAGATTCTTGAGATGTAATTGTAAGCATTCCAGAAGCAATTTTAAAATATACTCTATGGGATTTTTGTTCAACAAACAAACTAACACGTTTTAATGCATCTACTAAATCTTTCTTTTCAACTTCAAAAAATGATTCTTGAGTTTCTGGAATAACTCTTTGATAATTAGGAAATTGTCCATCTATCAATACTGAAGTGAAGTTAAAAGTTCCAAATTTAAAGAAAATCATTTTATCAACTACAGCAACAGAAATATTTCCTTCAGATGGTGCTCTTTTTAATATAATATTAAATATTTTTGGTGGAACAATAGCACTTTCAAAATCTGCTATTCCTTGACAAATAGGTTTTTGAATTATTGAAAGACGTCTTCCATCTGTTCCAACCATTACAAGATTTTCGCCTTTCTTTTCAAAAAGAATACCATTCATAAATAATCTTTTTTCATCATCAGAAACAGCAAATATAGTTTGATTTATCATTTCTTTAAGTTCTAAAACTGGAATTTCAAAATATGGTACATTTTCTGTAGAAGCAAATTCAGGAAACTTATCACTTGCCATACTTTTTAATTGAAATTTTACTTTTTTAGAAATAGGTTTAATTGTAACTGTTGTATCATTTTGAATAAATTCAATTTCACCTGATGGTAATGAATTAAGAATACTAATAAATTTATCACAAAAAACTGTTGTTGTTCCGTTTTCTTGAACTTCAACTGGTATTTTAGTTTCAAAATTAACTTTTATATCAGTTGCTTTTATAGTAAGAGTATCATCTTCTGCAATGAATAAGACATTAGAAAGAATTGATGTAACATTTTTTGTTGCAATTATTTCTTGTGCAATTGCAATTTCTTTCATCATAGAATCTTTATCAAATGTAAATTTCATTTTTCCTCCAATTATACTTATTATAATATATATATTTAAATAAGTATTAGTAATAATAGTGTCTGTGGAAATCTGGAAAACTAATTTATTTCTTTATATTGCAAGAAATTATTAAACTAATAACTAAAGTTTATTTAGCTTTTAGTTTTCCACATTTCAACATTATTTAATTTTTATGCACAATATTGCACAAGTTTTACACATAATTATATCATATTATCAACATATTTTTAAATAAATTTTTATTTTTTATAATCTTTTATAGCTCTTTTTAACATTTCAATTGTTGTATGTACTGTAGGATCTGAAATTAATAATTCATCAACTTTTTGACATGAATGCATAACTGTTGTATGATCTCTTCCTCCAAATTCTGTTCCAATATCAGTTGTAGAATATTCTGTTAATTCTCTTGCAATAAACATAGCAAATTGTCTTGGAATTACAACGTTTTTATTACGTTTTTTGCCTTTTAAATCTGAAACTGATATACCATATTTATCTGCAACAACTTTTTGTATAATTTCTATTGAAATATTACCTTGTTTTGGATCACTAAAAGAATCTCTTAAAAGATGTTGAGCTGTTTCTAAAGTTATTTCTTGCTCCATAAGTTCTGCAAATGCTTTTATTTTTGTAAGAGCAGCTTCTAAGTCACGAACGTTACTACAAACATTTTTAGCAATAAGTTCTATAACTTCTAATTTTACATCTATTTTTTCTATTTCTGCTTTTTTTTGTAAAATTGCTAAGCGTGTTTCATATTGAGGTGCTTGTAAATCAACAGAAAGACCACGACCAAATCTAGAAATAAGACGTTCATTCATATCTTTTAATTCTGTAACAGGGCGGTCACAAGTAAAAACTAATTGTTTATTACTGTTATACAAAGCTTCAAATGTATTAAAAAGTTCTTCTTGAGTTTCTTTTTTTCCCATAAGAAAGTGAATATCATCAAGCAAAAGAATATCAGCATTACGATATTTGTTTTTAAATTTATTTACACTATTTGTATTTATAGATTGAATAAATTCGTTTGTAAAAGTTTCAGCTGTTACATAAATAACATTATTTTGTTTTTCGTTATATATTGCATTTCCTATTGATTCCATAAGGTGAGTTTTACCAAGACCAACTCCACCATAAATAAGCATTGGATTATATGCTTTTCCTGGATTTTTTGATACAGCTATAGAAGCATTATAAGCAAAAGAGTTATTATCACCTTTTACAAAATTTTCAAAAGTATATCTTTCATTTAATTGAGGATGTTTTTTTACTTCTACTTTTGGTTTTACTGGTAATTCATTAATAATATTTTCTTTTTTTGGTGAATTATTTGTTATATTTTTTACAGTTAAATCTACTTTTATTTTATATCCTGAAATTTCAAGTAATTTAGATTCTATAAGATTTAAATATCCAGAAGTAATTAATTTATCTTTTACCATATTGGAGGGAATAGAAACTATAATTTTTAATTCTTCAGATTCAACATATTTTATATTACTAAACCATAAAATATATTCTGTTTCTTTATTATTTGCTTCAAATTCTTGTTTTATTTGTGAAAGTACTTCGTTTAAGAAAATATTATAATTAAATGTTCCCATGTGGGATATTATAAACTACCTTTACTTTTTTTAGCAATATAGATATACTAAAATTCACTAAATTTTTACTATAAAGTAAAGTATCATTTCAACTTAAAAATAGGGAAAATAATGGGAACAGCTTATTCAGCCAGTAATATTCAGGTTTTAAAAGGACTAGAAGCAGTTCGAAAAAGACCTGGTATGTACATAGGTTCAACAGGTCCAAACGGATTACATCACTTAGTTTATGAAACAGTAGATAACTCAATAGACGAAGCAATGGCAGGTTTTTGTGATACAGTTGTTATTGCCCTTGAAAAAGATGATATCGTTCGTGTTGAAGATAATGGACGAGGTATTCCTGTAGATATTCACCCAACTGAAAAAATCAGTGCTTTAGAACTTGTTTTAACACGTCTTCATGCTGGTGGAAAATTTGATAAAGGTTCTTATAAAGTTTCTGGTGGTTTACATGGTGTTGGTGTTTCTTGTGTAAATGCTCTTTCTGATTGGCTTGAAGCAACAATTTATAGAGATGGTCATATTCATAAACAAAAATATGAAAAAGGTATTCCAAAAACAAAAGTAGAAATAGTTGGTGAAACAGAAAAACATGGAACAACAATTCGTTGGAAAGCTGATAAAACAATTTTTACAGAAACTACAACTTATAATTTTGATGTTCTAAAAGATAGATTAAGAGAACTTGCATTCTTAAATAGCGGAGTTACTATCATTTTCCGTGACGAAAGATTAGAAACTCCAAAAGAAGAAGTTTTAAGATATGAAGGTGGTATCAACGAGTTTGTTAAAAATATTGATGAAGGAAAAAATGTAATTCCTGCAGAACCAATTTACATCAACGAAACAAGAGATGATGTAATTACAGAAATTTCTATGCACTATAATACATCTTTTTCTGAAAATATTAGAACTTATGTAAATGATATTAACACTCGTGATGGTGGTACTCATTTAGACGGATTTAAAAATGCACTTACCTTTGTTTTAAATAAATGTTTAGAAAATAATGAAAAACTTAAAAAACAATTTGAAAAAGACACAAGTGATAAAAGCAAAAAAGGTGATGACAAAGGCGAAAAACTCATGGGAGAGGATGTTCGCTCAGGTTTAACTTGTGTAATTTCTATGAAAGTTCCAGAACCAGAATTTGTTGGACAGACAAAAGACAAATTAGGAAATACAGAAGTAGGAACAATTGTAAACCAAATTGTAAAAGAAAAATTAACTTTATATTTTGAACAAAATCCTCAAGTTACAGAAATTATTCTTAAAAAAGCAATGGACGAAGCAAAAGCCAGAATTGCTGCCCGTAAAGCAAAAGACAATATGCGTAAAAAAACAATGTCTGATGGCTTTGGACTTCCAGAAAAACTTGCTGATTGTTCATTAAAAAATCCTGAACTTTGTGAAGTATACATAGTCGAAGGAGACTCTGCTGGTGGTTCTGCCAAAAAAGGACGTGACCCAAAAACACAAGCAATTCTTCCACTTTGGGGAAAAATGCTTAATGTAGAAAAAGTTCGTCCAGAAAAAGTTATGAACAACGATAAACTTGAACCAGTTATTGCAACCTTAGGTGCAGGTTTTGGAAAAGATTTTAACATCGAAAAATTGCGTTATCACAAAATCATTATTATGGCCGATGCCGATGTTGACGGAAGCCACATTCGTACTTTGTTACTAACTTTCTTTTTTAGATATATGCCACAACTTATTGAAAATGGACATATTTATTTAGCTATGCCACCTTTATTTAAAGTTCAAGCAAAAGGAAAAGGAAAAACTCCAATATATTGTTATTCTGATGCGGAAAGAGATAAAGCTCTTGAATCATTAGGTGAAGAAAGAGATAGTGCAGATGTTCAGCGATATAAAGGTCTTGGTGAAATGGACGGTAAACAACTTTGGGAAACAACTATGGATCCATCTCAAAGAAAAATGAGAGTTGTTACAATTCCAGATGCTATTGAGGCAGATAGAATTTTTACTATCTGCATGGGCGAAGAAGTTGAGCCTAGACGAAACTTTATTGAATCAAATTCAAGTTATGCTAACTTAGATATCTAATTTTTAAGGAAAAAACGATGGAAGAAATTATTACACCAGAAGGTGGATCAGTTATAAAAATTCCAATTGAGGATGAAGTAAAACAAGCATATATAGACTATTCTATGTCTGTTATTGTTCAACGTGCATTACCAGATGTTCGTGATGGATTAAAACCTGTTCACAGAAGAATTATGTATGCAATGGATACTCTCAATCTTTCTTCTGGTGGAAAAACAAAAAAATGTGCTACTATTGTCGGTGAAGTTTTAGGAAAGTATCATCCACATGGAGATTCCTCTGTTTATGATGCTCTTGTTCGTCTTGGACAAGATTTTGCTCAAAGATATACAACTGTAACTCCTCAGGGAAACTTCGGAACAATTGCTGGTGATCCTCCAGCTGCTTATCGTTATACCGAAGCAAAGATGTCTAAAATCACAGAAGAAATGGTTGAAGACATCAAAAAAGATACAGTTGATATGGTTCCTAACTTTGATGACGAACATTTAGAACCTTCTGTACTTCCTGCAAACTTTCCTTTTCTTTTATGTAATGGAACAACTGGTATTGCTGTTGGTATGGCAACAAATATGCCAAGTCATAACCTAAGAGAAGTTGCTTCTGCTATTTGTGCTTATATCGATAATCCAGAAATATCTATTGATGGATTAATGGAACACATTAAAGGTCCAGATTTTCCTACAGGTGGAATAATTTATGGAACAGGTGGAATTAAAAAAGCATATACAACAGGCCGCGGAAAAATAACTATTCGTTCTAAGTTCACAATAGAAACTGATAAATCAGGTAGGGAATCTATAGTATTCACTGAAGTACCTTACGGAATAAATACCACAAATGTTATCCGTAGAATTAAAGAATTAATTCGAGATAAACAAATTGAGGGCGTTGTTAATGCAAATGATGAGTCTTCTGATAGAACAGGAATGAGGCTCGTTGTTGACTTAAAAAAAGGTGCAATAACAAAACTAGTTTTAAATCAACTCTTTGCAAAAACAGATTTACAATCAAATTTTGGTGTAATAAATCTTGCCTTGGTTCCTCAAGAAAAAGAAGGAAAACCTCGTTATGATGAACCTGGAATTTATACATTAAAACCTCAGTATTTAAAACCAGAAGTTTTAACTTTAAAACAACTTATTGTACATTTTGTAAATCACCGAGATGAAGTTATAACTCGTAGAACAATCCATGATTTAAAAATTGCAAAACACAGAATGCACATTTTGCAAGCCTTAATTACTGCAATCAATAATATTGATGAAGTAATTAAAATTATCAAGGAAAGTGAATCTACAGAAACTGCAAAAATTGCTTTGGAAAAACGATTTAATTTTGATTCAGAACAATCACAAGCAATTGTAGATATGCAACTTAAACGTCTTACACATCTACAAATTGAAGATTTACAAAATGAAATTAGAGAACTTCAAATAAAAATAGATTATCTTCAAGAATTGCTTGATAATCATGATAAAATCTTAAAACTTATTAAAGATGAAATTTCTGAAATTGCAAAAAAATATGGCGACGATAGAAGAACAGATATCGTTCCAAGTGAAGTTGAAGAAATTAACATCGAAGACTTAATCAAGAAAGAAGAAGTTGTTGTTTTAATTTCTAATCTTGGATATATAAAACGAATGCCACTTTCTGCCTATAAATCTCAGGGTAGGGGAGGCAAAGGTTCTTCAAGTACAAAACTTGTAGACGATGATTTTATCAATCAAATATTTATTGCTTCTACACATGCTTATGTAACTTTCATTACAAACGAAGGTAGAGCATATTGGATAAAAATACATGAAATTCCAGAAGCTACAAAAAATTCTCGTGGAGCTCACATAAAAGGATTACTTTCACTTTCACCAAATGAAGAAATCACAACAGTAGTTACCATGGAAGAATTTAGACAAGATTATTATCTTGTAATGGCAACTGCAAACGGAACAATTAAGAAAATTGCTATTTCTGAACTTCAAAATGCAAAAACCCGAGGAGTTCTTGCTATTCGTCTAAAAGATGGTGATAAACTTGTTTCTGCTATTTTGACAACAGGAAAAGATGAACTTCTTTTAATTACTCGTAGAGGAAAAGCTCTTCGCTATTCTGAAGAAAAAGTACGAGTTATGGGAAGATCATCTAGTGGATTAAAGGGAATTAAACTTGCTACTAATGATGAACTTGTAGCAGCGTTAAGAATAGAAAAAAATTCAAAGATGATTATTATCACAGAATCTGGTTACGGAAAGCGTGTAGAGTTTGACAATTTTGCTCCACATGGACGAGGAACTGGAGGAATGAAAGTTTACAATATCTCAGAAAAATCAGGAGAAATTGTTGGTGCAATCTCAATCGCTGATGAAGACGATATTGTATGTATTACAAGCCAAGGTAAAACTTTACGCTTAAAATCTAAAAAAATCCCTATTCGTTCAAGAACTGCTGGTGGAATCCACATGTTCAAAATTGATAGTCCTGATATGGTTATCGGCTTAGATAAAGTTGCCAAAAACAACGAAGAAAAAGAAGAAACCATAGAAGAAGACGATACACCAATAGAATTTGAAACAGATGAAAGTTCTTCAATTAGCGAAGAAGACGATGTTATAGATGACGAAGTTGCAGAGGATGATGAATAGTATATAACAATTTGTTATATGTTGTTTAATATTGACAAAACAAAATATAATGTATAGCATTTAACAAAACTAGAGTTTGTGTAACAAACTGTAAAATATGTTTCTTTTTGAAACAAAAAATTAGAGGAGTGATTTTTATGAATAAAAAAATTATCGCTTTATTATTGGTTGTTGCTCTTGCTTCAACAGGTGCTGTTTTTGCTAAAACAGGTCTTGGTTTACAAGGTGGATATGTAGTAGGTGGTGGAGCTGGTGCTGCACTTACTTTCAAACTTGACAGTTTACCATGTGTATTTGCTGTAGATTTAGGATTTGGAAATGGAATCGCTGTTGGTGTAACAGCAGATTGGTGGATCCAAAATCCAAAAATTGAAGGAACATGGGGCTGGTTCTATGGTGTAGGTCTTGCAGGAAGTTTGTATCTCGGTGATGTTCTTCACTTTGGTGCTTATGGTAGAGCATTAGTAGGAACAAATGTTTTCTTATTAGATAAATTTTTAGAATTATATCTTCAAGCTGCATGGCAACCAGGTCTTTATATTGCTTCTGGTATTAAACCAGTTTTGGTTTCATTCCCAATCAATGCAGGATTTAGATTCTGGTTCTAATCTAGAAATAATTTAGTTACTTACAAGGCTGATTAAGATTTTCTTAGTCAGCTTTTTTTATTTTAAAATGTTTATTATTTTTAGTTTTTTTATTGTTGTATATTTCTAAAAAAATTTGATGATGATGTTTAAAATATTTTGTCTTATGTATATTAAATAAGATGTATTATTCCGAATATAATTTTGACATAATTTAATAAAATGTCAATAGAATTTGTTTCACGTGAAACATATTCTTGTAATTTAGAGAAAGATGAATTTTAACCAAAATAAAGTTTAAAATTCACCTCTTTTATTTTTAGTGTTATTTGTTTCACGTGAAACATTTTTATTTGTTGCACAAATCTTTTATTACTTCACTTGCAATCATTAAACCTGCTACAGAAGGAACAAAAGAAATACTTGCTGGTGGGCGAATACTAGAAGCAGGAATTTCTGTAGAAAATAGTACTTTCAGATTTTTAAGAGTTTTTGAATTATATCCTCGTTTTTTTAGTTCGTAACGCATTGTTCTTGCAAGAGGACAAACTGAAGTTTTGAAAATATCAGAAATTTGAAAAGCAAATGGATTTAATTTATTTCCTGTTCCCATAGATGAAATTATTGGAACATTAAGCTTTTTAGCATTTTCGATAAGTAATAGTTTTGCACTTACTGTATCTATGGCATCAATGATATAATCGCAATCAGATAAATCAATTTGATTTTGCGTTTCTTCTAAATAAAATAAATTGAAAGTTTGAATATTTGCAAGAGGATTTATATCTAAGCATCGTTCTTTTGCTAACTCTGTTTTCTTTTTTCCGATGGTTGATTGTAAGGCATATAACTGTCGATTTATGTTACTTGGCGAAATTTCATCATTATCAACCAAAATAAGATTTTTAATGCCACAACGGATAATTCCTTCTGTTACAAAGGAACCAACTCCACCAAGTCCAAATATAGCAACTTTTTTATCCCTGAGTTTTTCTATGTTTTCTTTGCCAATTAATAATTCTGTTCTTGAAAAAGTTCTTTGAATATCAAACATAAACTAACATTCCTTTTTAGTAACTTTTAAACATGTTTTCCATTCTTCAAATTCTAACTTTAATTCTTTTATTCCAGAAAGCCAAAAATCCTTTGTTGTAATATCAAATCCAGCTAATTTACAAACTTCTTCGCAAGTCATACTTCCTGTGTTTTTAAGAAGTTCTTGATATTGGGAAGGAAATTCTTTTGGACTCTCTTTATATTGTGAATAAAGCCCAAGAGCAAAAAGTTGACCAAAGGCATAAGGAAAATTATAAAAATCTAAACTTGGACTATAATAATGGGTTTTAACTGCCCACAAATAAGGATGTTTTGTTTCAGTTAAAGAATTTCCATAAGTTTTATTTTGAGCATCTTTCATAAGTCTGCAAAAGTCTTCTGCAACTAATTCCTTATTTTCTCTTTCTTCAAAAACAGATTTTTCAAAATAAAATCTACTTAATATATCCAATAAAGTTTGACAACTATCGCTTAAATGCATTTCTAATAAATTAATCTTTTCTGAAAGATTTGCAGTTTTTAACATGGAATTAGTAACCATTGTTTCTGCAAAAATACTTGCTGTTTCTGCTAAAGTCATTGGATAAGAACAAAGATTATAGTCCAAATCTTTTATACAAAAATGATGATAAGCATGACCTAATTCATGGGCCAAAGTAAGAATATCAGAAGTTGTTCCAGAAAAATTTGTTAAAACTCTAGAAACCTTTTGTAAAGGAAAATCAATACAAAACGCTCCTCCTACTTTTCCTTTACGAATTTCAGCATCAACCCAATTCTCTTCAAAAGCAGTTTTTACAAAATCACCCATGTGAGATGAAAATTCACTAAATTTATTTATGATAAATTCTTTTGCTTCTTGATAAGTCCAATATTTTTCTTTATCTGAACTTTCTGTAATTAAAGGAGCAAAAATATCATAAAAAGAACATTTTTCAGAATTTCCTTTTTCATCTTTCAGATTAAGAGCTTTTGCTTTTTCAAATAAATATTCTTGCCACATTGGAATAGAATCTTCTATTGCACTTATCAAAGCATCTAAGGATTTTCTTGAAAGTCTTGAAGAAAACAAACTTCTATTTATTGCTCCTTCAAATCCATCTCCCCAATTTCGTTTTTTATTTAAGGAAATTGTTGCACCTTTTATGTTATTTAAGGCTGAAGAAATGGCAATTTGATTTTGTTCTAATAAAGCAATTTCTTTGTAATAAGATTCTTTTCGTATATTTCTGTCTGGAGAATAAGCATCATTTCTTAACTGATTAAAAGTTTTTCCTGTTTCCTTATCTACCAAATTTGAGATAATTTGTTCGTGAAGTTTACTCCAAGCATCTCCGCCAAATCGTTGTAAATCGTTTGCAATAGATTCTTCTTTTCGTTCCATCTGATGATTAAAATAACTTATTTCTTCTTCTAAAATAAATTCATATTTTTTGTATTCAGGAAAAGAATGAAAAAAAGAAGATAATTTAGTTTGATTTTCTTTGAGGATTTGTCTAAAAACTAATTGATAATCAGCAATGGAAACTTGAAGTTCTTCCAACAATGCCATGTTATTCAAACTATCTGTATTTGTTGTATCTGTTGCATATATTGAATAAGAATAGGCATAAAGACTTTCAGAAAGTGAGCCTAATTCATTATCCATGGATAAATATATTTTTAAGAACTGATTAAAATCTTTTATTGGATTTTTTACATGATAAGAAATTTGTTTTATTAATTGTTGTAATTTTTCTATAGATTTTTTATATTCAGAATCTGAAAATGATTTCCAGATTTGTTGCATATTCCAATGTGGAATTGTATTTTTTTGCAAATTAACATTATTATTCATAAAGGATCTCCCATATAATTATAATTTATTATCGGAAGAAAAAAAGAAATATTGAAATAAAATACTTACTTGACAAAAGGAAAAGAAGATTGTATATTTTAGTTAGTTATGACTAACTATTTTTTATAAAGTATTTTTATTTTGGATTGAAAGGACTTGTAGAAGAAAAAGACCCTCGTAAAATTAAAAATCTTCTACAAGTCTTTTTTTAATTTAAAACATCTTGAATTATAAAATCAGCTTGTCGGTCAAAACTTTCATTATGAAGTTCTAAATTAGAAATGTTTTTTAATTTAAATAATTTAAATTTTTCTGCTTTTCGTATCCAAGCTAAAATATGCCATTGATTGTCAGATAAATAAAGTCTGACAGGCTCTGTTGTACAGTTTAGAATTTTTCCTTCTGGTAATGAATATGTAAAAGAAATTACTTTTTTTTCAAAAATTGCCTTTTTACAAATGTCATATTTTTTGTCAATATTGTCATCTTTTTCTTGTTTACTAAAAGAAATTTCTAACCAAGAATCAGAGATAATTATTTTTGTTTTGGAACGTGTCTTATTATTTGTACTATTTTGACAAGTATTTGAATCTAAACTTGACAAATCTATGTTGACATCTTCTAAAAATATGCCACCATTACGACCTTTTGTTGTCACAATTTTTAGACCTCTTTCTGCTAACTTTTCTGCCCAACGATAAACTGTCCTATTTGACACATTTAATTGACAACTAAGTTCTGTTGCAGTTTGAGGATTTTTTTGTTTTAAAAGTTCTAATAATTTAATTTCGTTTTCATTCATATTACTATTATATGACTATTTTTGAGTTTTGAAAATTGTTTTTTTTGATAAAAGTTCATTTTGTATCAAAGTAATATTTTCTCCGTCCCATTGTAATGTTCCATTGTCAGTTTTTATTTTTTTAATATCTTTATTTATGTCATAAATTTTTTTGTCCACTGATTCTGTTGTAAGCAAAGATAAAATAATTGGTAATTTTAAAGGATTTTCTTTTGTATACAAAATATTATTAGTTGAAAAAAGTTTTATAATATTTTTTGTTGGATTTTTTATTTCAACAAGATAAAGTTGAAACTCTTGTTCATCACCTATTCCTAAAATAAATCCTGGAAAAAATGGAATATTACTTTTAGAAATTAATTCAGCATCTTTTTTATAAAAAGGTGAAAATCCTTTAATAGAATTTGGTGTTCCTATCCTTTCAAAAAATTCTGGATAACTATCAAATAAATAAGCAGGTAATTCAGAATAAAAAATATTATTATCAAATTTTTCTATTAAAGAATTATATGCAAAAATTCTCATATTTAACAACTCGAGAATATGTTTATATGTCCATTCTTTTGCGTCTGATATATTTTGCATTGTATTTGCATTTGTTGTCATAATTTCGTTTCCAAACATAGTAATTGTTTTTATTTTTGGAAAATCAATTTTATTTAAAAATGTAATTGATGTTAATAAATCTACGATGTTGTATCCCCAACGAGAAAAATTCGTTTTGTGTTTATATTTTTTAAAAGTTTCAAGCTCTTTTAGAAGATAATTTTTGTAAGCGATATTTCGTTCAAGTTTGGTTTCAATTTCACTACGGTTTTGAATAGAATAAGTTTTATTATGTTCTAGAACTAAGCTTTCATCTAAAAACATTTTTACATTTGGTTGTTCATACAAAAGTGTTGCTTTATATACTTCAGGATGAATCGAGATTCTAGAATTTTCTTTTGTTAAAAAGATTGTTGTATTAGATTTTGAATTATTCTTATTTGGAATCATTTGAAAATATTCATCTGTGGCTTCTGCAATAAATGAAAATAATTCTTTGTTTTTGCCTAAAAAAAGATTTTCAATTACTTTTTTTATTTCTGGATTTTCAATTTCAAAAATTTCTGAATTAAATTCAGGTGTTACAAAAAATTTTTTTGAAGTTCCATCAAGTCCAGGATTGTAGCGAACAAGATAAGTCCACATTTCAACAGGATGTAATTTCATTTGTAATTTTTTATTATCAAGTATAAATTCTAAATTGCAAAATCCTTCTGCCATTGAAAAATTAGGAATTTTTACTTGTAAATTTTTAACTTCTTTGCCATCAAAAATAATTTTGCCAGAATAACTAAATTCATTTTTTTTACCGTAAGAAAGTTTTATATCTGCATTTGGATTTAAGAAAAAAGATTCATCAATTTCTAAAGGTGCTTCTACAAAAGCCCAAGATTTATCGTTTAGCTGTTTTTTGTAATAGCCTATTTTTCCTTCTGGGGAAATTCCTGCAACTCGCATTTCACGAGCAAAGTTTCCTTGTCCATTTTGAAAAATCGTAATGCAACTTGTAATTTTTGCTTTTCCAGTCAATTTTATTGGTGGATGTTTTTTCCAATCTTCATTTGGTAATGCCCATTTTGTAAAGTTAGAACGATAGTCCGAACCTAAATATTTTTGTCTTTCATTTTTATAGGTGTATTTGAAAAACATAGGGTCACTACCCACTGTATCAAAATCAATTAAACGAGTGTACATATCACCTTTTTCGTTTATTAAAAAAATAGTTGAGCCACTTGTACTAATATTTTTTGCAATAAAACTTCCTCGCTCTGGACCTAAGATTGAATGACTAAAATCACTTGGAAGCCCTGAATCTGTAAAGTTAATTTCTTGTCCATTTTCTGAAAGAAAATAAAGTGTTTCAAGTCCCATTGTTCCATAGTGATGTTGATTTTGAAAAATATCTTCGTACCACAAAATTTCTTGCCGACGAACTGCCATTCCCCAAGAGCGTTTATTTTTTACTAAATCGTTTTGTTGTAATTGAACTTTGTCAGGCCAACCAAAAACATTCAGCCATCTCATAGGAGTTTCTACAGTAGTTTTTCTTAAATAACAATGATACATTTTTCCATCGCTATCAAAGGCAAAAAGGCAATCGTCATCGGCAGCAATTTCTACAATTCTTTTTGGAGTAGGAAATTTATCTTTTTTTGAAAAAGGAAGTCCAGTTTTTAGAAATAGTTGCCAAGTATTATTTTGTGGAGTTTTTACATAAATTCTTCCATCGATTAAAGAAAATTCAAATCCTTTACAAAATGTTTGTGTTAAAGTTTTTATATAAATCTTTTTAGGTAAAAAACCATTTATATTTTCTTTTTCTGGTCTATCAAATAATTTTGGATTAGATTTCCCTATTTGACTAATTTTTGTTTTTATATCTTGACTGTTATTTGCAAAAATCATAGAAGTTGTAAAGAAAGTAAGTATTAAAATAAAAAAATGTTTCATAATATAAAATATCATTAAAGAAATTTTAAAAGTCAAACAATATAATTGCAATTCAATACAAAATAAGATATTCTTTAAATATGAGTAATATTTTTTCAGAAATAAAAGATGATAATTTACAAAAAATACTTTCGTTCATTGTAGAAGTTGATAAAATAAAAAATATAATGCGCAGAACTCTATTGATAGATGGAAGTCGCCGAGAAAATGATGCAGAACATTCTTGGCATTTAGCAATAATGGCGATGCTTTTAACAGAATATGCTGATGATAAAAATTTTACTTTAGATAAAGTTTTAAAAATGGTAATTGTTCATGATTTGGTAGAAATTTACGCAGGGGATACTTTTGCTTTTGATGTAAAAGGAAATTTAGAAAAAGAAGATAAAGAAAAACAAGCTGCTGATAAATTGTTTGGTCAATTACCTTCTAATCAAGGAAAACAACTTAGAAAACTTTGGGAAGAATTTGACGAGGCAAAAACACCAGAGGCTCGATATGCTGCAGCTTTAGATAGATTGCAACCTTTTATTCATAATCTTTGTACAGAAGGTCATACTTGGGTTCTAGGAAAAGTAACAAAAGAACAAGTTTATAAACGTTCTGGTTTAGCAATGGAAGTTTTACCTGCATTAAAACCTTGGATGGAAGAACAAATAAATGATGCCATAAAAAAAGGTTGGATAAGTGAATAGAATATTTTAAAATAAAGATTTGTTTACACAAAAATAAAATGGAAGTTTCAGCTTGACGCTACGCTAGTCGCAAAAACTTCCATTTTATTTTTGTATTAGAACTGTTTATTTTAAGTATTTTATTCTGACATAAAAAAAGGAACAGGATTTTATGATAGACATTTGTGTTTGTCATAAAAACTGTTCCTTTTAATTTTATCGTTTCAACTATTTTTACAAAAGCTTATTCAATTACATTGAATACAGCGCTTTCTCCAGGTTTTAGAACCTGATAAGTTTTCAAAATCAAAGTTCAATTACATTGAATACAGCACTTTCTCCAGGTTCTAGAATAATTTGATTGAGTTTTTCTTCTGAAGCTTTTTTTCCTGGTAAAGATGACCACAATAATGTTACTGCTTTACCTTCTGGAACAGCACGTTTTTCTTGAATATTACTTGTGCTGTGAACAACAAAAACTGATTCTTCTGTTCCATCTTCTTTTTCAAGAACACGGAAGAAAGCCATCATAGAAGCTCCACCATATCCTGGCCAAGTTGATGCTTTGTAAGAACCTTTTCTGATTACTTCGCTTGATGCTCTTAAAACAGAAAGATTTTTGTAGTGATTTAACAATGAATTAGGATCTGCTTCTTGTTCTTGTACAGATAGTGTTAAATCATTTTGACCTCTAACCATTTGATTTTTGTTTTGCCATTTTGGAGAATCTTTTCTATCTTTTGTCCAAATCATTGAATCACGACGGCTAATATCATTGTTTGCATAACGAATACCTGTAATTCCAATTTCTTCACCGTAGTAAATCCATGGTAAACCAGGTAATGTGTGACACAAACTTGCAGCTGTTTTTGCTCTTGTTAATGCAGTTTTCTTTGCTTCTACAGTTTCTACAGGATCGCCTGCTGCAACTGCTAATCCATCTGTATTATGAACGCCACATTTTGAAAGAATAACGGACATTGAACGATCCATATCGTGATTGCTTAAGAGATAAGAAGGTACGAAATCATCGTATTTTGTAAGTCCATCTACATTTCTTTTTAGAGTTCTAAGTAATGAAGCAGTTGCGCCACTTCCAACACTGGCAGCTAAAATATCTTCTGTTGCAAAATCCCATAAAGAATCAAATCCTGGTGCATAAGGACCAATAGAAGGAATTTGTTTATTCAAAACTTCTCCAATAAAGAAAACATTAGGTTTGATTTTTTTTGCAGCTTCTCTAAGTTCAACCCAGAAATCTTTATTAAGTGTCATATTTGCTGTACCATTTGGTAATTCATTTTGGTCAAAAATATGTTTTGCAGCATCAAATCTAAATCCTGCAACACCTCTTTCGAGCCAGAATTTCATAATTTTTACAAATTCTCTTTTTACAGCAGGGTTAGCACAGTTTAAATCAGGCATTGTTGGGCTAAATGCACCAAAATATTCGATTTTACCTTCTTCTCCGTAGGCTGTGTGGAAACTTCCCATTCCACCAGTTCCGTAGTTGATTGAGTTATCTTTATGGATATAGTAGTTGCGATATTTTGAAGTAGGATTTGCTAACATATCTTCAAACCAAGGATGAGATGTTGAAGAGTGGTTGAAAACTAAATCCAAAATAACTTTGATATTTCTTTTTGCACATTCAGCAATAAGTTGATCAAAATCTGCCATTGTTCCGTATTTAGGATTAACAGCCATATAATCTTTAACATCGTAACCATGATATGATGCAGCAGGATGAATTGGTGAAAGCCATAAAAGTTCAACACCTAAATCTGTTGATGTTTCTGGATTTCCATCATTTAAATAATCAAGTTTACTGATAAGACCTTGAAAATCTCCGTAACCATCGCCATCTGAATCAGCAAAAGAATAAATTAAGACTTGATAGGCAGGTCCTTTCATATTGAGCCACCATTGTGGTTCACCATTAGTTGGATCTGGTACATTTGCTACGGTAGATGAGCCTGCTGTAGATGCACATCCAACAAAAAGCATTAAGCTAAAAAGAAAAATGCTTGTTATCAAAAGATTTTTGATTTTCATTTGATTTCCTTTAAGAAAAGAATGATAATGTCAAACAGACATTTTGTACATTGTAACACATTTTTAGGTATAAAAAAAGATGTTATTTGTATCAAAATAAGTACAAATAACATCTTTTTATATTCTTTGGGAATATAAGTTAATTTTCTAATTTCATATCGCCGTCTTTAATCCAGCCTTTTTTATACATAAAAAAGTAAATTCCATAAGAAAGAATTGCTGGTAAAATAACATCAACAAAAAGAATTTTTAGAATAATAGAAAGACCACTTTCGTTAGGAATCATTGCTTGCCAAGTTAATAGTGGACCAACAAGTCCAGATGTTCCCATTCCACTTCCAGCAGGAAGGTTTTCCATTTTTAATAAGACAGTTGCGATTGGTCCTGTAATTGCACTTGCTAAAGTTGGTGGAATCCAAATGCGTGGATTTTTTACAATATTTGGAATTTGTAACATAGAAGTTCCTAATCCTTGGGCAAAAAATCCGTTTAGACCATTATCTTTCCAACTGATAACCGCAAAACCAATCATTTGTGCACAACATCCTGCTGTAGCGGCTCCTCCAGCTAATCCACTTAAACCTAAAATTATTCCAATTGCAGCAGAACTAATTGGTAAAGTTAAAATCATTCCCATAGAAACGCTGATAACAATTCCCATCCAGAACGGTTGAAGTTCAGTTGCTTTTCTAATTCCTTCTCCAAGCCAAGTTGCTCCAGCTGCAAGAATTGGTCCAAAAACTACTGCTGAAATACAACCAACAATAATTGTAACTGCAGGAGTAATAATTATATCAACTTTTGTTTTTCCAGAAACAAGTCGGCCAACTTCAGCTCCTGCTAAAGCAGCAACCAAAGCTCCAAGTGGATCGCCTGGTCCTGAAAGCAAAATTGCTCCTGTTTGTGTAACAATAGAACCAGAAATAAAACCTGTAGCATAGGCACCAATTGTACCTGTAAGTGCACTTGCATACAATACAAGTTTAGGAACTCCAAGAGAATTTGCAACACCAAGAGCAATTCCAGCACCTGTTAATACTGTAAGGATTTGTCCAATTTTTACAAAGAACTGTCCTATTGTACTTAGGACAACCAAGTGTATGGCAGGGTTTTCTATTGATGCATCAATAACTGGAAAAAAAGAACCAATTTGTTTAATGATTAGTCCAATAATCAAAGTAGAAAAGAGACCGAGAGCCATACCCGCAAGAGAGTCGACAAAGTATCGTTTTAACCATTTGTTTTTCATAGAAAAAGTATATAGAATTTATATATTTTTATCTACTACATTATTCTTAATCATCATCTGCAAGAGATGTTTCTTTTTCGTTATTTGAGAGAATATCTAATATAGTAAAAAATAGAATAATTACTAAAGGTCCTAACAAAAGACCATTCATACCAAATAATTGTATTCCACCTAAGATTGCAAAGAAAATTATCAACGGATGAACTTTAATTCTATCTTTCAAAAAGAAAGGACGTAAAAAATTATCCAAAAAGCTAATGGTGATTGCAGCAAGAATTAAAAATAAAATACCTTTCCAAATTGGTCCTGTAAAACACATTATTAATCCGATAGGTGCCCATACAATTGCAGCTCCAAAAAGAGGAATAAACGAAGCAAACATCAGAATAACAGAAAAAAGCATAGAACCTTCAACGCCAAAAATTGTCATTAAAATGAAAGCTACAAATCCTTGATAAAGAGCAACTAAAATATATCCAGAAAAAAGACCACGTGTAACTTCAATGAATTTATTCATCAATTTGTTTACATGAATTGGATTTATTGGAATTGCTTTTGCAAGTAAAGAACCTAAATAAGTACCATCTAAGTAAAAGAAATAAAGTATAAAAACTGAAAAAGCAAAAGAAACTAAAAAGTTACCAGTACCGCTAATTAAAGTTGTACTAAAAGAAAAAAGTTTAGAACTATAATTTTGTACAAGAGTAATAATTTGTGCTCTTAAATCAAAGTTTTCTAACCAAGAAAAAATAATATTATTTGATTCTAAAAATTGTTTTATCCAAACGGCAATATCTGATTCAGTAAAAAAATCTGGATTTTCTTTTATAAATGTTTCCACATCTGATAAAAAAGAAATTAACTGACTAATCAACTGTGAACCCAAGAGGAAAAGTAAGCCAGCAATAATAAGCATTGTACCAACTGCAAATAATCCACTTAAAAGATGTTTTTTTGTTTTAAATCCTTTTTTAGAAGGATTCATTTTGTTAACAATTTTTCTGTAAAAAGGACTTATTAGAATATATAAAAGAGATGACCATAAAATTACTGTAAAAAATGGTTTTAAAATTAAAATTACAGCAACAAGTAATAAAGCAAAAATGCCTAATAGAATAAAATTTTGAAAATTTGTCTTATCAGTGTTAAAATCCATAGTTTAAAATTATACAAAATCTTGCTAAATATACAAGAAAAATTTACAATAATAAATGATGTTTTATAAAAATTTATTAAAGAAAATAATTTTTGTTTTAGTTATTAGTTTTATTTCTCTAAAGATATTTTCAGTTCCAATTGAATTTGAATCACACTTGTTTAAAAATTTTATTACTGCAATGAAAATTGCTTATCCAAAAAATTTTGTTACTTACGGTTTTGATACAGGTGAACAACTATGGTTTATTGATTTAAAAAATGATGATGTAAAAAAATCAGAAGACAAGATAAAACGATTTTTTTATAAAAATGAAAGAATTTTGCCAAAAGAAAATTTAATGGATTGGAAGAAGTATAATCCTATTTCAATTGAATATTATCCTGAAGAAATACCGAATCCAGACGATTTTACAGATTTTAAAGTATTATTTCTAAAAGATATGAGTTCTTCAGAAAACAGAGATGATTATAAACCAAGTTCTTTAACTTTGGTGCAAAATTTTTTATATCAGGCTTATACACAAAAACAAATTGAACCTCAAATTATTACGATTGAATTTTTAGATTGGAAAGTAAGAGTTCATAAAAAAATAAAAGAACCATTATTAAATATTGATAAAAAGATAAGAGAACTTGCTTTAAAAAATTCAGAAGTAGATAAATTTTTAAAATTACCAACAGTTATTACAGGATATAATTGGCGGGAAGTTAGAGATAATGAAAATCGTTCATCACATAGTTGGGGAATTAGTATAGATATAGTTCCAAAGAAATATGGTTCAAAGCAAATTTATTGGAAGTGGACGCAAGATTTTTACGACGACGGTTGGATTACTTATCCCATAAAAAAAAGATGGATGCCACCAGAAGAAGTGATATCCATCTTTGAATCAGAAGGTTTTATTTGGGGTGGAAAGTGGGATATCTGGGATAATATGCATTTTGAATATCATCCAGAAATCTTACAACTTTCAACGCCTAATTAAACATTGATTTAATTTCTTTTTCGTAAATATCATTTAAGCGATAACGCATAATTTCTTGTTTTGCAGAAAGTTCCACACCAACTTCAAAGTTTTTTGGTAAAAGAACAAATTTAGAAATGCGTTCAAACATCTTAAATCCATTTTTTG
Source organism: Spirochaetaceae bacterium (assembly GCA_017936665.1). Classification (GTDB taxonomy): domain Bacteria; phylum Spirochaetota; class Spirochaetia; order Treponematales; family Treponemataceae; genus RGIG9060. The sequence continues at coordinate 59,712 of JAGBFB010000006.1, read as the reverse complement.
AGTTTACAGAGTTTTGAATTTCTGTTTCAAAAAGTTTTTGAATTTCTGCGTTTTTCAAAAGGTTTTCATAACTTGTGTAAGAAATTGAATTTTCTTTTGCAAATGATTCAACTTCATCTTGAACAGGAACAATCAAAACACCAAGGTATCTTTCATCTTGTCCTACAACAACGGATTGTGTAACATATCGTGATTCATTGATTTTCATTTCGATTGGAAGAGGTTCTACATTTTCGCCACCACGCAATACGATTGTATCTTTTTTACGTCCTCTTAAAACAATTTCGTTGTTTACAGTTAGCATACCGATATCCCCAGTTGAAAACCAACCATCTTTATCAATAACTTTTGCAGTAAGGTCATCCCGTTTATAATATCCACGCATAACGATTCCACCTCGAACTTGAACTTCTCCTTTTTTTCCAGCAGGAAGAATATTTCCATTGTCATCTACAATACGAACTTCAACATGACGAATAGGGGAACCAACTGTTCCAAAAACTGGTTTGTACATTGGACGAACACCAATTACTGGAGCTGTCTCTGTTAATCCGTATCCTTCTACAAGATTTATACCTACTGTCCAGAAGAAATTATCTATTGCAGGAGGTAAAGCTCCTCCTCCAGAAACACCACCTTTAAATGCGTTTCCAAGTTTTGCTCTGATTTTGCTAAATACAAGTTTGCTTCCTAAAAGTTTTACAGGATAAAGCAACAACCATGGAATAAAAAATGCCAACCAAACAAAAAAGATATAATCTTTTCCAAAACGAGCAGTTTTTCGGAACATTTTTCTATCCATTTTTGAATGTAAATTTCCTACTGCAACGAAAAAACGGAATAAAGCATAAGTGATTCCCCCAGTTTTTCGCATAGTACGATAAATTCCATCGTAAATTGCTTCAAAAACTCGTGGAACAGCAGGAATAATTTGTGGATTTAATTTTACAAAATCTGCAAGAAGAATACTTCCGATAGGTTTTGAGTAACAAATTGCAGCACCTTGAGAAAGCATAATATATTCACAAAGGCGTTCAAATGCATGCCAAACAGGAAGAACAGAAATTGCTTTTTCACCAACATTTAATGGAATTCTTTCATGTAATTCATCAAATTGTACAATAAAGTTTCTATGTTCTAGCATTACACCTTTTGGTTCTCCAGTAGTTCCAGATGTAAAAATGATACATGCTAAATCAGTTTCTTTTCCTTTTTCAAGTTCTTCTTCAACTTTGTTAGGATTTGCAGAACGATATTCTTTTCCTTTTTCAAGAATTTCATTGTATTTAAAAAGTTCTAGTCCAACTTGTTTTGCTGCATCTTTTGCTGCATCAGATGGTTCATCAAAAATGATAAGTTGTTTTAATGTTGGAATATTTTCTTTAAGATTAGAAATTTTTATTACTTGAGATGAATTTTCTGCTACAACTGTTTTACAATCAGCAAAAGATAAAATGTAAGATAAATCTTTTTCTGTTGCATCACATCCACGAGGAACATCAATTGCACCAATAGCCATAATTCCCATATCAGCTTGTTGCCATTCCTTGCGATTATCTGAAATAAGACCTACATGGTCTTCTCTAACAACTCCAATTGAAAGAAGTCCAGCACCAAAATCCAAAGAAATTTGGTAAAGTTCTTTGAAAGAAATCTGTAAGAAATCACTTTTTCCACTTTTATAGTATTGTGCAGAAACATCAGGATGAAGTTCTGCTCTATCTTTTAGCATTTGTGGTAATGTCTTATACATAAAAAACTCCAAACAAAGAAATTAACAAATTGACATCCAATGATATAATGTCAGTATTGAAATATATTATACATTTAAACAAAGTAATTTGCAACTAATTACAACTTATTTGTGTCTAATAATGTTTAGATAAAAAAAAGAGGGCTTTGCAAATAGAAATTTACAAAATCCCTCTTTAAAAAACATATAAAAATTATTTAGAAATTTTAAATTTAGAAGCAAAATTTTTTATATTTTGCCAAACTCCACTTATTCCATCAGGATTTTTTAGAATTAGGATAAGAGCAATAAGGATTATTGCTAACAAAATTACACCAAAAATTACGCGTTTTATTGGAAATTTTTTGCTAGCATAAGGGTCTTTTATAGTTAAAAAAGATTTTACTGGATAAACAGGAAGTTTTGTTAAGCTATCCCCAAGTAAAGTTGGAATTTTTACATTTCCGTTTATTGCCCAACCAGAAGCGTCCAAAATAGGGGCGATATTTCTTTGTTTAAGTTTTCTCCATGCAATTAACATAGAAGGTAAAGAAATTACCAAAATGATTCCAATTATTCCTAGAGGAATCCATTTCCCTAATCCTAAGAAGGCTTCCATAATTCCACCAACAACAGTTGCAATTCCAGTAAAAGCAACACTGATAGCGGCAATTGTTCCAACATCAGTTTTTTTAGTTGGGATTGTATTTGTAATTTCTTTTGGATTTTCAACTACTTTTGTCATAGAATCAAAAACTTTACTTTCTGCAGCGTTTGTAGATTTTGCAATTTTTTCTTGAATTAAACGCATAATCTTTTTATATGGAGCCCAGAAAGCTTGTTTTATGCTTACAGGATTATCAATTATTTTTACGATAGTTGCATCCCAATCTTCATTATTTCTGTCAAAGAAAATTCCGTTTCTACCAACTAATAAATTATCTGTTTCTCCGTTACTGATTAAAGCTGCAATTTGCATTTTTTGTCCAGAATTATCTTTTTTTACACAATCACAGTAAACTAAGAAACATTGAGAAAGAGAAGCCATTGTTCCATGTTTTGCAATATCCAAAACTTTAAAACATAAATCACAAGAACGACCATCAATGAATAATGTTCCTGCTTGGAAAATTGCTTTTTTTTCTGGATTATAAAAATCTGCAAAACAAACAAAGTTTTTAAGAAGTTTTACAAAATCTCTTCTTATCAAAATCATCTTTTTTAATTCTACAGAAGCAAGTGAAATTGGTGGATGACATTCTTCTTTTTCTAAATATTCATCAATGATTTTTTCTGCATCAGAATTTAGGATTTGCGTAATTCTATCTAAACCCAAAGTGGAAACAGAATTTTCTGGCATTGCTTTGTACCAAGAAAAATATGGAACAAAAAATTCTTCAATTTTACGCCAATTGCTTTCCGAAAGACTTGTAATTTCTTTTTTAAATAAAGGCGTGATAACGTTATCTTTAAAAGATTTCATATCTGAAATCCAGGCAGGATTTAATGTTTCATCTAGAGGAAGGGATTTTCCTGCATCACAGAGAGCAAGAGGAAGTAAAGCAAGATTTTCTTTTTCAAAAAGAGTTCCATTTTCTGTAAGGAACATTTTATCTGTTTGTGATTTTAAAATTTCTTTTGCATTTTGATCATAGTTTATTAGTGAACAGCGAAGGTAAAAATCATTTATTTTATCTTGAACTTTTACAAAAGATTTTGCTGCTAAATCAGTTCCTTCTTTTAAAAAGAAAATTTTTGGATCTTCTTGAACAGCAGCTTCTCGCCAATTTTTTATTTCTTTTGCTTTTGTAAAAAACTCTTCTTTTTGTGAACGAGTAATTCCTTTTACACCACTAATTTCATCTGTTCCACCTGTACAATTTATTATGTCTTTTACAACAGAACAAACAAATTCATCTTTTATACATTCAGCAGGAAGAATTCCATCGCCGTTTATTACATTTGGTGTAAAAAGTTTATCGCTTGCAGAAACATCATTGTAACAAATTTCTTTTGAATCTGGTTTATTTAAAATTTTTAATACAGAAGTTGCGGATTCCAAAGGAGAATGACCACATGCAAAATTTGTTTCGCTTAAAGCTTCAAGAGGAATGGAATCTCCTTCTGTCATTATAATTTCTGGCTTGGCAAAATATTTTTTTATGTAAGAAATAACACTTAAAATTTCTGGAACACGAACTCTTCCATTTTTGTCCGAATCTAAAAGATTTAAAGTTTCTTCACTAAATTCTAATCCAGATACTGGACATGCAAGGGCAGTCCACATTTTAGGATCAAGATTTTCTAAATTTAATACATCATCAATAGTTGATATTTCTGGTTGAATTAATCCACCATTTTGGACAAAGTGCCAAAAGTGTTTGTCTGAAACTTGCTTTTTACTCATAAAATTACCTCTAAAATATTTTAACAAGTTTATACAAAATAGCAAGTATTTTAAAATGGATTATTTTATTCTTTTTCCATTTTCCCAATATTCGTATGTTCTAAATCCATTTGAAATAACTGCGGCTTCTTTTCCATCTCGGTGTAAATATCCGTTTCGCCAATATTCAATATGACCGACGGTTTCTACAGCGGGTCGAGTTTCTAAAAAATTTCCGAATTCATCAAATTCATCTCCATCTAAATATCCATTTCTAAATCTAATTATTACTGTTCGTTTTTCTTTGTCATAAACTTCTGTATCAATTCTACAACCATTTAATGGATTTCCGTATTCATCAATAGCTTTAATTTTTTGACCATTTAAATCAATGTACATTGAAGATGACGATAAAGAAATTTCTTCTGATAATTTAAAATCAATAAGAGATTCTAAGTATAGATTTTCTAATTTTGCTTTAGAAAAATCTTTGTCTAAATTTTCTGTATTTTGTTTTAAACCAAGTTCTTTTTTTTGAAAATTTTTTTTAAGTCCATAATATTTTACATCTGAAACAAGTCTTGCGTATCGACTACTGTTAGAATCTATAAAATCATTTCTATCTAATAAAGGATTAAAAATTATTTCGTCGTATATTGGAGGGTTATCTAGTTCTCCATTGTTTAATAGTTCTTGTAATTTAGAAATGTATTTTTTTTCTTTAAGTTCATTTATTTGAGTTATTGCTTTTTTTATTTGCTCATTTTCAACTTTTCTTTTTCCGATTATCATAACATCAAGAGGCAAACCAACTGTATATGCAAAAATCATTAATTTATCCCATTCAGGAAAGCGACTCCCATTTCTCCAATAACTTACAGTTGCATTGCTTACATTAAAAAGATTTACTAAGTCTTTATTTTTAATTCCATAAAAATCACAGATATCAAAAAATCTTCTGGTAGTTGCTTCTTTATCTAAGCAATATCCACAAATATCTTTATTCATTAATGTTTCCTTTTTTAGATACGATTTTTTTCTAAAATTTTTTCAGTTACTTCATCATATTTTTCTAAAGGAATCCAATCTTGAACTAATGGATTCCATCTTACATTTCGATAACATTCAGGACAAAGGTTTTCATTTTTATTGCTTTTTCTTTCTAATGTTTTAGCAAGATTTTTTTTATCAACTTTTTTTATTTTTTCTCTGATTTCATCAAAGATAGAACTTTCCTTTGTTTTTTTTCTAACAATTAATTCATCTAGAGAAAGATTAAAAATATATGCAAAAAACATTATCTTATCCCAATCAGGAAAGCGTTTTCCTGTTTTCCAATTGCTTACTTCAACTTCTGATACATCCATAAGATTTGCAAGATTTGCGTTTTTTACATCGTAATATTGGCAGACTTTAAACATTTGTTCGGTTGTTTTTTCTTTGTCTAAAATTAATCCAAAATGATTCATAAAAGTTCCTTTTATAAAATAAGTTTTAATCTGTAAGTTAATAATAAAATGAAACTTTTTATAAGTCATTAAACAGATTGTTTAAAAATTTGTTTTCAGAAAATCTTATAAATAAAACAATCCGAATCTAACAAAATAAATTTATTAGATTCGGACTATTAGTTTAGAAAAAATTAGTTTTTAATTAAAGAACCGATTTTTTTTACATCTTTACTGTTAGATGCATCAAAAATTTCAATATCTTCTATGAGACCAACAATTGGGAGATAATTATTTTGTAATGCTAAGTCTGCAAAGGATTTATATTCAGCAGAATCGTAAGAAGCAATTTTATATTTAATTTGCAAAGTGATACTTCTATTTACTTTTCCACTACTGTTTTTTCTTCCTTGTAAAAAAGTTTTTGCTTGATCTTTTGGCATTGTGAAAAAATTATATTTTTCAAAACCATCAAGTTTTAAGGCGACTGCCTTTCTGAATATAGAACCACTTGAACTTCTCCAATAAGGATCTACATCACCTAATGGAAAAAAAGTTCCTTCACCAATTGAAACAGGAAATCCTTCTTTTGTAAAATCATAATCACCAAAATCTACATTTGTAACAACTGTATATGTTGCGTCAAAATTAGCATTTGCAATTGCGTTATCAAAATTTTTCTTTAATGTTTGAAATTGATCATGCCATTCAAATTCATCGTTTATATATTTTTTATAAACATTATATTCCATTACTTTGGCATAGTTCAAATATTCATTTTCAGTAATTGCGGTTTTGCTTCCTTTAAGATAGATGTAAAATCCTTTTTTAGCATCTAATGCTTCCCCCTGTCCAAAAATATAACATACTGACATAATCATCAGTAAGCCAAGTAAAAATAATTTCTTCATAGAATCCTCCTAAAAATTCTAAAATTTGATTTTGTAGTTAAATGATATTCCACCTATTTTATAAAGTCATTAAACAGATTGTTTAAAATTTTTTAGTAAAAACCAAAATCAAAAGAAAAATTAAACTAAGTGTTTAAATTTATTTGAGAAAAGTTACGATTTTTTAAGAGAAAAATTTTTTAATAATATGAACTAATTATTTTGACAAATTCTAAATCCAATTTTTTGAAGAGGAAAATAACCGCCATATTCACCAGAAGTTTTATAATTTGTGTCTGAAAGGAAATCTGTTCCTCTTACTTCTCTAAAAGCAGATACCTTTATAATAGAACCATGTTGAACATTGTATTCAAACATCCATTCTGTTAAATTCCCTGTCAAATCATAAAAACCTAAATGAGACGGAAGTTTTCCGCCAGAAAGGTGAGTTCGGTTGTTACCGGGTTTATGACCAAGCTTTTCTTGCATTACAGCATTTGTATCATCTTTTCCGCTGGCTGTTTTTGCACATTCCCCGGCTGCATTATATCTGTACCACATATAATTTCCAAAAACCTTTGATTGGGAAAATTCAATTCCATTAGCTGTATCTGTGGAAGTGTGTTCATAAAAAGAACCACTTTCATCTCCGGGAATATTTCTCCCCTCAATACAAGTTCCGTCTGTTTTTTTTCTAGCAGCGTATTCCCATTCGGCAGTGTAAGGCAATCTAAAGCCGTTTGCGTTTTTATTCACATAAGGATTATCAATTTTTCCCGGAGTCATATCCCAGTTTGTATCATCAAAAACAGTTGTACTTTGAGTTGAATCTCGTAATGGAGTTTTGAAGTTTGCATCAGAATAATAAACTGGAGTTAATTTTAACATTTCACTTAGCGCATTACACCAAACAATCGCATCACGCCAGTTTACGCTTCCTACAGGCATTTCTTCAACTTGAGGTTCTCCGCCTTCATTAAAAGCATAATAAGCACCTGCATTATTTCCGTTGGCATACATTCCTTCTGAACCTTTCCCAATGAATTTATATCCATTTTTTATAGCCCACTGATAAACATGATACCAAGTATTGTAGCTTACCATGTATTTTGACATTTTGAATTGTTTTATTTTTACAGGATAAGGAATTTCTACATTTGAACTACTTTTTTTACAATATTGATTTTCCCCAAGAATTAAATCATCTTCAGTTCTTCCATCTGTAAAATTTATAGCAATCATATCAAAGTTTGAATTTGAAGGACAGTTTGGTAAAGAAATAGTTGAAAGAGTTGTTTTTATAAATTCTTCTGGATTTTGATTTTGTGAATCCGAGTTGTCATCCTGATTTATTTCTTCTTTTGATTCTGAATTAGTTATTTTTTCAGGAAGAAAAGGATTAACAGGTTCTTTGCAAGAAAAAATAGATATTGATAACAATAAAATTAACAAAATTTTCATGATATTGAAAGTATATTATGTAAAATTTTTTGTCAACAAATTCAATTTCGTGATATAATATTTGATAAGGTTTTTTTATGAAATGGATAATTCATTATGACATTGTAGCTTTTGCAATGATTGCTGTAGTTTTGGTTGTTTATCTAACTTATAATCATTTAAATACTTTATCAAATAGAGTTTATAAACGTCTACTTATTGTATCTTTATGTTCCGTTGTTACTGATATTGCATCTGCATACGCTTGTAGTTTTTGTACAGAAAATCAAATTGTTTTAAATTATGTTGTAAATATTTTACATTTTCTTGTTCAAAATTTTGTACCTTGTTTGTATTGTTTATTTGCTTATTCTCTAGTTTATGAAAATATAAATATTGGTTCAAAATGGTTTGCCATAATTTTCTTGCCATATATTCTTAATGTAATTTTAATTTTATCCACACCATTTACAGGTGCTTGTTTTTATGTTGATTCTGCAGGAATTTATCATAGAGGACTTGGACAAATTTTTGTATACATAGTTGCTGGCTACTACATAATTATAAGTTGTGCAATAGTTTTAAAAAATATGAAATTACTAGGAGTAGCACAACGAATATCAGTTCTTTTGTATTCTTCAGAATGTATTGTTTTAAATATTGTTCAAATAATTTTTTCTCAATATTTATTGCAAGAAATTGGAATTGCTTTTGCAATGTTTTTTATTTATATTTCCATGCAAAATCCTCTTGAATATATGGATGTTCAAATTGGAATTTACAATAGAAATTTATTCAAAAAAAATATAAATAACCGAATTCACAAAAAAGAAGATTTTGGAATTATTTGTTTACAAATTGATGGCTTAAGTTACATAAATGAAAAATTTGGATTAAATAATGGAAACATTTTGTTAAAACAAGTTGCTTCTTATCTAGGTAAGTTTACAAAAAATAATGAAGTATATCGAATTTCAAATAGACAACTTGCAATTGTTTATTTAAAAAAGCCAGATTTTAATATTTTATGTAATGAAATTATGACTCGCTTTGAAAAACCTTTCAGTTTTAGTAACAGAAATGTAAATGTAAATTTATGGGCATATTTGTGTTGTATACAAAGTTCAAAAGATATAGTTTCTGCAAATGATGCTTTTGATATAATTGATTATTCATTAAACGAAGCACGACAGTCAAAGAAAAATAGCATTGTATTTGCATCAACAGATATTCTTGAAAAACGTAGAAGAGAACAAGAAATTACATTGGCAATTTCTAATGCAATTACAAATTCTAATTTTCAAGTTTATTATCAGCCAATTTATTCTCTAACAGAAAAACGATATACAAAGATGGAAGCACTTGTTCGTTTGATAGATGAACATATTGGATTTATCCCACCTGACGAGTTTATTCCGATTGCAGAAAAAAATGGAGATATTCTTGCTGTTGGTGAAATTGTTTTAGAAAAAGTTTGTAGTTTCATTGAGCAATATCATCCTGAAGATTTTGGAATAAATGTTATTCATGTAAATCTTTCTGTTGTTCAGTGTATGCAAGAAAACATAAATATTCGTCTTTTAAAAATTATAGATAAATATAGAATTCCCCATGGCTTAATAGATTTTGAAATTACAGAATCAACTGCGGATAACATAAGTGAAAATCTAGATAAACTAATGAATGAATTTGAGAAAAAAGGAATTCACTTTTCTTTAGATGATTTTGGAACAGGATATAGCAACCAATCTAATCTTATGAAACATCCTTATAAGATAGTTAAAATTGATAAATCTTTACTATGGGCTTGTGACAATAATCCTAAAGCATTGATTTCATTAAAACATACAATTGCAATGATTAAAGATTTAGATATGAAAGTTCTTACAGAAGGTGTAGAAAACAAAGAGCAAGTAGAACTTTTATCAAAAATTGGTTGTGAGTTTTTACAAGGATATTATTTCTCTAGGCCTTTGCCTATTTCAGAATTAATGGATGTTATTAAAAAAAATATTATAAAGGGTGAACTTTAATTTTTTTTAGTACATTATTGTGTCAAAATTATACACTTTTATAGTGTCAAAATGAAACATCTGTCTAAAATGAATCAATTACAATATTAAAAATTTTTGTTTGCGTAAAATTGACTTACATTTACAAAGATAAAAGAAAAAAGTAATAAAATAATTTCTCTTTTTAGAATTAAAAAAGTAAAAATATCTTTCAAAACAGCCAAAATTCTCAAAAAAAACCTCAATTTTAATCAAATTTAACCAAATTTAAATTTTTTTTATAAAATTATTGAACTTGGCACGAAGATTGCAATATTAATTAATGTAGGGTGTAAACCCAAATAAACTGCAAAAAAATTATTCATTTAGGAGGATAATATGAATACATTATCATTTTTTAATCCAAGATTTACATCAGAGATTTTTGATGCAATTGACCGCAACTTTTCTGGTATGAATGAATTTACAGAACGACCAAGAAAATTTGTTCCAAAAACTGATGTAAAAGAAACAAAAGATTCTTACATTCTTGATATGGAACTTTCAGGATTTTCTGAAGAACAAGTTGATATCGAACTTCAAGATAGAGTGCTTTCAATTTCTTCAAAACGTGAACAACCTTGTTGTGCGAAAGAAAATATGGAAAAAACACAAGATGTAAATTCATCAGTGGCAGAAGAAAAAGAAGTTGTTCCAAAAACTGAACGCCAAGAAATAAAATGGCTTGTAAAAGAAAGGGGCTTTGGACTAAAACATTTTTCTAGAAGTTTTACTTTGCCAGAAGATATTGATTCAGAAAAAGTAAGTGCAAACTTTAAAAACGGACTTTTAACAATCAATATTCCAAAAAAAGGTGAAACAAAAAGCCGAAAAATTGCAATTAGTGCATAAAACATTCTAGGATAAAATCGATAAGGAGGATGTCTAATTTTAAGATATCCTCTTTTTTGTTTTATATAGATTTTATCTTGCCGAATTATCGTAAATTGATTATCTTTAATGTAATAGAATAAACTTTTTTATGAGGAAAAAAAATGGCAACATTTCAGTTTCAAACAGAAGTGAATCAACTTCTAAAATTAATTATTCATTCAATGTATTCTAACAAAGATATTTTCTTGCGGGAAATTGTTTCTAACGCATCAGATGCATTGGATAAAATAAAATATCTAACATTATCAGATGAAAATTACAAAAATGTGTCTTTTGACCCACGAATCGATATTTCATTTGATGAAAAAGAAAAAATCTTAGTTGTTCAAGATAGTGGAATTGGTATGAACGACGAAGATTTAACAGCAAATCTTGGAACAATTGCACGTTCTGGAACAAAAGCTTTTATCGAGGCATTAGAAAACGAAGCAAAAAAAGATTCTGCTTTAATCGGACAATTTGGTGTTGGATTTTATTCAGCTTTTATGGCAGCATCTAAAATTGATGTGATTACGAAAAAAGCTGGAACAGAAAAAGTTTTCAAATGGACAAGTAACGGAACAAACAGTTACGATTTAGAAGAACTTTCTTTAGATAGCGAAGATTCTAAAAAATATGGTTTTGACAAAGAAGGAACTCATGGTTCAGCAATTGTTATGTATTTAAATGATGAAAGTGGAGAATATGCATCTCGCTGGAAGGTGGAAGATTTAATCAAAAAATATTCTGACCATATCGCATTCCCAATTTACCTTCATTATTCACAAAATAAATATGATGATAAGGGAAATGTTACAGAAACAGAAAACAAGGTTGACCAAATCAATAGTGCAAGTGCTTTATGGAAAAGACCAAAATCTGAATTAAAGCCAGAAGATTATAAAGATTTTTATAAAACACTTTCTCATGATTCTAGCGATCCACTTATGTATGTTCATACAAACGCAGAAGGAACTCAAGAATATACAACTCTTTTTTATGTTCCAGAATTTGCACCATTTGATATGTACCAAGCAGATTATAAAAGTGGTGTAAAACTTTATGTAAAACGAGTTTTTATCACAGATGATGATAAAGAACTTTTGCCAGCATATTTACGATTTGTTCGTGGTATTATTGATTCTGAAGATTTACCATTGAATGTTAGCCGAGAAATCTTGCAACAAAACAGAATTTTATCTTCTATTAAAACTCAGTCTGTAAAAAAACTTTTAAGTGAATTTAAGAAAATGGCTGAAAGTTCTAAAAAAGCTCTTGCAGTTGCAGAAGCAGAAAGAACTGATGAGCAAAAAGAAGCAATTAAAAAATGGGCACAATTTGTTTCACAATACAATCGTCCGTTAAAAGAAGGTTTGTACACAGATTTTGCAAACAAAGATGATTTGTCTGAACTTATCAGATTTAAATCAACTGCAGAAGAAGGAACAGGTGAAAATAATTGGACAAGTTTTGCAGACTATGTTCAAAGAATGAAAACTGACCAAAAAGCAATTTACTACATCACTGGAGGAGACGAAAAAAATCTTCGTGCATCTCCTTTACTTGAAGCTTATAAAGCAAAAGGATTTGAAGTTCTTATCATGAATGATGATATTGATGATATCGTTATTCCTATGCTAAATAAATACAAAGATTTTGATTTAAAAGCTGTAAACCGTGCAGGAAGTGATGAAGAACTTGGTGTTGATAAAAAAGAATCTGAAAAGAAAGAAAAAGAGTTTAAAACTGTAATTGAAAAAATCAAGAATGCCTTAGGGGATAAAGTAAAAGATGTAGTTCTTTCAAAACGCCTTTCTGATTCTCCATGTTGTATTGTTGTGGATGAAAATGATCCATCTTTACAAATGGAAAGAATGATGAAAGCCATGGGACAATCAACTTTTGGAAGTGTAAAACCAATTCTTGAAGTAAACGCAGAACATCCAATTATTGCAAAACTTAAAGATACTGAAGATGCAGATTATATTTCTGATGTTTCTTCAGTATTGCTTGACCAAGCATTACTTGTTGGTGGGGCAGAACTTACAGATCCTGCTGACTTTGTAAAACGAATGAATAAATTGATTACAAGATAGTTTTGTGATTTTAATTTAAGATAAAGGGGATGTCTAAAATATTTTGTCATGCTGAATTTGTTTCAGCATCTACTATATGTAGAATAAATTCCGAAACATCACATTCTACGCAAGTGGTTCGGAATGACATTTGTATTAGACATCCTCTTTTTTTTATGCAAATTATTTTTTCCAGAAGGCTTTGTTAAAGAAAATAATCATTGTGTAAAGTTCCAAACGTCCTGCAAGCATTGCAAAACAATACCACCATTTTATTGCAGGAGCAAATTGTGCAAAATTATCCATTGGACCAACCTTTCCAAATCCTGGACCAATATTTCCTACCATAGAAAGAGAAGCCGTAAAGGATGTAAGAATATCAGATCCACCTAGCGTTGTAATAACTGTTGTTATTAAAACTAAAAGAGCATATAAAAAGAAAAAAGCACTTACATTGTAAACTACATCATTTCTTCCTGCTCTTCCATTTAGTCGAATACTGAATATTCCGTGAGGATGTAACATTTTTAAAGATTCATTAGTTGCTTGTTTTGCTAAAATAACCCAACGAATAACTTTTACACCACCAGAAGTTGAACCAGAACTTCCTCCTACAAACATTAGGAAAAATAAGATTATTTGTGCTAAAGGAATCCATTCAAGGTAATTTTGGGTGGCAAATCCTGTTGTAGACATAATTGAAGCTACATGGAAAGAAGAATATCTTAATGATGTAAAGAAAGATTGATATTGTTCCAAATTTGCAAATGTAACAATAAATATTGATGTAAGTAAAATTCCTAAATATGCTTTAAATTCAGTATTTGATGTAAGTTCTTTTCCGTTGCCTGTAAAAAGTTTGAAATATAAACTAAAGTTAATACCAGCAAGAATCATAAAAATTGTACAAATCCAATCTACAGAAAGGGAATTAAAATACGCTATTCCTGTATTTTTTGTAGAAAAACCACCTGTTCCTACTGTGGCAAAAGCATGAGAAAGAGCATCTACAAAATCCATTCCTGCAATCATTAAAAGAATTGTTTGTACAACAGTAAAAGCAAAATAAATAATCCATAGAATTTTTGCAGTAACAGTTATTTTTGGAGTGATTTTATCTTTTTCAGGACCTGTAGTTTCTGCTTTTATAAGTTTAAATCCACCTACACCTAAAATTGGCATTAAGGCAACTGTTAAAACAACAATTCCCATACCACCAAGCCAGTGCATTTGACATCGCCAAAGATTTATAGAACGTGGCAAACTTTCTACGTCTGAAAAAATCGTTGCTCCTGTAGTAGAAAATCCTGAAACGCTTTCAAAAAAAGCATCTATAAATGATTTTGCGTATCCTGATAAATAGATGGGAAGAGAGCCTAAAAAACTAGCACTTATCCAGAAAATTGCCACAATAGCAAATCCTGAACGAATGGACATATAAGTTTTTTGTTTTTTCCCGACAAAGAAAAAAATGATTCCTAAAAGAAGGCAAGAACAAATTGGTATTAAAAAAGCTGAATAAACAGAGGATTCTCCGTAAAAAAAAGCAGTTGCCAAAGGAATTAACATTGTTAAAGCAATTATTGAAAGGAGAATAAAAAGAAGTCTTACAAATGACAAAAATTTCATTCTTCAACTCCAAAAATATCTAGAATTTCTGCATTATTTGTAGTCTTTGTAATGATAACTAATTTATCATTTGGTTCTAAAACTGTATTTCCATCTGGAACTTTGTAAGTTTCACCTTCTTTTATCAACAATATGATGAATGAACCAGGCTTTGAAATTTCTTTAATCATTTTACCAATAATTTTTGCTTTATCTGATAAAACAATTTCTATAATTTCAAGTTCACCTTCTGCAATTGTGTGAACCCCTGTAACGCTTTTTCCTTTTAGATGACTTAAAATACTATCTATTACAGCATCTTTTATAGGAACTGCAACATCAATTCCAATATTTCGTGCGATTAACGCAAAACTTCCGCTAGAAACCAAAGATATTGTTCTATCAACTCCAAGGGATTTAAAATAGGCAGCAGTTACAATATTTTTTTCGTGATTATTTGTAGCAGCGATAACTAAATCAAATTTGCTTAAATCTTCTTCTTCGATAAAACTTTCATCAGTAATATCTGCCTTGTAAACTGTTGCAGAACTAAATCGTTCGGAAGCTATTTTTGCTTTTTTATCGTCTTCTTCTATGATAACAAATTCTTGAGAGTTTTGTTTATGTGTAAAAAGTAGTTTTGAAAAAATAGATTGTTTTTCAGGTTTTTCGATAAGACGTTCGGCAATCAAATTTCCTATTCTACCTGCTCCAACAAGGGCGATTTTTTTTATGTCTTGTGTTTTTGCACCAGCAAGTTCAAAAATTTCATTCATTATATTTTTGTTTGCAAGGATTCCGATACGACTTTCGGCATGTAAAATCGTTGCTCCTGTAGGCATAAAAGTTTCGCCATCTCTTTCTATGTAGGCAATAAGAAAGTGTAATTTTGTTAAATGTCTAATATTTTGAAGAGAAATTCCGTCTAGTTTACTGCCTTTTTCGATAGTAACTCTTGCAACTTCATAAGGTGAATTTTCAAACTCCAAAACATCTGTAACTGCTCCATGTTCAACTGCATTTACGATGGCTTCAGCTGCTTCAAAGTCTGGATGAACCATGAAATCAATTCCATACAAGGCATTTTGTTGAGTTTTTGAAATAGAACTCACTTTTGGGTAGTAATCTTCGTTACGAACTCTGGCGATTTTTAAAACATTTGGATATAAAGACTGAACTAAAGAACAAGTTATCATATTTAACTCGTCAGATTCCGTAACGGCAACTAAAGCATCAGCTTTTGCAATTCCAACATCAACTAATGTATCTAAACTATTTCCATTTGCATGAACAACCATACAATCTAGTCTGTTTGAAGCATGTCTTACAGTTTCTTCATCTTTATCGATGAGAACAACATCATTTTCATCTGTAATAAGTCGTTTTGCTAACTGAGTTCCGGTAAAACCTGCACCTATGATAATGACTTTCATTTTAGTTAGGTTTCCTTTTAATTGGTTGATTTTTTTGTCTTAAACTTCCTCATCAGAAAACTTTGATTTTTTCTTAGGCATTTTTATCAAAGAAACTACAAGTGATGTAATAATTGCAGATGCAGCAGCTTCAAGTAAACCATTTGCAACAAGAATTGCTAAGAACATCTTAAAATCAATTGCTTTCAAAATGACAAGAGTTAAAAGAACTAAACAAGTATTTATTAGTGAACCTAAAAATCCACTTATGGCATAATTTAAAGGTTTTGGAAAATTATTAATTTTATTAAAAGCTGCATAGCAAAAATAAGTTCCCAATCCCATAAGAACACGAGGTAAAATAGAAACTAAAGGATTTACAAAAAACGGATCTAAAGGACCAATAGGTGCAATTGCGGCTTGAATCAAGCTAAAAACACCAAAGATTAAACCAGTTCCAAATCCACTGAATTTTCCTGCAAGAATTGCTGCAATGATTACTGGAACTTGCATGATAGTAATTGATGCTCCAGAAAACCAAGGGATAAAACCAATATGAGTTAATCCCATTACGATGATTAAAGCTCCCATTGCAGCTGTAATAGAAAGAGAGCGTATAAAATTTCTTTGATTTGTTTTATTCATGAACCTAAGAATAATATAAAACCTGTAAATTTTCAATATAGGTACTATTCATAAAAATTGATTTTTTGTATAATTTAGTTTTAGTAGGAGATTTATTATGCCACTAAAAAAGAATATTAAGAAAGTTATGGTTATCGGGTCTGGACCGATTATTATTGGACAGGCTGCAGAATTTGACTATGCAGGAAATCAGGCTTGTAAAGCACTTAAAGAAAAAGGACTAGAAGTAGTTCTTGTAAATTCTAATCCTGCCACTTTGATGACAGATCACGCTATGGCTGATGAAATTTATATCGAGCCACTTACCCTAGAAACAATAATGCGTATTATAGAAAAAGAAAAGCCAGATAGTTTGCTTTCTACCTTGGGTGGACAAACAGGTTTAACTCTTTCTATGGAATTAGCAAAATCAGGATTTTTAGCAAAACATAACGTTCAACTTTTAGGTGCAAATCCAGAAACAATTGACAAGGCAGAAGACCGTCAAGGATTCAAAGATTGTTTGGCAAGTATAAATCAACCTTGTATTCCCTCAGAAGTTCATACAGATTTACAGGCTGCAATTAAATATGCAGAAGAAGTTCTTGAATATCCAGTAATTATTCGTCCAGCATTTACCCTTGGTGGAACAGGTGGTGGAATTGCATATAATCACGATGAAATGGTAGAAATCGCTTCTAATGGATTGCATCGTTCTCCGATTCATCAAATTCTTGTTGAAAAATGTATTACAGGTTGGAAAGAAATTGAATTTGAAATTATGCGAGATGGTGCAGGAAACTGTATTCCAATCTGTCCTATGGAAAATATTGATCCAGTTGGTGTTCACACAGGAGATTCCATTGTTATGGCTCCAACTGCTTCATTAAATCAAGCAGAATACGATATGCTCAAAAATTCTGCATTGGATATTGTAAATGCCCTTGGCGTTGAAGGTGGCTGTAATGTTCAGTTTGCATTAAAACCAAACTCAATGGATTACGCTGTTATCGAAGTAAATCCTCGTGTTAGCCGTTCTTCAGCTTTGGCATCAAAAGCATCAGGATATCCTATTGCTAGAGTTGCAACTTTGATTGCTATCGGTTATACAATCCCAGAAATTACAAAATCAAATCCAGACGGTTCACTTTTCCAGCCATCTGTAAATTATACAGTTGTAAAATTCCCACGCTTTCCATTTGATAAATTTGTTTACGCAAAACGCGATTTAGGAACACAAATGAAGGCCACTGGCGAAGTTATGTCTATCGGTCATAATTTTGAAGAAGCTATGATGAAGGCAATGCGTGGTGCTGAAATTGGTGTAAATTCATTACGCTTAAATGCTTTCAAAACAGAAAGTGATGCTGATATTCGTCGTCGAGTTGGAG
Organism: Spirochaetaceae bacterium; assembly: GCA_017936665.1. GTDB lineage: Bacteria > Spirochaetota > Spirochaetia > Treponematales > Treponemataceae > RGIG9060. The sequence continues at coordinate 41,782 of JAGBFB010000006.1, read as the reverse complement.
AATGTACAGACCAAAGAATTTTTGCAGTTTACGAAGCAATTTATCGTGGATGTATGACTCATGAAGAAATTTATGATGTTTGCAAAATTGATTGGTGGTTCTTAGATAAATTCCAAAATATCGCAAATAATGAACACTTCCTTGAAGATGTTAAAAACGGAAAAGCAGAATTAACATTAGAAAAATATAAAGAATTAAAAGAAGCTGGGTTCCCAGATAAATTAATTCAAGATGTTTCTGGTGTAAAAATTACAGGTGCTTTAGGAAACTTAAAAGAATCAGAAGAAGCAGCAAAACTTGTAAAAGAAGGAAAACTTGCTCATATTCCTTCAGGCTTTAAATTGGTAAGCACTTGTACAGGAAGATTCGAAAGCGATTCTCCATATTTCTATTCAGCATATAATTGCGAAAACGAAGCAGAATCATATCTTAAGACCTTAAAAAATCGTTCAAGTAAGGGAACAATTGTTGTTCTTGGTTCTGGTCCAATTCGTATTGGTCAGGGAATTGAATTTGACTACGCAAGTGTTCAATGTGTATGGAACTTGAAAAAACTTGGTTACGAAGTTGCAATTATCAACAATAACCCAGAAACAGTTTCTACAGACTTTGACACAGCAGACCGATTGTATTTTGAACCACTTACTCCAGAAGATGTAATGGGTGTAATCAACACAGAAAAACCAATTGGTGTTGTAGTTGCATTCGGTGGTCAAACAGCAATTAAACTTACAAAATTCTTAGATAGCCAGGGAATTCAAATTTTAGGAACAAGTGCAAACTCCATTGACCTTGCAGAAGATCGAGAAAGATTTGAAGAACTTTGTGAAAAACTAAATATCAATCGTCCAAAAGGATTAACAGTATTTACTTGCGAAGAAGCACTTGAAGCAACTAAAAAATTAGGTTATCCAGTATTGCTCCGACCAAGTTATGTTCTTGGTGGACAAAACATGATTGTTGCTTTTAATGATGATGATGTAAAAGAATACATGAAAATCATTTTAGCACAAGGAATTGAAAATCCAGTTCTTATTGACCAATACATGATGGGAATTGAGCTTGAAGTTGACGGAATTTGTGATGGTGAAGATGTTTTAATTCCTGGAATCATGGAACACATTGAACGCACAGGAATTCACTCTGGAGATTCTATCGCAGTTTATCCAAGCTGGAACTTAAACGATGTTCTTCGTGAAAAAATTATTAAACAAAGCCAAGATTTAGCATTAAAACTTGGAACAAAAGGTTTAGTAAATATTCAATATCTAGTTTACAATAATGAATTGTATATAATAGAAGTAAATCCTCGTTCAAGTCGTACAGTTCCTTATATCAGTAAAGTTACAGGCGTTCCAATGGTAGAACTTGCTACACGTGCAATGCTTGGTGAAAAAATTAAAGATATGGGTTACGGAACAGGATTGTACAGAAATCCTCCATACTTTGCAGTAAAAGTTCCAGTTTTCAGTTTTGAAAAATTGATGGATGTTGATACACATCTTGGACCTGAAATGAAATCTACTGGTGAAGTTTTAGGTTTAGCTTCAACTAGAGAAGAAGCAATTTGTAAAGGATTGCTTGCCGCAGGTTACACCATGAAAAAATCAGGTGGAGTTTTATTCAGCGTACGAAAAACAGATAAATATGAACTTCCTGATTTAGCAAAAAAATTCTATGATATGGGATTTGAACTTTATGCTACAGAAGGAAATGCAAAAATCATTTCTGACTTTGGTATGGAAGTTGTAACCGTAAATAAAATTCATGAAAATTCAGAAGATAACTTGTTAACTCTTCTTGATACAGGAAAAATTGATTATGTAATTTCTACATCTGCAAAAGGCCGAAATCCAAGAGCAGATTCTGTAAAAATGCGTCGTCATGCAGTAGAACGGGATATTCCTTGTTTAACTTCTCTTGATACAGCAAATGCTATTGCAGATTGTTTAGCTTCAAATTACAACGTGAACAATGTAGAATTAGTTGATATCAATAAATTACGAGATACAAGAACAAAACTTGCTTTTTCAAAAATGCATTGTGCAGGAAATGACTTTATTGTGTTTAATGCTTTTGAACAAGTTGTGGAAAATCCAGAAGGATTGAGTGTTCGTCTTTGTAACCGCCGAAAAGGAATTGGAGCTGACTCTTTAGTTATGGTTTCACTTTCTGATAAAGCAGATGCTGCCATGAGAATTTTTAATCAAGATGGTTCAGAAGGAAAAATGGCAGGAAACGCAATTAGATGTGTTGCAAAATATCTATTTGATAACAATGTAAACGGAATTGCAGATTTAATTAAATCTTCTGAAGAACACTCTGCAACAATGACTATCGAAACAGAAGCAGGTGTAAAAGAATTAACTGTTTATATGCAAAACGGAAAAGTTTCTTCTGTAAAAGTAGATATGGGTAAACCTGAATTTGCTCCAGAAAAAATTCCTACAAGAATACAAATTGCTGAAGGTCAAGAAGCAATTATTAACGCACCGATAAATGTTGAAGGAATTGATTATTCTGCAACAGTTCTTTCTGTGGGAAATCCACATTGTGTAGTGTTCAGTAGTTTTGTTGATAAAATAGATGTTGCTCGTATTGGACCTCAGTTTGAAAACCATAGAGCGTTCCCAAATAGAGTGAATGCAGAATTTGTTCGTGTAGTTGGAAGAAACGAATTAAAACTACGCACTTGGGAACGAGGAAACGGTGAAACTCCTGCTTGTGGAACAGGTGCTTGCGCCGCCGCTATTGCAGCTGTGTTAAACGATTACTGCCCAATGAACGAAGATATTACAGTAAAAGTAAAAGGCGGCGAACTCATTGTAAACTACACAGGCGATACAGTTTTCTTAACAGGTTCAGCTGAACTAATTTACGATGGTGTAATAGAAATTTAGGATTTGTTATAAATTCTTTTATAAAACAAAACACCTTTTTGTACTTTTATTTTTAAGTGAAGTATGGAAAGGTGTTTTGTTTGTGTGTGGGGACGATTTACAGTAATTTATCTATTTAATTTATATAGATAAAAGCCATTTCCAAATAGGGATAATTTTAATTTCTATATTATCAATATTGATAGAATCTTCTTCTTCAAAAGTGATAATAACAAATTGTTTTGCTTCTTTAAAAGATTTTGCAACTTCGATAAGTGAAGTTATTTCTCTTTGTGAGGAAATATTTTTTATTGAATATGCAACTTGAAAAACAGTTTGAATTTCAGGAACAAAAAAATCTATATCAATAGAAGATGATTTCAAATAAAATACTTCATCTTTATATTTATGTTTGAGATTTATTGCAACTAGATTTTCTAATAATCTAGGTTCTTCATTTAATAGAAAAAGATTTATAAGTCCATTATCATAAAAAAAATATTTAGGAGTTGTTTCTTTTTCTACAAATTTTGAAAAATAATTTTTTACAGAAAAAATTAAATAAGCTTGATGGGCATATTTTACATAATCAATAATCACATCTTTACTAATCTGAATTCCAATACTTTTAAGAATATTGTGTAATTTGGAATAAGAAATTTCGTCTTTTGTAGTTTCTGCAATTTTTTTAATTAAAATTTTTAATCCTGTAAGATTTCTAATATTATTACGAGTAGCAATATCACCTAGCAAAATTTTTTGATATATACTAGAAACATATTCTCTTTTTTCCATAAAATTAACAGTTTCTGGAAATCCTCCAAAGTAAAAATATTCGGTAAAATTTCTAATGATTTTTCCTGATGATTTAGTACTTAAAATTGAAGATTCAGAAAAATCTTGCTGTTTTGCAGTTAAAAATTCTCTAAAATTATATGGGGAAATATATTTAGAAAGAAATCTTCCTCCAAGAGTTTTTTCAATTTCACTAGAAAGCATTTTTGCATTGCTTCCTGTGATAAAAATATGTTCTTTTGAATCTGCTAATCGTCGAGCAAATTTTTCCCATCCATCAATATTTTGAATTTCGTCAAAGAAAAAATATCCTTTTTTATTACTAAGTTCACTTTGGACTAATAAAATATCATTAAAATCTTGAATAGTGAAATCAGTTAATCTTTCATCTTCAAAATTAATATAAATAATTTGATTCCATTCAATATCTTGTTCTATTAAATCTTGTACAATTTTATATAAAAGAGTAGATTTTCCTGCTCTACGCAATCCAACCAAAACATAATTAGCATTTAAGTCAAAATTATATTCTCGTTTATTTATATTAAAATTTTTTATAATTTCATGTTGATCAAAAATGATAGATTTTAATATTCTATGATTCATATAAAATTTCCTTTGTCGAATATAATCGATAAAAATACTGTATATTGTCGATTATATTCGACAAGAGATTAAAAGTCAATAAATAATTTTCTATGATTTTACAGTCTACTTAAAATTGATTCAAATTGTTGTTTTAGTTCTTGTTTAAGTTCAGTTTTTGATTTTGAAATATCTCTGATAAATAAATCAGCGGGAGTTACCTTGAGGGCTTGGGCAATTTTTATCATCATATCAAAAGAAGGTTTTGCTTTTCCTGATTCTATTCCACCGATAGTTCCTGTTCCACAATCACAAATAATTGAAAGTTGTGTTTGAGAAATATCCATTTTTTCTCTGTAATATTTTACATTCATTCTAAATTCATCAAGGTAATTTTCCATGCTCTCAGTTTAATCGAGAAAATTAACTTAAAATTTCTTGACATCGAGAATTTAAGGATTTATAATCGATTACATCGAGAAAATTAGAAAAAATCTCGAATTAAGAGATGTGCTTTAATGAAGGAGAAATTTTATGAAAAAAAATTTTGAGAGTTTTGTTTTAATTCTAATTCTAGCAAATTGTTTTTTTGTTATAGTTGGGTGTAAGGATCCTGTTTCTGTTATTGAACCAGAAAAAACAGGAACTATACAAGGTACAGTAATTTATGATAATGCAACTGTATCAGATTATTCAGGTATTCAAGTTTCTTTGTTTTCTTCAAATGGTTTAATGGCTTCAAATAATTGTATAACAAGAACAATTCTTAGAAAATCAAGAAGTTTAGAATCCGTAGGAATCACAAATTCCAAAGGCGAATACATTTTTGAAAATGTACCAGAAGGCGTTTATACAATTTATGCTTCATCAAATTCATCAACTCAAAAAGCAGTTGCAACAAATGTTGTTGTTAGAGCATCAGAAACAGTAACCCCAGATGTTTTAGGATTAACAGCAACAGGTAGTTTATCTGGACAAGTTTATATTGATTATTCAATTGATGGCGTTTTAGGTTTGGATGTTTTTATTCCAGGAACTTCATTTATAGCAAAAGTTGATGAGGATGGATATTTTGAAATTTCAAATATTCCTATAAGTACAGGATACGAACTTTATATACAAAAAGGCGAAAAAGTATTACAACTTTATGATTCTGAAGAAATTGATATTGCTATTTATTATTCGGGACGTTTAGGAACTTCATATTTGAATTCTGCAGAATTGGAATCTGATTCATTTAAGTGGTTAGGCAGTTTTTGGGAAACTCCTGAAAATCCAGAGTTAAATAATGCATATTTTAATTATAACGATGGATGTTCATATATTTGGAATGGTTATTTTTGGGACTTACTTGCTCAAGCAGGTCGTGATGGTGAAGATGGAAGAAGTATCAACTGGATAGGATCGTATGGTTCTTCTGATTGGATTTATTATCCTGAATATTTAGATGTCTATTATAATACAAGTGATGGATGCTCATACATATATACAAATAGTGGATGGGAAATTTTAACATTACCTGGTAAAAGTATTAATTGGTTAGGAAGTTATTATTCTACAAGTGCTGCTCAATCAGACAATTGGCCAACAGGTCATTTAGATGCATATTACAATACAAGTGATGGTTGTGCATATATTTGTATCGACGGGGACTGGGTATTGCTTGCTAAAGCAGGAGCCGATGGTACAAATGGAAAAGATGGAGAAGATGCCCGAAGCATTAATTGGCGAGGAAGTTATTCATCTTCTGATAATATTTCTAATCCTCAGTATTTAGATGCATATTATAATACAACGGATGGATGTTCATATATTTGGAATGGTTGTTATTGGGACTTACTTGCTCAAGCAGGAGAAGATGGAGAAGATGGAGAAGATGGTATTGATGGAGCGGACGGAAATGATGGTCAAGATGGGAAAAGTATTAATTGGCTGGGTAGTTTTTCTTCTGCTAATGAAATTAACAATCCACAACATTTAGATGCATATCGTAATTCTACAGATGGTTGTTCTTATATTTATATTTCAGAAGGAGTTTACACACCAAGGTGGCAACTTCTTGCAAGTAAAGGAGAATCAGGACTTTCAATCAATTGGCGAGGCAGTTATGCTAGTTCTAATCAAATATCTTATCCACAGAAGTTAGATGCATATTACAATACAATTGATGGTTGTTCTTATATTTATAATGGGTCTAGGTGGGAATTACTAGCACAAAAAGGTGATACAGGTGACACAGGTGTATCAATTAAATGGCTTGGAAGTTACACTGATTCAAGTAAAATCTCAAATCCTAAAGCCTTAAATGCATATTACAATACGACAGATGGTTGCTCATACATTTATACTGGTTCTAGTTGGGAATTACTTGCACGCAAAGGTACTGATGGTGCAACAAGTTCTGGTGATGGTTCTATAAGATGGCTTGGTTCTTTTGTAAATTTCAATGAAGTACCTAATCCAGATGCTATGGATGCTTTCTTCAATGCAACAGATGGTTGTTCTTATATTTATAATGGTACAGAGTGGATTTTACTTGCACAAGCAGGAGCTGACGGAGCAGCAGGTAACGACGGAATCTCTATTAATTGGCTAGGAAGTTACGCTAATACTAACTTTATCCATGAGCCTAAATACTTGGATGCATACTGGAATACAACAGAAAACTGTGCATACATATACGATGGAGAAAAATGGACAGTTCTTACAAAAGGACCTGCTAGCGGGGGTAGTGGAAGTTCAGATCCTACCATAGGAACAGAAGCAGGTGCTAACATTGTTGGAACAACACTTATGAGTTGGGATAATGCTGAAGGTGTAATAAGAATTCCAAATGGTGTAACTGATATTGCAGAAAATGTTTTCAATGATAATAATAAAATTACTCGTGTTATTATACCAAGTAGTGTTGTAAGTATTGGGCATAGTGCTTTTTATGATTGTGATAAATTGACGAGTGTTGAATTTTTAGGACCAGGATTGGAATTTATTGGTGCCAATGCTTTTTCTGATTGTGATAATCTTGCATATATAACCCTTCCAAGTACTTTACAAGTTATAGGAGGTAGTGCATTTTGTTATGATTCTTCATTGACAATTGTAAATATTCCTGATTCTGTAACAGTTCTTGGAGGTGATGCTTTTGCAGGTTGTACTATGCTTAGAACATTGACTATTGGTAGTGGATTAACAGAACTTAAACATAGAACATTCTATAATTGTGACTCCATTGTAAGTGTTACAATTCCTGATACAGTTTTATCCATTGCAGATACAGTATTTGTTGATTGTGATAATATTACTGAGTTGAAAATTACTGGTACATGGAATTCTGGTAATGTTCTCACAATTACCGATTTAAAAGTAAAATATGGAACCTTTACTGCTTATTCAACTTATACCCGTGATACAAATTAAGGTTCTTTTTATGTGATGGATTACTTTTATAGTTTTTCATCACATAGATGATCTGTTAATAAACCTCGAAATATTAAATTAATAGTTTAATGTTTTTCGGGGTTTATTTTTTTTATAATCAATTTGATTCAATGTAATTAAAAATATTTTTGCAGTTTTATTTTAAATAATCAAAAATTTGTATCACAATGTGGCGACTTTATCTAGTAAATAATTCTCCGAATCTAGTTCAAAATCTCTTTGCTAAAAGAAATCCCAAACCTCTTCAAAACTAACTTAAATTCATCTTGTGCAGAAAGACATGTGTCTGTTAAATAACCTTGTATATTGTGCCATTCTGAAATGCCACGATAGTAAAAAAGTTTTAGTTGGTCGGTTATGATAAAAGGTACGATATTATGTTTTAAGCATTCTTTGAACATTATGAGACGACCAACACGACCGTTCCCATCTTGAAATGGGTGGATTTTTTCAAATTCAACATGAAAATCTAAAATATCTTCAAAAGTGATTGTTGCTTTTGAATTGTATTTTTGTAAGAGTTCCTTCATTTTTGTTGCAACTTCTTTAGGCTTTGCTGTTTGTGTATTTGCAACTTCGTTTTCTAGTAATTTGTATCCGCCAACTTTGAACCAAGATTTTTGACTATCGGTAGTTCCTGTTTTTAATATCAAATGAAGTTGTTTTATAAAACTTTCTGTAAGTTTTGATTTTGCACTTTCTATCACTAAATCCACACATCTAAAGTGATTTATTGTTTCTATAATGTCATCAATTTGTATCGGATTTTCTGTTATTCCAAAGGTTTTTGTTTCAAAAATATGTCGAGTTTGTTCTTCTGTAAGTTTAGAGCCTTCAATATGATTTGAATTATAAGTTAATGCAATTTGTACATAGTGATAGATTCCGCCCTTTAGTTGAACTTCTTTTTCTCGCTTCAAAATTGAAAGAATATTATCTTTTTGAGAAAATTTTGTGTGTCTTGGCTGTCTTTCTGGTTTTTCAGAATTAGAAGGAATGAGCCATGTTTTTCCTTCTAAAATTGCACCAGGAATTCTTCCTTCCGAGCAATAATGACGAACTGTTCGTTCTGCAATTTGCCATTTTTGAGCAATTTCGTGTACTGTTTTGTATTTATAACTCATAGGCAAATTATAATTCACTATCGGCAATTTATCAACACGAAATCACACAATATTTCGCTTTATAAATTGCCGATAATTAACTTTATCTTGCCGTTACAAAATCCCTTCCTACAACCCTGTTGGAACATCGATAAATACTTATTTCTTTTTAATTTCTAAGTTAAAATTTGTCTATTTTTAATAAATTTTTAATATGTAAATTAAAAACTTGACAATTTTACATGTATAAATTATTCTTTAATCATGATTGATTTACGAGAAACTCCATATTTTGAAGAAACCTCTCTTACTAGGCAAAATTATCTTGATAAACTTTTATCTTGGAAAGATAAACATGTAATTAAAGTTATTACAGGAAGTAGGCGTTCTGGAAAGTCTGTGATTTTAAAAGAATTTTGTAAAGAAATTTCAAATTCTGTTCCTGTTGAGCAAATAACTTTTTTCAATTTTGAAATGTTAGAGAATGAAGAACTTCAGGATTATCATCTTTTGTATAAGGTTCTCAAAAATCGGTTATTAAAAGATAAAATGAATTATGTTTTTCTTGATGAAATTCAACTTGTGCCAAATTTTGAAAAAGTTATAGATTCTCTTTTCATTATGCCAAATGTTGATATATATTTAACTGGTTCAAATGCAAATATGCTTTCTGGTGAAATTGCAACTTTATTAAGTGGTCGATATGTAGAAATAAATATATTACCTTTTTCATTTGTAGAATTTCAGATGGGATATAAAGCAAAGTTTCCTAATCATAATTTAGATTTAGCAACATTGTATACAAAATATATTACTTTTGGCGGATTTCCCTATCTTTATCATATTTATGAAGAAAAAGAAACAATAAAAGATTACATACAAGGATTGTATTCTACAATTGTATTAAAGGATATTCAGCAACGAAAAAAAATTTCAGATACTTTGCTTTTGGAAAAAATTGTAAAGTTTGCTTTGCAGAATACGGCAAATTTGTTATCACCAAAAAAAATTTGTGATACTTTTGTTTCATCAGGAAAAAAGACTTCTCCTGCGATGGTAGATAATTGTCTTAGTGCTTTGTGCGAAACATATCTTTTTTATAAAATCAATCGTTACGATGTGAAAGGAAAAGAAATTTTAAAAACTTTAGAAAAATATTACGCTGTTGATATGGGATTGCGATTTTTTATGCTTGGTACGAAAACAGGCGATGAGGGACATATTCTGGAAAATTTAGTTTTCTTAGAATTAAAACGCCGAGGATACGAAATTTATATTGGAAAAATTGATGATATGGAAATTGATTTTGTAGCAATAAAAGATGGTGTTACAAATTATATTCAAGTTGCTCTTACGGTTCGTGAAGAATCTACACTGCAACGGGAATTGAGATCTTTGGTATCAGTAAAGGATAGTTTTCCAAAAGTATTGCTTACTATGGATAATTCCCCTGTGATATATCACAAGGGAATAAAACAACTTTACGCTTTAGATTTTCTAAATGGAGAGAACCTCTAAAATAATCTTTCCTTCCTACAACCCTGTTGGAACATCGATAAATACTGTTTCGATGTTTTTTTCTTGTTCTAGTTTTTTTCGTAGAAGGTTTACGCCTACGGTTTCTGTTTGATAGTGGCCGCCTGCGATGTAATTTATTTTGTTTTCTAAACATTGATGATAGTTGTCGTGTCCGATTTCACCTGTGATGTATAAATCTAAGCCTTCATCGATTGCTTGGGAAACATCATGATTTGCGCCACCAGAAATAATACCTACTGTAGAAATTTCTTTTTTTCCGAAAGGCAAAACTACAAAAGGTTTTTGGTTATCCACAAAAAGTTTTGAAATTATTTGGTCGATAGAAAGAGGAGATTCAAATTTTCCTTTTACACCAATTTCCATTCCTCGCCAAAAGCCAAAACCTTCTAAATTTTGTAACCCTAATCTTTTTGCAAGACCGTAGTTGTTTCCAACTTCTTTATTTGCATCAAGAGGAAGATGAGCAGCATACAAAGCCATATCAGCATCCATCAAAGATTTGATTTTTTCGTAGGCACTTCCAACTAGAGTGTAAGATGCACCCCAAAAAATTCCATGATGTACAACAAGAACATCGGCTTTTGCTTCTTTTGCTCGTAAAATTGTTTCTAAACAAGCATCTACTGCAAAGGCCACTTTTTTGATAGGTTTATCCATGTCAGAGTTTTGTACTTGAATACCATTCATGGAAGGGTCATCAGAAAAATCTTGTGGTCTTAAAATTTCATTAAAATATTGATTTAGTTCTCGTAATGTCATAAATTATTCTTCTTCCTTTGTAAGTTGTAAATTTCGATAAGTTTCGTAAGTTGTAAATTTTTTGTCGGCAAAAAATGCAATTCTTTTTGCGTTATCCCAAGTTCTATTTTTTGGTAATTTCAAAATTGCAGATTCTAATGGTTTTGTTTGTTGTAAGTTAGCAAATCCGTCAATGTAGCCTTCAATTTTATCATCAACATTGATTTTATAAATTCCTAATATAGCTTCTGGAAATTTTTCTTGTATAATTTCTGCTGCTGGAATACAGTTTCCTTCTGCAAGAATATAAACAGGCAAGTTATTCATTGATTCCATAAGAGTTAAAACGGAAGTGTATTCAGTAATTTTTTGTTGCACAAACATTTCTTTACTTTCTTGTAGATTTTCGGTTTTGTTTTTATGTTCGTATCTTAAAAAGAAAGGAGAATAGGTTTTTGAATCCATAAAATTATTAAAATAATTTATTTTATCAAAAAATGAAAAAGCATAAACATTATAACCTTTGTCTGCAAGGTAGGATAAAGTTCCTTTAGCGTCTTGAGTTGTTACAAAAATATCAGAAATATAAATTACATTTTTAGGTTCTTTTATTTGATTAGTTTCGCTTTCATTTAAATCTTTTGGTGCAAAATAAACATCAAGTTTTGCAGTAGTTTTTTCTAAAAGATTTGTTTTTTCAAAAAATCCTGCCTTGTGTGAGCCATAAAAAAGTTTTGTTGTTAGTTTTTGTGTTTTTAAAGTAGTAGGCATAAAAACTAAAATTAAAATTAAAAATGCAAAAAGTAAAAAACTTTGTAAAATACTTACGGTTTTGAAAACAGGATTAAAATCGTCTCGGTTTAATCCAATACATAAGTTATAAAATCGGCGTAAATTTACAAGGAAAACAAATAATGATAAAAAAATTGCAATTAGGATGCTGCAAGTTAATCCATAAGCATTTAAAACCAAAAATGAAATTATCAAAGTTATTATTGGTAAAATTGCCAAAGAGTCATACTTTTGTTGTCTCATATAAAAATCTGGTAAAAAAACTCTAAGTGTAACAATAAATAAAACAAAGATAATTAAAAATAATGATAAAAACAGTGTAGACATAACTATATGATAAAATAAAATCAATTTATACACAATGCTTTAATTACTTGAAAACTAACAGATTTTACAGTATTGTTTTACTTATGAAAATTTGGATAAAATATCTTTTAGGCTGTATTTTAGGAATTATTGCAGCATTAATTTTGCCAACAGAAAATTTGGTCTTACAAAGAGTAATTGCTTTTTTAACAGATTTTGCAATTAGATTTGGAAGATATATGTTACTTCCGCTTTTATTTTTCAGTATGACAATTTCTGTTTGTAACTTGCGAGAAGACAAAAAATTGTTGAAGGTTGCATTTCAAACTGTTGGAATTGTAATTTTATCATCATTCTTGCTTATGCTTATTGGACTTATAAGTGCTTTATTAATAAAGTTACCAAGAATTCCAATTTCAGGCGAAAAAGTTTCTTCTCCAATTGTTTTAGGAATAACAGAACATTTACTAAAATTATTGCCTCATTCTGCATTCGAATCATTATTAGATGGTGCTTTTTTAGTTCCTCTTTATATCTTTGCAGGATTTGCAGGTGCAGGATTTGCTTCTGATAGAGTTGTTTCAAAACCAGCATATAGCCTGTTTGATTCTTTATCACATGTTTGTTATTTGGTTATGAGCTTTTTTGTGGATATGTTAGCTATTGGAATGATTGCAATTTCTTGTACTTGGACAATTCACTTTATTTCATTGCTTAAAACTGGGGTTTACACTGGTTTTATTATCATGTTATTTGCAAATTTAGTTTTTATCGTTTTAATTGTATATCCATTGATAATGAGGTTTCTTTTCAAAGAACAACATCCTTACAGAATTTTGTACGCAAGTATCGCTCCTATATTAACGGCCTTCTTTTCTACAGATTCAAATTTATCTTTAATAGTTAACATAAAGCATTCTAAAGATAGTTTAGGTATTCGTAGAAGATTGAATTCAATTGTAATGCCAATTTTTTCTTCGTTTGGACGGGGAGGAACTGCTTGTGTTACAGCAATTTCATTTGTTGTAATCTTACGTTCCTATTCAGGATTAGGAATTGCGTTTACGGATGTTCTTTGGATTGCTTTAGTTTCTTTTGGACTTTCTTTTGTTTTGGGAGCTTTGCCTGTTGGTGGTACATTTGTTGCTATTAGTGTTATTTGTTCCCTCTATGGACGAGGTTTTGATGCTGGATATCTTTTATTAAAACCTGCTGTTCCTGTAATATGTGCTGTTTCAACTGCTATTGATACAGTTACTGCTTTGTTAGGAAGTTATTTAATTGCTTCTAAAAATAAATGGATAGAAAGAAAAGATATTAAAAAATATATTTAAAATAATAAAAGGGCTATTCTAGAATTTTTTCTAAAATAGCCCTTTTTGTAGATAATTTATTTCACTACAATAATGCTAAATACCTACTTTAACTCCAACTCCAACACCTAAACCAGAACCTGCAAAACTTTTTAAGAAGTTTCTAGATTGTGAAGAAATCATTAAATCAATTTCAAAGAGACGCAGATTTAGCACAATATCAAGTTGTTGTGAAAAAACTGAATCTATGCAAGATGTTGTAAATGATGGAATAAAAGGTCCTAGATGTGATTTTGCTGTTACACTATAATCAAATCCAAAACCCATTAAATTTTTTAGAGTAAAGTCTGCAAATTTAAATTGAATCATAGGGGATATTATCAATAATTTGTTATCAAAAACTCTCCAATTTGCATTAAACCCAATTTTAAAAGGTCTAACTAAGTTAATTCCATCGTCTTCTGTGGCTTCATTTTCAGAAAGAGAATAATCATATTTAACTAATTCTGATTCTTCTTCGCTAGTAAGTGAATCTAAAAGTCCATCCATTGTAAAATTAGCTGTTGCTGTATATTTATTTGTACAATTAAGTTTTGAAGGAACAATTGGAACGTGAGTTAAAAATGCACCTACATCTAAGAAGCTAAATAGTTTGTATTCTCCATAAACTGAGATGTCAAATCCACCTGTGGATAAAATATCAGTTATAGAATCTGCCGAAAAATTTTCTAAGTTGTTTAACGGTAAGGCACTATATGCTGCAGCTGTTACTTTTGCGTGAGCTTCAATTGTTCCATCGCTTTTTGTTTGAGTCGTAATTGTTGCTGGAGTGTATGGAATATATAAAACTGGTATAAAGTATGAAGGAACTGCTTTAATCTTCAATCGATTTATTGGAATTTCTAAACTAATGGAGTTTTCCTCAAATACATTAACACCAACTCCTGCTCCAAATACAATGTCTTGATCTAGCTGATTTCCGTTTGCAAGAAATTCAAAAAGGCCTTTTTCTAAGTTAAAGTTTATTGAAGATTCTACATCAGCAAAAAAACTTAACTTAAAAATACTTGTGTTAAGGTTTAAGAAAAGGTCTGCTCCTAAAAGAGTATTAAAACCTAATCCATTGTTTCCAAGACTATTATTAATTTCATCTAAGTTAATTATAATTTCTTCTTGAAAGAAATCTGAAATATTAAAATAGTTATTAGAAAGTCCTACATCAGCAACAATTCCAATTTCAAACCATCGATCCCAGAAACTCTTTTTTTCTTTTGTTTTTTCTTTTGTATTTTCATCATTTGAAAAAAGACCTCTATCATCATCAGGAACACCAGAATTATCTTGAGAAAAGCTACTAAAAGCAAACATTAAAACTAAAAATATGGCAAAAATTTTCTTTAAATTCTTCATATTAGTTTTCTCCTTCTGCATTTTCTGAATTTTCAGTACCAGTAGGTAAATTAATTGAGTAATCAATATCAGTTTTTACACTACCTTGTAAAATCACAGATATATTTGCATCTCGTCGTATCTTATATTCTGTTTTTTTAGTTTTATCACCTGGTAATCTTAATTCCAACACATCTGGATAAAAAGGATTTGTATTTTTTATGTACTGAGCATCCTCATAATCAAAAGTTAAATTCATTGTTCCAGAATTTTTACCAAGTTGAACTTCTTTTTTTAGTTTTTCGCCTCTAGCATTTGAATCTTGAATAACAAGTGTTAATGCCATTCCTGTATTGTTTTGGTACTGTAAATCAATACTTACTTTTTCGATGAATTCTAGGACGGTATCAATTCCTTCGATGTCTTCACCCTCTGCTCTATTGAATAAATCAGTTTCTTCGGTACTTTCACTATCTTCAGTGTTTTCATTTTCTTCTGAATTTTCACCAGAGTCTTCTTCAGATTCAGAAGTTTCATTCATTAGAGAAATAATATCAAAAGCTGCATATCCTGCTTCGTTTGGTTTTACAGCAAAAATAATTGGTAAATCTATAAGTAGAGAAATATTAATTTCTGAAGTTTGTGATAATCCGTCTAGACTTTCTTTTTTTATTGTAATTCCGTCAGATAAATTCCCTTCTTCTGTTGTACCACCGAGTTTAAAATCATATTCAAGTTTAATATCAGGGGCTCCAGAAGTTAATACTTCTTCAAGTCCTGTAAGTTCCAAACTAGCTTTGGGTAAAGTTCCTTTTACTAAAGAATTTTCCATAACATTTAATTCTGGATTATCAACAATTTCTACTTTTGTTGAATTATCTGCTGAGCCAACTAAATATTTTGTTATTGGAACTTCATCTTTTGTGTAAGAGGCTGTCATAACCGCTTGAATTTCTGCTCCTGCTAATGGACCTTCGTTACTTAACAAATCGCTTGAAATATATAACTTTGGTTTAATTCCAGAAAGAGTAATATCATTCCCTAAAATATTTGTTAAGGTACTTAAATCTAAAGGATCTGAACCTTCTTCTGGAAAACTTCCTGCAAAGCCAGAATAATCATCTGGAATTTTAAAGTTAACGCTTTCCCAATCAATGATTAAATCAGCTTGTCCGTAAAATTTGTAATCTGTACCTGTTGTAATATCATTAAGAGTAATAACTCCATTTGAAGACGGCATTTCTATACTTATTGCAAGGTCAAATTCTGTAGTATCAGAAATATTTTTTGTTATGTCAGATGCTCCTATATCTCTAGCTTCTGTAGGTAAGTCTGTTTGATTGCCAGGAAAATCTTCTTCTTTGTTAGTTATTTCTAAAAATGTTGAATTGATTTTCATTGTGGCGTCAAGAGGAAGTCCATTACAAAGTTTTAGAGCAAGTCCTATTTTATTAAATTTGATTTGATTTACATATTCAGCAATATCTGCAAGTGAGTAGGAAAATTCTTGTGTAAGAATATCTTGTGGAATTACAGAGTCGCTTAAAGAAACTGAATCAAATTTCTTTATTTTTACTCCTGCACTAACATTTAATTCTTGGGTAAAATCTATGGTTGCGTCTATTGCTTCTATTTTTATACTTCCTGTAAGATTTATATTATTTGTATTTAATTTTTGTCCTGCTAGAGAAATTACATTATCTGTTACTGTTTTATCTGTAATATTCAAACCAGAATAATTTACAGAATTGTATTCTGAGTCAGTTTGAATTAAAGAAAGTTTTGTTGTTGTTGTAACTCCACCAGGTAAATTATCGATAGAAAAAGATATTTGACCATCTGATTCACCAGAACCAATAACAGCTCCTTTTAAATCTTCTAATCCATCTGCAAGTTCAATTGGTTCAATGGCAGGAAAATCTACTTCTACTGGGGCTGTTGTATTAAAACCTGTTACTTTTTTTAAAGTAATATCAGAAAATTTAGAATTTTGAGTTGTAATTGTAACAGAACTATTACCATCACCACCTTCAAAAGAAACATTTAATACTAAACAAATATCTTTAGGAAGAGTTTTATTAGATAAATTTAGTGAAGTAGTTAAATTAGTTCCATTAACAAGGTCAGAATTTGCTGAGTGATAAACAATTGCATCATTCATTGAAATAGATGTTAAATTTGTATAATCAACATTTCCTGTAAAATCTTTGATAGCAATTCCACCTGTAAATTTTGCTGCGTCAAAAATTGCAATTCCATTTATACGAGCAGTTGTAACACCCACATCTGGAATTTGGTTAAATCCGATATCTAAAAATGTTCCTTCTCCAAAAGTAACTGTGTCAAATTCATCATCGCAAAGTTCTAGCAAAAAAGGAAGATTTTGATTTTCTAAATCATTTATCAATCCTGGTTGAACGCCTTCAAATTGGATACTAGATAAATCTTTTAATGAACTAGTAATTTCGTCAGTTAATTCTAGAGAGATTGGGTCAATATTGATAGTTTTGTCTATTTCTGGAACAGAAAATAATACAGAAGGGGTAATATTGTCTTCTTCGTATCCAAAAATGATAGGTTCTTTGTTTTCTAGTTCTTGAAGATTCTCTTCAACATTTAATCCATCAATTTCCATGGAAAAATCCATTTGTGCAAGGAAGCGTAACGTGTCATCATTATCATCAAGTCTATATTCATAGACTTTAAAACTTTCTTCTTCGCCCACGAGTTCTTGAATTTTTTCTACAGAAAAATAATCTGTAAGTGAAGCCTCAACTTTTCCAAAAGAGGCGTGAATTTCAGGGTCTGCTTGTATTGTAATTTTTTTTGGCATAGTAAAATTTGAACATGAAATAAGAATTGCAACAAAAATTATAAAACAAACCTTTCCAATGTTTTTAAAAAAAGTTTTACTCATTTTGTACCTCGTCAATTGTGAAAATTAGACAATAATCTATTGTATAATATAACACCTATTTATAAAAAAAACGATACTAAAATATGCTTAAAAATAAAAATTTTAAACATAATTTGTACCGTTTAATTTATTAAGTTACTATAATTTATAAAAATTAAAATCTAAATCCACATCCAAGTGTTAAAAAAGAACCTTCTGAACCAAATGTTATTTCTGTTGTTCCAAAAAATTTATCAGACCCAAACCAAATTCCCAAAGGAACGATACTTCCTGAAAAAAAAGGAGACATAAAATCTTTTTCTTTATCTGAAGCAAGCAAAAGTTCTCCTCCCATTCCAACTTCACCATACAACTTTATTTTTTCTTTGTTCATATAAATTCCACGAATTTTAAGTTGTAATGCTGTATAAATCAAAGCAAGGTTATCTTCTCCAATAATTGCTACTGGTATTCCTGTTGTAAATGCTGCACCTAACCCAATTCTTGGAGTTACATAATGTAAATATTGAACAGAAAGAGAAGGTAAAATAATGTCATTTCCAGTTGAACCAATTGTAGCTAATCCACAAACAAGTGTTTCTATATATGGAAACATCCCTATCTTAAATTGTATTTCATTTAATTTTTCTTCTGTTTCTACTTTCTGACTTAAATTATCCTGAGCTACAAGTGAAAATGTAAAAAAACATAAAATACAAACGAAAATAAATATCTTTTTCATTTCTATTCCTCCTGTTTAATTTAGAAAAGTTTGCAATGCAAATTTTAGATAAAAACTTCGAAGTTATCTTTAGGAGAATATCACATCTCCTAATACGGAAACAACAACAAATAAAGTATAACACAAGTTACTAAATCTAATTGAAATTTTTATAGATTTTTCGTAATATTCCAATACTATGGAATTTACACAAGAACAAATTGATGCACTCGTAGTAAACGAAGTGTCTATTATGAAACGTATTGCCGAAGAATTGAATATTCGTATTCAACAAGTTGGTGCAGTTATTTCGTTGGTTAATGAAGGATGTACAATCCCTTTTATTTCTCGTTACCGAAAAGAAGCTCATGGTAGCCTTGATGAAATTCAAGTTAGAGATTGTGATCATCTTTTTAAAAGTTATACAAATTTAGAAACTCGTCGTCTTGAAATAGTGAAAGGTGTTTTTGCTCAAGGAAAATTAAATGAATCTCTTTATGAAGCAATCATGAATGCAAAAACTCTCACAGAATTAGAAGATTTGTGGGCTCCTTTCAAGAAGAAAAAGAAAACTCGAGGAATGTTAGCTGCAGAAAGAGGATTAGAACCTTTAGCTGATGCAATGCTTGAACTTGATGATATTCAAATTGAAAAGAAAGCTGAAGAATTTATAAAAACAGATGCTGAAGTTGAAGAATTAAATGTTCCAGATGTAAAAGCTGCTTTAGATGGTGCTAAGGATATTCTTGCTGAAAGAACCTCTCAAGATTCACAAAATCGTTCTGATGTACATGAATTTTATGTTTCAACTGGGCTTATTAAAGCAAAAGGAATTGGGGATGAATCTGTTGCAAAAACTTCAGTTTACCAAATGTACTGGGATTATTCTGAACCATTAAATCAAATCAAAAGCCATCGTATTCTTGCAATAAATCGTGGAGAAAGAGAAAATGCTCTTGAAGTTTCTATCGATGTTGATGTGGATGGAGCAATAGACCTTTTAAAGAAAAAATACACAATCAATAATAAATATCATGCTGAAGCTATTGAAGATGGACTTGTTCGTCTTCTTTCACCTGCTGTTGTCCGTGAAATTCGAAGTGATTTATCTGATGAAGCAGACAGTCACGGAATTGGTGTTTTTAGTGAAAACTTAAAAAATCTTTTGATGACACAACCAATCAAAGGAACAAGAGTTTTAGGTGTAGATCCTGGAATTAGAACTGGTACAAAATGTGCAGCCCTTGATGAAACAGGAAAATATCTTGGTTATTTCCTTATAAAACAAGTTGCAGAACCAGAGGCTTCTATGGCAGCTGTTAGAAAAGCAATTAAAGATTACAATATTCAACTTGTTGCAATCGGAAATGGAACTGGAACTCGTGAAGTACAAGAAATCGTAGCCAAAGTAATTGGCGAAAACTTCCCTGATGTAATGTATACAGTTGTAGATGAATCAGGTGCTTCAGTTTATTCTGCCAGCGATACTGCTCGCGAAGAATTTCCAGACTTAGATCTAACAATTCGTGGTGCAATTTCTATGGGACGCCGTTTGCAAGATCCTTTGGCTGAACTTGTAAAAATCGACCCAAAAGCAATTGGTGTTGGACTTTATCAACATGATGTAAATCAGAAAAAACTTTCTGAAACTTTGGACGAAGTTGTTGGTTCTGTTGTAAACCAAGTTGGTGTAAATTTGAACACAGCTTCATATCACTTGTTAAAATATGTTTCTGGAATCAATGGAACTTTGGCAAAAAAAATCGTTGCATATCGTGATGCAAACGGAAAAATCACAAGTCGTGAAGATTTAAAGAAAATTGCAGGTCTTGGACCAAAAGCTTTTGAGCAATGTGCAGGATTCTTAAAAATTCCAGAAAGTGATAATCCACTTGATAATACTTGGGTTCATCCAGAAAACTATGAAGCAGCAAGTCAAGTTCTTCCTTTGGTTCAATCAAACACAGATGTTACATCATCTTTGAAAAAAGAACTTAAAGAAAAATATAATCTTGGTGAAACAACAATTTCTGATATTATCGATGAATTGAAAAAACCAAATCGTGACCCTCGCGAAGGATTCCCAAAACCAATTATGCAAAAAGGTGTTGTAACTTTTGAAGACTTAAAAGAAGGCATGAAAGTTACAGGAAAAATCAAGAATGTAGTTGACTTTGGTGCTTTCGTAGATTTAGGAATTAAAGAAACTGCTCTTCTTCATATTTCAGAACTTAGTGATTCTTATGTTTCTGATCCAATGGAAGTTATTAAAGTTGGAGATATTAAAGAATGTACAATTATCGGTCTTGATGTGGACAGAAGAAGAATTAGTCTTTCTTTAAAAAGTGATGCTACAAGCCGTATTGGAAGTTCTGGCGTTACAAGTTCTGCAAACAAAGGAGAATCTTCTGGGGTAAAACGAGTTGTTCGTGTAAAACCTGCTGTAAGTTCTTCTGATAGACCAAAACCAGTTGAACAAAAACCTCGTCGTGAATATCAAGGTAGCGATGATGGAATGAGTTACAATCCATTTGCTGCGTTGTTGAAAAAATAATCAAAATATTGATTAAATGAAAGACTGTCTGCAATTCGTAGTCAGTCTTTTTTTCTCCCTATAGAATTTGATATTGATAAAAAATTGTAGATAATTTTTTGTAAACATAGTATTCTAGTTATATGGCAAAACCGTTTGTAAAATGGGCTGGTGGAAAAAGCCAACTTTTATCAGAAATCAGAAAAAAATATCCTCAACAAGTCAACAAATATTGTGAGCCATTTGTTGGTGGCGGAGCTGTTTTGTTTGATATTTTACAAACTTTTCATCCTCAAGAAGTTCTCATTAATGATATAAACAAAGAATTGATAAATACATATTTTCAAGTAAAAAATCAATGTGAAATTTTAATATATCAACTTAGAGAATTACAAAATATTTACAGAAATAACACACAAGAAGAAAGAAAAAGTTTGTTCTATGAAAAGCGAAATAGATATAATGATCTAAAAGTTAATGGAAACGAAGAAGAAAATGTAGAAAAAGCTGCTTTGTTTATTTTCTTAAATAAAACTTGTTTCAATGGTTTATATAGGGTAAATTCAAAAGGTTTTTTTAATGTGCCATTTAATAATGCTAAAAATCCTTTAATTTGTGATGAAAATAATTTACGAGAATGTTCAGAACTTTTACAAAATGTTCAAATGAAAGTTGGTGATTATAAAGAATGTGAATATTTTGTTGATTATAATACTTTTTTGTATATTGACCCACCATATAGACCATTAACAGGAACTTCTGCATTTACTTCGTATTCCGAAAATCAGTTTTTAGATAAAGAACAAATTGAACTTGCACAATTTATTGAACGAATTACGGTAAAAAAATCTAGTGTTATAGCAAGTAATTCTGATCCAAAAAATATTGATATAAATGATAATTTTTTTGATGAACTATATTCAACTTTTGAAATTGAAAGAGTTTCTGCTTCTCGAATGATAAATAGTAAAGCTGAAAAACGAGGAGCAGTAAATGAAATATTAATTTCTAATGTTGCTAGTATTTTTTAAGGGGAAATAAATGAGAGATTTTTCAAAATGGATTTCTAATTTTAGACCAAGTATTGCTGATTTTAGTTATTATACTGATTTTAATAAGGTTTATGAAAATGTCAATTCTATGAAAATAGAATTGAATATATTAAACTCATTAATCGGTTCTAAAAATATAGAATTGGATTTTGAAAATCTAGTATCAAAATATCCAGAGATTATTAAATGTATTCCCATTTTATTAGCAGTTCGTGAAAAAGAAATTTATGCTGGTAAACAAGGAAATGTAGATTTATATAATTTTAATTCCCCAAAAAATACAATTGATGAATATAAAACATTTTTACGAGAAACTGGACTTTTTGATTTATTATCAAACCACATTATAAATAACTTATTTGATTATGTAACTGGAGTTGAAACAGGATTAGATTCCAATGGTCGAAAAAATAGAGGTGGACACCAAATGGAAGATCTTGTTGAAAATTATATTCAAAAAGCAGGATTCAAAAAAAATATAAATTATTTTAAAGAAATGTATATTTCGGAAGTTTCAGCAAAGTGGAATATAGATTTGTCAGCTGTGTCAAACAAAGGAAAAATGGAGAAACGTTGGGATTTTGTTATAAAAACAGATAACAATATTTATCTTATTGAAACAAATTTCTATGGAAGTGGTGGTTCTAAATTAAATGAAACAGCACGAAGTTATAAAACAATAGCAACAGAAATGAAAACTGTAAAAGGTGCAAAATTTATTTGGTTCACAGATGGTGCTGGATGGAAGTCGGCAGCAAGAAACTTAGAAGAAACATTTGATATTCTTGAAGATATTTACAGTATTCATGATATGGAAAATGGAATTATGAACGAGGTGTTTAGATAATAATAAGGAGACTTCTTTATGTCGTTGGAAAAAAAACTTTTTACCTTAGTTGCCAATTCAAGGGAAGAAGCTAGACGAAAAGTTGTAAATGAATTTCTTGATGAAAAATTTGGAACAGGAAATGGTGATTTATCTTCAAAATATGAATATACAGTGGAAAGTTTTAATAATTATCACGTTGTATTAAAAAGACCTGCACCATTAAATAAAGGATTTGATTTTGTTGTTTATACTCCGTCAATCTATTATAAGACAAAAGGAAAAAGAAGACATCAAAATCCCAGTCATAACGATATAGTACAAATTTTAAGTAAAACTAAAACTAATATTGGTGATAAATCTTATGAACCTATAAAGAAATTGATAGGAGATATTTTTGATCTTAATGATTTCAATATAGAAATTGCAAATGGAATTTTATTTAGCGATGCAGATGGGAAAGAACATCCCTTAGCTATACTCTTATTAGCAATACGTTGGTTATTTATAGAACAAGATATTACATATTGGAATACTTCTGGAAGATCAATGTTAATGAACCATTTAATGGGAGAAGGTTTAGCTATTATAGAACCAAAGAGGTGAAATAAAATTTCAATTCAAGCCTATTATCGTTCAAAAAACTTAGATTTTACTCTTGCTAAAGGAAACTGCTTAGAACTCCTTCCAAATATCAACTTTCAATTTGATATGATTTTTGCTGACCCTCCATATTTTTTATCAAATGGAGGATTTTCTGTTCAAAGTGGGAAGCAAGTATCTGTAAATAAAGGAGAATGGGATAAATCTCAAGGTTTTGAAAAAGATAATGAATTTAATCGAAAGTGGCTTTCATTGTGTAGAGAGAAATTAACTGAAAATGGAACTATTTGGATAAGTGGAACTTATCACAATATTTTTTCTGTGGCTCAAATGTTAAACGAATTAGATTTTAAAATCCTGAATTGTATTACTTGGGTAAAAACAAATCCACCGCCAAATCTTTCTTGTAAATATTTTACTCATTCAACAGAATTTATTTTATGGGCAAGAAAGAATAAAAAAGTAACTCATTATTATAATTATGAATTGATGAAAGAAATTAACGGTGGAACTCAAATGAGAGATTTGTGGAGTTTACCTGCAATTTCAAAGTGGGAAAAATCTTGTGGAAAACATCCAACACAAAAACCTCTTCCATTACTTGCTCGAATAATTCTTGCTTCAACAAAAGAAAATGCTTGGATTTTAGACCCTTTTGCAGGAAGTTCTACAACAGGAATTGCTGCAAGTTTGCTTAATCGAAGATTTTTAGGTTTAGAGCAAGAGCAAGAATTTTTAGAATTATCAAAAAATCGTCGTGAAGAAATTGAAGATATCTCTAAACGTTACAAGTATAGGAAAAAAATTATAAAATATTCAGACAGACCTTTAGAATCTATTTTAGAAGTTCATGACAATGAATTTTATTATGGGAAAGATCTCCCTATAGAATAAATCCATTTTTTTTGATAAAATCTATAGCATGAAAACTTCACAATTAATGTTATCTACTCTGCGAGAAATTCCTGCAGATGCTGTAATTGCAAGTCACCAGTTGATGTTGAGAGCTGGTTTAACTAGAAAACTTGGAAACGGTCTTTATTCTTATATGCCTTTAGGATTGCGCTCTTTACGCAAGGTTGAAAATATCATTAGGGAAGAACTTGATAAAGCAGGTCTTCTTGAAATGAAGCCTACTGTTGTAGTTCCCGGTGAACTTTGGAAAGAAAGTGGTCGTTGGAACACAATGGGTGTAGAAATGCTTAGAGCAAAAAACCGTGGAGGACAAGATATTGTTATAAGTCCTACTGCCGAAGAAGCATTTACAGCTCTTGTTAGAGATACATTAACAAGTTACAAACAGTATCCTGTAATTCTTTATCAAATAAATACAAAATATCGTGATGAAATTCGTCCTCGCTACGGTGTAATGCGTGGTCGCGAATTTATCATGATGGATGCATATTCTTTTGACATCGACCAAAAATCACTTGATGAATCTTACGAAAAATGTGCTGCGGCTTATCGTAGAATTTTTAAACGAATGGGTCTTTCTACAATTTCAGTAAAAGCAGATACAGGTGCTATGGGAGGTTCTGGTTCAGAAGAATTCATGGTAGAAAGTGAAGTAGGAGATGATACACTTATCCTTTGTCCAAAATGTGATTATGCTGCTAATGTTGAAAAAGCAACTTGTAAATCAGATGTGGCATTGGATAAAGATGGAAATCCTCAAAAAGCAACTGATTTACCTTACGAAGAAATTGATACTCCAAATGTAAAAACAATTGATGATTTAGCATCTTTCTTAAAAACAACACCTCAAGCCTTCATAAAAACTTTAATTTACAAAGTTTCAAATTGTGGAATTGAACTTCCGGGGCAAAAAGGCGAAGATAAATTTGTTGCAGTTTGTATTCGTGGTGATTTAGATGTAAACGAAGCAAAACTTTGTGCAATTCTAAAAGCTAGTGATGTAGAACTTGCTTGCGATGAAGATGTAACAAGAATTACTGATGCTCCAGTTGGATTTGCAGGTCCTGTAAAACTTACAAAAGCTCCTGTAATTGCAGATGAATCAATTTCTACAATGCATGATGCTGTAACTGGCGGACTTAAAAAAGATGTTCACTTTATTCATGTAGAACCAGGTAGAGATTTTACTCCGTTTATGAGTGCAGATGTTCGTACTGTAAAACCTGGGGATAAATGTCCAGATTGTGGTGCAGAATTTTACACAAAAAAAGGTAACGAGCTTGGACATATCTTCAAACTTGGTGATAAATATACAAAATCAATGAATGTAACATATCTTGATGAAAACGGAAAACAACAAACTCCAATTATGGGATGTTACGGAATTGGTGTAGATAGAACTTTAGCCTCAATTATCGAAGAACATCACGATGAAAACGGAATTGTTTGGACAATGACAACTGCTCCTTATCAAGTTGCAATTGTGCCTGTAAAATATGATGGCGTAATGAAAGAGTCCAGCGACAAACTCTACGATGAACTTACAAAAGCTGGAATCGAAGTTTTACTTGATGATAGAAACGAACGTCCTGGAGTTAAATTCAAAGACATGGATTTAATTGGAATTCCTGTAAGAATTGTAGTGGGCGAAAAAAATCTTCCTAATGTTGAAGTAAAAATGCGTAACCAAACAGAAGCTAATCTTGTTCCATTAGAAGAGGCTTCTAGCAAAGTTGTTCAAATTGTTCAAGAAGAACTTGCAAAATTAAACGCATAGTAAAACTTTTAAGGATTTTTTATGAATCAAAAATTTACTCTCAAAAAAATATTTTTATCAATTTTATTGATTTTTATCCTTTGTGTTTCTGTCTTTTCTTTACCAGGATACAAAGAAAATCTTCCCACAGAATCAGGGGAATATGTTTTTTATAGAGATTTCACTTTTGCACAAGAAACTTACCTAGGTTTTTTATATTATGATGAAGGTACAATCGGAGTTAGATATTTTTCAAAAGGAAAATCCGATATACAAATTCTTTTTTCTTTAGATACTTCAAAAGATTTTGTCGAATTAACAGGAGAAAGAATAATTAGTCAAATTACTCCAGAGGATGTAGAAATTGTAAATTATATCCATGATATGATTTATGAATTTTCTACCAGAAGAAAAAAAATTCAATCAGAGTTTGATTTACTAAAAAATAATTTTAGTTCAGTAACAAAGCAAATTGTATCTACTCAAGATTTTCAGCAATTTGGTGGACAAGTTCAACTTGTTTTTGACGGGACAATTCCTGTTTTCAATTTAGAATCAATAAGCGATTTTTCTGGAAAAATGTTGTTGCAAGCTGTTACTATGGGAACTTTAGTTGACTCTGCTGACACTAGTTTTGAATTTTTTGCTGGATTTGAAAATCTTCCACAAGAAAAAGAAGAAGTAAAAAAGAAAAAACTTAGTAAAAAAGAAAAAAAAGCATTAGATGCAAAAATTCAAAAATATAATTCTCTTTGGAAAATAGAAGATTCTATGCCAGGTGAATTTAAAACTTTGGGAGATTATGCTCTTTTTTGGGAATTTCCATTAGATATCGTAAGAGATACATCTACAAATGAAGATTCTAAACAAGTTTTTGATTACTTTGCTAGAAATAATCGTTTGTCATCTAATAAAACTTATACATATTTACCAAAATCTTCTGTAAGTTTATTAAAAGATGAAAAAGGAAACACAATTCAAATTTCAAAGATGATAGTTTACGATTCTGAAGCAAAAGAAAAATATTCTGTAAATTACAAAATTCTTGTGGAAAATAATGGGATTTATAGGATGATTCACTTTTCAGCCTATGAATCTTGGTTTAAAGATAACCAAGATTACATAGAAAATATGTTAAAATCAATTTATTAATTTTATTTGAAAGAAATTCTTGATAGTGGAGAGCCTATCCAAACACCCTCTCCACCAAGATATTCTAATTTTTGTCCTTCAATTAAGAACTGAACATTATCAATAGTAGAAAAACTTGTTGCTGTATAAACAATTTGCATAAGTTGTCCTAAATATCCTTGAACTCCATATTTATTGAAAGAGAATGATTCACTGAAATTTAATGTTGCTGTTTTGTTTGCAACTCTTGCTCCTAAAAGTTTTGTTCCTTCTGGAATTAGCGATTTATATCCTTTATCTGCTTCTTCTGAAGTTGGACCAGATAAAAGTGTGTTAATTGCAGTTGTTAACGGAGAGGAATTTTTTGTAACTTCCTTTATTACTTCTTTACGAATAACAGCTCCGTCAGAATCTATCATTACATAACATAAACTTAACTTCATTTTTTGAACAGGAGTTTCTATAGGTTTTACTGAAGTTGTTTGAACTGGCTTTTCGCTTTTTTCTTGATTTTTTGATTTTTCAATTTTTTCTTCAGCTTGTTTGATTGCTTCACTTCGTTCAATTAGGTCTGCTTCATCCTGCTCAACTTCTTCTGGTAACTGAAGTTGAATTATTGGATCATTTTTTGAATCAGTTGTTTGTTCATCTGCATGTGTATTTACTAACTCAGTAATAACAGTTGGTTCTGTTCCCACTACTTCATTAAAAAAATTTGTTTCTTTTAAAACGTTTGCAATTTTTCCTTTTGCTACAAAAAAACAAATCACAATTATAATAGCAAAAATTAGCCAAAAAATAATACCAGTATTTGAAGATTTTTTCTTTTTTGTTTTTCGTTGTGCCATGTTTAACAGTATAGACTATTTTATTTAAAGGTACAACATATTTTTGTTTTAGAAATTAGCATAATCTTGCTCTAGTAAAAAAAAAATGTTATAATGAATATGTATGAAAAAATTATCTATTTTATTGATTATTTGTCTTTCTTTATCTTGTCTTGTTTTTGCTCAAAAACCAGATGCTTTGCAATTATATCGCGATGGTAGAAATTTTGATGCTGCAGGACAAACTGCTCAGGCGAGAGCAGCTTTTCAACAATCAGTGGATATTTGTAAACAAGAATTACAACAGAATTCAAGAAATATTGAATCTTATGTTGTTTTAGGATGGTCTTTACTTAGACTTGAAAATTATCAAGAAGCAATTAAGATTAGCCAAGATGCTTTAAAAATCAGTCCAAAGGAATATCGTATTATAGAAACTCTTGGAGAAGCATATTTTTATATTGACAATTACACTGAGTCATTAAAAATGTTTGAACAATATGTAAATGGGCTTCCTAATGGAGAAAGATGTGCAACAGCTTATTTCTTTGTTGGTGAAATTTATAGACTTACACAAAAATATGAACACGCTGATATTGCTTATTGTATGGCATTAAAAAAAGAGCCTAGTGTTTCTTTGTGGTGGTATAGATTAGGTCGTTCAAGAGAAGATGGTGGAAATAAAGTCGGTGCAAAACAAGCTTACGAACAAGCTTTGAAAATTAGACCAAATTATCCAGATGCAAGTTCTGGTTTGAAACGTGTATCATAAAAAAATTGCATTCTTTGCAGCCTTGTGCATGTTCTTATCAATGATAGAATATGCCATACCAAAACCAATTCCATTTATGAGATTGGGAATTGCCAATATGGGTATTATGTTGTCTTTATACGTTTTACCCATAAGGCAAGTGTTGTTTTTAACATTAATAAAAGTTTTTCTACAAGCGTTGATTTCTGGTACTTTTTTTTCATATATATTCATTTTTTCATTTATAGGTTCTTTTTCTTCAGTTTTTGCAATGTTATTTTGTAAATACATTTTTAAATCCAAGATTTCTTTTTTAGGAATTTGTCTTTCGGGAGCATTAGCAAATAATTTAAGTCAAATATTGCTTTCATATCTTATGATTTTTAAAAGTAGTACAAGTTTTATTGCACCAATTCTTTTGATTTCAGGGTTTATTTCTTCTATTGTTTTAGGAACATTAACACAAAAATTTGTGAGTGGTTCTTCATGGTACAAAATGATATTAACTGAAGATGAAAATAATATTTCAGACTTAGAAAATATAGATTCTCAAACAAATTTATCAGCTATAAAAAAAACAAAAACAACAAATAGAAAAATTTTAAAAAACTTAACTTCATCTTTTGTACTTTTACTTTCGATTATATTTTTTAGTTTACTCGTTCCCAACGGAAAATTATTATTTTCAATAGGAAGTTTTAAGATTACCCAAGAATCCCTTTTTTTAGGTTTAAGAAGAGGTCTTATTCTGATTTTATCAGTTTATATTTCAAAAATTGTTGTTTCAAAATTACCACCCTTAAAGGGAAGATTTGGAAAATTTATAAATATGATTTTTTTATATTTTAAAGAATTAACTAGTTTTGAAAAAGAAAACTCAGGTAAAAATATTTTAAAAAAATTAGATAGTCATTTAATAAATGTATATAATTCTTCTGTAAAAAAATAAAAGGTGAATCAATAAAAATTTGACTCACCTTATAAAATTTTTAGCAGTCACAACCGCAACCACATCCTCCTGAAGAACAGTCACCACTGCTGCAATCGCCATCACAACCACAGCCTCCGCAACCGCCATAAAGTCCTGTGGAAAGTTCTTCTGGACTTGCATCTCTAACAGAAACAACTTTTACATCAAAAAAAAGTTTTACTCCAGCTAAAGGATGATTTGCATCAATTGTAATTTTATCCTTTGTAACAGATTTTACCGTAACAAGTTGACCGTATTCTGCTTCAAATTGCATACCTTCTTCAATTTCAATTCCCTCTGGGAACTGTTTTCTGTCAACGTCTACAACCATACTTTCATCAAATTCACCATAAGCATCTTTTGGTTCAATTTCTGAAGTAAATTCTTCACCCTCAGATTTCCCTTCTAAGTCTTTTTCAAGTCCTGAAATGAGATATCCTCTTCCGTGAATATACTCTAAAGGTGCATTTCCTACAGATGTGTCAATAATTTGTCCATCTGCATTTTTTAATGTGTATTCTATTGATACAACTTTGTCGTTTGATATTTTCATATTTTAAACATATCTTATATTTAAGTATTTTACAAGATAAGTATAGCAAATTTGTAAATCATATGGTATAATATTTTTTAACGGAGAGTTCTTTTGTGGTAGAAAGTAAAATCATTAAGGTTAATGAAAATAAAATAAAGAAAGCTATAGAAAATGAAGTTCCTTTATTAATAACTACTTTTACTTTACCTCATGATATGGAATTATATATTAACGAAGTAGTTTCTTGTTTTTTACGGGAACTTAATCAAGAATATATTATTCAGTACGTGTTGTATTGTGTAGGAGAAATGACTTCAAACGCAAAAAAGGCAAATACAAAAAGGGTTTATTTTGAAGAAAAAAAGTTAGATATCAATAATGAATATCAATACAATAAAGGAATGCAAACTTTCAAGCAAGAAACCTTAGATGATATAAATCATTATCTTTTATTGCAAAAAGAAAAAGGTTTGTATATAAAAGTTTTATTACAAAAACGAAAAAATAAAATGAAAATTGAAGTAAAAAATAATTCTCCCTTAACTGTAATTGAATACAAAAGAATTCACGATAAAATTACACGTGCAGGAAAGTATAATTCAGTAGAAGAAGTTTTTTCTCAAATTTTGGATAGTTCTGAAGGTGCAGGTCTTGGAATAGTAATCATGATTTTGATGCTAAAAAAGATAGGTCTTTCAGAGGAAAATTTTAAATTTTACACAGAAAATGGTGAAACAATAACAAAAATTATTATAGATTTAGATGCTAGTTATCAAAACCAACTTAGTGTTGCATCAACTGAAATTGTTAATTCTATAAAATCTTTGCCTCACTTTCCAGAAAATATTCAGCATATTAACAATCTATTAAATGATAAAAATTCAAAACTTTCGGATATTGCTTCTCAGATTAGTAGCGATGTAACTTTAACAACTGACTTATTAAAACTTGTAAATTCTGCTGCATTCTCATTAAATTCTCCTTGTCAAAGTATTTTAAAGGCAGTTCAGTTAGTTGGAATAAGAGGAATAAAAAACTTATTATATTCTCTTGGAACAATACAAAATTTGGCTAATTCAAACGAAGAAAATAGTAAAATCTGGGTTCATAGTAATAAAGTTGCCTTTTTTTCATATAATTTAGCAAGGAATTTTTGTGCTTCTCAGCGAGAGGTTGTAGACGATTCTTATGTATGTGGACTCTTACACGATATCGGAAAGGTAATTTTTTACAATATTCATCAGGATAATTTAAACCAATTTGAGCAAATTTGTGCAACAAAAAAAATTCCAGAAACAATCTTTGAACAAATTTGTTCTGGAGTAAATCATGGTGAAATTGGTGCTATGATTGCAGAAAAATGGAATTTTCCTATTATTATCAGTCAAACTATACGATTCCATCATAATCCAAATTTAGCACCAGAAGAATTTCGAACACTTTGTGAAATCGTATATTTGGCAAATATGCTTGTGCATTACAGTAATGAACAAATTGATATTTATCAAATTGAAACTAATATACTAGAGAAATACAACATAGATTCTGTTGAACGATTAGATGCAATTGCAAAGAAATTATCTTTAGCCTACGAATCCACCATGGGGGGGGGTGCTTCAAAAAAGTTAGCAAATAAATGAAATCCAAGATTGCATTAAAATTCCAAAAGCAACACCAACATTCAAAGAGGATTTAATTCCTTTCATTGGAATTGTAACTCTTCCGTAGGATGCTTTTTGTAATGCTTGAGGACTTATTCCAAGCTCCTCCGAACCGATTATTACGATACCTTTTTTAGGAAATTCAAATTCTTCTAGGGGAGTTCCACCTGTTTCTAGTGCAAATATTGGTAAATCATTTGGTAAATCTTCTAGACTGCATCGTTCCCAAGGAATTGTTTCGATACAACCCATACCAGATCTAATTGCTCTAGGATGATTTGGATCTGTACAAAATGGTGAAATATAAACCTTTTCAGCTCCCATTGCTTCTGCTGTTCTAAAAATTGAACCTAAATTAAATGGAGAACGGATATCTTCTGCATAAACACAAAGTCCTGGAAAGAATTCTCGTTTTTCAACTGTTCCCTCTGTTGTTGTTTTGTGAGGAGCAATTACTAAATCCCATTCGGCTGGAAAAGTTCCGATTATAGCTAAAAGATGATTTCTTGTAACATTACAAATTCGTCTTTCATCAAAAGGTTCTTGACTTAATAAATCTTTAATTTCATTTTTTGCATTTTCAGGCAATTGTGGATCTTCTAAAACAATTTCAACCAATCGTTTTGTGTATTCTTGTCTTGTCATTGAATTAAAACTGTATTCATTGCCTTTTTCTGCAATTCCAGCAATATCTCGTTCTAAAGAACCAAAACAAAGAGCTAGTTTTCTTCTACGATGACCTTTTGTAAGTTGATTAAGTTTATCTGGTGGTATCATTTTTTTTGCCTTAATGTTAATAAGATTGCTTAATTAAATCAAATAAATCATCTGCATTCATAGAACGTGGTAATCCGTTTATAAAATCAAGTTGACCTGCATCTTCTGCTGCTAAAGCAAGTTGTTCTATTGAAACTGATAAGTCTTTCAAACGAGCAGGAAGGTTTGCTAAAGCAAGCCTATTTCTTATGTTTTCTGATAAAGCATTTACAGCAGTTTTTGTATCAGTAGTTTGATCTGCAAGTCGCATAATTTTTGCTACGTTTGCTAATTTATCACTTTTATATTTTGCGGCGTCATCTATAACATAAGGTAACAAAATTCCAGCAGTTAATGATGAAGTAATTTGAAATCTTCCATCTATTGTTAGTGCAAGAAGTGAAGCTGGTCCAATAGAACTTAAAGCTGCTCCTAAAGAAGTCATACATCCGCCTTGGGCAAGTAAAATTTCACTAGATGCAGAACTACTGATATTAGGAGAACCATCAAATCCGTTTGCGAGTAATTCAATTGCTTTTTCAAGTATTGTGTCTGAAAAAAAGTTTGATTTTTGCGAAATATATGCTTCTATAGCGATACACAAAGTTTGTATTGAATTAGATGCAATTTGTGTTTCTGTCATATTTATTGATAAATTTGGATCAAAAAGTGCAAGTTTACATAATCCATTTTGTGTTTTTAGTATTTTTGTTTTACGACTTCTTGCATCGATAATAGGAGTTCTGTCTGTAAAAAGAAAAGCATCTCGCATTGTTGTAGGGATATTTATTAATGGTAATGGAGCAGAAGTTGGAACAGCTCCGTCCATATAATCGTATAAATCATGAACTTCGTTGTATAAAGCACAGACTGCACGAGCAATATTTCCTGTTTTTGTATCACCTGCTACGATTACTCCATGTACATGAGCTTCTCGTGCAAGTTTTAATGCTCTTTCTACATCAGATGAATCGGGAGTTACAGGAAGATCGTTGAAAACAAAAAAATCAATTTTACGTTCTGTTAAAGAATTTTGTATTTTGTCACCAATATCAAAGTCTTGCAAATCTGGGTCAAGAATAAGCATATACTTTGTTCCCCACTCTTTTACAAATTGACCTAAACGTGCTGTAAGATATGAACCAAGCATAATGTTTGGTGATATTTTAAAAATGAAATCAGCCATTCTGAACTCCCATATAATAATTTATAAAATGATTATATACAAAAAAAGGCGGAAAGTATACTTCCGCCTTTTATTTTAAGGATAATTTTAATTACAACCCGATGCTATCGAGAAATCGGTCTGCAACAGAACTAATTACAGCTGAATTAATATAATTAGGATCTTTTATCTTTTCTTTTACTTGTGCTACTAAATCTGAGCGAACATCAGGAGTAGAAGCTGCAACTTCAGAAAGATAATAAGCTTCAGCCATTTCTTTAGCTTCTTGTGACACTGAGAAAGTATCTTCTGGAGCATTAGTGATAGGTTTGCTAGCAACCTTCTTTGTGTTTTGTAAGTTCTGTAGAGGATCAAGTCCTCCAAGTCTATCTATCATCATATTGACCTACCTTTCCTTGCTATAATTATCGGCAATATCTTCTAAAAGTTGAGCATTTTTTGTTCCAGAAACAAAAATTGCAAATTCTCCAAGAATCTTAGTTCTACTAGCAAAGGTTTCTAAAACATCCTTTGCTGATCCATCAACAATTTCTTCATGGAGTTTTGTAAGTTCTCTACCTACAACAACTCTCCTTTCACTATCTATATCGGCAATATCTGTTAAAAGTTTAACAATTCTGTAAGGAGATTCGTATAAAATAAAGGCTGAACCTGTTAAAAGTAACTCTTTTACACGATTTTTTCTTCTTCCAGACTTTGGAGAAAGAAATCCCTCAAAAATTATTGTTTTACCACCTGTTCCTGCTACACTAACTAAGGTTGCAAAAGCACTTGCTCCTGGAATTGGAACCACATTAAACCTTGCTTTACGAACTTCAGTTACCAAAACTGCTCCAGGATCGCTTATTCCTGGGGTTCCTGCATCACTTACAAATGCAACAGATTTATCATCTTCTAACAAAGCGATAATTTTTTTAGAAACTTCAGCCTCATTTTGTGCTCTACAAGATATCATAGGTTTTTTTATTTCAAAATGATTAAGAAGTTGCAATGTGTGTCGTGTATCTTCTGCCGCAATATAATCCACGGATTTTAATGTTTCAATAGCTCTGTAAGTAATATCACCTAAATTTCCAATAGGGGTTGCAACAATATACAATTCTGACACAATAAAAGTATACATTTAAAAGAACAAATTTGCAACAAGGGATTTATTTTTTTTCCATAACAGTATAAAATTTATTATATGAATAAAGATAGTTTTTTAATTTTTTTTCTAATACTAATAGCTTTTATTTTACTTTTCTTAGCATATCAATTAATTTCTTACTTTAATAGAAAAAACCACCAAAAAACTGTACAAAAAAAAGTTCCTGAAAATACAGTTAATAAATGTCCTGTTTGCGAGTCTGGACTTGTGGGTAACCAAAGGATATTTTCTAGGGTTTATCATACAGAAAGCGATTCAAATCAGTTATGTTATATAATGGGATGTTCTCATTGTTTCCCATATTCAGAAATGGGGGTAAGACGAAAGTGTCCTGTTTGTACAAAACAAATTCCACAAGAAGGATATCTTGTGGCTAGAATATTTTACTATCAAAATAAGAAAAATCATGTACATATCATAGGATGTACAGAATGTAATAAAAACAGAATAAAATAATAAAAAAAATGTAAAGTTTTTTTTTATATCTCCGAAGATAAAGTGTAAGGGTTGTAAAATCCTGTATATTTGGGTTTTTATAGGAGATAAGATATGATAATTAATCACAACATGAGTGCGCTTTACTCAAACCGCACATTGGGCGTTACAAACAACGCAACAACAAAGAACATGGAAAAACTTTCTTCTGGAATGAAAATCAATCGTGCTGGTGACGATGCATCTGGTCTTGCTGTTTCTGAAAAAATGAGAAGCCAGATTCGAGGATTAAACCAAGCTGCAACAAACGCACAAAATGGTATCACTTTCATTCAAACAACAGAAGGATTCCTTCAGTCAACAACTGACATTGTTCAAAGAATTCGTGAATTAGCAGTTCAATCTTCAAACGGTATTTATACTGATGAAGACAGAATGCAAATTCAAGTTGAAGTTTCTCAACTTATTGCAGAAGTTGACAGAATTGCTTCTCAAGCACAATTCAACGGAATGAACATGCTTACAGGTCGTTTTGCAAAACCTACTGGAGAAAACACAGTTACAGCTTCTATGTGGTTACACATTGGTGCAAACATGGATCAAAGAGTTCAAGTATTCATTGGAACAATGACATCACAAGCTCTTAACTTAAGAAATATCGGTGATGAACAAATCATGAGCCTTGCTTCTCCAGATGATGCAAACCGTGCAATCGGAACTCTTGATGAAGCTCTTAAGAAAATTAACAAACAAAGAGCAGATCTTGGTGCTTACCAAAATCGTCTTGAACACACAGTTAATGGTCTTAACATTGGTGCTGAAAACTTACAAGCTGCTGAATCTCGTATCCGTGATACAGATATGGCTAAAGAAATGGTTGAATTTACAAAGAACCAAGTTCTTACACAAGCTGGTACTGCTATGTTGGCACAAGCAAATCAATCAACACAAAATGTTTTAAGTTTGCTTCAATAGTAAATTATAAACCAAAATCTGCATAACTGAACTTTTGCCTTTTATGCAGTTGATTATAGGTGAATCCCGTTGGTTTACTGTTAGTAAATCGGCGGGATTTTTGTTTTATAAAATCTATCTTCATTCTTTCACAAAACTCAAAAAGTCTACAACTTGACTGTGGAGTTTTTGTAAATCTTCATCTGTTAGGGTAAGAGTATCTGTTGCAAAAGATTGACCGTTTAGTGCAATTCCTGTACCTTCGCCTAAAAATAAATTTGCACCAACATAGGTTAAAAGTTCAGAAAGTTTTTTGCGCGAATTTCCTGCAGCGGATTTTCCTGAAACTCCACTTATTGTAATTTTTTTATTTTGAATTGAAGTTCCACTTGAAAAATCATTTTTCTTTAAAGAACGAGAAAGCCAATCAATAAGATTTTTTAAATAACCGGGATAACTTTGATTATATTCTGGAGCGAAAACCCAAATTCCATCTGCTACAGAAATTTGATTTCTAACTTTACTAACAGATTCTGGTGTTGGAAATTCTGTATCCTGATTAAAAAAAGGAACATCACTAAAATCAAGATAATCAACTTGTATTTGTGAGCAATTATTACTTGCGTATTGTGCAATTAATTTTTCAGTAATTTTTGCTAACTGTCTGTTAAAAGAATTTCTTCTTGTAGACCCAATTATAAATAAAATGTTTGTCATAAAAATTCTCTCCTATGAAATATTCAAAAACTAATTTAAATATAATTCATAGAAGAGAGAAAAACTTTCTTTTTCAAAATAAAATAACAAATTAAATGTACTAAAAAAGTTACGCCCCAAGAAATTGGATAAGATATAAAAATTACATTACAAGTATGAAATCTTGGAATAAGAAAAATTGTACTTATCCATAAAATACGAATACCACAAGCTCCTAAAAGAGTAACAATCATTGGTAAAACAGAATGTCCAATTCCACGGATTGAGTTTCCCATAACGTCCATCATTCCACAAAGAGCATAGGTTGTACAAATAATTTTTAGACGTTCCATTCCACTTGCAATAACATCTGAGTTTTGTGTATATAAAGATAAAAGTTGTTTTCCAAATATGACAGATAAGTTGCCAAAAATAAAACCTGACAAAAATACACATATTTGTGCAACAAAAATTGTCTTATTTATTCTGTCATATTTTTTTGCACCAAAATTTTGTGAAATAAAAGTTAATGTACCTTGAGAAAATCCATTCATTGCGGTAAAAATGAAACCTTCAATATTTGACGCTGCTGAATTTCCTGCAATAGTGATTGCTCCAAAGGAATTGATGCTAGACTGAATTATGACATTTGAAAGTGAAAATATGATTCCCTGAAGTCCTGCTGGAACTCCGATTTTTATGATACGAATTAATATAGGTACATTGATTTTTAATTTTTTGATGTCAAGTTTAAATTCTTCAGATTCTTTAATAAGACATCTAACAACTAAAAAAGCAGATATACATTGAGAAATAACTGTTGCTAATGCAACTCCTGCCACATCCATTTTTAAAAATATGACAAAAATTAAGTTTAATATGACATTTATAATTCCAGCAAAAAATAAAAAATATAGGGGACGTTTTGTGTCACCTTTTGCTCTAAGGATTGCACTACCAAAATTGTAAATCATTGTGGCAGTAATTCCAGAAAAATAAATTTGTAAATACAAAGTTGCAAGCTCTAAAACTTCTTTTGGAGATTGCATTAGTTTTAAAATTTGCTTTGCTCCAATAACTCCGATAAGTGTAAGAATTATTCCACTTATTATACTTAAAAACATTGCAGTGTGAACTGTATCTTTTAGTTCTTGTTTTTTACCTGCTCCAAAAAAATTTGCAGCAACAACTGTTGTTCCTATAGAAAGTCCAACAAATAAATTTACTAGTAAATTTACTAAAGAACTTGTTGATCCAACTGCTGCTAAAGAATTATCCCCAGCAAAGCGCCCTACAACGATTACATCAGCTGCGTTAAAGAGAAGTTGTAATAAACTAGAAAAAATCAATGGAACAGAAAATTGCAAAAGCTTTTTTACAATTGAACCTTCTGTCATATCAATCTGATAATTTTTTGACATAATTAAAATAAAGTTTCTTCATCAAATAATGGTGTGCTAAAATATCGTTCGGCTGTATCAGGAAGAACTGTTACAACGGTTTTTCCTTTACCAAGTTTTTTTGCAAGTTCTATGGCAGCTGCAACATTTGTACCACTAGAAATTCCACACATGATTCCTTCTTTGCGTGCTAAATCTTGTGAAGTTTTTATGGCTTGTGCATCCGTTACGATATATATATCATCATAAATTTCTTGGTTTAAATTCTCTGGGATAAGTCCATCTCCAATTCCCATTTGAAGATGTGTTCCAATTGTTCCACCTGCAAGGATTGCAGCGTTTTGTGGTTCAACTGCCCAAATTGTGATTTCTGGATTTGCTTCTTTTAGAGTTTCGCCAATTCCAGAAATTGTACCACCTGTACCAATTCCAGAACAAAATCCATGGATAGGACCTTCAACTTGTGCAAGAATTTCTTTTGCAGTTTGGTTTCTTTGGATTTCATTATTTGCTGGATTTTCAAATTGTTGTGGAACAAAAACATTAGGATTTTCGTGTGCCATTTTGATTGCTGTGTTTACACAATCTTTGATACATTCACCGATATCACCTGAATCGTGAATGAGTTTTACTTCTGCTCCATAATGTTTTACAAGTTTGCGGCGTTCTTCACTTACAGAATCTGGCATAATGATAATTGTTTTATATCCGCGAACAGCACCAACAAGGGCAAGTCCGATACCTTGATTTCCACTTGTAGGTTCTACAATGATTGTATCTTTATTGATAATTCCTTTTTTTTCTGCATCTAAAATCATATTGTAGGCAGTGCGAGTTTTAATAGAACCACCTACATTTAATCCTTCAAATTTTACAAGGATTTGTGCAGAATCTTCGTCTGTCATTCTATTTAGTTTAATTAAAGGAGTATTTCCGATTGCGTCTAAGATTGTATTGTAAATCATAGGTTTATGTTACATCATTTAAGTTTTTTAGGCAATGTATGAAATTTGGTGAATTTTATGAATATTTTTCGTCTAAGCCATCAACTACTGCGTTTATGATAGATAAATCTTTTTCTGAAAAATGTTTTAATTTTGAAGTGATACTTTTTATTTTATTATCGTTTGATGTTTGAAAAGTGGATGTTTCTCCTGTAACAAGATATTCAACTGTTGTGTTAAGAACTTGTGCCAGCCGAACAGCAACATCTGCTGATGGTATGCAACCTTGACTTCCGACATAACTATCAATTGCACGTTTACTAATATTTGCCTTTGCTGCAACTTCCTTGTCTAGTAATCCAGAGTATTCAATTTCTTCTCGTAATCGAGTTCTAAAATCCATGTTTCAAGAATAACATAATATTGTGATTTATAACTTTACAATAGCAATATTATGTGATAATCTAATAGGAAGTCGCAAAATATTGTGATTGATAAAAGAAATATTACTATTTTTTTAGTAATTGAGTAAAAATGGAAATTCTTTAGGAGGAATTGGGATGAAGAAATATTTTTTAGGGCTTATTGTGATAATGGTTACAGTAAGTATGTTATTTGGTTTTGTAGATTGTGCAAAAGAAACTCCTGCAGAATACTTTGATCATTATTATGATCCTAATAGAGAGGGGATTGTAATTACTGGATTTAGTAATAAAGCAGATATTCTTTCCGTAGTTATTCCAAAACGTATTAACAAACATCCTGTAACATGTATAGGGGAGAAAGCTTTTCGATTTCAAAATTTTAAAAGTATAACTATTCCAAACACTGTCATAGAAATAGGTAACGATGCATTTTATCTTTGTAAAAGTTTAGCTAGTATAACAATTCCTGATAGTGTAACAAAAATAGGTAAGGGTGCATTTTTTGGTTGCGAAAGTTTAAATGATGTAATAATCCCTGAAAGTGTAACAGAGATTGGTTGGGGTGCTTTTTCGAACTGTACAAGTTTAACAAGTATAACTATACCAGATTCTGTAACAGTGATTGGTAGTTATGCGTTTTCGGGTTGTAAAAATTTAACTAATGTAAGCATACCAAATAGAGTAGAAGCAATTTATGTTGGAACTTTTGAGAGCTGTTCGTTGTCTAATATAACTATACCAAATAGCGTAACAGCAATTGGTGCTGAAGCTTTTAAGAACTGCTTTTTTTTAAGAAATGTAACAATACCAGACACTGTAACAGATATTTATACTAGAGCTTTTTCTGGCTGTACAAGTTTGAAAAATGTTACCATTCCTGACAGTGTAAAACACATTGCTAGTGATGCTTTTGAAGGAACTGGTGTAAAACTACCAGAAAGATTTAACTAAATCCACCAAAAATGGCTACATAGAATACATATTTTGTGTAGTCATTTTTGTAATTATTTGCTCTTTTTAAGGCTTTAGCAATAAAAACTAATTTCACCAAAAGTGTCTTTCCATTTTTGGATAATTTCAAATGAGCGAATTTCTATAATTCGCATTATGTTTTTTAGTGCTGTTGAGGGTATTTTTGAGTCGTTATTTGCGAGTAAACATTTACCAGCACTTGTTATCCAGACTTTTGTTGATTTTTTTGTAGGACGTTTTTCGGATATATGTACATGTATTGGTTCTAAAGGCTTACCTTCATTTACCCAAATGAAAACAAGATAAGAGCCCACACTAAAAACTTGAGGCATTTTCAAATCCTCCAGAACGAGCAAATTCAAATAATAAATGTGCTCCCGAATGAATTATTTCTGAAAAATATTCAATGTCTTCTGTAGAAAATCCTTTTATATCTTCCCATATATATTCAGGAAGCCAACATGTTGCACTTGCAAATCCACCATCAATTGGTCGTTCAATGTAAACCTTTACATTTTCTTTATTGTTTTTTAATAATATTTCAGAGTGAACAATTTCTGTTTCATCTGGTAAAGTCATAAATGGATATAACATAAAAATTCTCCTATGTATAATATAACATATTTCCTATAGTTTTCCACATAAAAAAAGCTGTGTTCTTACAAAAATCTGAAGTGCACCCCAATTATTGGACACTTTAACTAGGCTGATTTTAAGGACTGATTCCTGAATTGTAAAGGGGTCAGTCCTTTTAATTTAACTTTAATTCTTTTTTCGTTGTACCAAGACAAGTATTCAATCAATTCCTTT
>JAGBFB010000001.1 GCA_017936665.1 Spirochaetaceae bacterium | reverse complement strand
AGTTTAACACTTTTAGCTTAAATTCTCCACTAAAATGGCGTGTTGGTTTTGTAAAACTTCCTGTCAATTCATATTGTGCAACCCATTGTTGAAGACAAGTTCTTGCGACTTTATACTTTTTGGCAACTGTTTCAGTTCCACATTCTCCTGATATATAAGCTTTTACAACTCTTAACTTATACTCTTCTGAGTATTTAGACATAAAAAATGCACCTCCTAAAATTGAACTTTATTTGTCCAACTTTAGGGGTGCACTTCAACACATCATAAAAGGCAGCCTTGAAAATAAATTACATTTTTCCGATACGAGCAAAAGGAACTGTTATAATATCTTCATCTTCTTTTTCTGCTGAAGTAGATTCATCTTTTGAATAAGGTTTATCAGCATTATCTATCATTGTTGAATCCCAAGGAAGACAATCCATACCAGAAGCACCATCACTAATTACAAACATAACACCAATTCCGTTTGCTTCTAGATATGACTTTGTAACATTTAAAGCTGTTAGAGGTATTTTCATCTGCCATTTCAAATCAAGATTAGTATCATGACCTAAAGTATTGAAATCTACATAAGTATCAGTTTCGATATTTTCAATTGAGCGTCCTTGATCACCACCAACTTCTTTTATTCCGTAGATATTTTTACTTACGATACCTTGAGTTTTATTTGCACCGCCATCCCATGTAACTTCTACTCCTGTAGCTGGGAATGTTTTGCACAAATCCCCAGTATATGAGAATAAACCATCTGAATTTGTATAGAATACACCTGGTGTTCCTTTTGATGGATTAGAATGACAAACAAACATTGTGTCTACATTATTACTTCCAAATTTAACAGCACTATTCCATACATAAGGATCTGCACCTGAAATCATAGAACCATTTCCACCTGTACCTTTGCCTGTTTCAAAAGCAAGAAAGAAAGGAGTACCTCTGTTCCAGTATTGACCATTGTCACTTATTGGAAAATTATCTTGTGGAGCTACAATATCTTGTACATTAGTAAGTTCTACCATTACATATAAATTTGTATCATCATAAGCAGCATATAAAGCATAAGCATCAGTTTGAACTTCGTGCATTGACCACCAACAGAATACACGAGGATCATCATTTGCAGCACCTTGAGCGATTTTATCTGCTTCTGTCCAATCTGACCAACTGCTAATTGTTTTATTTGTTCCTACAG
The DNA here is from genome assembly GCA_017936665.1 of Spirochaetaceae bacterium. Lineage (GTDB taxonomy): Bacteria > Spirochaetota > Spirochaetia > Treponematales > Treponemataceae > RGIG9060. The sequence goes on along the minus strand of JAGBFB010000001.1, from coordinate 21,576 downwards.
CACCATCTTTGTTTGTCCAGTAATAATCAGTAACGATTGGATCACTAGATTCACCACCAGTGCTACCTCCTGAAGAACCACCTTGATTTTCATTATCATCATTGTTATCACCAGAAGAACCACCTTGGTTAATATCACCACTATCTTGATTATCATCAGAAGAATCATTTCCTGAACCTGAAGCATTTTCAGTTGAAGTTACTGGATCTTTTGAAGTTGTTGGATCTACATCCGTAAAATCAGAAGTGAAAACTCCAGAACCATCTTTTCCTCCTATGTACCAATATTCACCAGTTGATTCAATTATTAAATCTTTTGTTTGACCACTACCATTAAAAATAATATTAATTGAAGTTTGATTTATTTCTATTTCATAATAATCATCATTATCAGAATCAGTCATTGTAGTTCCAGGCCAATCTCCTAGAAGTTTAGTGCTTTCTCCAATCCAAGCATAAGCATTTGTATAATTTAAATTTTTAGGAACATGAACAAGTATGGAATTTGTTATTTTCTCTTTAATTTTAACATTAACTGAAGTTGATAAACCTTTATAAGTAGCAGTAATAGTTTCTGTACCTACAGAATTAGCTGTAAGAACATTACCAGAAACTGTAGATTTTCCTGTAGTAGTAATTTCTGGATTTACAGTAGAACCATCAGATAATGTTACAGAACTTGTTATTGTTGCTGTTTCGCCAACATATACTAAACCAGAAGAAACTGTAAGTGTAATAGAATTTGGCACAAGTACATCATCTAAATCCTCGTTATCTCCAGTGTTATCGCCTGATTGATTTCCGCCAGATTCTGTGTTATCACCTGGCTGATTTTCACCTGTTCCACTGTTATCACCTGATTGATTTCCACCTGTTTCTGTATCGCCTGGTTGATTTCCACCTGTTTCTGTGTTATCACCTGATTGATTTCCACCTGTTTCTGTGTTATCACCTGATTGATTTCCACCTGTTCCTGTGTTATCACCTGATTGATTTCCACCTGTTTCTGTGTTATCACCTGATTGATTTCCACCTGTTCCTGTATCGCCTGGCTGATTTTCACCTGTTCCTGTGTTATCACCTGGTTTTTCAGAAGCCTCTGTTTCTCCTGGTGGTTCTACTGGCACTTCTGGATCCTTACAACCAAAAACGAATAAAACTGAAATAGCCAATAATAAAGCTATTATACTAAAAATTTTCTTCATAATTTATCTCTTCCTTTTAAAAACTCAAATCTGTAGAATTTTTTCTACAGATTTGAGAATGAACCTTTACTTAAAATGTTACCCCATAGTCAGATGGATTTTTGTCTGAAACAAGAATTGGTTGTTTCATTGTTCCACCATTAAAGGTAACTTTTCCACCACTAACTGTAGCAGACTTACCATCGTACCAGTTATAAACTGTAGTACCATTTGCAAATAAGCCACTTACATCTACTGATGTACCATTGATTCCAATAGCAATTTTGCTTTCGCCAGCAGAACCATTATAAGAACGTTTTGTTCCAGATCCAGTTCCAGCACCTACAGCAGGATTATATTTACGGAAATTACCAACTTTACCCCAGTGAGCTGTAAGTTCAGATGTTTTTGCTTCGTCCAAGTTCATATCACCACGAGTCATCATATCACCATCACCACAACCAGCGTATGCTTTTTCACGATATGATTCATCACCGTAGAAAATCTGAACTCCACCTGGAAGAAGAACAAGACCAGTTCCTACTTCATATTGATCACCTACACGAGTAAGTCCTGTATCATGGCTAGAAATATATGAAAGAACATTATCTCTATTTCCGTTACCGTCAGAATCTGCATTATTATTGATATTTACATAACTATCCCATGAGGATGATTGAGGATAACTTGTTCTGTAAGTACCATTCCAGTTATTTCCACCGTTAAAACTAAAGTTAATCATTGAGTCAAACTTACCTGTTTGGTAGTATTCTCCACCACCACCAGTTGAAGTCCATCCCCAACATTCACCTGTCATCCAAAATTCTTCATCCCAGTCTTTAGCACCAGAATTATCAACTTTTGAAGGGTCAGCACGCCATTTTTTGAGAGCGTCTGTACAAGCATCTTTTAACATTCCCCAATATTGTGGTTCAACATGTTTTGCTGTATCACAGCGGAAACCGTCTACACCAAATTCACGAACCCATGAAGATAGCCAAATTGCCTGATATTCAACGATTCTTGCAGTTTGATTTTTACGCCAGTCACCTGATTTGCCCCACCAGTCAACATTAGCTACAGCAGGAACTCTCCATTTATCATAAGATGCATTATTTTCTTTTTCCCATTTGATTTTAAGAATAGGAGCTATACCAATGTTTGTATCTGCAATTTCTGATTTGATATCTGGTAATCCACCACAAGATCCACCATATTCACTACCAGATTCATACGCAAATGAACGAGCCCATGGTCCCCACCAGTTTTCCCAGAGATTATGATCCCAAACTACAGTATCATTAGCATCCCAAACTCCACCAACTTTTTCAAGCCAACCATCGCCATGAGATGTTTTTCCGTGTCCGTATGTAACCATATCTTGTGTATTGTTATATCCAACATGGTTCATAACAACGTCCATAATTACACGAATACCATTTGCATGACATGTTTGAACAAATTCACGGAATTCATCAATTGTTCCCATATTTTGATCCATAAATGTCCAGTCAAGTGTGTAATAACCATGGAATGCATAGTGTGGGAATTTCTTATCTTTTCCAGATACCCATCCGTGTGCTTGTTCATAAGGAGCTGTAATCCAAATTGCATTAATTCCAAGTTTTTTGAAATAATCCATATTCTGTGTAAGACCTTTAATATCTCCACCATGGAATGTAGCTACGTTTTCATCACCACTTAATCCATTCTTTCGTGAATATGAATGGTCATTTGAGGAATCACCATTATCAAATCGGTCTGTAAGAACAAAATATGCGTTTACGTTATCCCAAGTAAATGTGTCAGTTTTTTTTGTTTCATCAATTGTATATGAACCATCAAAATTGTCACTTCCTATTGAATTTGAACATTCAACAAAAACTGAAACAGTTGTACTAGAATCAATTCCTAAATCACTACTTACATTAAAAGATTTAGATAAAGAGTTAAAATCGGTTCCATAAGTATATGTTGTTTCTGCAATTGTTATTGATGCTTTAAAATTAGAAATATCATTACCAGCATTGAAAGATACTGTAATTGAGTCATTCAATCCAAGTGTTGCACCATTAGAAGGACTAACTGTTACCCTAGGTGCAGTTGGTTCTGGAGGTGTTGTAGGATCTGTGTCATAACATTGAGTTCCGTCATACCAGAATGTTTTATTTAATCCTGTAATCTCAGGATCTGAACCATTAAGTTTAAATACAATATTTTTTCCTGTAGCACCTGCTTTAGTAAAATCTTTCATGTACCAACCTGTTGGATCATTCATTCCAATTGCTGCACTCATAGCATTTCCTGGCCAAGATTCACCAAGATTTTCACTTAATGCTTCACCTGAATTTGCTTCCCATGCCCAAATTGTTGGTGCAGATGAAGATTTTACAAAAACATACAGTCCATCAGGAAGTTCTGTTGAACCTTGATTGTTATCATCGTTATTGTCATCGTTGTTATCATCTGAAAATTCTGGCATTGTTACAGTTACATTAAAGGTTCCGTCTGAAGGATTATCATCTTCTCCTCCTACATCTGCTAAAACACCATCATATTCTTTCCAGTCCCAAGAGGTACCATTGTGATAACATAACCAATGTCCTGTTGTTCCTGGAAGAGCCATATTGTCTGTTTGTTTAGAATTATTATTAATAATTAAATTTTCAATATTTGATGTATCCTCTATAGCAAAATAATATGCTGCACTATCGATTGTTAAACTCATAGCGGTTCCTGGCCATGTTCCATAAGGTTTGTTATCCCCTTTCCATGCATATAAATTTCCACCACCTTGAACTTCGCCATAATTTGATAGCATATATACTACAAGAATATCTGTATCTCCAGAGGAAATTACATTTTCTTCTACTACAATTGTAGCCTCTCCACTTGTTTGTTCGGCTCCATTATATGTATATGTTGCTGAAATTTTTGTACTTCCAGCTCCTACTATTTCTACATTTCCTGCATTTACTGTAGCTACACTTGTATTTGTTGATGTCCATTCTGCTTCGTTTGTTACATCTTCTGTTGTATTGTCATCAAACTTTGCTGTTGCTGTAAATGTTGTGTCATCAGTCTTTCCTAAAATTACATCTACTAGAACTTTTGGCTTTGGCACTACTGTTACATTTACAGTTGCAGTTTTTCCATTTCCTGATGTTACTGTAATTACAGCATTCCCTGCTGACACTGCTTTTACTAATCCATTAGCATCTACTGTGGCCACATTTGTTGCATTTGATACATATGTTACCGAATTGCCCACATTTGCATCCACCGGATTATAACTTACTGTTAATTGTTGTGTATTTCCTACTTGTAAATTTGATACCGTAACTGGGCTTACACTTATTGATTCAACTTCTATTGCTGATGAATTTTCTATATACACTGCATAGAGTTTTATAATTCCTTCTTTTGCATCTTCGGCTTTTACGGTGTATTTTCCGCCACTTAAACTTGAAGAAATGGCTGTTCCTTCAGCTGTTTTGGTTAAATACCAACCTGAAAATGTTTTTCCTTCTTTTGCTGTTAATGTAGGTAAAGTTACTTCTTCGCCTGCTTTTTTGCCTGTTACATCTTCACCTACACTACTTTCATCTGAGTAATAAAACTTAACTGTGTAAGTTGCTTCACTTTCATTTCCACCTGTTGTACCTTCATCTGTATTTGTATCACCATTATTAGGTGTGTTTACTGCAGGTGGTGTTGGCTCTGGTTCTGGATCCTTACAGCCTACAAACATAAAACTTGTTACCATCAACAAGCTTAGCATAATTGATAATATTTTTCTCATTTTACACAAACAAGAAAGGGTTGTCTAACAAGTCCTATATATGAACTTATTAGACTTTCCCTTTCTTATTTTCCCCCTTTATTTTTACAAAAAGGCTGTCTATATGAAGTACATGAAGTGCACCCCAATTATTGGACACTTTAACTAGGCTGATTTTAAGGACTGATTCCTGAATTGTAAAGGGGTCAGTCCTTTTAATTTAACTTTAATTCTTTTTTCGTTGTACCAAGACAAGTATTCAATCAATTCCTTTTTGAAATGTTCAATAGACTCAAACTCCTGTAAATACAAAAGCTCAGATTTTAATAAACCAAAGAAATTTTCCATTACCGAATTATCAAGACAATTCCCTTTTCTGGACATGCTCTGTCGGATTCCTTTTTCTTTCAAACGCCTCTGATAATCATACATCTGGTACTGCCAGCCCTGATCAGAATGGAGAATTAGATTAGTTCCATCAGGAATCTGTTTAAATGCTTTTTCAAGCATATCAACAGTCTGGGCATAATTCGGACTTTCTGAAAGATTCCAGCTGATTAGTGACTGGTCATGCAAATCCAAAATTGGAGAAAGATAAAGCTTTGTGTCAAACAGATTAAACTGAGTAACATCAGTAACCCATTTCTCATTGGATTTTGTTGTACTGAAATCTCGCTGCAAAAGATTAGGAGCCACTTTGCCTATCTGACCTTTATACGAATTGTATTTATGCTGACGAACCTTACACACAATATGTTCTTCATGCATCAGTTTCTGAATTACTTTGTGGTTAGTTGAAAACCCTCTATTTCTGAACTCTAAAGTAATCCTTCTGTACCCATACCGCCCTTTATTGGCATGATAAATCTGCTGGACAAGTTCTCGCTCTTCCTTGTGCTTATCCTGTTTCGGATGCGTTTCTGAGTAATAAAATGAACTTCTTGGCAAATCTGTAAGTTTTGTTAAATCTGAAACGGAGAAATTCTGCCTTAATTCTTTGATGACTCTGATTTTTTGTTCTTTGAGTCTTTTTCCCGTTGTTTGTCTTCCTGAATTAAGGCAGTTAATTTTTTTAGGTATTCATTCTCCATGCGAAGATATGCCAGTTCTTCATCTTTCGTCCATTCTTCTCTTGGTTTGTTCGGTATTAAACTTTTCTTTGGCATTTTTGAACGCCTGCCTTGTTTCTGAAACAGAGCTTCTGTACCACCGGTAATATACCTCTTCCGCCACGCACAGATTGTCCCTTGATTTGTTATTCCAAAAATCAAAGCTGTTTGCAGATCTGAAAGATGATGCTCTTGCTGATAGTTTAACACTTTTAGCTTAAATTCTCCACTAAAATGGCGTGTTGGTTTTGTAAAACTTCCTGTCAATTCATATTGTGCAACCCATTGTTGAAGACAAGTTCTTGCGACTTTATACTTTTTGGCAACTGTTTCAGTTCCACCTTCTCCTGATATATAAGCTTTTACAACTCTTAACTTATACTCTTCTGAGTATTTAGACATAAAAAATGCACCTCCTAAAATTGAACTTTATTTGTCCAACTTTAGGGGTGCACTTCAAGTTAAACTAACGCTAGATAGCCTTTTTTGTCTTCTTTTACTTTGTTAAAAGCTCTACAACTTTTGCTCTTTCTTCTTTACTTGCAAAATAAGTGTAAATTTCGCCACTAGAATTTGTTACAATTTTTAATGTTCTCTGAGATGTTTCTAGGGCATCTTCAGAATATTCATCTTCCATTTTTTCTTTTAGATATTCTTCAGTATTTTCGTATTCAAGAGTAGGAAAGGCGATAATATCATCTCGGTAAATAATTCTTCCGTCTGTAACAAGAGCTTTTTCGTAAACACCAGCAGTTTTGAATACAATAAAATCTTTTATACAAATTTCTGTACCTAAAACTGCAACTGCATCCATAATAATCATTATATAAAATTGAAATTCTCTAAAAAATTGAAGAATAATCATTCCACAAGCGGCAACAATCACTATGATAGAAAGCCAGTTTTTTCTTCTTGTTAAAGGAAATAAACATTCACCTAAAGATTCAGAAAGTTTTTTCATTCTTGGCTTTACTGTTATGCAAAGAAAAGCAATTAAAAGTAATGATATAGAATTAATAATTATTGTAAGATAGTTCATTCTATTATAATATAAAAAAAATAAGAGGTAGGCAATAATTTTTCTTCTTTATGAAAATTAAAAGTAACACTTGTTTTGATTAAAAGTGTTAAATTATACGACAAGGAAATATTTCTAAAATGAAAAAAAACGAAAATCAAATTACTCTGGATGATTTTGACAGTCTTTATAGAAAATTTGGTCCGATGGTAATGCGTAGGTGCCAATATATCATGAAAGACGAAGAAAAGGCCTTTGATTGCATGCAAGATGTTTTTGTAAGAATCATTGAATACAGAGAAAAACTAGACGGAGTTTGTGCAAGTTTATTCTATACCACTGCAACTAGAGTTTGCTTGAATAAAATCCGTTCTGATAAAGTTCGTTATTCTCCTCAAATTGATACTATCACGCAAGAAATTGCTGATAATTCACCTTGTCATGAGGAGATAACAAATACATCCTTGTTATTGGATTATATTTTTGATGATACAATATCAAATACAAAAGATATGGCAATTCTTCATTATGTTGACGGTTTAACTTTGGAAGAAACTGCAAAAATGATGAAAATGTCTGTATCTGGGGTTCGTAAACGACTTGCTCTTTTACGAAATCATGCAAAGAAACGTATAGGAGATTAACAAGTGAAAACTTTAGACAAAGAAAAATTACATCTTGGGGAAGAAATTGAAGATAAAACAGAAAATCTTACTCAAGAAGAAAATGATAAATTAACTAATTCTGATAAAGAAATTTTAGAAAAATATTCTAGTGATTTTGTAAAATCTCTTGTGGAAAATAAACTTTCTAAATCAACTGCTTCTAAAAAAGAAAGTTTTACCATAAAGCCATCTTTTGTGTTTAAATTTAGTGCTGTTGCTGCCGTTTTGGCTTTAGCTTTAATTTTACCTCTATCTTTTTCAAATTCTACAAAAGTTTACGATAGCGTTTTTCAGGATAATTCTGCAATTCGTATAAAAGGAAAATCCAGTGCTTTATTTGTTTATCGTAACGAAAACGGAAAAGCTGTTCGTCTTTCAACTGGTACAAAAGTTTCGGAAGGAGATATTTTACAACTTAGTTACGTTTGTGCCGACCCAGAATATGCTCTCATTGTTTCAGTTGACGGAAACGGAGTTGTAACTTCACATTTTCCAGAAGATAGCACAGATTCTGCTTTATTAGAAAAAGGTGGTGAATTTCCTCTTTCATATTCTTACAAACTTGATGATGCACCTAGCTTTGAAAGATTTTATCTTGTAACTTCAGATAAAGAATTTTCTTTAGATAGTATAGAAGATTTTTTACTTTCAATTTCAGGGATTTCTGGTAAAATTGATATTGAAGAACTTTCCAATCTAGTTGGTAGTGAAGTTTCAATTTCTGATATTATGTTGATAAAGTAATTTTGGAGGTTTTATGCAAAAAATAAAATTATTTTTATGTTTATTTTTGGTTTTGATAATTTCTTCTATTGTATTTGCTTCTGAGAATAATGAATCTTTATCTGTTGAACGATATGCACTTTATGTAGCTGCAAATAATGGTGGTGCCGAACGGGACATTTTAAAATACGCCGCTAGTGATGCAAAAAAACTAATGGAAGCAATGCAAGAAATCGGTGGAATAAACCAAGATAATTCTGTAATTTTGGTAGAACCAAAAATAACTGATGTTGAAAATGCTTTACAATCCTTTGCAACTACAATTAATCAAAAAAAGAGCAATGCACGCCGAACAGAATTTATTTTTTATTATTCTGGACATTCTGACGAGAATGCACTTTTACTTGGCGAAGAATCCTATGGGTACAGCCAATTAAAAGCAGATATAAATTCTGTTCCTTCTGATATTCATGTTGTAATGCTAGATTCTTGTTTTTCTGGTAACTTTATTCGTGCAAAAGGTGGTTCTAGACAAAAATCATTTTTAGTAGATGATTCTTCCGTTGTTTCTGGACATGCTTATCTTTCATCAAGTTCCGAAAGCGAAGCTTCTCAAGAATCAGATTTAATTCAATCATCATATTTTACACACGCATTAATTACAGGTTTACGAGGGGCTGCCGATAGTTCTGGAGATAACAAAGTTTCGCTAAATGAATTATACTACTACGCTTTTAACGAAACACTTTCTCAAACTGAGCAAAGTACAATTGGAACTCAACATCCATCTTTTGATATAACTTTAGTTGGTTCTGGGGATTTGATTTTGTCAGATATTTCTACAGCAGAATCAATTTTAGCTTTAGATTCTGACTTACTTGGAACTGTTTACATTAGAAATGAAAAAACAGGACAATTAATTTCTGAAGTAAAAAAATCATCGGCAAATGTAATTCCTTTAGCTTTAGAAGCAGGAACTTACAATATCACTTTAATTCAAAGTGAGCAAACTTTAGGTGCTTCTGTAAAATTAAAAGCAGGAAAATCCGTATATTTATCAGCTAAGAAATTCAAAAAAATTGACACAAAAGATGGTAGAGCTCGAGGTGGTAAAAAAATTCCAGCTATGATTATTGAAACTCCACAGGAAGAAAAACCTTACAAAGATTTACCTGAAACAGAAAGTGCCGAAAAATTTGAAGATTTAAATGATGGATTTGGTGATATCCGAAGTAATGCAATGGATGCCATTAAGAAATTGCAGAAGAAATAAAAATATGATATGCTATTCACTATGAAAGCTTTTAAATCATTTGTTTTTGCAATTTTATTATTTGTTGCAATTTTTTCATTTAATTCATGTTCTCGTCTTATGGGATATTCTGTTGTACTTTGGTCTATTCCAGAACAAAATTTAACAGACGGAATGGTTGTTCCTGTATATATTAAATCTAACATAACTCAGTCTTATGTAATTGGTATTCCAGAAACTGATCAAAAATGTGAAGTTCCTCTTTGGCAAATTTCTGAGCCTGCTTCAAAAAAAGAGGTAAAACAACTTTCAGAAAAATATAATGAATATCAAAGAAAATATGCAAAAGTAAAACTTGATGGACTTCCTATCCGTCATGAACCTGTAAATACAGCAAGACAAGTTTATCGTTTGCGTGAAAACGAAATTATTCGTGTTTTGTACAAAGGCGAAGGGGCTGCTGTTATGACAGGAAAAACTGCTTTGCAAGGAGATTGGCTTAGAGTTTTAACAAGTGATGGAACTTTAGGCTGGTGTTTTTCTTATAATCTTAATGTTTTTGATGAACGGGATGAACAAGATACTTCTGCTTCAAATTCTGATGATTTTGTTATCGATGATTATTTACAAAAAATACTTACTGCAACTTGGTATCCTGAGTCCTATTCAACAATGATAAAAACAGGAAGAATTGATTTAGGTGCAATGAGTCCTTTCTATAAATTTGATACAGGTTTTGTTTCTGGGGAAGTTTCGCTTAATGTTAGTGGATTAACTGTAAAAGCTCCTTACAAAGGTATTTCAAAAACAGGAAGCAATGCCTATCAATTTGACGAAACTAACTTCAAAATGACAGTTCGTTCTTCATCTTTTATTGTAATTCAATACATTGATGAATTAGGAATGCCATCTTCTTACAACTTTGTAACTTTGTCGTCTAGTGTAAATGATATAATTCAAGAAGAACAAAATCGTAGAAAGGATGTGTTTAACATTCTTTTAACTTCTGGTCCAAGTTTTTCAAGTTCAAATTATGGAACAATTGAGTTTACAGAAGATTTTGGTTTTGCTTGGACAGGTTACTCTTTGCTTACCCCTTCTTTGATTCCAGAAAACTCAGGAGTTACTGGTTCTGTTGCTTTGGGATACTTCCTTGGTGAATCTTTAAAAGAAGAATTTGACGGAGTTTTAACTTTGACATTTGATGAAAATGCTAGAAAAATCAATTTCTTCTATAAACTTGAAAGCGGTGGACTTCGCTTAGAAGATGCTCAAAGAGCCCAATTTAAAGATTCTCTAGTTGTAGATAGAAGTTCAAATCCTGTTGTAATGTTTTTTGCAAAATAATTAATTTTTAAGTGGATTAATTTTTAAGGGGAAGATTCGTGTCGTTTGTTCAATTTTCTAAAGTGTCTTTGGCTTTTGGGGATCGAGATATTTTAAAAGATGTTTCTATAAATTTAAGTGCGGGAACAAAATCTGCATTAACAGGTGCTAACGGAAGTGGAAAATCTACTTTGATGAAAGTTCTTTCAGGTCTTGTTACAGCAGATTCTGGTGATAGAGCTTTTGAAAAAGGAACTCGAATTGGATATCTTCCTCAGTCTGGAATTGTTCACACAGGTTGTACTCTAAAAGAAGAAGCTGATAAAGGATTTCAGTTTGGCTACGATTTAGTTGCTGAAATGGAACAAATTGCAGAGCAACTTACTTCTCCTCAAAAAACAAGTGCACAAGATAAACTTTTAGAGCGACATCACGAAATTCAAGAAAAACTAGAAAAAATTGATTGGTACAGAAAAGATGTTATTGCTCAACAAATTTTAATCGGACTTGGTTTTGAACTTTCTGATTTGGAGCGCCGTGTAGAAGAATTTTCTGGTGGATGGCAGATGCGAATTGCATTGGCAAAAGCACTTCTTGCAAAACCAGATATTCTTTTGTTGGACGAACCTACAAACTATCTTGATATTGAAGCTCGTTCTTGGTTAGAACAATTTTTGAAAGATTTTAAGGGTGGTTTTCTTTTAGTTAGTCACGATAGATATTTTTTAGATGTTACAATAAACGAGGTTTATGAACTTTTTAATGGAAATCTAAACCGTTATCCAGGAAATTATTCTCACTATGAGAAGGTGAGAGAAGTTGAACTTGAAAGTTTAATTGCACGCTATGAAATTCAACAAGAGGAAATTCGTAAACTAGAAGATTTTATCCGACGGTTTGGTTACAAAGCAACGAAGGCGGCTCAGGCACAAGAACGCCAAAAAATGCTTGATAAAATGGAACGAATCGAAATTCCAGAAACTCTAAAAAAGATTCATTTTACCTTTCCGCCAGCTCCTCATTCCGGCCGACTTGTTGTTACTCTTGAAAATCTTAACAAAACTTGGATTTCTGAAAATTACGAAAATCATGTAATAAAAGATTTAGATTTAGTTATCGAAAATGGCGACAGATTAGTTGTTGCAGGACGCAATGGTGCAGGAAAATCAACTTTGCTAAGAATTATTTCTGGCAACGATGCAGATTTTTCAGGAACTGTAAAACTTGGCAGTGGTGTTTCTATTGGATATTTCTCGCAAGATAATGCAGAAACTCTAAAAGGAAGTATGAGCATCCTAGAATTTTTAGAAGCCGAAGCTCCTTTAGAACTAATTCCAAAATTACGGGATATGTTAGGGGCTTTCCTTTTTAGAGGCGATGATGTGTTTAAAAGTATTGATGTGCTTTCTGGTGGAGAAAAAAGCCGACTTGCACTTTTAAGAATTTTGCTTAAACCTGTAAATCTTCTTATTCTTGATGAACCTACAAACCACTTAGATTTACATTCAAAAGATGTTTTGTTAAAAGCACTTAAAGATTTTGGCGGAACTGTAATTTTTGTTTCTCACGATAGAGGTTTTATCGAAAGTCTTGCAAATCGTGTTTTGGAACTTAAGCCAGGAGAAGCAAAAGTTTTTCCAGGAGATTACAAATATTACCTTGAACAAATCGGAAAACTTGAACAAGGTGAAGTTAGCCAGCCTACGAATAAATCAAATTCTTTGGTTCAAAATGATGAACCTAAAAAAACTGCTAGCCAACTTTCTCGTGAAGAAACAAAACGACTTCAGGCAGAAAAACGGCGCTTGGAAAAAGAAGAAGAACGCTTGATGACAGAAATTTCTGAACTTGAGGAACAAAAAGCAACTTTAGAAGAAAAACTTTCCACACCAGAAGTTTATTCCGACGGAGTTTTGTGCAAAGAAATAACTGAGCAAGTTTCTCAAATTGAAGAAAAACTTACTCAATTAAATTCTCGTTGGGAAGAAGTTTCTGAAAAATTGGCAGAATACTAAGAATACTAAATTTAATTTTTATTTTTGTTAGCAAGTCCACGGGCTTTTATAAACATTTTTTCTATATATTGAGCTTCGCCTTCAGAAATCATTGCTCTTGAAAGAATTGTTCGCCAAAAGTTTTCCATATCTTTTTGACCTGCAAGAGAAAAAAATCCAATTTGTTTTAGATTGTCACTTATAATAGAAACAGTTTTGTCTAATCTTTCTATGTTGATGGGACTGTAACCTGTTGAAAATTTATTTTCTTCTTGTAATGAAATTTGCCTAAAAATTGTATAACAAATAATTTGCACTGCATGAGAAAGATTTAATGAACCAAAATCCTGACTAGATGGAATGTTTACACCGATTGTGCAAAGTTCTAGTTCTTCGTCTGTTAAACCTGTTCTCTCGTTTCCAAAAACTACGGCAATTTTAGAATCTTCACTTGCTGGAAAATTTCCAATAATTTTGGCAAACTCTTCTGGAAATACTAAAAATTCTTTGCGTTTTTTTCCTCTTCGGCGTGTAGTTCCTACAACCATACTGCAATCAGAAATAGCTTGTTGCAAAGTATCGTAAAATTTAGCATTTTTCCAAAGATGAAAGGCATGAATTGATAATATTCTGATTTTTTCTTCGTTGTAATCAGCTTTGTTTCCTATAATTCTTAATTCTTGAATATCATTGTTTGCCATGGCTCTGCATACTGAACCGATATTTTGACTTTCATCTGGATGACATAAAATTACACAAAATTGATTTTTATTCATAAAAATATTGTATCATTTTTTTCGATTTATGTTTATATTAAAATTATGGTTGACTTTTTAGAAATGGAACAAAATTTGTCCAAAATACAAAAAAACAAAAAAACTGTAATTATCGGAGCAAGTGGCGGAATCGGAAGAGAACTGGCTTTAGAACTTGCATCAACTACACAAGAATTGGTTTTGCATGGGCTTTCCCAAGAAAAATTGGATTCTCTTAAAGATGAAATTTTCGAAAATTCTTATATGACTATTATGAATGAATTTTTAAGTTATCCAAAATTAACTGATATTTCTTACAAATTTACACCTTCATTTTTTACAGATGAAAACGAGGAAGCAAATATTGATACAAAAAATCTTTTATTAGACCATATAAAAACTGCTGATACTTTATGTATTTGTTATGGACCTTTTTTGCAAAAACCACTTCATCAAATGACACAAACTGAATGGCTAGAAGTTTCTACTTTGGTTTTTGCTCTTCCTGGATATTTAACTTCTCTTGCCTTGCCTCAAATGATGGAAAAGAAATTTGGTAGAATTTTGCTTTTTGGTGGTACTCGTACTGATTCAATAAATTCTTTTAAAACTAATCCTGCTTACGGGGCTGCAAAAACGGCTATTTCAAGTTTAGTAAAATCAATTTCTTCCGAATATCGAAGTTATGGTATTCGATGTAATGCAATTCTTCCAGGATTTATTGAAACTGAATATGTTAGTGAACAAGAAAAAAACTATTATAAAAAACTTTTATCTTCCGATAATATTATAGAGTTAAGTTCAATAGTGAAATCAGCAGTGTTTCTTCTTGATTCTCCTGATATCAATGGTACCCTATTAAAAGTGGATAGAGGGTGGAATCCGTAAGTAAACTTGATATTTAACTGAAATACATTTGACATTCGAAAGCAAATTGTATAGAATGAAACTGAGTATTAAGGAGAGATGTCCATCTTTTTGATGGAAAAACGTGTATGAGTACAAATAACAATCTTATTCCTGGTTTTGATGACGAAAAGGATGATAGTTTAAAAATTCTCTTAGAAGAAGCTTCTTCTGTTGATAAGTGTTTGATTGTGTATCTAAATGGATATATTGATACATATAATTCAAATTTTTTTCAAAAAAGAATTGCAAAAGTAGTTGAAGCGGGTTATGTAAATTTAATTTTTAACTGTGCTGCTTTGAATTATGTTTCTTCTACAGGAATTGGGTCATTTACTTCCTTTCTTAAAATGGTAAAACCTAAGGGAGGGGATGTAGTTCTTTTAGAAATTCAACCAAAAGTGTATGAAGTATTTCAACTTTTAGGTTTTTCTCAGTTTTTTAATATTAAAGATACAGTTGACGATGCCATGAAGTTCTTTGCAAAAGATGTATCTTCTTCAGAAAGTAGTACTTCAGATTTGTTCCCTAAGATTTTTGCTTGTCCAGTGTGTTCTAAGAAATTAAAGGCAACTAAATCTGGTAGATTCCGTTGTTCTGAATGTAAAACAATTTTGGCAATTGACAACCAAGGTCAAGTGTTCTTAGGATAAATAAATTTGATTATTTACAGAGACTGTTTATTTAAGCAGTCTCTTTTTTTTTTATTTCGCTTTTACAATGTTTGAAGAATCTGTATTTCAAAGAAGTTTAAAAAATTTCTTGTTTTTGTTTATTCTTCATGTTATCATAAATAGATGAAATCTTCGTTATATCTTACAGTTATCTTTATTTTGTGTTTAATAGCTTTTATCTTGCTTGGTGCTTTTTCATACATGCTTTATATTGATTGCATAAATTTATCTGCTGGTAGCGAAGTTTCGTTTTTTAATTTTATTTATTTTTTACACGGACTTGTTTATTCTATTCCTGCTGCTTCAGTTTTGTCTTGTTTTTTTCTAATTTTTTACATGATTCGACATCCCTCAAACCCTTGGTTAAATTTAGCAGTTTACTCTGTATTAGGAATTTTAGTTTGGATTGTAATTATTCCTCTTTCATATAAACTTTCAGACTATGTTGTTCGTTCTACATCTGAAACCATCGAAAATCTTGAAAACAAAAATTTTTACACCTCAGGATATTTTAGACAAGTTTCTAACGGATATGTTTATTTTACGCAAGTTCATTCTGATAATACTGTAGACGGTGTTATTATTGTAAAAGGAAATGCTAGTACTTTTGAGGATATTCCTTTATCTAGTTTTTTTGATAATATTAACAAAGATTCTTTGTTTGAATCTTCAGTAAAGCCAACTGGTGTTGTAAATTATATAATTTCTTTTTTAAAAATGTTTTGGGAGATTGGAAAATATTCTTATATGGGAAAAGGTTTGTACCTTTTAGCTTTATTTTCTTTTTCTTTAGCTTTACTTTCTGTAATAGGTTTAGCAAGATGTAGTATTTGGCGACTTTGTAATATGTGTACAGTTTTTGTAGCTTTTTTGTTACTATGTTTTATAAATCTACAAATTTATGATTCAAAATTTTTTGTTATAATAATCAAGTTTTTTATTGATAAAGGTTTTGACTTTTTATCAGATAGAAGAATTCTTCAATTAATAATAAATTCAGTTTTTTTTGTAGGATTTACAACTATTGGAATTATAAATGTAATCAGAAAACCTGAAGCAAATCAGGAGATAAATGAATGAAATTGTCTAAAACTGTTTTTTTAGTTTTATTGATAGAAACTATAGTTGCATTTTTATTTTGTATCGGAATAGGTTTTTTATTTCATGAAGAACCAGACTGGAATTTAACAAATGTATTTGTTTACAAAATTCAAACTGGGCTTTTAATCTTTTTTAAATTTTTACCAGCAATCTTTATTGCAGGAATTTTAATTGGCTATTCTTGGGGTTTTGGAAAGCAAAAAAATAGTCCAACTCATAGATTTTCGGATATTTTTCTTGTTTACCTAAAAAGTGTTCTGATTACATCTTTAATTTGTACTGCACTTTGTTTTATTGCTACAGAAGTTGGAAATCCTTTAATTTCATTTTCTAGAACAAATATGGAAGAAAATTCAAAAAATTCAGAAGAATATATTGAATTAGCTAAAAAAAATCTTGCAATAGGTGATTATGGAACTGCATTATTTTATGCAAATTATGTTTTAGATATGACGCCTAATTCTACAGAAGCAATAGAGTTAGCAAGATTTATTGAAGAAAGTCAATTTTTACAACAAAAAAAGACTGTTGAAGAAGAAAATTTAATGCCAACTTTAATCACAACAAAAACTTCTGCAATGACAATTCCAGAATTAATGGAAATTGCTCAAGACTATTATTCAAAGAAAGAATTTTTTAATGCTCATTATTATGCTTCTTTAGTTTTGGAAATTACAAAAGAAAATGATGGAAATAGACATTATGCAAAACAACTAGCAAATGATTCTTGGAATAATTTGTTATTAATTGATTCTTTTGAAGATGAATTATCAAAAGAAGTTTTTCAGCGTAAAAAGGATGGGTACACAGCTCTTACCTCTGGAGATTATTCTAAGGCATATTATATCTTTCATGATTTATTAGAAAAATATCCTTTGGATTATGATATTAAAAATTTTCATGAAACAGCAAAAGAACTTTTATCTACAAGATATTTTTTTATTGATGAAACTTTGGATAAACAACAGTTTGAGCAGTTTAGAAATGTGCATTTTTCTCTTCCAAGGCTTGATGGCGGAAAGGATATTATTTCGATAAAAGGAATTACATCTTTAAAGACAACTGGAGGAATGATTCAGTATTTACGAGGATTTTCAGTTGTTTCTTATGATAAATATGATGAATGGTTAATGAGTATTTCTGTACCATACGCAAAAATGTGTTCATTCCCTTTAGAAAATGTTTCACAAGAACTAGCTGAATATATTGCACAATTTTCTACGACAAACTTTGTTCCGTATGTGTTCTTAAAATCTGTAGACAGAAAATACGAAAATATTTTTATAGAACCAAGAATAGAAGTTCGTTCTGACTATAATGCAGAGGTTTCTACTTCCTACATTTTACCAATTCCGTTTGAAAATTTTGCGATGTTATGTGATGTTTCTCATGGTCCAGAAACTATGTCTTTAGGTTCATTGTATAGGTTTTCAAAAGTGGCTTCTGATTATGGATATTCTGCTGAAATTTATTCACAATCTTTAATCAATAGATTTACATATCCTTTAGTTTTATTAATTTGTTTTATTTTAGCAAGTATTTTAGCTTGGGATACTAGAATTTTTATCTCCGATTCATTTAAATTTTCATGGCTTTTGTTATTTCCAATAATAATTGCTTTAGCATATACATTTATTCAGTGTGTAAGATTTGTTATGTCTTTGATTTTTTACGCAATAATTTCTTTGGGAACCTTTGTTGGTAGTGGAGCTGCCTTTATTAGTATTTTTATTTTGTTGCTTTTACTATTTTTATGTTTAATAAGATTTGTTTCGCTAAAAAGTGATAAAAGAAAATTCTAAAAGATATATGGAGAATGTCTAAAAAGTATAAATTATTGTGCCATCTTGAAACCAGTTGGGAATGACAGTTCTCTTATTAGACATTCTCGTTTTTTTGTAAGTTAATTTTATAATTAAACAGTAATTCTTTCTATGTGAGCACCTAAAGACTGAAGTTTTTCTGTTAAATGTTCATATCCTCGTTCAACTTGATAAACATTTTTGATAATACTTTCGCCTCTTGCGCACATTGCTGCAATTACCATTGCCATACCTGCTCTAACATCAGGAGAAACTAATTCAGTTCCTCGGAGTAAACTTGGACCAGATACAACTGCACGATGAGGGTCGCAAAGAGTAATTCTAGCACCCATTCCGATAAGTTTATCCACAAAGAACATTCTTGATTCAAACATTTTTTCGTGAATTAAAACAGTTCCTTCCACTTGAGTTGCCACAACTGTCATAATACTTGTTAAGTCTGGTGGAAATCCTGGCCATGGAGAGTCATCAATTTTTGGAATCATTCCACCTAAATCTGGACTAACTTGCATGTTTTGTTCGTTTCCAACGATGATGCTGTCTCCTTCTGTTGTCCATGTGATTCCGAGTCTTCCAAAAGCAAGCCGAATTGAGCGCATATCTCGTTGTTCAACGCCTGTAATTTTTATGCTTCCTCTTGTTGCAGCCGCTAATCCTATGAAAGAACCAATTTCCATATAATCTGGCCCAATTTTGAAATCGCATCCATGAAGTTTTTTTACGCCTTTTATCGTTAAGATATTTGAACCAACTCCACTAATATCTGCTCCCATGGCATTTAACATATTACATAAATCTCTTACATGAGGTTCACTTGCTGCATTTGTTAAAATTGTAGTTCCTTCTGCCATACTTGCTGCCATAACAGCGTTTTCGGTTGCAGTAACAGATGCTTCGTCTAAGAAAATATCGGCTCCAACAAGTTTGTTTGCTGTAAAAGAAAGTTGCCCGTCTGTGCTAACTCTTGCTCCAAGTTCAGTTAAAGCAAGAAAGTGAGTGTCTAAACGACGGCGACCAATTACATCTCCTCCAGGTGGAAAAAGTTGAGCTTTCCCTAATCTTGCAAGAAGAGGGCCTGCAAACAAAATTGATGCTCTAATCTTCTTTGCCATTTCTGAAGGTATTTCATGGGAATTTAAGTTTTTGGCACAAAATTTCCAAGTGTTATCAGCAATTTTTTCGGCAGTTACACCTAAACATTCTAAAATTTTTATCATTACTCCAGTGTCTTCAATGTCTGGAATGTTTCGTAAAGTAACTTCTTTATCTGTTAAAAGAACTGCTGCAATACATGGAAGTGCTGCATTCTTGTTACCACTAGCAGCGATAGTTCCTTTTATAGGAAATCCACCTTCAATATGATATTCGTACATTAGTTTTTTCCTTTTGAATAAATTTTTATAAGTTCAAGGATTGTTTTTACAGAATATTCCATCTGCTCTAAACAAGCCCACTCAGTTCTTGAATGAAAATTATGTCCACCAGTAAAAATATTTGGGGTTGGAATGCCAAGTTCTGACAATCGAGAACCATCTGTTCCACCACGAATTGGAGAAATAATTGGTTCTATCCCAACATTTTTTACTGCTTGAATTAGATTTTGCATTACATGAGGATTTTTATCAAGGACTTCTTTCATGTTTTTGTACTGAAAAGTATGTTTTGTTTCAACACTTCCATTTGGAAAAATTGCATTACAAGTTTGAGCTAAAGAATCAATTGTAGAAATTCTGCGTTTCATTCCTGATTCTTCAAAATCTCGTAAGAAAACTGTTACTTTAGCACTTTCCATTGAACCAGAAATTTCCATTGGTGCATAAAATCCTAAATAGCCGTCTGTTGCTTCTGGACTTTCATTTTGTGGAAGCATGGAAACAAATTTACTTGCCATAGTAACAGCATTCACCATATTTGGTCGAGCAGAACCAGTGTGTAAAGCTTTTCCTGTAAAAGTAATTTCTGATTTGTATGCGTTAAAACATTCTGCTTCAATTTCGCCTAAAGTTCCACCGTCAATTGTGTAACATTGTTTTGATTGAATCCAATCCAGCGGAACATTGTCCATGCCGTGCCCTGTTTCTTCGTCAGGGGAAAAAATTACTTCAATTTGACCATGAGGAATGTTTTTGTCTTGTAAAATTTGAATTGCTGTAATGATTTCTGCAATTCCAGCCTTATCATCGGCACCAAGCAAAGTTGTTCCGTCAGTTGTAATTATTGTTTGCCCTTTACAATTTAATAATTCAGGATTTTCTTCTATATATAAAGTTATTTCTTCATTAAGTTTTATATCAGTTCCGTCATAATTTTTTGTAATTTTAGGATTTACATTTTGCCCAGAAACTTCTCCAGCGGTATCAAGATGTGCTAAAAATCCAATGGAAGAAGAATTTTCGTAGCCTTCAGTCGCACTGATTCTTGCACATAAATATCCATGGGAAGTAATATGGCTTTGAATTCCCATTTTTTCTAGTTGATTTTTAAGGTGATTTGCAAGTTCAAGTTGTCTTTCTGTAGAAGGTTGTATTCCTTCATCTGCTTTTTGAGAATCGCTAGTTGTCCAAATTTTTACATAAGTTAAAAAATTTTCTAGTAAAATATCTTTTATGGAAGTATCATTATTCATCTTTTATATGGTACGATATTTTTATGTATTTTGCAATTGGTTGCTTCGACTTCGCTCAGCAACCGGCAGGACTACGATTAGTAACCGGAAGGACTACGCTTACTAATCGAATCGGTTTCGCTTTGTAATCGAACTTTATACGGTCATTGAGCGGAGTCGAAATGTACACAGCAACCGGAAGTATATTATTGGTCATTGAGCGTAGTCGAAATGGCCACCTGTATTTGCTCAAGGCTAACTGTTTTCGCTGTCTGGTAATTTTAGGAATCTTTTATCATCCACATTTTCTAACACTTTCATTTGCTGAATAGCAATTTTATTCAATTTTTCTAATCGCTCTGATTGTGAAAGTCCTTCGTTAATAAAGGTGGTCAAGGGACACTACGTTCAAGCCCTTGACTCACCTTTGTTTAGGTTCTCTAAATATTATAGAACCTAAATAAAAACAGCGTTCAAGTTTTCCATATTACTAAGGCAAATCAACTGATTTATTGATGCGTAATCTCTGATATTTCCTTTTAAGTCAGGATTTTCTTCTCGCCATTCTCTAGCAGTTTTTCCAAACATCGCCACGTTTAACATGTCAGCTTCATCAGCGTAGACGAATGATTTTTGTGCTGGAGTCAATTCTTGGGGAATC
>JAGBFB010000005.1 GCA_017936665.1 Spirochaetaceae bacterium | reverse complement strand
TGTAGATTTGTTCGCTCACGATATTTCTGCAAAAGAAAACTTTATTTCGTTGTACAATGCTTTGCACGGAACAAATCTTGACGCAGATACAACTGAAATTCAACCAGTGATGCTTGAAAAAGTCTTGTAGTATTTCATATACAAGACTTTTTCAAGCATCACTGGTTGAATTTCAGTTGTATCTGCGTCAAGATTTGTTCCGTGCAAAGCATTGTACAACGAAATAAAGTTTTCTTTTGCAGAAATATCGTGAGCGAACAAATCTACAAAAACTGAATCTTTGTAATTGCGACGAGTTGCGTTTTGTGAAACGAGCATAGGTTTATCTCCTCAAAAATAATTTTTTTTTTACATATTTATTATTGAGAAAAAATTGCAAAATTTAGCAAAAACTTTGAAAAAATTTTTGAAAATTTTTTGCGTGGATAGATATTAACCATAACAAGAAAAAATTCAGGAGAACCTTTCACTTGCTCGTAAAAAGTAGAAAACTTTATGCTTTACCACATACAAAAAAAGTGTTATAATTACTTGTTTATAATATAAAATTTAGAGGTATTTATGCTTTATACAGATACAAGAGATAGTTCTGCACGTGTTAGTTTTAAAACTGCTGTTCTAAAGGGAATGAATGAAAGCACAGGAGGATTATACATCCCTGTTGAAATTCCTAAACTTGATATTGGATTTTTAACAAAAATGCCAGAACCATCTTTTAGAGATATAGCTTTTGAAACTTCAAAACTTTTTACAGACGGAGAAGTTCCAGAATCAGATTTGCAAGAAATTATTGCCGACTGCTACCCTTTTACATCTCAAGTTGTTCCTATCGACCCTGTAACTTATGTACTTGAACTTTTCCACGGACCAACATGTGCCTTCAAAGATTTTGGTGCAAGATTTATGGCTCGAATGATGTCTTATTTCAATAAAGATGAAAATGAACCATTACATATTCTTGTTGCCACATCAGGTGATACAGGAAGTGCTGTAGGAAGTGCTTTTCACAATGTACCAGGTTTAGATGTAACAATTTTGTATCCAGAAGGAAAAATCAGTCCTTTACAAGAAAAACAACTTTCAACTTTTACAGGAAATGTTAGAGCATTAAAAGTAGCAGGAACTTTTGATGATTGTCAGCGTTTAGTTAAAACAGCATTTACAGACAGTGAATTACGCAAAAAATTTAGACTTTCATCAGCAAATTCAATCAATATTTCTCGTTTATTGCCACAAAGTTTCTATTATACATACGCATCCTTAACTGTAACTCACAGAGCCCCTCGTGATAGTAAAATTGACGATCCTTCAATTATCATTAGTGTTCCATCAGGAAATTTTGGAAACCTAACATCAGGATTGATTTCTAGAAAAATGGGTGCTCCAATTACAGGATTTATTGCTGCAACAAATTCAAATAAAACAATTCCAGATTGGATTTACTCTGGTGAATATAAAGCTCGTCCATCAGTTGCTACAATTTCAAATGCAATGGATGTTGGTGCACCTAGTAACTATGAAAGAATTCAAGCAATGTACACATTAGATGAAGTTCGTCAGTTGTTTGCTTCTTATTGGCTTGATGATGAAGGAACTCGTAAAGCAATCCAAGAATGTAACACAAGAACAGGATATATTATTGATCCACATGGAGCTGTTGCATGGAAAGCTTGGGACGATATTAGACACAATGCCATGAGCGACTTAATTTTTGGCTCAAAAAATAATCCAGAACAACCTGGTTTAACACCAAACGTTCCATTCTGGGGTAAAAAGATTGCATCAAAACAAGCTGTTGGAATTGTTTTAGAAACAGCCCATCCTGCAAAATTTGGCGAAATTGTACAAGCAGAAATCGGAAGAGAACCTTCTATGCCAGATAGACTTGAAAAAGTACTTTCTTTGCCAGATCACGCAATCAACATGACAAATAATTATGATGATTTTAAAGAATGGTTAGTAAATAACTTATAATCAATAAAACTACAAAAAAATAAGGCGAGTTGTAAAACAATTTTGTTCTGCACTCGCCTTTTTTTGTTTAAAACTATAAAAAAATCTAGGCAGAAAAACATCCACCTAGATTTTATATTGAATTTATTTTGTAAAAACTAAATTTACAAAACTATTTTACTGCTTCAAAAATAAAGTATGCAACAAAAATTACTCCAAGAACCCAAGTTACAACTGGAATATCTTTTAGTTTTCTACCAAAAATCTTACAGAAAACAAATGCAATAACACCTAACGCAATACCTTTAGAAATTGAGTAAGCAAATGGCATTGTCATAATTGTAATAAAAGCAGGAATTCCTTCTGTAGGATCTTCAAAATCAATTTGCATAACAGGTTTCATCATTAGATATCCTACAAAAATCAATGCAGGAGCAGTTGCAGCAGATGGAATAATAGCAAATAAATCTGTAAAGAATAATGCTACAATAAATAATCCGGCTGTAACAACAGAGGCAAGACCTGTTCTAGCACCAGCAGCAACACCAGCAGATGATTCAACATAACTTGTAACTGTTGAAGTTCCTAAACAAGCACCAGCAACTGTACCAACAGCATCAGCCATCAAAGCACCTTTAACATTTGGAATATTTCCTTCTTTATCAACTAAGTTAGCTTGTTGAGTAACACCCATCAAAGTTCCAATTGTATCGAATAAGTCTGTAAATAAGAAAGTAAAGAAAACTATAAAGAATTTTAATGTAAATACATTTGACCATTCAAAAGCAAAAAAGTGAGGTGCTTCTGGCAAAGAGAAAACCTTGAAGTCTTGTGGAATAGTTGTAACACCAAAAGGAATTCCAATCAATGTTGTAATTATAATTCCTAATAAAACTGCTCCAGGAATATTTAATACATATAATGCAATAGTAATGAATAAACCAATAATTGCAACTAAAGCACTTGATACATCAAAGTTTACAAATCCAATTACAGTTCCTAAATCTTTACCAACTGTAATACCTGCATTTGTTAAACCAATAAGACAAATAAATAAACCAATACCAACAGCTACTGCTTTTTTCATTGTTGCAGGAATTGAGTTAATAATTGCTTCACGAACACCAAATAATGAAAGAAGGATAAACAAAATACCTTCAATTAATACTGCTGTTAAAGCAAATTGCCATGAACATCCCATTCCAAAAACAACAGTGTAAGTAAAGAATGCATTTAATCCCATACCAGAAGCAAGAGCTACAGGAAGATTTGCCATAAATGCCATACATAAACAAGCAATTGCTGCTGAAATTGCAGTTGCTGTGAATACAGGACCAAATCCCATACCTGTTTCGCCTAACATACCAGGGTTTACAGCCAAGATGTAAGCCATTGCAAGGAATGTTGTGATACCACCAATAACTTCATTGCGAACTGTTGTACCACGTTCCTTCAATTTAAAAAATTTCTCCATTTTTATAGTTCCTCCTAAGAACTTTGTATAAAGATAAGTAGATTATATCACGATAGAAAATTTTGTACAATGATTTGATTAAGAAAGTTGTAAGGAAAAAATTCGTTTAAAATAAAAAAACACCCTGAAAAAGTCAGAGTGTTTTAAGAGCGGATGATGGGAGTCGAACCCACGTCATCAGCTTGGAAGGCTGAGATAATAGCCGTTATATGACATCCGCAAGTTGTTGTGCTATTCGCTACCAACATATATATTTATAACAAAGATAAAAAAAAGTGTCAATAGTTTTTTGAAAAAAATTTACAAAAAAATAATTCATACTAGAAAAGTCTTTCGTTGTAAAATGCCCCAGACCTGCTAGTTCGTCGCAAGCTCCTCAAGGCAGGTCTGTTTCATTTTACAACTACGACTTTTCTACAATGTTTTTTTTGTAAAATTTTTCAAATGTGGGGTAAAGGCTTCGTTTTTGTTCTTTTTCTTTACGCAAGTTCTACAATGTTTTTTTGTAAAATTTTTCAATTGAGAGTAAAGGCTTTGTATTCGTTACTTCTATCCAAGTTCTGCAATGTTTTTTTTGTAAAATTTTTCAAATGGGGGTAATTAAATTTGAAAAAGATTATTTTGTTAATTACCATTTATAATATGTTATTTTGAAAAAAAACAAATCGACATTTAATATTATTTTTGTCATTTTGTTGACATAAAAAAAGTTTTTCTATACTATCGTAGACGAGTAACTTTTTTTTTCATTCTATATAAAGAGAGGTTTACGTTGAAAAAGTCAATTTCAATTTTGTTTATTTTACTTACAGTTTTGGTTATTACTTTATTTAGTTGCCAAAATCACCTACTTCCATCACCTAAGGTTGAAACTACACCAGAAAATTCAGAAGCAAAAAACGATACAACTATAATTTGGTCTGCTCCTGAAAATCTTGTAGCAACTCACGGTTTAAAACAAAAAATTGAACTAAACTGGAAAGGTGTAAAAAGTGCCACAAGATATTTTATTTATGAAGCAGCAACTCCATACGATAAATTTATTCAAGTTGCAGAAACTACATCAAACACAACAAATTACGTTCTTGATGAAAACTCAGGAGCTTCAAAATATTATAAAATTACAGCAGTAAAAAAAGACGGCGAAGAAAGTCCATTTAGTACAGTTGCCCACGGAACAACTTTGGCAAATCCTGTAATCACATATATCGGGCAAGATGAAGAAAATTCGGACTCTGCAAGCTCTGTTCATTGGTTTATGAATAACTGTAATTCATCTACCTATCAAGAAAATGTACGATATACAATCACTTGTTTTGATCCAACTGGAAATAATGTGGCAGAAAAAATTCATGACGGAAATTCAGATTTTCCTTCAATTAAATTTGATAACTTAACACCTAACACAAATTATACTTATCAAGTTACAGCATATATTGTTTCACACCAAAATGATACAGAAATTTCTGATAAGGTGGATTCTGCAACAGCAAGAAGATTACGCCCTAACCCACCAGAAAATTTAGTTGCAACATTGGGAACATCCACAACAGAAAATACACTTACTTTTGATTTACCTGCAATGGTAGATGTAGCTTTAGGAAACGGAATTTATGAGCCAAAACCTTTGTACTTCAAAATTTACCGAAGAGTTGCCTCTGAAGAAGCCACAGAAAAAGATTGGCAAATTATAGAAAGCAAATTTGACAAAGAAACATTTGGAACACAATACACTCCATCAAATCCTGAAGAAATTTATGAACCTGGACAAACCGTAACTTACACTGATGACAAAGAACTAAAACGAGGTATAATGTACGAGTATAAAGTTCAATCTTATGCTGACGAAACAACTCGGGAAATCAGTTCTAATTTATCTTTCGCAACAACACAAGGTTTCTTGATGGCTGTACCTAAGTTTGAAATTGCAAATGTAATTTATACTGATAACGAACTTACTGGCGAAGATAGACAATTTGTAAATATTCAAGCAAACTACTCTCTTAACTGGGATAATTTGGGAACAGAGGAAAATTATGAATTCATAATTGTGCAAGAAAAATCTTTACTTGAAGGTGATGGTGGAGACGGAAGTATTGTTGATACAAAGCAAGAAATTTACACAACAATCGAAGAAGTAAATCAAACTATCTTATCATTTGATTTAAGTGAAAATCCACAAGAAACTAGAGGTTACTATAAATATACAATTTATATCGTCTATAAAGGGACTACAGAAACCTCACAAGCAATTACATCTATAAAAACTATAGGTCAACTTTTAGTAACAAATGATGTAGATACTCCTAAAGTAAAATATTTTTCTGTTTCAAATGGATATAAAGACAAAATAGTTGTTGAATGGGATTATAATTCAACTTATAAATACAATCTTGTATATATAGAAGATGGTTCTACAGAGGAAATTCCTGTAGAAAAAGAAGAACTTGATACAATATTGAATGACAAAAATGATGGAGATATAGTTTCATATACACAACTTGCAGATTCTGGAATAAAACGAAGTTTTAAAATTTATCCAACTTCAAGCCAAACAGAAACAAATCTTCCTGTTTTAGAGGGTTCAACTTTAGCAACACCTGTAATTTACAACAATGATTTATTTCATGAAAAAATTGAAATTTCATTAGATGAAATTGAAGCAGATACTTTAGAAATAACTGCAAATTATCAAGATGAAAATGTTGCAAATTCAAATGCTATAGAAGGAACAACTATAAATATTCAAGAAAAACTTGATAATTCAGAAAATCCATATTCATTTATTTTTAATAACCCTACAGGATTTGACAAAATCAATACTTCAGGATTACCTATTACAGTTACAGTAAAAGCAAACAAAAATGTAACAAAAAATATTCTATCTTTAGTAGATGAAGAGGCAGAATCTATTGATGATATGTACAATATAACTTCAGAAAATATTCAACATGAAGAAAATGATTATGTTGAAACAACCAAAACAGAAATTACAACTTGTACTGTAGGTCCTGCAAAAATAAATTACGCTTCTGATAAATCTAGATATACAGATAAAATTCAATTAACTTGGAATAAAGTTCAAGGTGCAACAGCCTATGCTGTTATCAGAACACAATTTACTTATACTCAAGATTATCAAGAAACATACAGTAATACACAAAAATATCTTGTAACAGATAATAATGGTGAAATTACAATTTCAAGTCCAGGAATTGTAGATGAAACAGGAATAGTTGCAAGTACAGTTGAAGTTACTTTTAAAGATAATAAATTTACTCTTTTAGATAAAGATATAAATTCTCCAGACGAAACAAATGGATGGCAAGTTTCTCAATCTCAAATTGCATGGGGAACACCTTACGATTATGTAGTTATTCCACTTGTTTCTGAAAATGATATGCCAGAATATGATGTAAACGGAACAAGTCCAAAGTCATTTACATTACCAACTGTAACTTACGATAATTTTTCATATACAAGAGGTTCTACAATTGGATATGCATGGAATGTAAGTGCATCAAAAGGTTGGCAAACTTCTAAATTATCAACAGAAAAAACAGCAGATAATTCAACAATTTATATTTCTTGGAAAAATCCATGTATTGCTTCAATTACACCATCTTACGATATTTATCGACGAGAAGAAGGAAGTAACAACTGGACTAAAATCAAAGAAAAAGTTGCTACAACTTATTATGAAGATACTCCAAGTGAAAAAGGTAAAATTTACGAATATCAAGTTGGATTAAGTACATCAACAGGTTTTACAAATCCAAGTATTGATAATCAATATATTTTACATACAGATAAAAATAAGGATTCAAAGTATACAAACGAAAAATTAGCAAGTGGATTTGTACTTCCACAACCTCAAATAAAAAGTGCTTCAAGAGAAGCTCTTGCAAATAATGCAGAAAGAATCACTTGGTACACAGTAGATGTTGGAAATCAAAATAACAGAATGATTGATGGTTACGCAATCGAAGTTTACAACAATAATATTGACGCAAATTGGCACGAAATTGCAAAATTTGAAATAGGGACAGATTTAGATTCCGCTCTTCGTGAATACGCAAAAGAAGTTACAAATTCATCAGATTATTTAAAAGTTTTGCGTGATTACAAACACTACTTTAGAATTAGAGCATTTACAAAACAAGATGATAAATATTGTTATAGTACATCACCAGATTACACTTGGTCAGACGGTAGCGAAAATGACTATGTAAAATGGGGTTGTAGACAGATAACCATCGATGAGTTTGCGTTAATTTCAGCTGTATCTATTGGTGACAGTTTATACAATGATAGTTATAGTAGTGTAAGTGAAAGTAATGTTGGTTACAATCGAACATACACTTTTAAATCACCAGGTCCTATTTATCAAAATATTACAGGATCATTATATGGATATGCAACTGCAACAGGACAAAAACCTCAAATGTATGGAGCTGTTTGTGCAGGAATATGGGGAGCATTATCTGGATCAGAAACAAAAACAAGTACTCTCACTTTTACTGAAAATACAGGAATCGGAATGTATTCAGGAACTGTAGTCATTGAAGACTTAAATGCTTCTTCAGGGACATATCGAGTTTCATATAATGGACAGTCAAAAGAATGTTATACAACAACAATTGGAGGTCTTTTCAAATATTAATCATGAAACACACAACTAAACTTACATACATCGTGCTTTCTGCACTTATTACAATAATTATTCTCACTTCTTGTACTCAGATGTTTCAACCAAAACTTCCAATGAATTTGGAAACAAGTGCTTCACTTGGAACTTTACTAGAAAAAGAAGTTGAAATTTCACAACTTGAAACACCTAAACAAGTTTTTGTAAGTCAAGGTCAAAATCCTACAGAAATTCTTATTAGTTGGGATGCTGTTCAAGGTGCAACTTCATATACCGTAGAAAGAGCAATCGTAACAGATCCAACAATTACAACTATTCCCGATGAAAGTGAGTTTGAAATTATCAAAAAATTTGTTTACGATACAAAATATACAGACGAAGTTTTATCGGAACAAGAAACTCACTATCAATCTGAAGCATACATAAATAATTACAAATATTATTACAGAATTGTAGCTCAAAATCCACGAGAATCTTACGATCAAAGTTTACCAACAGAAGCAGTCTACGGAACATTATTTAATCCAGTTCTCAAAGTTAATGCAGACTTAGGTAAATCAACAGATTCTATAAATATTTATTGGGATGAAGTAAAAAATGCTACATCTTATCAAATTTGGCGTGGTGTAAATTCCAATGGTACAGGAATGGAAAAAATTGCCACAACACAACCAATTCTTGATGAAAGTACAAATAAATTAACATACAAAAATAAAATTGATACTTCAGAACAAGGTATTGAATTTTATTACAAGGTTATTGCAGTAAATTCATCTGGAACAGAATCTATCAATTCACCTTTAGCAATGGGATTTTCTTTAATGTCAGGAGCTCCAACTGCACCTAATAATGTAAATGTTACAAATGGTCGTGGAACAAAAAATTCTATAGAACTTTCATGGGATCCTGTAATTGCAGATGGAACAACTTATTACACAATTTACAGAACATCTTCAGTTGATTCATCTTTAACTTTGCTAGTTTCAAAACAAGAAGGAACAACTTTTGTTGACTCAAAAGGTCTAAAATCTAATGTATACTATTACTATCAAGTTCAATCATTTACAGAAGATGCCGAGACTGGCGAAAAATTAAAATCCCCAATGTCAGACACAGGTTCAAACTCAAAAACTCCTGCAGAAGGATTTATATTAAGTTCTCCAACTGATATAAAAATTGGAAAAACTGATTCTGGAACATTATTACTTTCTTGGATTCCAGCAATCGGAAATACTGAAGAACAAACAGTTTACACTTATAATATTTACGGTTCTGCAAACGAAAAAGAAGGATATGAATTAATTGATTCAAATATTGTAAGTTCAATTCAAGAAGATGGAAGAATTTATTTTGAACCAAGTCAAACAGCAGAGTTTTATAAAGTTTCAACTTCATACAATGGAATAAAAAGTTCTCTAAGTAATGCAGTTGCACCTTCTCCTGATGCTGTAATAGACATTGTAGTTTCTAAAAATAAAAACATTGGTACTTCGTATATTGCAAATAACAATGGTGTATTCCCTGTTCAAATTACATGGAAAGCCCCTACAAATACATCAAGCTTAAATGGTTTTAATGTTTATCGTTCAGCAAAAGAAGATTCTGGATTTAGAAAGATTACAGATACTCCTATTGAATATATTTCAGGAACTTCTGACTATTCTTTTATTGACCAGAACGAAACTGCAAAAACAAGAACTTTCTATTATTACAAAGTTCTTGCTGTAAACTCACTTGAGCAAGGTGCTGAATATTCTAAAACAGATAAAGGTTACGGGGCATTAACTCCAGAACAATACATGAGAGAATATAATAAAACAGCAATTAATTCTCAAACTAAACTTACTCTTATGCACAAAAGTAATGATATGGATAAACTTGGTTCAGAAAGTGCAAAAGGTGCAATCAGTGGCTCATTATCTTACAATGCTAAGATTGATGGTTTAGGTGCAAGAATTACAATGCACTATGATAATTACGCAGATTACTACATTGTAGATAAGGATTCTTCATCAGGAGTTTACTTCTTAATTACAGGTGATACAAATACAAAAGCAAGTATGGACGCAAGTGGAACAATGGACGGAACAGTTGTTTGTAAAGGTATGTATCCGGGTAAAGTAATTTATGACAAAATCGAAATTAAAGGTGGTGCTGCTGGTGGTGGAACTTACGGTATTATCCGCGAAGGCTTTGATGGTCAAGTTCAAGTAGACTGGAAAGTCGGTGAAGAAGGAAGATAATTTTTTGGAGGAAATTATGAAAACTAAACTTATATTATTAAACATTTTTGCAATTCTTTTTGCTTGTATTTTATTTGGTTGTGCCTCCCCTAGTCCATTTATTGGAACCTGGGCTGATAACAGCGGAAACACAATTACTTTTGGATTGGAAGGTGAATTTAACGCATCAATAAAAAATGCTTCTGATGATTCAATTTCATACACAGGAACTTATACTGTTCTACAAAATGCTCTTTACCTTGAATCAGACGCATTAAGTATAGTAACTGAATGGGATATTAGAGGTTCCATGCTTTATATCGAATGGACTGATGCAGATAAATTTAGCCAAAAATTAACTTTATACAAAATCAAAAACTAATTTAAGGTGAAATTATGTACAAAAAAATATTTTTATTTTTATTAGTTTTTCTTTTTTCAAGTTTAATTTTTGCACAAGAAACTGATGAAGTAAATCCAGTTCAAGAAGAAGTGCAAGTTGAGAATACAGAAGACATAAATCCTAAAACAGGATTTCCTAACATAAGAGAAAAACCTTTTGTGATTTTTGATTATGGTTTGTCATGTTCATGGGTAAATAGAGTTGTTAATCAAGAAGATTTTGGAAGAAGCAACTTTAATTATCAAGACTTTCTAGTTGGCGCTTACGTTACAATGCAAACTATGCACATGAAGCCATTAAATAGTATGGTTAGACTTGCAGGATATTATCCTATGTCATTTACTTTTAATGATGTTCCACAGGTGAGTAAAGCAATTTTACGAGGAAGTGCTGATTTATTTGCTGGAATTTTATTTGAATTAGATATGTGGAATTATGTGAGAATCAATTTGTCTCCAGGATTACATGTTTTTTACCAATATAGCGATAGATTTAATTTTGTACATGTTGGAGGGGCTGCTCTTGCAAACATTGAACTTCCTATAGCAAAACACTGGACAATAAAACTTGACGGAATTGCTTCTATTGATTACGGAAATTTTGGTTCAAATAAAAATATCGAAGTTTACGATGTTTGTTGGCAATATCAATTAGATTTAGGATTTAGATACAGTAAAAAAGCACCAAATAAATATAACTATTTAAAACAACCAATTTGGTAATTTATTTATTCTGAAATATTTTCATTACAGAGGGCTGACCAGGCTAGTTTTGCAACGGCTTGTTCAGCTTCTTTTTTATTTTTACCTTTTGTGGGACCAAATACTTTATCTTCTAATCTAACTTGAACTAAAAATTCTCTATTATGATCAGGTCCAAAAGTATCAACTAATTCATATCTAGGACACTTTTTATATTTTTTCTGAAACCATTCTTGTAATAAGGTTTTATAGTCTTTTTGATGTCTATTATTTATAACTTTTTCAACTTCATTTGTTATGAACTTCAAAACAAATTTTTCTGCTTCTCTATATCCTGAATCTAAATAAAAAGCACCAATAATTGCTTCCATTGCGTCAGCAAGAATTGCTTTTTTAGTTCTTCCTCCAGAAAGTTCTTCGCCCCTGCCTAACACAAGACATTTATCAACACCAATATTTAAAGCAATTTGAGATAAAATCATTTCAGAAACAACAACAGATTTTATTCTAGCAAGTTCACCTTCAGGTTGTTCTACTAAATTGTTGTACAATAAAGAAGCTGTAACCATACCTAAAACTGCATCCCCTAAAAATTCAAGCCGTTCGTTATTTTGTGTATGAGATAAATTTTTTTTTACAGATTCATTATTAAAAGAACGATGATGAAAGGCTAAATCTAAAAGATTTAAATCTTTAAACCTAATTCCAACATCTTTTTGAAATTTACAAAGAAGAGATTTTCTATTTGATGATATTTTGTTTTTTGAAAGATTTAACATAGAATTCGAGTTTAAACGCCTGAAACAAAGCAGACGTTTAAACATCGCATTAAACAAATTATTACATTTGTGATTTTACAAAGTTGTAAGCATCACCAACTGTTTCAAACTCATTTGCTTTTTCGTCATCGATTTTGATGCCTAATTCTTCTTCGATAGCATAAACTAATTCATAAGTATCAAGGCTATCTGCACCTAAATCTTGGCGAAATGATGATTCTAAAGTAATTTTTGATTCATCAATTTCTAATTTTTCTGCAATAAGTTTCTGCATTTTTACAAATAATTCGTCCATTCTTGGTCTCCTTAACCGTTACTTTCAGGCGTAATAATCTGTTTTCCTCGGTAAAAACCACATTTTGGGCATACACGATGATACATAATTAAATTGCCACAATTTCCACACTCAACTAGATTAGGAGCTGTTAAACGCATATTAATTCCTTGTCTACGTCTTGTGCGTGCTTTTGAAGTTTTCGCTCTAGGTACTGCCATATATAAACCTCGCTAAATAATTTGTTATTTAGTTATAACTAGTTAACAATACAACAAATGTACCACACTGTCAACCATTATAACACTTTTTAATTTTTTGTCAAATAAAAACATTACAAAAAACGCATTTTTGTCAAAAAAAAATTTATTTTTTTTAGTTTTTATTTAATCTTTGAATTTTTTATTTAATTCTTCTGCAACGATTTTAGGAACCATGGTAGAAATGTCGCCTCCCAAAGATGCAAGTTCTCTTATTCCACTAGATTTTAATACAAAATATTTTGGATCTGTAGGCAAAAATACAGTTTCAATTTCAGAATCCAAGCTTTTATTCATTACAGAAAGATCAAATTCATATGAAAAATCAGCCATATTTCTGATTCCTCGAACCAAAACCTTAGCACCAATTTTTTTTGCAAAATCTACGATAAGAGAATCGCAAAGATGAACATAAACATTATCCCAAGGTTCTACTATTTTTTTCATCATTTGTTCACGCTCTTGAGCAGAAAAGAGATAGTTTTTTGCTGAATTTACAGCAATAACAACGTGAATTTCTGAAAAAATCAACCTTGCTCTTTCAATAATATTTAAATGTCCATAAGTTGGAGGATCAAAAGATCCTGGAAACAATGCAGATATCATTACTTATATAGTATATTTTGTTTTATTTTCGGTCAAGTATAAAAAAAGATATTTGACGAAAAACAAGTAACGTAGTAATATATAACTGTAAAAATATTTTTTAAGGAGTTTTTTATGAGTACAAAAGCAGAAAAGACATTGTTTTTTGGATTTATATTTTTTGTTACACTAATTTTTTTGGTTGGTTGTTTATCAACACCAGAACCAGTAGACAAACCTGAAGAATCAAAAGCAAACACCCCTAAAGAAGAAGTTGTAGAGCAAAAAAAACATGATGTGCATGAAACAACATCTGTAGAGGACGAACCTACTCTTACTCTAACTATACCTGAAGCAGTTGATGATGAATATACTCGTTCTGTAAAAGCAATCCAAACAAATGAAGTTATCTCACCAGATACTTTTGCGGAAGACAAAAAAGCAATTCTTCAAACAATCGAAGAATTAGACTTAATCATGAAAAACAGAGATTATAACAGTTGGTTAAACTATGTTACTCCACAATCTATCGACTATTGGAAACAAAAATCACACTTACAAGCAGTATCTGCTCGTTTACCAGGTAATAAAATTCAACTAAAAACTTTAGAAGATTATTTTAATTGGGTTTTTAGATTATCAAGACAAAATGCACGAGTTGATGAAATTCGATACATTTCAAGTAAATTGGTAAAAGCTGTACAAGTAAGTGGAAATCAAGATATTATTTATTACCAATTTGAAAAACAAAATGGTAGATGGTTAATTTCTTTAGATACAATTGATCTTTAGTCTAACATCTCTAAAGTTTCAAATATCTCTAAAAAAATTATTGCGTTATAGAAAATTCTAGTATAAAATATTCATGTATGGAGGAATAAAATGAAAAATTCAAAAATTATTGCAATACTCTTGAGTCTAGCATTAATAACAGGGTTTGCGTTTGCACAAGGAAGAACAGAGACAACTGTTGAAGAAGAATATTTAAGTACTGTAGAAGACATTATTATTCAAGAACTTACAGCCGCTCCAGACAGAGATAGTAAATTAGTAGCACTACAATATCTTGAATCTGCTATTGCTGGTGGTAGAGCTAGCCCTGATATGGCAGCAGCATTAGATTCATTAGCAGGAGAAGGTATTTACAACGAATCTAGAACAGATGGAAGAATGGCTAACAACTATCCAGATATTCGTAAAAAAGCATGTGACCTTCTAGGTGAAATCCACACAGAAGAATCAAAAAATTCTTTAATGAAGGTTGCACTTGCTGATAATGAACCAATGGTAACAACAGCTGCAATTAGAGCATTAGGAAACGTAGGTATAAATGACAATGATGAAGTTGTAAACACTATCGCTTGGGCACAGAAAAAATTTGCAAGAATTAACCCAACAAGTAGTTTAGCCTTGGAAGTATTAAATGCTTACGAAAAATTAGCTCCAACTGTAAAAGATAATTCAGATATGGTAAGATCAATTTCTGAAATTGCTGTAAATTATAATTATGTTACACCAGTTAGACAAAAAGCATTACAATTACTCAAGACATTAACAGGAAGATAAATTATAATTTTATTATGGAACCAATTATTTTAGCCTCATCGTCTCAAAGACGACAAGAAATATTTAAACAGTTGGGTATTCCTTATATGGTTGTAATGCCAGAAATAAAAGAAGAATATCCGACTGATTTAGAGTTTGAAAAAATACCTGAATATTTAGCTTCTCAAAAAATAAAAGCTGCAATGAAAATGTTGCCACAGGGACAAAACGTACCTTGGATTTTTGCAGCTGACACTTTAATTTTTAAAGGGGATAAAGTTTACGGTAAGCCTGAAACAAAAGAACAGGCTGTAGAATTCTTAAAAGAATTACAAGATGGAACTCACACTGTAATAACTGCTATTGCACTTTTCAATGGAAAAATTAACTATTTATCCACAAGAACAAGTATAAACAAAGTAACATTCTCCCCTATTTCAGATAAAGAAATAGAGTGGTATATCGAAACTGGAGAATGGCACGGAGTTGCAGGTGCATACAGAATACAAGGTATGGCATCTTGTTTTATTTCCCACATTGAAGGGACACAAAGTTCTATTATAGGGTTGCCTATTTTTGAATTTTATGACATATTAAAGGAACAAGGTTATTCTCTAATTGATTAATTCAGTTAGAGTTCTTGTAAGATTATTTTAGTTTGCTGTTGGCTACTAGAATAATCTTTAATCTTCCGTATGCAAACTTTAAGTTTGCTATCGAGAAATAGAGTAAGGTGGAAAATTCATTCTAAGTAAAACTTAGAAAAAAACTGTCTTTTATAGTTGAATTTTCCGATGAAGGAGCATTTCGTGGCAGTAGTAACCATGAAGAGTTTGCTTGAATCTGGTGTACACTTTGGTCATCAGGTTAAGCGTTGGGATCCTCGTATGAAAAAATACATTTTTGCAGAACGCAACGGGATCCATATTATCGATTTGCAAAAAACAATCGTTGCAATCAAAGATGCCTATGAAGCAGTTAGAAAAGTAACTTCAAATGGTAAATCAGTTCTTTTTGTAGGAACAAAAAAACAAGCACAACAAGCTATCGCAAAAGAAGCAGAAAGATGCGATATGTACTATGTAAACAATCGCTGGCTTGGCGGTATGCTTACAAACTTTTCAACAATTAAAAAGTCTCTTCTTCGCTTAAAGAAACTTGAAAAAATGGAAGTTGATGGAACTTTCGAAAGTCTCACAAAAAAAGAAATTTCTGGAATCCAAAAGGAAAAAGCAAAATTAGAAAAAAACCTTGGTGGAATCAAAGAAATGAAAGAACTTCCTGGAATTCTTTTTGTAATTGATACACACAAAGAAGCAATCGCAGTTGCAGAAGCACGCAGAATGGGTATTCCAATTGTAGCTATTGTAGATACAAACTGTAACCCAGAAGGTATCGACTACCCTATTCCTGGTAACGATGATGCAATCCGTGCAATTTCATTATTCACATCAATTATTGCAAATGCTGTAGTAGATGCAGATAACGAAGCTGGATTAAAAATCATTGAACAAGATGAAGATGAAGAAGCATTGTCAGATGCATCAACAAAATCAGATGATGAAGAAATTGTTGACTACAGCAACTATACTCCTACTGAACCAAAAGAAGAAGATATTATTGCTGACGAAGCAGATGACCTTGTTGACGAAGATAAATTATACAAATAATTCGGAGAATAAATATGGATATTAAGGCCGCTGACGTAAAAGCACTTCGTGAAGCAACAGGTGCTGGAATGATGGAATGTAAAAATGCACTCGTTGAATGTAACGGTGATGCAGAAGCAGCTGCAAAACTTTTGAAAGAAAAAGGACTTGCTGCTGTTGAAAAACGTTCAGGAAGAGCAACTTCAGAAGGAAAAATCTTTATCAAAGCTTCTGGTTCAAAAGTTGTAATTTGTGAACTTACATGTGAAACAGACTTTGTTGCAAACAACGCTGACTTTGTAAAAATCGGTGATGATATTGCTCAAACAGCATTGGATAAAGGATATACAGCTCCATGTGAAGAACTTTCTAACATGTTACTTGATTTAGCAACAAAAATCAGAGAAAACATGAGCCTTCGCAGATTGGAGGTAATTGATGTACCAGCTGGAGCAATATTTGCAAAATACATCCACAGTGACGGAAAAACAGGTGTTGTAACTGTTATTCAAGCAGAACCAGCAACTGATAATGAAGCTGTAAAAGCATTTGCTTATGACTGCTGTTTACACATTGCAGCATTTGCACCACAATATCTTACACAAGCTGACGTAGATCCTGCATATATCGCTGAACAAAAAGCAATTTTTGAAGCACAAGTTGCAGATCTTGACAAACCACAAAATGTTAAAGATGGTATTGTAAACGGAAAAATCAAAAAACATCTTGCATCAATTTGTTTTGTTGATCAACCATTTGTTAAAGACGACAAAGTTACTGTTGCTGCAAAAATGGATTCAGTTGCAAAAGAATGTGGTTCAAAACTTACACTTGCTAAAGTTGTTTCATATCAACTTGGTGCATAAGTTATAAAAATTTCTACAAAAAATCATGTTTATGCTATATAATAGTGTAAGCATGATTTTTAATTATATTTAGAAAGTACGTCAGTAACTTTTTATGGGAGTATTTTATGGCAGAAGTACAAGAATTATGTGTTGAAAAGATGACTAAAACTATTTCAGCATTAAAAGATGAATACAACACAATTAGAACAGGAAGAGCATCAACTACTCTTTTTGACAAAGTAAAAGTTGATTATTACGGTGAAAAAACACCTTTAAGCCAAGTTGCAACAGTTTCTATTCCCGAAGCTAGAATGGTAGTTATTCAACCTTGGGATAAAACATTAATTACAGAAATTGAAAAAGCTATTTTAAAATCTGAATTAGGTCTTAATCCATCAAATGATGGAAAAGTTATTAGAATTTCTATACCACCTCTAACAGCAGACAGAAGAAAAGAACTTGTAAAGCAAGCAAAAAATATTGCTGAGCAATATAGAGTTTCAATTAGAAATATCAGACGTGATGGAAATGATGAATTAAAAAAACTTCAAAAAGATGGAACATTGACTGAAGATGATTTAAAGACAAAAGAAGATGAACTTCAAAAGTCTACAGATAAATTTATTCAAGAAATTAACAAAATTTTTGAAGAAAAAGAAAAAGAGATTATGGACTAATGTCTATATTATCAGAAATAAAATCAGCGTCCATTCCCGCTCATATTGCTATTATTATGGACGGGAATGGACGCTGGGCAAAACAAAGAAATCTTCCTCGAACAAGTGGTCATAAAGAAGGACTAGAAGTTGCAAAGAAGATTGTAAAAGCTGCTAAAGAAATTGGTGTAAAATACATCACTTTGTATACTTTTTCAACAGAAAATTGGAAGCGTACACAAGAAGAAGTTGGATATCTAATGGGTTTGATTAAAAATCATCTTAGGGCAGAATTCAAATTCTATAAAGAAAATGATATTAGAGTCAAACACATCGGAAATCTCGAAGGGTTACCAAAAGATATACAAGAAGAAATAAATTCTACAGTTGAAGAATGCAAAGATTTTAATTCGTTAACTGTAGTTCTTGCCATAAATTATGGTGGCAAAGATGAAATTATCAGAGCAACAAATAAAGCTGTAAAAGAAAACAGATTATTAACAGAAAAAAATTTTACCGAATTTTATGATTTACCAGAAATGCCTGATGTTGATTTGATAATAAGAACAGGTGGAGAAAAAAGATTAAGTAATTTTTTGTTATGGCACGGAGCCTATGCAGAGTTAGATTTTGTAGATACTCTATGGCCTGATTATGACGAAGAATGTTTTTATTCTTCAATTAAAGAATTTCAAAAACGAAATAGACGATTTGGTGGAGTTTAGCAAGGGAGATACATAAATATGAGTAAATTAGTACAACGTCTGCTTATTTTTTTTATTGGGATTCCTGCGGTTTTAGCAATTGTATTATTTGATAAATTTAATCATATTTTATTACATGTAGCATTAGTTGTAGTTATTTCTATAGCCCTAGGAGAACTTTATAATATACTAAAAACAAAGGGAAATTTACCACCAAAAATATTTTTGTTAGTTTTATCTATATTACATGTTTTAATGTCATATTTATGTATTTTATTAAAACTTTCATTTGAACATGTTTATATGTTTTTTGTTATATCTTGCTTATTAATTTTTTCTAAAGAAGTTATATTGCCTACTGAAAAAGGAAATAACGATTTTGAAAAATCAATTTATAGCATAATTTCTGGAATATTTGTTATTTTTTATATTGGATTATTACCTACTTTTATTTCTAGATTAGCATTTTATGAAAATTCAGTTTGGTATATTTCATTGTACTTTGTAATGACATTTATTTGTGATAGTTTTGCTTGGCTTTTTGGTATGTTGTTTGGCAAAGGCAACAGAGGATTAATAAAAGTTTCTCCAAATAAAAGCATAGTCGGTTTTATTGGTGGTATTTTCGGTTCTATTCTAATTGCATTATTAACACAACATTTTTTTCCTCAGATTTTACCTGGACATTTTTATAAAGCAATTATTTTAGGTTTTGTTGTATCAATTTTTGCAATTATAGGTGATTTAAGTGAATCTCTATTAAAACGGTCGGCAGATTGCAAAGATTCTGGAAATGTTATTATGGGAAGAGGTGGCATTTTAGACTCAATTGATTCGTTACTTTTTGTAGCTCCAGTGTTTTATATAATGTTAGAAGTTCTCTTTTTTTAATTTTTTACAAAAGGAAGGTTTTGTTATGAAAAAACGAATTATAATTTTAGGTTGTACAGGGTCAATAGGACAAAGCACAATAGAACTTGTTAGAGAATTTCCAGACTTATTTGAAATTGTTGGTTTACAAGCAAATACAAACGAGCAAAAACTTTTAGAATTGGCAAAAGAATTTTCTTGTACTCAACTTTGTTTAACAGGAAAGAATATTGGTGCAGATGTGCTAAATAGTAGAATCATTTTTTATGGAAAATCCTCTGTAAATAATTTAATAAAAAACACTGATGCTGATATTGTTGTAAACGGAATTTCTGGTGCAGCAGGACTTATTCCCTCTGTAACAACTCTTGAATGTGGTAAAAATTTGGCATTAGCAAATAAAGAAACTATGGTTCTTGCAGGTAATATCATAAATAAGATTGCAGAAGAAAATAATGTAAAAATTCTTCCTGTTGATTCAGAACATTCTGCAATTTTTTCGTTAATAGAAAAATGTGGAAAAGATAATATTGCAAATATTACAATAACTGCTTCAGGAGGACCATTCAAAAATCTTACAAAAGAAGAATTAAACGAAGTTACCTTGGAGCAAGCCTTAAATCATCCAACTTGGAATATGGGACCAAAAATCACGATTGATTCAGCAACATTAGCAAATAAGGGCCTAGAAGTTATTGAAGCAAATCAATTATTTGGATTATCAGCAGAAAAAATAAATGTTGTTATCCATCCACAAAGTTTAATACATTCTCTTGTACAAACAAAAGATGGTCAATTTTACGCCCAAATTTCAAAACCAGATATGCGACATCCAATTTTATCAGCCCTAACCTATCCCGAAATCGTTGAAAATTCTTTAGAACAAGTTGATTTTTCAAAACCTTTTAGCATGGAATTTCAGCCACCAAGATATGAAAATTTTCCAATGTTAAAATTAGCGTTTGATGCTTTAAAAAAAGGAAATTCATATCCTATTGTGTATAATGCAGCAAATGAAATAGCTGTTGTTGCCTTCAGAAATAAACAAATTAAATTTACAGATATAGCTAAAGCAGTTGAAAACGTAATGAATTTTGATTGGTCTAAAACTTGTACTACTATTGAAGAAGTTGTAGAAGTAGACTGTGAAGCTCGCAATAAAACTTTGACTGCTTTGAAGGAATTAAATTGACAATAATTTACGGTTTAATTGGACTAGGTTTTATAGTTTTTATACACGAATTAGGACATTTTATTACAGCAAAAATTTGTGGTGTAACAGTAGAAAGTTTTTCCATCGGAATGGGTCCAATTTTGTTGCACAAAACAATCAAAGGAACCGATTACAGACTTTCTTTAATTCCCCTTGGGGGATATTGTGGAATGAAAGGACAAAAGGACTTTCAGGTTGCATTAGATGAAAAATTAGAAAGTATAACAGGTGATAAAGATTCTTTTTATGGAATTCATCCTTTAAAAAGGGTTATTATTGCATTTTCAGGTCCATTTTTTAATTTTATTTTTGCAGCAATTGCATTTATGATAATTTCAATGATTGGATATTCTTATTACACAAGTGAAAATAAAATTATTTTAGCAAATGAAGTTTATCCTGAAATGGAAAGCATTGCAGAAAAAGCAGGATTACAAACTGGGGATAAAATTTTATCTGTAAATGATAAAGAAACTCCTTACTTTACAGATATTTACGAAGCTATTTCAATTTCTGCTAACAAAAAAACAGATTTACAAGTTCAACGGGATTCTGAAATTTTCAATATTGAAGTAACGCCATCCCTTAATAAAGAAACAGGTGCTGGAGTTTTAGGAATCGTTTCATGGACAAATCCATTAATTGATTCTGTAGAAAAAAATTCAATAGCAGAAAAAGTAGGTTTAAAAGAACAAGATTTAATTCTTCAAATAAATGATGATATTATCAAAAATACAGCTGATTATAATAATGCAATACAAAAATATGATAATTTTTCAATGAAAGTTTTAAGAGATAATAATGAAATTATAATTGAAAATATTGAATTAAATCCTCAAAAAGAAGATAAAACTACTTTAGGAATTACTTTCTATACTGAAAAAGTAAAATCCAAAACTTATTCTTTTTTTCCAGCAATTATAAATGGCTTTGTTGAAGCAGGAAAAACAACAGCCTTAACATTTAAAAGTTTAGGATTGTTATTCCAAGGTGTTGATTTAACAAAAGCGGTTTCTGGTCCTCTAAGAATTACGGTAATGTTAGGAGATACTGCAAAAGCAGGATTTTCAGCAGGTTTTTCTACTGGAATAGTAACTGTATTTAATTTTTTGGCAATAATTAGTATTTCTCTTTTCATCATGAATTTATTGCCAATTCCTATTCTTGATGGTGGATTAATTTTATTTGCTTTAATCGAAGCAATAACAAAAAAACAAATTTCACCTAAGATTCAATATTATGTTCAATTTATTGGAGTTGGATTAATTTTAGTTTTATTTGTTTTTGCAATGTTTGGCGATATTTCCTACATAATAAACTTATTTACGTCTAAATAATATTTGGAGAATTTTTTTATGAAAATAAAATCTTTATTAACAGTTATACTTTTATTTTTATGTTCAACAATGATTTTTTCTCAAGCACAAAAATCATTACAGCCTCATCAAGGAAAAATTCAATCTATTGTTGAATCAGCTAATAATACTTTTTATACAGCTGGAGATGATGGTTTTGTCGTTAAATGGTTACCAGATGGAACAGGTGAACATTTTCAAATTTCCGATTTAGAGATAAAACTTATTGCTGTTTCACCTAACGGAACAGATATTGCAGTGTATGAAACAGATGGATTTTCTATACACAGAGTTTCTGAATGGAACTGGAAAACTTTAACAAGAAAAAATGCAAAACGTTTTACAGATTCAATTGTTTCTCTTGAATATTCTGCAAAAGGAACTTACCTTATGGCAGGAACATCATCTGTAGATGGAATGTTGTTTTTAGACCCAAAAAATAAACTTACCCCTCTTTCAGTTGTAAAAGATTTTACAGGAACAGTAACAGTTGCAAAAACAGGAAAAACCGAAAAAACGGTTTTAATGTATAGTCCACAGGGAACTTTAACATACTACAATCTAGCAGACGGAAGTAAAGTACAAGAATTTGATTGCGAAACACTATTGGAACAAGCAACATTACTTTATAACAATGTATATCTTGTTGGTACAAAAAATGATTCTATAACCATCATAAAAGCAACTACAGGAGAAATTTCTGCTACAATTCCTTCAAAAAATCCGATTATTCTAAAATCTAGTGGAAGTGATTTACATTTTGTAGAATTTGACGAACAAAATGACAGATTTATTTTAAAACAAGTTCCTTTAAAGAAAAGTGACTTACAATTTATACCCGTAGAATTACAATATTTTACAGTTGGAAATCTTGAAGAAATCACTGCAAATCTTATTTCTACTCAAAATGAAATAATTTATGGAACGGCCTCTGGGGCTCTATATTCAACAGGAATTTATCCATCTGATGAAGGTATAAATATTGACTTACCTAAACTTACAGAAACTGCAAATAATAAAATTTCTGACATTGCCATAATCGATTCTAATTACTATTTTATTTCTCATAACAATATTTATGTGGGTAAAATTTTAGAATCTGAAATTACACTTTTTGCGGAAAATGTAAATGCAACAAATATTAT
This sequence comes from Spirochaetaceae bacterium, assembly GCA_017936665.1. Lineage (GTDB taxonomy): Bacteria > Spirochaetota > Spirochaetia > Treponematales > Treponemataceae > RGIG9060. Next base: position 7,844 of record JAGBFB010000005.1, on the reverse strand, counting down.
GGCATTGGACAATGATTTAATTTTATGGTCAATAAATGATACTAAGCCAGTTTATCAATTAAAAATAAACGAAAATAACACAACTGAAATCATTGAATTATTTACAATTCAAAAGCCAATTACATCTTTGAATGCTTCAAACGAAGGAATTGTAACTATAACAGGAAATTCAACAGTATATGTATATAATTTTGAAAAAAACACTAACGAAGAAATTTACACAAGTTCAGGATTACAAGACGCAATTTTATATGATTCAGAAAATTTATATGTTGCAAAAACAGCAGTTACCAATCCTACATCAGCTTTAATAAATATCAATATAAATACAAAAGAAACAGTGCCTCATCCAGTAAAGGGCGACATTATGTTTTCATTGGAAATTCAAAATAAAAATGATGTAAAACAAATTTATGGAGTAAGTGTAACTACTTCAAATGGGAAAAAAACAACCGAAATTTTTACTTACACACCAACAACAAAATCATATGCACCTCTTTTACAATGGGCTGATGAAGACACATCTGCATTTGTAAATGTAATAAATGGAGTTATTTACACAAATATTGCAAAATCAGGTGCAAGATCATTAAATCTAAACACAAAGAAAAGTGCGTTATTAAAACGTTCTGCTTCACTTCCTAAAGCTATAGTTGGAAACAAAACCCATTTAGCAACAGTAAATCAAGATGGTAGTATCACTTGGTATAGTACATCAACAAATGCAAAATTAGAAAATTGGAATCTAACAGCAGAAAACTATCTTTCTTCTTTTTGATGTGACACATTCTCAAATTTAGTGAAGTGTGGAATAAATGTAATATCAACAGAACCTACAGGACCGTTTCGTTGTTTGGCTACGATTAGTTCTGTAGGGATTGTATCACCTTTATTTTCAGGAGATCTTTCTCGGTGCAAAAACATTACAACGTCAGCATCTTGCTCAATAGAACCAGATTCTCTAAGTTCTGCCAACGTAGGAGCTTTACCTTCTGTAGAACGGGCAACCTGAGAAAGAACTACAATAGGAATATCTAACTCACGAGCAAGACTTTTCAAAGACCTAGAAATTTCTGCAACTTGTTCGTGCCTTGGAATTTGAGTATTTTCACTTCCAATAAGAGTAATATAATCAATGAAAATAATTTTTATATCATTTTGTGACTTTAATCTACGAGCAACAGAACGTAAATCTAATAATTTCATATTTGGAGTATCAACTATGTATAATGGTGAATCATAAATTTTACCAGCGGCATCTTGTAATGCTTGAAAATCGTTATGAGATAAAAAACCTGTTCTAAGTTTTTCAGATGAAATTCTTGATTCTTGAACAAATAAACGTTGCATTACTTGAACATCAGACATTTCAAGTGAAAAAAAAGCAGATGGAATTTTCTTTTGGATAGCAATATGTTGTATCATAGACAATGCCATGGCAGTTTTTCCGATAGAAGGTCTTGCACCTAAAATAATCATTTCGGAAGGCTGAAAGCCTGCTGTCATTTGATCTAAATCTGTAAATCCTGATTCTATACCAGTTAAAGAAGTTTTATTTTTATATACAGTTTGAATTCTATTAATAACTTGTGTTACAAGTTCTTGTGTTGTTTTAAATTCATGACTTGCAGTATTATCTGTTAAATTAAATATTTCTTTTTGAGCTTCTTCAAGAACTCCCCTTGATTCAATTGTATCATCATGGGCTTTTGAAACAATTTTTGCAGCACTTTTTATTAATTCTCGTCTAATTGATTGATCTTTTACAATTTGTGCGTAATAATCAACATTTGCACTTGTAGGAACTCGGTCAGTTAATTCAGAAACATAGGCAATTCCACCAGCTGCCTCTAAATCGCCTTTTTCTTTTAATTTTTCTTTTAATGAAATTAAATCGCCCTGTCGACCTTCATTATAAAGATCTAACATTGCTGAAAATATCTTTTGATTTTGTAATGAATAAAAACCGTCAGGTCTAAGATATTGTATTACTACAGAAATTGAATCCCAGTCAAGTAATAAAGCACCTAAAGTTGCCTGTTCAGCATCTAAATTATGAGGTGGCACTTTATCCTTCAACTGGGAAACACTCATAAATTACAATCCTTAATTATTTTGATTCTTCTGCAGCTTTAGCATCTTGAGATACTACTTCAACAGTAAGTTCAGCAGAAGCTGATTCATAAAGACGAACTGTAACTACGTATTTACCTACACTCTTAATTGTAAGGCCAGGAACATCAATTCGTTTGCGTTCGATTTCATAACCTTCTTTGTGTAAAGCATCTGCAATAGTATGGCTTGTAACTGCACCATAAAGTTTTCCATTTGAACCAGCTGGCATAGGAATAACGATATTAGTAGCAGTTAATTTTTCTTTAAGACTTGCAGCTTCTTTTCGTTTTGCTTCTTTTTTAGCTTCAATTTCTTCTTTTCGGCTTTCGAAATAAGCAACTGTTAAGTCGTTATAAGGAAGTGCTAAATTTCTTGGGAAAAGATAGTTACGAGCATATCCGTTAGCAACTACTTTTACATCACCTTCTTCTCCAAGGTGTTTTACATCAGCATTTAAAATTACTTTCATAGTTTTTCAAGCTCCTATAAAATTTAGCAGACGTTACCAGGAGTGGGATCGTCTGCCTTAATAAAATATAATCAAAATCACGTTAACAAGTGATTTACGATTTAAATATAAATTATTCTGTTACGAATGGCAAAAGACAAATAGCTCTTGCTCTTTTGATTTCAAGGGCAAGTCTTCTTTGGTGCTTTGCACAAGTACCAGTAATTCTACGAGGTAAGATTTTACCACGTTCTGTAGTAAATCTACGAAGTCCATCTGCATCTTTGTAATCAATTTTTGATTTGTTAGCACAGAAACGACAAACCTTTTTTCTAAAAAAAGTTTTACCTTTTGCTCTTTGAGCTTTATCGTCTGAATCACGAATAACATCTTGCATTTGAACATCTGGTGTTGTGTCGATATCTTTAATCATTTCGTCTGACATAAATTCAACTCCTAAAATTAAAATGGAATATCTTCTGGGAAAGAAGAATCAGAACCGTAAGATGTACCTGGATCATACTGATCTTGTGGTGCATCATAACGTGGTTGATAGGAAGAACCCTGATTTTGTGAATATCCTTGATTATACCCCTGTGTATTATTACTAGCAGGACTATATCCACCTGCATTTGAATAACTATTTGAACCAGAATTTCCACCAAGTAATTGAACATTATTAGCAGCAATATAAATTCTGCTGTGATTTTGTCCGTCTTTTTCCCATCTGTCCTGTCTTAATTCACCATCTACGGCAACTTGTTTACCCTTTAAAAGGTATTGTTTTAGGCTTTCAGCAGCTTTGCCGTAAAGGTTAATATCAAAATAACTAACCTCGTCTATCCACTGATCACCGTTCTTTCGTCTACGATTTACAGCTATGGAAAAACTGGAAATTGCCAATCCGCCTGGAGTATATTTCAACTCTGCATCTCTTGTAAGTCTTCCAATAAGTGTTACATGATTTAAATCTGCCATAACTGTTCTCCTTTTAACAAAAGTTTATTTTAGTCTTCTACGCGAACAAAAAGAAATTTGAGAAGATCTGCATTTAATTTGAATTGGCGATCAATCTCAACAATTTTTGCTGGATTAACAGTAATGTTAAGAAGTAGGAAACGACCTTTTTTGTGTTTTTTTACTTCGTAGCATAGGTCACGATCTCCGTAAGGTTCTTCACTTTGGATTTCTGCACCAAATTGGGAAAGAACATTTTTTACGTTTTCAAGACCAGCTTTGTACTTATCTTCCTCTAAAGGATAGATAGTCATCAATTCGTATTTTCTCATTTGAGACTCCTTATGGATTAATAGAAACGCCATACGACGTTCCAAGGGGTTTGTTTATAATAGCAAAAATAAGTATTTTGGTCAATAAGATTTATCTGTATGTTATCAACATGTGTGTAGACGATTTATAAAAAGTTTTATATAATTTACACATGCGTATAATTGGTGGAGTTTTAAAGGGTAGAAATATTAAGTGTCCAGATGGAATTATTAGACCTGCAATGGACAAAATGAAAGAATCAGTTTTTTCAATTTTATCTGATATTACAGATTTATCATTTTTAGACTTATTTTCAGGTTCAGGAAGTATTGCTTTAGAAGCATCTTCTAGGGGTGCAAATCCTGTAACTTTGGTTGAAAAAGATAGAATAAAAATTGATACTGTTTTAGAAAATGTTTCTATTGCACCAAACAAAATTACTTGCAAATTTATGGCGGTTGAATTATTTTTAAAGAGGAACAAAGAACAGTTTGATTTAATTTTTTGTGATCCGCCCTTTCCATACAATTTTCATGAAGATTTAGTTGGGATGTGTTACAAATACAATGCTTTAAAACCTACAGGAACACTTATGATTCATCGCCCAAGTGAAAAAAAACTTCCTGAAAAAATACTTGGTTTAACTAGGACAGACCAAAGAATTTTTGGACGTTCTGTTGTTGATTTTTATAAAATAATTAACAAATAATTACTTGACTATTTATATATTTCTAGTAGAATTATAGTAAGCGGTTTGATAAAAAATGGATGAAGAACTTAAAACCAAAATGAACCAAGTTATAAAAAATGAAGGATTCATTAAAATATCCGATGCTCCAGTTGTAGGACTAACTTCAGAACAGAAAGTTATATTAAATCGCAAGGGAAATGTGTTATTTAATCAAGGTGATATTGAAGCTGCGAGAAGAATTTTTATCACAACAGGCTACTCAGATGGTCTCACCCGTATTGCTGATTTGTACACTCAAAACCCAAATAAAGAATTACAGGCTTTAAAACTGTATTGGTTGGCACATAATAAAAGGAAATCAGAACCTATTATTCAAAAAGTTGCAACCATAATTAAAACATTACTAAATGAAAAGGATTGAAAAATGGAAGATTTATTGTCAACACCAGGTTTCGGAGAAAATTTGTTTATGGGAAGTGATTTACCATCAGAAATCGACCCAATAACACAGCAAATTTCAGAATTATCAAAAAAAGGCTATCAGTTATTAAAAGAAAATGATATTGAAGGGGCAGAAAACGCCTTTAGAGAAATTCTTAAAATCGAAGATAATAATAATTATGCCTTAGTAGGTTTAGGAGATTCTTCAAGAAAGCAAAATAATTTTAAGGCTGCAATTGATCATTACTCAAAATGTTTAGCTTTTCATCCAGGTAACAACTATGCCCTATTTGGTCTTGCTGACTGTTACAAAGCTTTAAATCAATATCACAGAGCAATTGAAATTTGGGAACAATATCTTGTACATGATGACAGAAATATTACTGTTTTAACTAGAGTTGCTGATGCTTATAGAAAAATAAGAGATTTTAGAAAATCAAAACAACTCTATTTAAGAGTTTTGGATATGGAAGAAAACAATGCCTATGCCTTAATAGGTTTAGGTCATCTTCATTATGACTTCAAAGAATATCGTGATGCTCTTTACTATTGGACAAGAATGTTAGATTTAACAGATATTCAAGTTGACATTCGTGTTTTAACATCAATTGGTAACTGTCACAGAAAGTTAAAAACATTTGATAAAGGTGTACCTTATTTTGAAAGAGCATTAGCTATGGATCCTAAAAACTTCTATGCACTATTTGGTCTTGCTGATTGTTACAGAGGAATGAATCAACAATATCGTTCTGTAGAATATTGGAATAAAATACTTGAATTAGATCCAAATAACAAAGTTATTTTAACTCGTGCTGGTGATGCTTACAGAAATACAGGTGATTATGAATTAGCTCAAGAATATTATAACAAAGCATTAAATATTGAATTTGATATTTACGCTGTTTTAGGACTTGCTTTAATTAGTAAAGGACTAGGAAAATATGAAGAAGCAATCTCTAGTCTTACAAGATTGAAACAAGCAGATCCAAAAAATTACAGACTTTATATCGATTTGGCAGATTGTTATATGAAATTAAATCAAAAACAAAATGCAATTGATATTTTGCACGAATTCCAAAGATTAGGAATTAAATCTCAAGCAATTAATGAAATGCTTGAAAAAATTCAAAATACAAGTACATCTTCTCCACTTAGTTATTAATGATTAAGGGCGGTTTATGCATAATTCAGACTCATTAATCTCCATTTCTGGATTAAATTGTGATGATTTAGTTGAAGCATTAGATTTAAAGCAGAAATATCGTGCAAAGCAGATTTTTAAATGGATTGCTTCTGGAGCAAAATCATTTGATGAAATGACAAATCTACCAGAGCAAATGAGAAAAGAATTATCTGAAAAAGCTGTCCTTCGTTCTTCAAAAATTTCACAAAAATTAGTTGATCCTGATGGAACTGTAAAATTACAACTCACCCTATTTGACGGTTCTTGTGTAGAAACAGTTTTATTGCTAGACGGTAAAGGAAGAAAAACAGCCTGTGTTTCTTGCCAAGTAGGTTGTGCAATGGGATGTGCTTTCTGTAAAACAGGAACATTAGGCTTTTCGAGAAATCTTACAGCCAGTGAAATTGTAGAACAATTTTTATATCTAGAAGATGAATGTGAAAAATTAGACAACATTGTTTTTATGGGAATGGGTGAACCTATGTTAAATTTACCTGCAATCCGTAAAGCAATTGAAGTTTTAACTTCTCCAGATGGAAGAAATTTATCTCCAAGAAGAATTACACTTTCAACTTGTGGCGTGATAAAAGGAATTTACGATTTAGCTGATAATGGTCCAAAAATCAGACTTGCTGTTTCTTTGACAACAGCAAATCCTGAATTGCGTGAAAAACTGATGCCAATAGCAAAATCTAATCCATTAAATGAATTAAAAAAAGCAATCGCCTACTTTATCGAAAAAACTGGTAAAAGATGTACTTTAGAAGCCGCTTTAATCGGAAAAACAAATACAGATGAAGATTCTGCAAACAAACTAATAAATTTTGCTAGAAATATGGATGTTCACATAAATTTAATTCCATGGAATCCAATAAAAGAATTACCATTGGAAGAACCTTCTAAAAATGAATGTTATCGCTTTTATAATAAACTAGAAAATGCTGGTCTAAAAGTAACCATCAGAACCCGAAAAGGTGAAAAAATTGGTGGTGCTTGTGGACAGTTAGGTAAAGTAAATACTCTTTAGAATTTTGCAAAATAATTTGTGCCAGAAAAAAACTAGCTTGTAATATTGTTTTTAATAAATATTCCCAAAAGGCTCTCAACTAAAATTGCCCCACGACCTGCTCGAGCGTCGTTTCTCTCCGCAAGGCAGGTGTGTGTCAATTTCAGTTTACGCCTTTTGAAACAGTTCGCTTAAAGTCATTTTAACCAGTTTTTTTCTGTACTAGTTGTGATTTTGCAAACTTTTTGCGTTATGCGAAAAAAAGGCGGTGTTGTGTTAGTGCTGCGTTTCGCTTGCAAGGCTTTTAGTAAGCCTTCGGCTTACAATCAAGTTTTGTTTTACAAAACTTGTCGGTTTGGTTATTTTCGGCTACGCCATTTTTCTGCACTAGTAGGGATTTTGCGAAATTCTTTCGTTCTGGTAGAAAGGGCTATTTTGCTAGGGCTTGAATTTCTTCAATGGAAAGTCCTGTAAGTGTCGAAATTTGTTTTATAGGTAAATCCATTTTTAGAGCATTCTTAGCAGTTTCGATGGCTTTTTGTTGAGCACCTTGAGATATGCCTTGAGAGATACCTTGTGAGATACCTTGTGAAATACCTTCTTTAAGTCCACGGCGAAAGTTGTCTCTGTCATGTAAATTCATACTCTGATACTCCTTTCTGTTGACTTCGTGTTTTTTGATTTTTTCAAC
>JAGBFB010000043.1 GCA_017936665.1 Spirochaetaceae bacterium | reverse complement strand
TTTGGCAACTGTTTCAGTTCCACCTTCTCCTGATATGTAAGCTTTTACAACTCTTAACTTATACTCTTCTGAGTATTTAGACATAAAAAATGCACCTCCTAAAATTGAACTTTATTTGTCCAACTTTAGGGGTGCACTTCAATCTTTCGTAAAAACACAGCCTTTTAGTTTTCGTAAATAAATCTTATCTAACTTCGGCGTCGCTTACAAAACAAGCAATTCCTTCACCGATGTATTCTTTTCGTAGGTCTTCTAAAATTGTAAGAATGATTTGTTCTTCATCTTCTGAGCAGAATATTATGTACATCGTGTTAGATTGTGGCCAAATTGAATCTCCCATTTTTGGTTCTGAAAAGCCTTTCCCAAAAACAACTGGGATTTTTGTGTAACATTTGCCTACATCTTTTTCTGCACACTTTTGAATAAAATCATCATCAATTGATTGGCTAAAAATAATTTCCATTCGTTTCATATAAAACCTCTATCGTTTTTCGTATTTTTCGATGGCTGCTAATCTTTTCTTTTCACCTTTTTTATTAAAAATATAATAAAGAGTTGGCATCAAGAAAAGTGTCATCAGCGTACCAAATGTTAGTCCACCAAAAACTGTTTGTCCGATAGGCTGAACCATTTCAGAGCCTTCACCAGGGAAGAATGCCATCGGAACAAGTGAAAGAACAGTTGTTAAAGTTGTCATCAAGATTGGGCGTAAACGATTTTTTGCGGCATTTACACAAGCGTCTTCAAGACTTTGTCCGCGTTTTCTTAAAAGGTTTGTGTAGTCAACTAAAACGATACCGTTATTTACGATAATTCCTACCAAAATCAAAAGTCCAACGGCTGTAATAACACTAAATGGAATTCCTGTTATCAAATAAATTGCAACAATACCAATAATTGAAAGTGGAATTGTAAAGATAACGATGAATGGATCTTTGAAAGATTCAAACTGACTTGCCATAACTGCAAAAACTAAAACAACTGCCATAAGAATGATTACTGCAAATTCACTTAAAGCGTCCATCAATTCTTTGTTACTTCCGGCATAAGAAATTGAAACATTTTCATCTTGAGGAAGGTTCTCTTTAATCACTTTTTCAACTTGTTCTTGTACAACTGAAATTGAAATTTTTGGATTAGCGTTTGCAGTTACGTGAATAATTCGTGTCTGGTTTTCACGATTGATTGCAACTGGAGAAGTTGATTCTCTGTAAGTAGCAAAGTTTGCAAGTGGAATTCTTTGTCCGCTAGAATTTGTAACAAAAATTTGTTCAAGGTCTGTAAGTTTTGAACGGTCTGCTTCGTCAAGTCCAATTACAATATCAATTTCGGAGCCTCCGTCTTGATATCTACTTGCTGTAACTCCATTGATATTTGCTTTAATTTCATTACTAACAGAATAAATGTTTAATCCTAGATTGTACATTCTTTCTCTGTCTACAATGATATCAACTTGTGGAAGTCCATCTTCCATATCACTTGTTGGTTCTGTTACGTATTCAGAAGCTTTATTTTTTAAGATAGAAATAATTTCTTCAGATGTAGATTTTGCAAGTGCTAAATCATCACTTTTAATAATGATATCTACATTGTTACTTCCCATTAACATTCCACTGTTTCCAAAAGAAAAATTTGCTCCCGGAAACTGTGAAAAATATTTTCTAAGTTTTTCTTTTGCTGTAACATCACTATCGTAGCCTTCAAGGCGTTCTGAAAAAGGAAACAATTTAATAGTTAAGGTTCCTGAGTTTGTACCAGAACCTCCAAACAGTCCAGAACTTCCTGTAGAAATGGTTGTTGTTTGTATTCCTTTAATTTCTTGTAAGGCGATGGTTTCCATTTGTCTTAGAACTTCATCTGTTACTTCCAGTTTTGTTCCTTTTGGCATTTCAACTTGAACTGAAACATTGTTTGATGCTTCTCCTGGCATAAATACAAATCCAACTTTTGGGATTAACATAAAAGAAAGAATTAGTAACACAAGAATACAAATTAAAAAAAGTGCTTTATGATGCAATACCCATTTTACTAATTTTGCATATCCCTTATCCATTGCATTAAAAAATCTTGCCATTGCATTATCAATCATTGCAAGTTTGCCTTCTTTGCGTCTTCCGGCAACATTATTGATTTTAAGATATTTTGATGCTAAAACAGGAACAAGAATGATTGCAACTGCTAAAGAACAAACCAATGAAAAAACAATAGTGAATGTTAATCCAGAAAAGATTTGTCCTACCATTCCAAGATTTCCTGAGAACATAACTAATGGTAAGAAAACACAAATTGTTGTTAAGGTACTTGATGTAATTGCACTTATCATTTCTTGTGAACCTAAAACTGCTGCAACTGATGGTTTTGCACCTCGTTCACGATAACTGTAGATATTTTCCAAAATAACGATGGAGTTGTCCACAAGCATACCGACACCAAGTGCAAGTCCTGCAAGTGTCATCAAGTTAAGTGTGTTTCCTGTAAAGTACATAATTCCTAAAGTAATTATCAAAGATATAGGAATTGTTAATCCAATAATCAATGTACTTTTTATACTTCTCAAAAAGATGAACAAAACAACGATTGCTAAAGCGGCTCCTTGAACAGCTGAACTTGCAACTTGTCCAATAGAATTTTCTATGATGTCTGTTGTGTTCATTGTTTCAATTAACTGAACATCTTCAGGTAAATCTTTTAGAATTTCTGGTAAAACTTCTCGTACTTTTTCGGCAGATTGAACGGAGTTTTTTCCACTTTGTTTTTGCAAACTTAAAATTACACAAGGAATTCCGTCTTTATATGCAAGTGAAGTTTCTGGTTTATATCCTTCATAAACATTTGCAATATCTCGTAATCTGATAGTTTTTAATTCTGGAATGCTCATTCCGTCTGTTGCTGTTGCTTTGTAAGATATTACAGTGTTTCGAATATCATCAAGGGAGGAATATTTTCCTGAAGTACTAATTGTGTAATTTGTATCCCCTTGAGTAATTTGTCCACCAGAAGCTTGTAAGTTTTGTGCTCCTAGCATTTGTGCAATTTGAGTGATAGATAAAGAGTAGGCTTCAAGTCTATCTCGTGGAATATCAATAATAATTGCTTTTTCACGTCCACCACTAATATTTGCAGATGCAATTCCATCAATTTGTTCAAGTCGAGGTTGAACTACATCTTCTGCATATTGTCTTAATTCTTCAGGTGTTCTATTTCCTGTTAAAGTTAATGACATAATAGGAAGCATAGAAGGATCCATCTTAATAATTGTAGGCGTTGTAGAATCTTCTGGAAGGTAATCTTTTACTAAGTCTAATCTATCTCTAATTTCGTTTGTGGCAGCATCTAAGTTTGTTCCATAATTCAATTCTAGCATTACCATAGATGAACCAGAAGAAGATGTAGAGCGCAGTGTTTTTAATCCTGTGATTCCAGAGAGTGAACTTTCCAAAGTTCTTGTAATTGAATTTTCTACTTCTTCAGGACCTGCGTTTGGATAACTTGTTGAAACAATGATATAAGGAATTTCCAAATCTGGATACAAATCGATTGGTAATTTTGATGTTGAATAAAGTCCTAAAGCTGTTAAAACAATAAAAATAATTAATATTGTAGTAGGTTTTGCAACTGCTTTACTTGAAAGTGACATATTTTATTTTTCCTCAATTTTTTCTTCAGTTAGAGAAACAATATTTACTTTTGTTCCGTTGTTTAACAAAGTTTGTCCTTTTGTAACAACTTTTTCGTTACCTTCAAGACCACTTAAAATTTCTACCATATCATCAACTTTGATACCAACAGTAACTTTTTTTAAAGTAACTGTATCGTCAGGATTTACGACAAAAACACATTGTTCTTGTGAACGAGTTACTAAGGCTGTTGTAGGGATGATAATTGCATTTGATTTATGATCTGTAATAAGTTTAATTCTTGCGTACATACCAATTTTAATTTTGGAGTCTGGTGGATCAAGAATTAAAGTAACTGACATTGTTCTTGTAGAAGTATCTAAAACTGGTGAAATTTTTGTTACTTTTGCAGTAAAAGTTTCGCCAGGATATGCGTCAAAAGTTAAAATTGCTTTTTGATTAAGTTTAATCTTAGAAATAAATCTTTCTGGAACGCTAGTTTTAATTTCGAGTTTGTCTGTACTACTGATTCTTCCGATTGTCATAGAAGGAGCAACCATATTTCCTACAGAAGAAGCAAAAGAGGTAATTGTTCCTGAAACAGGTGCTTTTACTGGACTTGCACTATAAGTCATTCCTGGGCGGGATGCGTCTACTTCTGCTAAAATTTGATCTTTTTTTACAACATCACCTACAGAAACATAAATTCTAGAGATTTTACCACTTGTATCTGGTAAAACGTCTACACTAGAAACTGCACTTACATCGCCACCAAATTCAAGGTACCCGTTTAAATCTCCCTTGTAAGATAAAAAGGCATTTACGGCAAAAACTGTTTGTTGTGTGCTTCCTTGTGGATTAAAAACTTCCTGTGGAGCTTGTGGGTTTTGTGCAGGTTTAGTACATCCTACAAAAAACAAAATTAGTAAAACTGAAAGAATAATTGAAAGAGTTTTTTTCATGATAAAATCCTTTTATTTTGTAAGTTTTGTATTTATTGCAAATTCTAAGTCTAGCAATCCAGAAAGATAATTAAATTTTTCGCTTGCTAAAGCTAGTTTTGCTTGATTAAGTTGTGTTTCTGCTTCTCTAACATCAAGAAGTTCTGTTGTTCCATTTCGGTATGCAATAGATGTCATATCATAAGATTTTTGAGCAAGACTAATATTTCTATTACTAGATTCAATTGCTGCCTTACTTTGATTTAGTACATTAACTAAATTATTAATTTTCATTTTTGCATTTTCTTCAAGACTGATAAGATTTAAATTCATTTGAGCGATATTATCTTTTAAATCTCTTGCTTTTAGACTTGCAGAAGAAAAAGGAAGCATATTTGTGATATTCCATACAAGTGTTGCAGAAAAACTTCCTCCATCAAACCAATTATCTTTATCTCCCCAGTCTGCTGTAATATCAGAAAGAACAGGTTGCCATCCATAACTTAAACTAATTGCAGGTGTATAAATTTGAAGATTTTGTGCAGATTGTTGAATTTTCATTAATTCAAGATTTTTTTTGAAAAGTGAAATTTCTAAGTTATTTTCCAAGTATTTTTGATAAAGTTCTTCTGGATTTAAATCTACAAATTCAGGTGTGATTTCACCACTTAGTTCAATTTCTGTTCCTTGTGGAATTCCTAATAAAAATGCAAATGTATCAAGTTGTTCTTTTAATGCTTGTTCTTGCTTTACAATCATTGGCTTTTGATTTTCGTATGTAACTTCAGTTTGTAAAAGACTAATTTCTGGAATTAATCCGTTTCTAAAGTTTATTTTTGCTTGGTCAAATCGATTTTTTGCATTTGCTAAGGTTGTTTTTTGTAGATTCAAACTTTCTTGCTGAAGAAGAAGTGCATAAAACATTTTTCTTATATTTAATTCAGTTTCTTTGTAAGTTTGCTCCCAAGAAATAAGACCGGCTTCGTAGTTTGTAAAACTTGCTCTAATTCCGTCGATAAGAGCAACGCTTAAATTTAACGAAGCGTTTATTCCTCCAACAGCCTTCCAGTAATCGCTTGGTTCTGGTTCGGTTGGTTTATACATAGGATTTATCATTGAAATAATACTATCCATAGAATTTGAATATTCGTTAGAACGGGACATTGTTCCTGTTGCCTGAACACTAGGAACTAAAACATTCCAAGAAAAGTTTTTTGCTCTTTTCTTCATTTGTAAATCAATGTTAGCAGATTTTAATGTTCTACTATTTTCTTTTGCGTAGTTTACTGCTTCTTCCACAGTTAGAATCATTTTTTCTGATGTTGCTGATGAATTTTCTTGTGCAAAAATCTGTTCAGAAAAAATTAAAACTGCTAAAAAAAATAAAATAAGTTTAGAATTTTTATTTTTCATGTATACTCCAAATATAAAGGTGAGAATAAAAATTTGCCTTTATACAAAATAAAACAAATTTGTTAAATTTTTGTTACTAAAACGTAAAGTTTTCAACAAAAAAGAAACACTTTCCTATTATCAAATATATATTTTTTGCTATATAAAGGCAAACCAAAAAAGAAAAATATAACAAATTTTTATATATCTTTTTATACAAACACATAAAGATGAAAAAACAATTGATTTTATAAAACTTTTTTACATAAAGGTAGAACAAAAACTTATTTTAAAAAGCTGCGAAATCTTACAGAAAAAAATGCTTTATAACAGAAGAAACCTACCAAAATTATCAATATAAGATTAACGATGACGGAAAATTTGAAGCAGATAAATCCGAGAACTATGGAAAAAAAATAATTTATCATATCTGCATCTAAAAAGATACAAACAGATAGAAAAGTTGCAATACTTACACCTAGTATTAGGATTATGTAATTTATTAGTTTAAAAGTTTCAAATTTTGTAGGATTTGCATAATAAAAAACTACAAAAAAAATTAATCCTAAAAATAAAGAAACAAAAACTTTAGATAAAAATAGAAGTAAAAAGTTTGATTTTGTATTTAGCAAAAAAATCATTCCACCAGTTTCTATGTCGGTTTTAAAAGTGTCTAACATAAATTGACAAATTGCTAAAGATACAGTTGCAATAAACAATAAAGAAAGATCCACAAGATTTTTTCTTATAACAAGAAAACCTGCAATACAAACAATTACTACAAATAATAGAAATTTTTTATTTTTAAAAAGTTCCAAAAATTCCTTCTTTAGACAAATGATAAAATTTTTCATTATGCAAAATCCTTATAGGCTGTTTTTAATTCTTCTACATCAAGTTGATTTTCTGATTGCCAAGAAATTTTTCCATCTTTAATAAAGAGAATCTTATCAGCAACTTCTGTTGTTAAGTATAAATCGTGAGATGTTATTATAATAGTTTTTCTCAAATTTTTAAGAATTTTAACAAGATTTTCTGCATTATTTGGGTCAAGAGAAGCAAAAGGTTCATCAAGATAAATAAATTCTGAATTACTTGCACAAGCAACGATAATAGACGCCATCATTTCTTGCCCTGTAGAAAGTTTACGAACAGGAGTTTTTTCAAAAGTCTCTGCCTGAAAAAGAGAAAAAGCTTCTTGCCAAGATGTGTTTTTTTCAGCTTTGATAATATCAAGATGTTCTTTTAATGAAAAATGTCTGATTAATCCACCACTTGCAGGAACAAGCCATCCTTTTACTTTTTTTAAGTTTTCATCATTTTTTGAAGGAAAAATCCCTGATAAAATTTTTAGCAAAGTAGTTTTTCCTGCACCATTGTGTCCACAAATTACAGTAATTTTGTTTTCTGGAATTTCGAGTTCAAAATTTTCAAAAATTACCTTTTTTTTGTTGTATTTAAAATTGATTGTGTGTTTCATATTTATTCCTCGTAAAATTAAAGTTGTTGCCTGTAGATTAAAGAATCCGCAGTTTTTATAGCGATAAACGACATTAAAATTGCACTTGCTAAGGAAATGCCAATTTTAAGAATGATAAAATCCATATTCCAAAGAAGGAAAGTGTATGCAAAAATTACTATAAAGGTAAGAATAACACTCGTTGTTTCAGAAGACTGAGAAAACATTGCTGTAAAATACATAAATGTTACACAAGTTGCTGTAAGTGGAAAAATCCAAAAATAATCTACAAAATTAATATACTTTATTGTATATGGGAGATTTAATAATAACATAATTATTTCAAATACCAAAACTACCAATATTTTTGTAAACAAAATTTTTGTTGAAGAAACCCCTGTGTTATATATAAAAATATTTCCTTTATTTTTTGTATCTGTTAAATACGAGTCGTAAATATATTGACATAAACACATTATGATTACAGAAATGTAAATATAGGGAAATGGTTCTACTTTTCTAAGATGAAGCAAAGTTGGAGAAATTATTCCTAATATAAGGGATAGCCACGATTTATAGTTATAAATCATATCCTTTAATTCTTTCTTTTCTAATGAATTCAAAAAAATACCTCCTATGGATTTTCAAGGTAGATTATTGTACAGATAATCTACCTAATGTTTTAATTATTATTATACTTTTTTACCTTAAAAAATTGGAACGGCAACACCTAGCAAAAGACCAATAACAATCAATGCAAATTTTAATCCCATTTTTTTCCTCCAAAAATTTAATTAACTTATAAGTAATTTGTGTATACACTTTGTTTGATAAACAAACATTTTAAGTATTTTGTAGCAAAACAAATATTTTAAATCAACAAAATTTTGCTAAAAATTGGGCGTAACTTGGTTATATTTTTCGTAACCAAGTTATTTTTTTTAGTAACTTGGTTATTTTTTCAAAAAGATATTGCATAATTTTTTATTTTATGATGCAAAATCATTTTGTTGACAAAATATGAGAAAATGTGATACAAAAACATAAATTTTTATATAAAAGGATTTATTTATGTTAATAAAATTTTGTTCCTATATTAAAGAAAAGTTTAGAAAGAATAATCTTTCTTGGAGAATTGTTTGTCCTCCAGGAATTATAGCAGGTATTATTCAATTAATAAGAAGTATCATTCTTTATCCATCTAATTTTGAAACTCCTGTTGAACCTCTTTTTATTTGGCATATCAGATTTTGTCTTTCCATAATTGCTATTATCTTAGGAATAATCTGTTTTTTAAAACCTCGAATTTATTATATCTGTACAATTCCTCTTTGCGGTTGGGGATTGTTTATGATTTATCAAAATCAAATAGCTATCGGCTTTTTAATGTATATTTTTGGTTGCTTTGTTTGTACAAAAAAAGAATTTTTATCAAAATTTCCACTATACAAATCAATTTTTTTAGGAATATTGATTACAAGTGTAAATTTTTTATGTTTCTTCAATGGTGGATGGAAACATGTAAATTCTGCAATTTCCCAAGAACTAGTTATTCTTTTAATTTTAGGTGCAAATATAATTCTGATGTTACCTGAAGTAAATTATTACATAAAAACTAAACGGCTTTGTTATTCTGTAGAAAGTTTTGATTTACAAACATTGAATATAACTTATAAAGACTTTCAAATTATTAAAGGTGTTTTGGATTTAAAAAACTACAAAGAAATTGCTGACGAACTTATTGTTTCAGAAAGCTATGTAAAAAAATTTATGAGTGATATTTTTAGAAAAACAGATGTAAAAAGTAAAGAGGATTTTATCACTGTTTTTACCAAAACTAAGTTTGTAAATATTCCTACATATTGTTAAATTATTAAACCTCCGTTTTTTTACAGAAAATCTCTTCTTGTAAACCTACAAATTTCATAATATAATGAAGTCTATGAATATTCACGTTTTAGAAATGCCTCTTGATTTTGGTGGAAATCGTCATGGTTCAGATATGGGACCTTCTGCAATTCGTTTAGCAGGATTAAAAGAAACTTTGCAAGATTTAAATTATGAAAAAGTGGAGTTTTCTTCGCCAATAGAAATTTCTAGGCAAGAACAAGAAGAAATTGGTGATTCAAAGGCTCGTTATTTGAAACCAATTGTAAAAGCTTGTAATCTCTTGGCAGAAAAAGTGGAATCCCTTGTAAAAAATGGAGATTTTCCTATCGTCCTTGGCGGCGACCATTCTATCGCTTTGGGAACTTTAGCAGGGCTTTCTAGTGCATACAAAGATACAAATAAAAGAATTGGTGTTCTTTATGTGGATGCCCATGGAGATTTTAATGATTGCACAACTTCTCCTTCTGGAAACATCCATGGAATGTGTATGTCGGCTTCTTGTGGTTACGGAATACCAGATTTAACAAATCTTTATTTTGAGGGCAGAAAAATTGATCCTCATAATGTTTGCTATGTAGGTTTGCGTGATATAGATGTAGGCGAAAAACGTCTTATGAAAGAAGCAGGCGTTACTGCTTTTACAATGAGTGATATTGATCGAAAAGGTTTTGCAAAAATATTAAATCAGATTGTGTTATTTTTTAAAACTCACGCTGATGTAGTTCATGTAAGTTTTGATATGGATGTTATTGACCCAATGTTTGCTCCTGGAGTTGGTATTCCTCTTCCTGGTGGATTAAATTATCGAGAAGCACTTCTTTTAATGGAAGAAATGGCAAGTACAAAGTTGGTAAAATCTGTAGAAATTGTAGAAGTAAATCCTGTTTTGGATGTACGAAATCAAACTGCATTGATGGCTGTAGAACTTCTTGCTCGGCTTTTAGGAAAAACGATTTACTAAATTTTTATAAACCAAAAATTTGTTTTTTATGAATTGTACCTAATTCGTTTAATCTCGTTTCTAGACTTTTATTTGTAGTTTCTTTTGAGGAAGAAAATTCATTTAAATCTATTAAAAATCTATTCATTGAAAAATGTTGATATACAAAAAAATTTTTGTAAGCGTTTTTTCCATCTTCATTTTTTTGATATTCTTCAAAAAGTGTTTTTTTATATTCCTGAAAAATTCCTTTTTCTTTTACTTCTGCGTAGCCTACAAGCCACAATTTACAGTTAAGTGCAATTTGAAGTTCTACTGTTTTTTTTGCCATCCAAATTTGACTTGTTTTTATAAGTTCTGCAATTTCTTTATTTTGATTTGCCAAAAAAAGAAGTTCTTTTGTCTTTGCAGTATGAATTGGAGTTTTGTTTAAGATGATTATATTTTTTCTAAAGTCAGTTTGAAGTTCAATATTTTTTTTGAAAAAGTTATCTGCTATTTTGCCTGAAAGACCTACAAGATATTTTTTATTTATTTCTAATTGCTCGTTTTTGCCAGGATTATCACCAATAAGAATGAGTTTAATTTCGTCTGATTGAGAAACTTCATCTAAAGCCGTATTATACACAATTGGGTTTTCTATTGGATATTCTGGAACTTTGTCTTGATTTGCAATTTGTTTTTGTAATGGTTTTAGAATTTCAGAATATTTATTTTTCCAAAAATTACAAATATCCTGAAATTCCTTTTTGAAAGCACAAAATGCTTTCCATTGTTGTTGTGTCATAAATTATTTAAATTTAATTGTGGCTGTATAAGTAGCAAGATTTTTTGTGTTGTCATAGCGGATAATATCATCTGCAATTCTGTTGTAAAAATAATATCCGTTTTCTCGTGTAAAAAGAGACACTCTTTGATTAATTTTTTCGATTGTATCTCCTTTATCAAATAAACTTGCAGGTAGAGTATAGATAAATCGAGCTTCGTCAAATGCTTTTATGTATTCAATTGTAAGTGTATCAATCTTGCCCTTTTCTTGAATTACTTGTACTGCTGGCATTTCAGCAAAAATTGATAAAGATAAAACCAAAATGATTAGAATAAAAATTGTTTTTTTCATAAAAATTCGTCCTTAAAATGATGTATATTGAACTATTTTATCTACTTCCACAAAAAAATCAAGGTCTACAACATAAAATCCACTATCAATATATACTCTAGGATTTCCAGTGATTTTTACTGTTCCAAGGATTTCTTTTGGTTTATTTTTAGAAATATCTCTACCGTGATTTCTTACTGCATTTTTTAAGGCTTCTGAAAAGGCTTTTTTTATTCCTTCCTCACCTTCTGAAACTCTACCTTTTCCTTTTCCACTAATTTTTTTAAAAACTATGGATTTTGAGTGATTTAGTTTATTTACCATTTCTTTTGAAAGATGATATTCTACCCAACAATAAAGTTTATTATCTTGAAAATAAGGATTTTTGTAAGAAATGTTTTTATCATTTTTGCTAATGGAAAGTCCATCTACAGAATATTCAAAATATTCATTGACATTGCGAGTTTTATCATAGGGTGTATAACTAAATTTCCAACCATGGATTATTCCCTCAAAAACAAAAGGTGCTAGATTTTTTATTTCGTTTACAGAATATGAGAAAAATAGATTTTCATTAGTATTTTCTGTTTCTTGTAATAATTTTGGGTCTTGTTCTAATAAAGACCACATTTGTATTCTGATTTTTCCAGTTTGCGTATAACTACTCATTTGTGGCTGAGAAGTTGAATTTTGTGCAAATAAATTTGGTACTATAAATAATAAAATTGCAAAGAGAAAGAATCTTATCTGTGGTAGTTGTTTTTCCATACTTTCCAAGGGTTTACTCCCATTCTAACTAAGCAGTATAAGTATGCAAACAAAAATCCTGCTAAGTGTGCATAGTGTGCAATATTTGAATTAGCAGAAAATTGGCTTACAAGTTCAAATATTGTGTATACAATTACTAATATCGGTGCTGGTAATGGAATAATTCCCCAAATATAAATTGTGGAACGAGGAAAACTTACTGCAAAAAGCAACAAGATTGCATAAATTACTCCAGAAGCTCCCATTAAAAAAACTCCATAGGCACCTAATATCCAGTTTAGTATAAAAGAAAAAACACCACAGAGTGTTCCAGTTACAAAATAAAATAATAAAAATTCTTTTGAACCAATTGAGCGTTCTAATGTGATTCCAAAAAACAAAAGTCCTAGCATATTTGAAAATAAATGGCTTAAATTTGAATGTACAAACATATATGTAAAGAATTGCCAGTACATTTTACCTTTTATTACATTGTAAACATTTAGGGAGCAATAAGTGTATAAATTTGTAAACTTTTGTGAAATCACAAAAAATAAGACATTTATTCCGATTAGAATTAGAGCAACGTTTATATATGTGTATGAAAAAGGCTTTCTTATTTTGTTGAATAAAGTCATTTATTTCTTTGTAGGAGGTGGAGTGTTTTCGTCTGCCAAGGTTACTCTGTTTCTACCATTTTCTTTTGACTGATACAAGGCACGATCTGCTAGTTCAACTAAATCTTTTGCATTTACAGAATTATATCCATCAAAAACAGAAACCCCAATAGAAATTGTCAAACTCATTTTATTGTTTTCATAAATAAGTTCTTGTTCAGCAATATTTTTTCTGATGCGCTCTGCAACCATCATTGCTGCATCTGCGTCAGTGTTGTAGAGCATAACAACAAATTCTTCTCCACCATAGCGCCCTGCTAAATCTTGACCACGAATACTTTCAAAGATTGTCTTAGAAACTTTTTGAAGAACAAAGTCTCCACAAGCGTGTCCATAGGTGTCGTTAAATTTTTTAAAAAAGTCTATATCTAACATCAAAACAGAAATTGGCATTTTATTTAATGCACAAAAATCAAGTTTTTCTGCTAAAACTGTAAAGAAATAATGCTTTAATTTTAAATGAGTCATCATATCAGTTGTTGTTTGCTCAATAAGTGATGCATTGTTAATTGCAATAGATGCTAAAGATGCAATTTTGATAATCTGATCCCGTTCATAATCTGTGTAATAACAGTTTTCATCATCAAGCATAATTCTATCACCTAATAAAAGAACTCCGTTTAGGTGATTTTTTAGTTTTAAAGGAACTACCAAAGATGGATTTAGCGATGAAATTTGTTTTAACAAGACTGTCTTGTCTAGGTTGCTTTCAAGCTCGTCTATTGTATATGCCTGATTTGTTTCGCACAAATAAGAAATAAGTGGATGAGATGTTGGAATTGTATATTCTAGTTCTGTGTCAGGGTCAAATCCACTATAGTTGTTATCTAAAGTGAAACAATCTGAGTCAAAACTTTTAAGTACGAACATACCTGCACCTAATACGCGCATTTGGCACATACAGGTATAGAGAATAGACTCAATCAAAGTAGAAAACTCTAGCACGGAACATAAACTCTTTGAGATTTCTATTAATTGTCCGTAGTCATAAAGTTTCTTTTCGTACTCTTCGATTTGCGCTTCTGAGATTAATTTGTTGTTTTTTCCTTCTTGTTTCATCTTATTCATGTTTATCAGTACTGTTAATTATAACATAGTTTTTCATTATTTCAAGAAAAAAATTCCAAAGATTGAATTCTTTTTCTAAAATTTCCACAGCATCTCTGTTCCTTGTTGATAAAAACAACATTTTTATGTTAGTAATGTTCTCTGTTTTGGATTTATGGGATTCAGAAAGCAAAGAAGATATAATTGAGTACAAGTCTTTAAATGCTTTTACTTCTTTTCTTAATAAGTGATGAGCAACTGCATTTATAGTTTCTATTTGTTTTATTAATTTTTTTCCTAAATCAGCATTTTTATGGCTTTCTATTGCAAGGTTTCTTAATACTGCTACATCAAAAGCCCCATCTTTTTCAAATTTTTGTTCAAATTCTTTAATTCTGCCTAATGTTTCTGTACATGCAAAAACTTTAGTAGAAAATTCTGTTTTATATGCTGGATTGGCAAAAAAACCTTCTACTACAATATCGTTTAAAAGAGCTTGAATTTGGTCTGTGTAAAATTGAGATACAAAGGATTTTAGAACCGTTGCAGGAGTTACCCAAATAAAAGAAGGAAATCCTGCATTCTGTAAAAATCTATTTGTTTCTGGATTATAGTGTTGAAAGTTGTAAATTTGTTTATTTTCAAAAAGGATTTTTATATCGCTTTCAATTTTTTTATCTTGAATTTCACTTTGTAATCTTTCAATATTTGCAGCATGATGTTTTTGTAATCGAATTGTAAAAAGCGAAATTTTATTTTGATTAAATTTTCCTGTAGGTAATGTTAAATTAGGATTTTTTTTGATAATTTTAAGCATTGAAAGTAGAATTTCTTTACTTAAAACTTTTTTCAAAACAGAAGCAATTTTTTTAAGACTGTTCATAATTTTTTCGTGATATTCGCCGTTTATGCTTCCGTTATTTTTTTGTTCTGCAAGAACTGTTATAACTCTAGCTTGTGTGTTTGTGATTTCATAATTTCCAACTATATAGTATAAATCCATCAAAATATCTTCTAGAAGAGCTAAATCAACATTAGAATAATTTGGAGTAGTGGATGTAACATCAAAATTTTTATCAAAAAGATGAAGAGCTGACATATAGTTAAATCTGCAAAGGTCGTATAATTTATCAACTTGGCATAAAACTAATTCAATTTTTCTAAATTCAGGTGTATGCAAAAATTTTATTATACTTTCAAGATTTCGTGTTTGTTCTTCAAAGGCTTTATGTTGATTTGTTGCATTCATTATGGTGTTGCTCAAATTCTCATAGGAAAGACTTGCAAGTTTTTGTTTGTAATCACCAGAAAATCCCGTAGAAATTAATAAATCTACAAAATGATTTGCAATTTGCACATTTTCAGAATTTATTGTTTCTTGTAATATTCCTTGAATAAAGGCAGTTTCTTTGTATAAAACATAAAAAGCATTTCCAAAATTTGCTGTAACTTGTCCATTTTTATAAATTTCTGGTTTAATCAATTTTAAATCATTTTCGATTTTTTTGATGTCAAGTTTCATTTTTACATCAGGATTTGAGGAAAGAAAAACTGTTTCAATAAATTCTACAAGGCTTTGAAAAAATGCCATATTAATCTCTTATTATCATTTTACAATCATTTTTGTCAGTTTACAAGAATGAAGAAAATATTTTTTTGTAATCATCAAAAGTTTGTGCTTGAACAATTTGCATTCTAATTTGTGAACTTCCAGAAAATCCTTTTGCGTAACAGCAAAATCGTTTTCGCATTTCTCTGCAAGCAATTTGTTCGTTAGAATCTTCAATAAGAATTTCTAGTTCTTTCAATCCTGTATTAATTCGGTGCTGTATAGAAACTTCTTCATAACTTCCTTTTGTTAATAAATCTTTTGTCTGGTTAAAAATAAAAGGATTTCCCATTGCACCCCGAGCAAACATTACTCCATCACATTTTGTTTGTTCAAGCATATTTTTTGCATCTTCAGGTGAAAAAACATCACCTGAGCCAAAAATTTGAATTTTACTTCCTGAAGAATGTTTTTTGTCTTTGAATAAATCCACAAGTTCTGCAAGAATAGACCAATCTGATTTACCTTCGTAACCTTGTGCTTTTGTCCTTGGGTGAATTGTAATGGCGGCAACGCCTGCTTCGTAGGCTGCTAAGGCTGCTTCTTTCCAACTAAGATGACTTGAATCCCAACCGGAACGAATTTTTACTGTAACTGGTAAAGCTGGATTGTCTGTTTCTTTTGTTGCTAGAATTGCCGCTTTTACCATTTTGTAGAGTTTTTCTGGTTCTCGGGTTAAAGCAGAACCTGCTCCTGATTTTATTATTTTTGGAACAGGACATCCAGCATTTATATCAAGTAGGGATGGCGAATATTTTTTTATGATAAAAGAAGAACCTTCAAAAATAGCAGTTTCGTTTCCTCCAAAGATTTGAACTGCAAAAAGAGGATCATTTTGTGCTTTTAATAATAATTTTTCTGATTTATCGGAACCTCGGTAAATGGCTTCTGAAGAAACCATCTCCGTGTATCCCATATCTGCACCATTTTCTTTACAAATAAACCTAAAAGCTCTGTCTGAGTATCCAGCCACTGGGGCTAAAAACAAATTTCCAGGAACTTTTAGGTTTCCGATATGTACGCTGTGATATAAACTCATTGTTTAACAAATTTATTCTGGTAATCGGAAGAATTTACAACTGTTTTTCCAAAGTTGAGCACTTAATTCTTCTAAGTCCATATCTAAAAGTTCACTTAAGAATTTAACTGTGGAAGGTGTATAGCAAGGCATATTTCTCTTTCCTCTAAATTCAGCTGGAACCATAAAAGGACTTTCTGATTCAATAAGGATTCTATCAACTGGAATATTTAGTACTGTATCATGTAAATCACGAGCATTTCTATAAGTTAAATTTCCAGCAAAAGAAAAATATACATTTAAATCTAATGCTTTTTTTGCATATTCTGCGTTTTCAGAATAACAATGAAGAACTGCTCCTGCATCAGGAATTCTTTCTGAGAGAATATCAAAAATATCTTTTCCTGCGTCTCTGTTATGAATGATTACAGGTACATTTGCTTTTTGAGCAATTTCTAGTTGAGTAATAAAAAGTTCAATTTGTGAACGTTTATCACCAAATTTTCTATAATAATCTAATCCTGTTTCTCCAAGAGCAACAACATTAGGAAGTTTAAGACTATTTTCAACTGTTTGAATCCAATCTTTCCCTGGAGTTGTTACCTCAGATGGAGAAACTCCAACTGCATGATAAATTCCTGGTACAGATTTTAAATTTGCATATACTTTTGTAAAATCATGTAGACTATTACAAATACTTACAATACGAGTAACATTAGCTTGTTTTGCTTCTTGTATAACACGAAGCTGCTCTATAGGGTCATCATAAATAAGCCCTATGTGGGCGTGAGTATCAAAAAACTGCATGGCTTTCTTTCCAAATAAGATGATAAGAAGTAAAAATACTTCTGTAGAAACAAATTTATGTATTTTTTTAAACTGTTCCTACCGATAAGAATAACACAGGAATTATTAATCGTCAACAAAAAAGCAGATAATTTTGGAATAAGAGTAGCAATGTTTGACATAGATTATTTCCTTATGATATAATATCCTTTGAATTATCTTGGAGAAAAGAAAGTGCCAAAAACACGACGTTATAAACGTGTAGAAAAAGATATAGTTTCCTCATTTCTTTATAAAATTGCTTCTTTTTTTAAAGCGATTGGGCGTGGAATCAAATCTTTTATAGAAGCAGGATGTAGAAAAATCACAATAATGATTGTTCCTCATTCAGAAAAAAAAGTAGTAAATTTTCAAACTTCTCTTTTTGCATTATCAACAGGTGCTATTGTTGTTGTGGTACTTGTGTTTGCTTTTATATATTTCAATACAAATGTAATTTCATCTAGTACAGAGATTTCTCGTTTAACAGAAGAAAACCGTAAGATACAAGCAAGTTTAGATGAATTAAGAGATGAAAATAATAATCTTTTACAAGCTGCAAAAAGATTTCAAGATTCCTTATCAAAATCTTTATCCTTAGTTGGTATCAAACAAAATTTTGGAACTAAACAAAATTCTTCTGTTGGAGGAGATTTATCTTCTCTTTTTGATATGCAAGAACTTGCACAAAGTTCAATTAGAGAAGCTTCCGATATAAGACAGTTAACTTCATACTTAGATGGAAGCGTTCAACCTTTAGAGCAAATTGCAAAAATGCTTGAATCTCAAGGAACTTTGTTTTCTGATATTCCTAGTGTTTGGCCTTTGAAAGGTGGGATTGGACATATCTCTAGTGCTTTTGGACAAACAACTCACCCATTTACAAAACAATGGTACATTCATAAAGGATTGGACTTTTCAACTTGGCGTTCAGGAGATCCAATTATTGCAACTGCCAACGGACAAGTTGTTACGGTTACTTTTGATAGTGGATTTGGTAATTATGTAATTATTAAACACAAACATGGATTTTACACACGATATGCACATATGAATTCTGTTCGTGTAAAAAAAGGACAGTATGTTTCTCAAGGTGATGTTATTGGAACCGTTGGAAACACAGGTTTATCTACAGGACCTCACCTGCACTACGAAGTTCACATTGGTTCTGACGTTGTAGATCCTGCAAAATACATAAATGTTAAACTTTCCAAATAGGAAGATATATGGCTTCTTTTACTGATGATATTTCTTTTAACACAATGTTAGGACCAGGAGCGTTTGTTTCTGGAGATTTAAAATTAGAAGGATTTACCAGAGTAGATGGTGATATTTATGGAAATATCGAAACAACAGGAAAATTGATTATTGGTGAAAATGCCAGAATAAGAGGTAGCGTAACTGCAAAATCTGTTATTGTAATTGGAATTGTTGAAGGAGATATTTTAGCTCCAGAGGGAATTCACTTATTTTCATCTGCTGTTGTTTTAGGAGATGTGATTTCTCGTAAAATTAAAGCCGACGAAAAAGTAATAATTGAAGGATATTGTATTTCAATAGATAATCAACAAAAATTTGAAGAAGCAAAAAAACAATGGCTTGATATGAGAGCGATTTCAAATAAAAATTATTTTGGTAAATCAAGATGAGTGGAATAGATAATATAAATAGTTCTTTATATTTTAACGCTGCTGCTCTTGCTTCAAAAAATGTATCACAAAAAGAAGACGATTCAAAAACACAAAAAACTAAAAAAACAAAATCTTTTAATCAATTAATTGACACTGCAAGTAAAAATTTAGAACTTGATGATTTTATCCCTGAAATTAAGGGAATGACAATAGAAAAAGCAAAAGAATTTTTAATAGATTCTGTTTATTCAGAGGGTGAACTTTTAAAACAAAAACCTGTTGAAGAAAATCTAATTCGTTTTAGAAAAGCCGTTTCTAACTTCTTAAAATTCGTAGAAAAAAATTGTTACGATATAGAGGCAGAAGTTGGTATTAGGAGAATGGTTAAATCTGGAAATGTAAAAGTTCCAAAGCAAAATACATATACCCTCATTAAAGTTGTTGATGAAAAATTGGATAGTCTTGCAGCTGATATCCTTTTTAACCAAAAAGATTCAATCGAACTAGCTGCAAAGGTAAATGAAATATCTGGGCTTTTGGTGGATATTTTAACCTAAAATAAGGGAGACGTTATGAGTGAAGTTTTTGAAAACGATATAGATCAGTTAGATGAAAAAGAACTTTTATCTTTAGAAGATGATAATAATGAATATCATGATTCTGCTTTTGATGGAAAGTTTGTTTATCCTAGTCCTCTTTATAAAGTTAAATTAGAATATTCTAGTGAAGGTGTTTATGCAACTTCAAAGCCAGAGTTTGATTTACAACCGGGAGATTATGTAATAATTCCAACTCGTTACGGAAAAGATTTAGCAAGGGTTTTAGGTCTTAGTAAAGAACCTATCGGAATAAAGCCTTCTGAAGTTGTTGATGTAGAAAGAAAAGCAAATCAAGATGATTTAATAAAATATGAATCTTTCAAGGAAAAAGAAGAAAAGGCATTTAAGATTTTCCAAGAAAAAGTAGAAGCTCATCATCTTGAAATGAAATTGATTGCAACTCACTATCTTTTAGAAGAACAAAAAGTAATTTTCTTTTTTAGTGCCGATAATCGTGTTGATTTTAGGGAATTAGTAAAAGATTTAGTTTCAGTTTTCAAAATGCGTATTGAATTAAGACAAATCGGTGTGCGTGACGAATCAAGAATTACAGGAGGCTTGGGAGTTTGTGGGCGTCCTTATTGTTGTCATGCTGTTTCTGATAGATTGCGACCTGTTTCAATTAGAATGGCAAAAGATCAAAATCTTTCTCTTAACTCAATGAAAATTTCTGGGCAATGTGGACGCCTTTTGTGTTGTCTTTCTTACGAATTTGAATGTTACACAGAAGCCCGTAAAAAATTGCCTACTGAAGGAATTAGACTTTTTTACGATGGAACAAATTTTAGAGTTATGGAAATTAATCC
This sequence comes from Spirochaetaceae bacterium, assembly GCA_017936665.1. Classification (GTDB taxonomy): domain Bacteria; phylum Spirochaetota; class Spirochaetia; order Treponematales; family Treponemataceae; genus RGIG9060. The sequence continues at coordinate 43,606 of JAGBFB010000043.1, read as the reverse complement.
ACTTGCAGCTATGGTAAAAATGCAAGGCGACGACGGAAGAGTCTTAGAAGTTGCAGCTTCTAGATTTGTAAACAAAGACGGAAAGTGGCGTATTTCAGACTAACAAGAACTTATTATGAAATTAAACACAAAATTGTTTTTGACTCTGGAGTGAAAGGCTTTTTTGTGTAATCTTCAAAAAATTCAACTCTAGAAAAATTTGCTTCCAAGGCATATTCAGTTATTTTTTCAGGCAAAATTGGATAAACTTTTTGTTTCTGAAGCAAAGGGATTATCTTGCCTGCACTATTTTCAAGATATTGATTGATAACAAATCCTTCTGTTTGAGTTTTTGTAATTTGTTCCATAATTTTAGAACGAATGCTTTCTCTATTAGGAAGTTTTATAGAGGATTCTGTTTTTAAAGCATTATAATTGTAAAGTTGTAAAACTAAAGTTCCACTATCAGATAACAAAAGTTTACAATCAACGAAAAATTTTTTTAATAAGGCTTCGTCATGGATATAGATGATTTTGTCGTTAAGACAAGCGATGACATTGTAAAAACCTTTTCCAAGAAAGTTTGTCATTTCGATTGTTGACATCTGAAAAAATCGGATTGCCATATTGGGAAATCTTCTACGGAGATTAGCTCGTTCTAATATTTCTTTGTTTGTATCTAGCCCTGTTACATCAACACCTTCTTTAGCTAAAAAACTTTCTAGATATCCAGTTCCACATCCAATCCTTAAAAATTTAGAAGGTATTCCGTAACTTGATAATAAATTCGTGAAAAATTGTTTTTGACTTTCATCCGACGGATATAATTCATCGTAATATTCTATTACATTTTGCATATTATTCATACTATCAGTATAAAGCAAGAATTTTTCATTGACAACCTTTTTTTTCTAATGTAATGTTTAAATAATAATTTTAAATTTAGAAAATTTTTTGTTTTCTTTGCATGGGAGGAAAAAATGAAAAAGGGAATGAAAATTCTTATAACCGTAGCGGTTATTTTGGTTATCGTTTTTGCAATTTTTAAATTTTTTGCAGGAACATATAACACAATGGTAAGTATGGATGAAGGTGTGTTAAGTCAATGGGCACAAGTTGAAAATCAATATCAACGCCGTCTTGATTTAGTTCCAAACTTGGTTGCAACTGTAAAAGGTTTTGCTTCTCACGAATCAGAAGTTTTTACTCAAGTTGCCGAAGCTCGTAGTCAAGCTGGTGGAGTTATGCAACTTTCTGCTGATGTTCTTGATGATCCTGATGCTCTTGCAAAATTTCAACAAGCACAAAATTCTTTAGGTGGGGCATTGCAAAGACTTCTTTCTGTAACAGAAAATTATCCTCAGTTGCAAGCAAATGAAAACTTCATGGCTTTGCAAGATGAACTTGAAGGAACAGAAAACCGAATAGCTACTGAAAGAATGCGTTTTAATGAAGCTGTTCAAGAATACAACAGATATATTCGTACTTTCCCAAGAAATATTATTGCCAATATGAATGGGTTTGAGAAAAAAGCATATTTCACTTCTACAGATGAAGCAAAAACTGCTCCAAAAGTTGAATTCTAATTTTTTGATTGTTTATGCGACTAGAAAAATTAAAGAAAAAATATTCTTTTACGGATGAAAACTTAAAAAAAATTCAAGAAGCAGTAGCTGCTGCAGAAAAGAATACTGATGGAGAAATTGCTCTTGCAATAACTCCATCTAGTAGCAGTTATGGTTTTTGGGAATTGCTTTTTGCAGTGATTATGGGATTGATAACATTTGCCTGTTTAATCCCTATATCATCTAAATTAAAGACTTTTATTGATTCAATCTATTGGGATATGAAAGATTATCATTTTAGTTTTTGGTTATTGCTAATTGTCTTTATTTCTATTTTGATTTTTTATCTTATAGCAAATATTCCTTTTGTAGATAGATTAATTATTCCTAAAAGAGTAAAAAATAAAGCAGTTTACAACAAAGCAATCAAAGTTTTTGTTCATAGTGGAGTTTATAAAACAAAATCTAATACAGGAATTTTATTGTTTTTTTCAGTACTTGAAAGAAAAATTCAAATTGTAGTGGACAGTGGAATTGCTAGTAAAATTTCACATTCAACATGGAAAAATTTAGCAGACTCTTTGGCTGAGGGATTTAAAATCAAAAATCCTACTCAAGTAATAATAAACTCCATTGAGGAATGTGGAGATATTTTAGCAAAAGAATTTCCTTGTCAAAAGGAAAATCCAAACGAACTTCCTGATGGACTTGTGATTATTGGTGGTGGGGAATGAAAAAAAATAAATTATGTGTATTGGTTTTACTTTTTGGTTTTACCATAAACTCATTATTTTCTTTATCTGTTCCAAATTTAACAAATCCAATAGTTGATAATGCAAATTTAATTTCTGATGGTGTTGAAATAAATCTAAATAATCAGTTAATGGATTTAAGTGATTCTACAGGTACTCAGTTAGCGGTTTTGACAATTCCAAGCCTTGAAGGTGAAGTTTTAGAATCATATTCTATGAAGGTTGCTGATTCCTGGAAATTGGGAACTGCCGAAAAAGACAACGGAGTTTTACTTTTAATTGCTTTGGAAGAACGTTCTATAAGAATTGAAGTAGGATATGGTCTTGAAGGAATTTTAACTGATACAAAATGTGGATTAATTATCAGAAATGTAATTGCTCCAGAATTTAGAAATGGAAATTATCAAGCTGGTATTGTTAATGCAATCAATAATATTGTTGGCTTGGTAAAAAATGATGAAACTCTTGTTTCAAAAAGAGTTCTTTCTGATTCTTCTGGTATGGATCCAGGTGGATTTATTTTTGCAGGAATTGCCTTGCTTTACGGATTTATTTTTGTAATGGCAATAATTTCTTCTAGAAAACGTGGTCCTAGAACAGGTTCTTCTGGAAGTAGACCTTATGTTCATCATATACCACGAAACTTTCCTAGTGGTGGAAGAACATTCTCTGGTGGAGGCGGAGGCTTTGGAGGCGGAGGCGCTTCTGGAGGTTGGTAATCTAAATTACTTAGAAAAATAATTAGTTCTAAGAGCAATGTTTAATTTTTCTATTAATTCATTTCTTTCTTTTTTAGATTCAAACTGCATTTCAGGAATTAGACATCTGCTTACTTGACGAGATTGTTTTCTGATATAGTCAGTATAAATACTTCTTGAAACAGTATTTATATGAGCAGGAATCCAAGCACGAGAATTTGCTGTAGAATAGAGAAGTTCTGTGTTTAACAAATATTCTTTTGATTTTTCTACAGCAGATTTTGCTTCTTCCGATTTTCTGTTTGCGAAAATTGCTACAGTTGCATCTGTTATTAAAGTTGAAGAAAAAGGTTCTATAGAAAGTTCTAATCTTTGTGCAACGGACAATTCATTAAAAAAGTAAATTGGTAAAATTGTTTTTCTTACTTTATTGCTTTCTAAAACAGAGTACGCATCTTTATTTGTGTAAGTTCTAACATTTGTTATAAAAGTTTTATCGTTAGACATTTTTTGTAAATCAGCTAAACCCTCATCTATAGTTAGAAAGTTTTTTTCGGTTCCACCTAATTTTCTTGCAAAAGTTAAGGTTGCAAAAGCGACATTATCGTAATAAGCTCCAGATGAATATTCAAATTCAGTTTTGGCTGGAGGATTGTTCTTTTTTACGATAATCCAAGGATTATAACTTAATGGTAAAAATCTAACTTCTTTTTTTCCCGTATATGATTTTATTGTCTTAAATAAGGCTGGTGGAAAATAATCTGCTGTTTTGTTATCTACGATTGAGGTAGAAACTTCGTTTAACAATGTTTTAAGATTATATTCACCTGTAACTGGAACTTCTGCCCATAGTGTATTGTATTTTTCAGAATGTAAAAAGTACGTTTTTAGTTTATCGTAACTATCGTAGGTAAGAATTGTAATTTCAGGAATTCCAACCTTTCTAGCAATTTGTGGAAGATGAGGTGTCCAGGCTTCAACATATCCTCCTTCACTTGGAAGGATAATGGCTGCTGTTCTTTTTGATAATGCACCTGTTTGTAACATCACTACAAGTATAGAAACAAGAACGAGTGTTGCAAAGAGAAAAGATGCGAGAAGAATAATTATGGACATTTTGGACTTCATAAGTTAAATTATAACCTAAAATATATTAAAAGTTCAACAAAAAAAGATATACAGATTCAAAAAAAAACGATATAATGACTATAATAGAGATATTGATTATTTTTATAACGATGTATTTGGAGATATGCAGTGAAGTCCTTTTTTAAAATTTGTTTATTTTTATTTTTAGTTTCAATAGTGAACGTTTCTATATTTTCACAAAGTTCCGATGTAATCGCTCAAATTGATGATGCACTTGCTCAAAAGGATGGAGACGCCATATACAAAATTCTTGAAAAAAATAAAAAATCTAATTCCTATGGGGAATATGAATCATATATACTTAGAAAAGCAAGAGAACTTCTCATTGCAAATGAATTAGATTTTGCTGCACAAATTTCTTTGGCTGTAATTGATAACAATATCGATAATTTTGATGCTGTTGCTTTATATACTTCAATTGATACTGCTATAAAAGAGCGTGATGCAAAAATAAAAGCAGAAGAAGAACGTCGGCAAATTGAAGAAATGCGTATAATGGCAAATACCGCAAAAGAGCAAAAGCAAATTAAAAAAGAATATCAGACAATTAGTAATACTTCATCTGGAGAAACAGTTTATCTTGATACAGATTATAATACTCACTATTTGCCACTTTCTTGGGCTATAAATGTTGGTATGGCTGATTTAGCTTTATATACTGATCCAAGAGAAGTAGGTGGAAACTTTGGACTTTCTTCCTTTGGAAATGTGTATTTTCACTCTGAAGATTATATTATTGGTGGTGAGTATTTCCTAGATACAATGCTTTTTAATTTTGGTGGAGATGCAGAAGAAAAACAGCAACTTGATACAACTGTTAATCTAACTTTTGGATTTAGTCATGAAGCAGTTATAAGAAATTTATATTTTAGACTTGGATTTTTAGGATATTTTTCAAATGAACCAGAAATGAGTTTTGTTACAACTCCATTTTTATCACCTACTTTAGGAATAGCATATCGTGATATAGAAATTGGTAATGTTTTGGCAGAACTATCAGCTGATTACTATTTAGGTCATCTATTTTATGATGGAATGAAATTTGCAATGGATTTTTCTCTAAACTTTTCCCTAATACTTGCCGATTATGATAAAGCAGACATTGGTGTAAACTTTGGTGTTCGTGATGCAATTTTTGCAATGGAAGAAGGACTCCAAAACCAATTAAAGCTTATTATAAGTATTGGGGTTATCAATAATGACTAAAAAAATAGGTATTATTTTATCTCTATCTCTATTAGTGATTTTCTTAGGATTTTCACAGAGTGCTCTTGTGGAGCGATATTTAACAGCAGCAAATAATAGTTATTCTCAAAAGGATTATGCCAAAGCGTTTGATTATATCAATTATGTTTATGGTCAATATACATCAGAAAATGTTCCTCAAAATGTAGAAATTTTGGCTGAAACAATTTATTACGATTACTTACAAGAAATCAGAGAAAAAAAAGATACAGAAGCCTTTGCTAAAGTTAAAGAAAAACTTCTTGAATATCCTACTTTATCTTCAGAAAGAGTTAATCGTTTAGTTAGAACGTTAAATACGATGGAAACTCAAGATCAACAATGGGGACCTGTTGCTAACACTAATTTTATGTCAAAAGAAGCTGCCGATTATCAAGCTCAGTTGGCAAAAACTCAAGCTCAATTGGAAGCTGTTGAAAAAGCATTAGCAGAAGCAAAGGCAAATAATGTAAAAGAACATGAAGAAGCGTTGTTGAAAGAGCAAGAATATTTACAAAAACAAAAAGAAATTTATTCTGATGCAATCGTAAAAAGTAATCAAACAATGAAGTCAAATACAATTATGATTGCAGTAATTTGTCTTTGTTTAGTTGGAATTATTGTTGGTGGTGTTGTAGTAATTATTTCTGTTACAAAAAAATCAGAAGCAGCTGTTCAAAGACAACAAGAACAATTTGAAGCAACTTTACAAATGGTTGCTCAATTAACTCGTAACCAAAAAGAAGCAGTTCACATTGCACAAATTTCAGATGTTTACAATTCTGAATTTGGTGAAGATTCTCCTAGAGCAGTTGCATCTTTACCAGATGTAGAAATTACAGAAAGTGAACATCAAGAACTTAAAAAACTTGCTGATAAATGTAAAGAAGTTGGTGCTAAAATTGATATTTATACATCACGAAAAAATAATTCAAAAAATGTTTCAGAAATGGTATTTAAAATTGCAAATGGGTTAGGTCTAAAATCTTACGAAGCAATGTTGTATTTTTGTGCAGCTATGGTTTATGATATCGGATTTTTATCAATTGATTCTGCTTTGCTTACAAGTGAAAAACTTTCTGATGAAGAAAAATACGAAATTCGTAGTCATGTTAAACTTGGTGCAGATAAAATTGATTTTGTTCCAGAAAAATATAAGAGTATTTTCTTAGATGCTATTTTGATGCATCACGAAAATATAGATGGAAGTGGTTATCCTGCTGGTATTCAAGGAGAAAAAATTCCTCTCGTTGCAAGAGTTATTCACGTGGTAGAAAGTTTTATAGCTTTAATTTCAAGAAGAAATTATCGAGGAATTTTTGATAAAGAAGCTGCAATTAAAGAGTTAAGAGCAAGACCAAATTTTTACGATCAAAAAATTGTTGATGTTTTAGATTCTTTAGTTTAAAAGAATTTTCAGAATGGAAAAGAGACTATAATACAAGTAGTGGAACGATTGTGAACTTCCTACTTGTGATGTGGTCTCTTTTTTTGTTTAAAGTTTTTTTAATAAGTTTGGAATTTCAAAAATTGATTGAATGGTTTTAATCTTTCCTTTTGGAAAGTTATAATTTTGAAATTCCAAATTTCTATCGACTAAAATAGAAAAACCGCCTACGTTCATAAATCCACTAACATATTTTGGATGGTCATCAAAAAACAAAGTTTCTTCTAAAACAAATTTTTCTTTTTGTAAAAGATTTAAATATGATTCTGGATGAGGTTTTCCTTTTAAATTATTTTCTACTATCCCATAAATATTTGTAAAGCAATCTGAAATATTGTAAAAATTCAAAACTCTTTCTGCATGGAATTTTGGTCCATTTGTCAAAATTGCTTTTGGTAAATTTACAGAAGTTAAAAGTTCTCGTAAACCAGAAATTTGCGGAAGCTCATTGATTTCTTCTTCTGGATGAACGAACGATAAAAAATCGTTGTAATTTGTTAAATTATGTTCTGTAGAAAGCCATTCTAATGTACTTCCGTAATGAGGAAGTCTTTGTGAACGTAAAAGTTTTGCGTCTTGAAAAGAAATATCTAAAAATTTAGCTACAAAACTTATCATTCTTTGGGGAATATTTTGATTGATTAAAGCAGTACTAGGATAAATTGTATTATCAAGATCGAAAATTAGGTATTTAATCACAGGATTATATTCTCATATAACGTAAATTTTTTCAATAAAATTATATAGATAATTGAAGTTTTAATTAATTTAAGATAGTATTTAATACCATGAGAAGAGTTTTATCTAAAATTAATCGATTTGTAATTAACTTATCTGAAAACAGAATAAGTCAAACCATTCGTGATGGAATGGTAATGGTTTTTCCAGTCTTGCTATTAGGTTCTTTTGTTCTTCTGTTGTTACATTTGCCAATAAATGGGTATCAAGATTTTCTAAAAACTTTTGCAAATGGTTTTATATTTGATTTTTTAACTTTTGTGTACAGTGGAACATTTGGTTGTCTTTCTTGTTTTGTTGTTTCAACTTTGAGTATGGCATATTCAAAAAATGCATCTGGTTCTGCTGTGAATTTTGGTGCAATGCTTAGTGGAATTGTTTGGTTCTTTATTTTTTCAGGTTTTTTATCGGAGAATTTTGATTTTTCACTGCTTGGTGCTTCTGGAATGTTTTCTGCAATTATTTCTGCTTTAGGGGCAACAAGTTTTTATCTTTTTTTAGAAAAAAAATTGGTAAAATTTTCAAAATACTATTTTGACGGTGCAGATACAATTTTTACTAATGCCTTAGCGTCTATAGTACCTTTAACAATTACAGTTTTTACTGGTTCTATTATTAATTATATATTTATTGCTATTTCCGGAGAAACTTGTTTACAAAACTTTTTTATAAAGTTAATGCATTATGTTTTCCATCCTCTTGGAAGAACTTTTTTCTCTAGTATCGTTTATCTTTTCTTTGTTCATTTTTTGTGGATTTTTGGTATTCACGGAAGTGATGTTTTGTTTATTGTAGGAGAGCACCTTTTTAGTTATGTTCCTGTAACAGAATCAATTTATTCTAAGGCATTTTTTGATACATTTGTACTTATGGGTGGTTCAGGAACTACAATTTGTTTGCTTGTAGCAATGTTAGTTTTTGGAAAATCTGCAAGCACAAAACGTTTAGGAGCAATTTCGGCAGTTCCTGTAATTTTTAACATAAATGAATTGTTAATTTTTGGATTGCCAATTATTTATAACGTAATATTCTTTATTCCATTTTTTATTGTTCCTATTGTTACGTTTATGTCTTCTGTGTTGGCATATAAAATTGGATTCTTACCAGAGATTTTGAATCAAATAGAATGGACAACTCCTGTATTCTTTAGTGGTTATTTAGCAACTGGTTCTTTTAGAGGTGTTATTTTACAACTATTTAACATCTGTGTGGGTGTTTTAATTTATTGGCCTTTTATTAAAATTTATGAACAAAGAAAACAAAATTCTGTAAAAGATAATTTAGATAGACTTATTAGCATTCTAAAAAATAGTGAAGAATCAGGTTCTGCAATAAATCTTCTTGGGTTAAAAACAAGTGAAAGTTATTTTGCAAATTCATTAGTTTTGGATTTACAAGAAGCAATTGAAAATCAAACAATTGATGTATATTATCAACCTCAATATAACTCAGCAGGAAGATGTATTGGAGCTGAAGCCTTAATGCGATGGAAACATCCAAAATGTGGAATGATGTATCCTCCTTTGGTTGTTCAACTTGCAACTGAATCTGGATTATTAATGACTCTAGAAAAATATATTTTTGAAAGAGTAGCTTCTGAAATTGGAAAATTGAATAAAGCTTTAGGAAGAATGTCCAAAGTAAGTATAAATGTTTCTGGAACTACAATTCCTAATCCAGAATTTATGACATTCTTAAAAGATTTGATGACTTTATATAAATTTCCTGCAAAGAAAATTTATATTGAAATTACAGAGCAAATTGCGGTTTCATTTTCTGATGAATTAATGGAAAGTTTGTTTGAATTAAAAGAAATTGGATATGGATTTGCTATTGATGATTTTGCCATGGGACATACTTCTATCAATTACTTAAAAACAACTCTTTTTGACCTTGTAAAACTTGATGGTTCTTTAATAAAAGATATGATGAACAATGATAGATGTAAAGAAATTATCGGAATGATTGTATTTATGAGTCAGTCTTTAGGATTTTCGGTTTTGTCTGAATATGTTGAAACTGAAAAACAAAGAAAAATTCTTGAATCTTTAGGTTGTCATGAATATCAAGGTTACTTATTTAGTCCGGCTATTCCACTAGAAAAATTGTAAAATATATATTATGATTTTAGTTAAATAAGATATTTATTACTTTTTCAATGGAGAAATTATGGAAACTATTCCACTAAAAGACAAATATGGTTATATGTTTGCTGATTTAGCAAAATTAGGAAAAGCTGCAAGTGTAATTGATGAAACAAATGTTTATCAAGAAGCAAATAAATCTACAAGACCTCTTCTTGATAAAATGCTAGAAGAAAATCTTTTGCCTGGAACAAAATTAGAAGGTATAGAAAATTTTAAAGATTTTCTTGCTCAAATTAAAAACGGGAAACGTGGATTAATTTTGATGGAACATTATAGCAATATGGATCTTCCTGCCATCTGTTATTTGTTAGAGCGTGATGGTGGTGAAGAAGGAAAAGAACTTTCTGAAAAAATTGTTGCTATTGCTGGAATGAAGTTAAATGAAGAAAATCCTATGGTTCGTTCTTGGGCAGAAGCTTTTACACGAGTTGTTATTTATCCAAGCCGTTCCTTAGCAAATCTTTCTGAAGAAGAAAGAGAAGTAGAAGAATCAAAAAGCCGAAAAATCAATATGGCTTCTATGCGTGCAATGGATAAATGTAAAAGAGAAGGTAAACCTATTTTAGTCTTCCCTGCAGGAACAAGATATCGCCCTGGAAAACCAGAAACTAAAAAAGGTGTGCGTGAAATTGATTCTTATTTACGAATGTTTGACGTTATGATTTTTATTTCAACTAATGGAAATTGTTTAAGAATCAATCCAGAAAAACCTGAAGATATGCTTGCTGATTTAATTCATCCTGATACAGTTATTATGGCAGCAAGTCCTGTAATGGAATGTAAAAAATTCCGTAATGATATTTTAGCAACTTTAGAAGATTACGAAGGGGATAAAAAGGTTGTTGTTGTAGACAAAGTAATGGAAGAATTAGATAAACTTCATAATCAATACCGAGCAGAATACGAACGAGTTTACAAAGAAACAACTGGCGAAGACGTGGATATCGATCAAGGCTAAAAAATTTTAGAAATTTTCCATGATAAGATATTTATAATAAAAAAATAAACCGTAGTTATCGGCTTGACGAAACGCAAGACGCTAATAACTGCGGTTTTTTTTATGCAAATGTTTTTTTGTAGAATTTTCTAAGCGCTCTTGCCTTGGGAAGAAAGGACTTAAAGCCGACTCTAACACCTTCTAGCCCTCTCTTACTTCTGCGGCACGGGCATGGGCGGTTAGGCCTTCTGTGTGGCCTAAAATAGAAGCAGTTTTTATAGAATGTTTTACGCCTTCTTTTAGTGAACCGTCGGAATTTTGTTCGGTACGTAAAGTTGTTACGGTTTTTAAGAACATACGAACAGATAGCCCTCCTGTAAATTTTGCGGCTCCACTTGTTGGAAGGATGTGATTTAATCCTGCGGCGTAATCTCCTAAAACTTCGGCAGCTTGATGACCGATAAACAAAGTTCCGTAGTTGTGTGTTAATTCCATGAGCTTTGTTCGATTTTCGCCTTGGTCCATTGCAAGTTCAAGATGTTCTGGGGCTTTGCCATTGGCAATTTTACTTGCAGTTTCTAAAGACTCTGCGATTATTATCAAACCGTTTTTGTCGATACTTTGGCGAGTAGTTTTTGCTGTTGGCAAAGTTTCAAGTTGCTTTTCAATTTCTTCAGAAACCTTCTTTGCAAAATCCTCTGTAAAAGTTACTAAAACTGATTGGGCATCCACATCATGCTCTGCTTGTGCTAACATATCTGCTGCAACCCAACTTGGATTTGCACTTTCGTCTGCGATAATGAATGCTTCTGTAGGGCCTGCAATCATATCAATTCCAACATCACCGTAAACTAATCTTTTTGCTTCTGTAACAAATTTGTTTCCTGGACCTGCAATTACATCGCACTTGGGAATACTTTCTGTTCCGTAAGCCATGGCTGCAACTGCTTGGGCGCCACCGAGGGCAAAAACTTTATCTATACCACAAATGTAGGCTGTAGCCATAATTCCTTCATCTGCGTACGGGGCTTTAGGGTTAGTTTTATCAGGATTTGGTGCTGGTGGTGTACACAAAATAGTTTCGGAACATCCACTGGCTTTTGCAGGAGAAGCACACATCACTAATGAAGAAAAAAGCGGAAATCTTCCTGCTGGAACATAAAGACCTGCTCTTTCAACTGGGATAATTTTTTGTCCAGTAAAAAGCCCTTCTTCAAGTTCTGTTTCAAAATCATAAAAGCATTTTCGTTGTTTTTTTGCAAACTTTAAGGCTAATTCATAAGAATGAGATATGGCATCATAAAGTTTAGGATTTTCTTTTTGCATTTTTTCTGCACTTGCTTTTAAAATTTCTTTTGGAATTTCAAAAGTATCAGGAGATGCTTTATCGAATCCTGAGTTAAAAAGTTCATCATTGATTTGATGTAAACCTTTATCACCTTGAGCTTTAACTTTTGCAATAAAAGTTTGTACTTTTTCGGTAACTGAAGAACCTAACGTTCTTGGCTGATAAAAATCCTTAGAAACTTCATTTGCATTTATAATTTTGATAGCCATAATTTTATCCTTAAATTATTTTTGCGTAAAAAATTATTTTTTGTGGCGTCTGTCAAGTTCTTGTAAAACTTCTTTCCATGTAACGCCTTCTTTGTACATTAGAACATTCAAGAAATATAGAAGATCGGCACATTCCCAAACAACTTCGTCGTGATTTTCAGCTTCACAAACCTCTTCTGCTTCTTCTTCTACTTTTTCTCGTACAAGTTCATCGTCTAAAGTTGCTGTGTAAGAACCTGGTTTTGGATTTGCAAATCGTTGTGCGATAACATCGTAAAGTCTATCCATGGAAGATTCTGCATCTGCTTCGGAAGTAAAACATGTCCAACTTCCTGTGTGGCAACTTGGCCCATGAGGAATAACTGTTGCTAAAACTGTATCTCTATCGCAATCGGCACGAAGTTTTATTACTTCTAAGAAGTTTCCAGAAGTTTCGCCTTTTGTCCAAAGAACATTGCGACTTCTGCTCCAAAATGTGAGTTTTCCACAAGCAAAAGTTTTTTCAAAGGCTTCTTTGTTTGCGTAACCCATCATCAAAACTTGACCAGCTGTACTTTGTGCAATTACTGGAATCAATCCTGCTGTTTGTTCTTCTGCCTTTTTCCAATTTAAACATTCTATAAAACAATCTTTTAAATGAACTTTGTCTGTGTAAAGAGCCATTCCCATTTGAACATCACAGCCAAGTTTTTCTAGTTCTACAACTTCTTCAAGACTGGAAACTCCACCTGCAACAACAAGTCGGCAAGAAACAGCCTCTCTAAGTTTTTTTACAAGAGACATATCTGTTCCTTGCATACATCCTTCTTTTTCTACACAGGTGAATAAAAGTTCACTTGCATATTTTTCTGCTTCTTTTGCTCCGTCAATTAAAGGAATTCCTACTGTTTCTGTCCATCCTTTTACTGCAATATCTCCATTGATTGCATCAACTGAAATAATAATTCTTTGCTTTCCGATTGCTTGTGAAAGTTCTTCTAAAAATTCAGTATTGAGGATTTTTCCGTTTTTTCTATCTTCGGAGGATGCCCAGGCTGATGAGCCGATAATTACTTTTTCTGCACCTAAAGAAATTAGTTCTTTTGCTTGTTTTGCAGTTTTTATTCCGCCACCAACACGAACATTACTTTTGTGCAAAAGAGATTTTAAAATTTCAGTATTTGCAGTTGACACTTTGCCTTTTTCATCTGTATGGATATTTCCAAGGGCAGCGTCTAAATCGATTACGGCTGTTTCGCCATATTTATCAAATTCACTTATTATTTGGTCAGCATTATCTCGTTCAAGGATTTTATCCTTTCCATTTTTTAGCTGAACTACTTTTCCGTCTTTTAAATCTATTGATGATATTACCATGATTTTAGTCTACCAAAATTGACTAATGTTTTCAATATTGTATAAAAACCTTTGCCATAATTGATAGTTTTGGTGTATAATACAAAATTAGATGTATACTAGAAATTTAAAAGAAGCTCCAGAAAATCTCATAAAAGAAGGGAAGGCCTCTTTTGGCTCTTTTTCTAAACCTCCAAAAACTTTAAATATTAAGGGAATGAAGTATCCTTTTGGAGTTTTACCTTTACCAACTTTTATTACAAATTTACGCATTAGAAGTAATCTTTCTTTTACTTTTTCAACTTCTGAATATTTTGGAACAATTGATTTGCTAGATTCAAAAATTTACGGTTTTTCTGAAATAAATATATGGAATAAAAAAACTTTACAACGATATTCTTACAAAAATGTAATGGTTTTGATAAGACGATTAATTCCAAAAAATTTAGAAAAAGCAATTTGTTCTACTTATTCAAAAAATCGATATGTTAGAATTTCTTGGGATGAAGCTAAAAATCGTTTTTCTATAGTTTTTAATTTAAAAGGTGATAATATACGGCCAAACTTTATGGGTTCTTTTGTTTCATCCTTTGCAAGTGAAAGTAGTTCTTTAACTTCTGTTTTACCTGCTCCTGTAATGCGCCGATGTTTTGCTTCTTATCAAAAATCAATGGTAGTTGAAGGTGGAATTTGTATTACTCGTGGAAAAATGAACCCTTTTTTCTTTCCACAAAAAACTCAGAGTTTGTTTGTAATGACACGAGCATATTATAAATCTAGAACAGTGAATAATCTTATTACAGGAATTGGAAAAGTAGGGGATGATGAAATTACCTTTAGAATTTCTGATATGTCAATTTTTCCTTTAGATAAAGATACATACAATGAAAATGTTTTATTTGTAAATAATGAAATAACTCCTTTACCGCCAGTAACAGTAACTCATCCTTACGGAAAAATGAAAAAATGGGTTATTCAAGATACTGAAAGTATGATTGATTTAGTTTTTACCCCAGATTCTGCAAGTCAGCGTGTTATAAGTGTAGTTTTACTTCATGCTCAATTTTTTACAGTTTTTGGTACTTTTAATGGTGTATTAATTACAAGGGAAGGAAAATCAATTACTTTAAAGGATTTTCCTGGAATTATAAAGAATCAGAGAATAAGACTATGAACGATAAGTTAAAAGAAAAAAAGCCTAAACCAAAGGCAATTTATGAACCTGGTGAATTAGACAAGGTAAGACAAAATTTAGGTGAAATCTCTCCAGAAGAAGCAATGAGGGTTGCTAATGTTCTTGGTGGAGAAATCGGAATTGAAAAAACACCTCAGTTTGATAATTTTAGTAAAAGCAGAGGAATTTATGTAAAAGTAAAGCAGGATAAACCTTTACCTGCAAGAACTCAAACTGCTCCAACAAATTATAAACCAGCAGAAGTTGTACAAAAGGCTCTAACTTTACCAAATATTCCTCCAAAGGACAAAGCTGCTATTGATAAATTGATGGCTAGTTCTGAATATAAAATAAAACGTCCTCAAACATTTTTGAACTTTTTATTTTCACTGGGAAAATTGCCTGATAGAGTTTCGGGAGATTTTATTTCTATAACTTTATTGAATTATATTGGTCATATTCAAAAGTTTACATCTTGTATAAAACGGTTGATGGCTGCTTCTTCTGATTTATACAAAGAAAAAGCAAAAACAACTTTTAATTCTCGATTTAAAATGTTAAATTTTATTTCAAAAATTGATTTAGATACAACTCAAGAATTACATAAGCAATTAGCAAGAGAACCAAATCAAATTACTGTAACAAGGTTAATTCCGTTGGTAAAATCTATTTATCAACCTTTGTTAACAATATATTTTTTAGGTGAATCAAGGATAACTTCTTTTATAAAAACAACTTACGCAGAAATTGTTGTAGATTCAAAAGTTCCAGAAGAAACCTTACTACAATACACAAAAGAAGCTTGTAACGAATGGATTTATATAAATGGCCAAATTATAAAGGGAATGTATCCTTTACTTTTAAGAATGTGCGGAACAGAAATTGTTCCTTATCCAAAGTTTTTTAGTGCAAAAATTTCTAAAATCCTTGCATTTTTAAATATGACAAAATTTGATTTAATTCTTCCTGATGATAAGCCTAATGCAACTAAAGATTCTTCTGTTGTTACAAATAAAAAAGAAGAAAAAACAACTGAGAATTCTGGAGAAAAAACAGAAACTGCAAAGGAAGAACAGAAAAAAGAAGTGATTCCAGATGACATTGAAACTCTAGATTCTGGAGAAACCGATTTAGCCTCTATTATAAATCAGGGATTGGAATTACTAGAAAGAATCTTTCCTGGTGCTGGTTGGCAAAATTTAGGCAAGGAAGATTTATTTCCTTATTTTCAACCTCTTTATCAATTTAACGATGGATTCAATTTAATTTCACCTGAAAATCCAATGCAAGTTACTATGATTCTTGTTCGTATTCTTGAAGACTTTTTTCAGGCTTGTAGACATATTAATTTTACTTTGGATAAAGATCCAGAATTTGAATCTTATAAAGATAATTTGTCTGATGTTTTTTCAGATTGGTCTCTTTATAGAGAAGTTTTGTTTGATAAAGATTATTTAAGTGAGTTAAAAGAATACGTAAATCAAATTTACTCTGAATCAAATTTTAAGAAATTACCGTACGCAAAAAAGAAAATGTCAAATATGCAATGGCAAATAAAGAATATGTTTTTGCCTCATCTTTCCTTTGATCTTGTTTTTATGGAAAGACCAAATAAAGATGGTTCGTATATTCCACTTCAACTTCGAGTTAGATATTTAAAAGCCATTTTTTCTACTTTAATTAGTCGTGTAGAGGAAACCCCTAAGGATATTAGTGGGGCTCCAAACATTTTGGAAAAATATCATTTTGATATTCCAAATGTAATTTCCAAAAGAGTAGATGTTTTACTTGGAGGAAAGAAATCTAAAGGAGCCACAAATCTAAATTTATTAAAATATACTTTAAGTATTATTTGTGTTTTAGATTGGTGGGTAAATGACGAAAACAGTCCTGCATATAGCGAAGATAATTTGATTCCTTATAGAATTTCATCAGAGGATGGAACTCCTGTATTCTCTGTGCCTTTGCGCTCTGACCAAAATAATTTATTTATTAAATCTGTAAAAAGCAGAGCAAGTGCAGGAAAATAAGATTTAGTAATAAAAAAAAGCAGTTTGTAAGAAGTTTTTAGCTCTTCGTGTGCAAACTGCTTTTTGTTTTAAATTATTTTTTTTTGATATTTTATTAAATGGCAGCTAGCCCTTTATCAATATCTGCAATGATGTCTTCTATATTTTCAAGACCGCAACTAAAACGAACCATTCCACCGTCAATTCCTGCGGCTACAAGTTGTTCATCAGTTAATTGGCGATGTGTTGCACTTGCAGGATGTAAAACACAGGTACGAATATCTGCAACATGAACTTCGTCAGAAGCAAGAGTTAGTGCATCCATAAAGCGTACAGCTGCATCTCTTCCTCCTTTGATACTGATAGAAATTACACCACTACATCCTAATGGAAGGTATTTTTTTCCAAGTTCAAAATATTTATCACCTTCAAGTCCTGGATAAGATACTTTTGCAATTTTATCGCTTTTCTTAAAATATTCGGCAACTTTTTTTGCGTTTTCGCAATATTGCTTCATACGAATAGGTAATGTTTCTAAACCAAGATTAAGTAAGAAAGCAGAATTTGCGGCAGGATAACAACCAAAATCTCTCATCCATTGTGTTCTTGCTTTTACAATGTAAGCAGCGTTTCCAAATTCCTTTGTGTAGCAAAGTCCATGATAACTTTCGTCAGGTTCAATCATATCAGCAAAAAATCCTGTTGCTTTGTAAGCTTTTTCCCAATCGAATTTTCCACTATCAATGATTGCTCCTCCACCTTGAACAGCGTGTCCATCCATGTATTTTGTTGTAGAATGAATTACAATATCTGCTCCCCATTCAAATGGACGACATAAAATTGGAGTTGCAAATGTATTATCAACAATTAACGGAACATTTTTTGAGTGAGCAACTTTTGCCCATTTTTCAAAATCAAAAACTGTTAAAGCAGGATTTGCAATAGTTTCGCCAAAAACACATTTTGTATTTGGTTTAAATGCTTTTAAAATTTCTTCTTCAGAAGCATCAACATCAACCCAAATACATTCAATTCCAAGTTTTTTTAATGTTACAGAAAATAAATTTACTGTTCCTCCGTAAATTGAAGAACTAGAAATAAAACTATCTCCACTAGAACATAAATTCAAAATTGAAAGTAAACTTGCAGCCTGTCCACTTGAAGTGAGCATACATCCAACTCCCCCTTCTAAGTCTGCAATCTTTTTTTCTACTGCCTCGCAAGTTGGATTTGCAAAACGAGAATACATAAATTCGGTTGGTTTATCAAAAAGTTCTGCTACGTGGTCGCAAGAATCAAATCTGTAAGTTGTACTTTGTACGATTGGAACAACTCTAGGTTCACCATTTTTTGGAGTGTATCCAGAATGTAAACATTTAGTTTCTATTTTCATGTTTTTCCTCATTAAAATATGTTAAAAAAATGTGTATAAAACAAAAGTCTTCTATAAATTTATTACATAAATAGATGATTTTTACAAGTAAAAAATGTATAATATCAATGTAAATTTATTTTAAAAGGATGAATTGAAATATGAAAGAATTTAAACAATGGCATGATGAAGAAAATAATTTTTACAGACAATTTAAATTGTATTTTAGTCAATGTAATATTAATCAAGAAATTATGTTGTCAGAAATTTTAGCATTAACCTCTGATACAGCTGTTGAAGATTTTCATCAGAGAGGAATTACTTTTGATGTTCTAAAAGAAAATGGAATTGCAATTTTGACTTCTAGAGTTGCTTTTAGATTTCATAAAATGCCAAAAAGCAATCAAACTATTACTTTGAAAACTTGGGAAGAAGCCTCTAAAGGTTTACAACTTACTCGTTCTTATGAATTAACAGATGAAAATGGGGAAGTTTTGGTAAATGGATTTTCAACTTGGCTTTTAGTAAATCTTGAAAATCGAAGAATCATGAAACCATCTACTTTTACAATGCGTCCTGAGCCAACTCTTACTTTACCTTTAAAAAGTTTAGATTGTGGAAAAATTGGTATGCCAGAAGAAATGCAACTTCTTGATGAAAGAAAAATTCGTTTTTCTGATATTGATGCAAATGGACATATGAATAATTCACGTTATGCAACTTATATTATGGATAGTTTGCCAGAAGAGTTTCAAAATAAAACTTTTACAGATTTAAGATTGAATTATGCACACGAAGCAATGCTGGGAGATAATCTTGAAATCTACGGAAATTTAAATGCAGGCGAAAACCGAATTGTAATTGTTGGTAAACAAAACGGAAATGTTTGTTTTGAATCTGAATTGTTTTACAAATAATTTTTTTCTTACCTAAAAGGAATACAAATGAACAAATGGCTTAAAAATCTTTTGGTAGTTTTAGCAATTTTTTCTTTTTTATACTATTTAATTCTTGTAATTTTAGATGGATATTTTTTAGGAATAACTTTATTGTGGCCTCTTATTGGAATTATTTGTTCATTTTTAGTATTCCTTGATTTTAAAGGAAAGTTACCAAAGATTAATAAAGTCTTTGCAAGTGTAATTGGAATTTTGATTTTAATTTTTGGTTGTTATGCTTGTTTAAATTTATTTTTTATTCTTTCACCTAAAGAAAAAATCCCAGATGATTCAGTTGATTATATAATTTTGTTAGGTGGTGGATTAAAAATGAATGGAACTCCATCATCATCTGTAAGTAACAGACTTGATGTTTGTGCAGAACTTTGGAAGGGTTTAAATTCAAATTGTAAAATTGTTGCATGTGGAGGTCATATAAAACCAGCTCCTTTTGCAGAATCAATTATGTTAGAAAAAGAATTAGAAAAACGTAGGGTTTCAAAAGAATTTATTTTGCAAGAAGATAAATCATTAGATACAATTCAGAATTTACAAAACGCAGCAATTTTACTTAGCCAACAAACAGGATGTAGTTTGCAAGAAATTTTAGATTCAAAAATTGTGATTGTAACAAGCGATTATCATTTATCAAGAGCTTTATGGATTGCCAAACGACTTGGTTATAAAAACACTTTTGGATTTAGTTCAAAAACTGCAAAATACGCTATCTTAAATAGTTACCTAAGAGAAATTTTAGCAATTACAAAACTTCAATTAAGAATTTTATTTACAGGTAAACCTGAGTTGTTATAGGAAAGAGTAAAGTAATTTTTTGGTATCTAAACTAATCACGTTTTTCATTCAAGGTATTTGCTAACACTTTGTACAAAACATCTGGTTTAATTGGTTTTTCTACAAAATCATTTATGCCAGATTTGTGATAGATTTTTATATCATCATCAAGGATGTTTGCTGTAATTGCAATTATCGGAATTGTTTTTGCGTCATTACGGTTTAGATGTCGTATTTTTTCTGTCATTTCTTGACCGTCCATAATTGGCATTCTAATATCTGTTAGGATTAAGTCAATTTCATTTTCTTTAGAATTTTCAAATGTTTCTAAACCTTCTTTTCCGTTTGTAGCACAGATAATAGTCATTCCTTTTTTTTCGAGAAGTTCTTTTGCAATTTCAATATTCATTGGATGGTCTTCAATCAATAATACTTTTTTGTTCTCTAAAATTTTTTCAGAAAGAAATCCATCTTGTTTAGGATTTGATGTTTCATTTGAGGAATTAGTTTTATTTTTTTCTTCTTCAGGAATGTCAACAATTGGTAAATCAAGATGAACGATAAATGTTGTTCCTTTTCCTTTTTCACTTTGAACAGAAATAGTTCCGTCCATTAAATCTACAATGCTTTTTACGATTGAAAGTCCAAGACCTGAACCTTGAGACATAAGACCAACTTCATTCTCTTCTTGTTCAAAAGGTAAAAACATTTTTTGCTGAAAACTTTCTGAAATTCCAATTCCTGTATCTTTTACATAAAAATCGCAAGAAAAAACTCCATTGCAAATATTTCTATTATTGATTGTAAATTCAACTGTTCCATTTTCTGGGGTGAATTTTACGGCATTTGTTAGCAAATTAAAAAATATTTGTTCAAATCTAATTTTATCTACAAGAATCGCTACAGGATAATAATCTTTAGGAGAAATAAATTTAATATTCTTTTGTTTACATAAAGGATCAATCATTGCAAGAACAGTTTTTTCAAATTCACTGTAAAGATAAGGTGTTGGATGTAAAATTAATTTATCATTGTAATTTTTTCCCATATCAAGACAATCGTTTACTAATCCTAAAAGAAAAGAACTTGAGTAATTCATTTTTTCAAGGTAGCCTTTCATTTGGTTAGGATTATTGATATTATCCTTTGCTAATTCTGAATAGCCTAAAATTGTGTTTATCGGAGTTCGTAAATCGTGACTCATCCTAGATAAAAAATCAAATTTTATTTTAAAACTTTCTGCAATCTGTTTATTTTTTTTCTTGTTGATAATATTGAATAATAATAGAATTACAGAAATTACAAACAACAAAAAGAAAACGCTCAAAATAAGAAAAAAGTCCAGTGGGTTTGTGTATATCAATCCTAAAAATCCATCTTTTGAAGTTATTTGAGTATTATTTCTAATTGCGTCAGAAAATTCTTCTTCAGAAATTGAATGTAATGTTTTGTTAAAAATTGAAAACAATAAAGGATGTGCATTTTTAGAAATTCCCATTGAAAAAGATTCTGTTAAATATGGAATTGTGTTAAATTTTAATTCTCTATATTTTGGTAATGAATAAAAATAATTTAATTCGTAGTTGTTTAGAATTGTTGCATCAGCTTTTCCTGAATTAACTGCATCTAAACAAGATTTAATATTTGGATAAGAAATAATTTGTGCATTAGGATTTTTTTCTCGTATATATTGATTTGTAAAATAACTTTCTGGTAACGCAATTTTGTTAAACTTCAATTTTTCTTTATAGACATAGGAAATATTTGTTTCGATAAATGGTTTGGTTAAAAGTAAATTATGGTCATTAGCCCATTTGTAATCGTAGGCAACGGCAGACAAAATGTATCCATTGTTATTTTCTACCATTATTAAGTTTTCTGCATAAGACGATGTAGAAACGTAATTAAAATCAATTCCACTTTTTTTAGAAACTATATTTAATATATCAATAACTGCACCTTCTGGTTTATTTGTTTTGGAATTTAATTTTTCTAAAGGTTCCCAGTTTGGATCAAAATAAATTTTTAGAGTTTTATTATTTTCTATAAAGGATAGTTCTTCTTTTGTAAAAGAAACATTGTTTCCTTCTGTAGAACCATAATGTTTTTTATATAATTTTTCATCAAAAGAAGGATTTTCGCTTTTCAATTTTGATATTGCAAGATTTAAATCTTCTAAGACTTTTGAATTTCCTTTTGTAATTGCAATGTATTGTGGTTGCGGGTCAAAATCAGAAACGATTCTAAAATCATTTGTATTTGAATTAGAAGATGACATTGCAGTATCAATTTTTCCTTCTTTCAGGGCATCAAACAAATCTGATTCTGAATTAAAAAATACTGGTTTCATAGAAAAATTATTTTCTTTGCAAAATTCAAAAAAATAATCAGTTCTTGCACTATTTGATATTACTCCAACAGTTAATCCGTCTAAACTTTGAAAATCATTATATGGAATTTGCGAATTATTTTTATTTACAAAGATTGATGAATAAAATGTAATTGAGGAACTTTCAGAAAAATCATAAATTTTTTCACGTTCAGGATTTTTTTGAACTCCACAAAGAATGTCAATTTCTCCTGTCTTTAACATTTCTAAGCATGAGTTCCAATCGCATTTTGTGATAAAATGTAAATCCCAAGGACTATATTGCATTATTGCTTGTAGGTAATCATAGTAAAAACCAGAAAGATTTCCTTGTTCATCAATTTCTTGAGCACCTTGCATTTCATAAAATCCAACATTCAAAACTTTTTTTTCTATTTGAGGAAAGTAGGGATCTGCATAAGTGTTTACAGACAAAAATAGAAATACAAAAATTACAAAAAATATTAAAAAAAATCTTTTACCTAACATAAATTTAGTATAGCATTGAAATTCGTTTTAGACTATAATGAAGTTTATGAAAATAGGATTTGATAACGATAAATACTTAAAAATTCAGTCAGAACACATCAAAGACAGAATTTCACAATTTGGTGATAAACTCTATTTGGAGTTTGGTGGAAAACTTTTTGACGATTATCATGCTTCAAGAGTTTTGCCTGGTTTTCAGCCAGATAGTAAATTAAAAATGCTTGTGCAACTTGCAGATTGTGCAGAAGTTGTTATTGTTATCAGTGCTACTGATATTGAAAAAAATAAGGTTCGTAGCGATTTAGGAATTACTTACGACATGGATGTAATTCGTCTTTGCGAAGAATACAAGAAAGTTGGTCTTGTTGTTAGTAGTGTTGTTATTACACATTATGCAGGGCAGTCGGCTATCAATCAATTTAAAACTCGTTTGAAAAAACTTCATATAAAAACTTATTTTCATTACTATATCGAAGGCTATCCATCAAATGTGTCTTTAATAAATAGTGACCAAGGTTTTGGAAAAAATGATTATATTAAAACTACAAAACCTCTTGTTGTGGTTACGGCTCCAGGACCTGGAAGTGGAAAGATGGCAACTTGTCTTTCTCAACTTTATCATGATAACAAACGAGGAATAAAAGCTGGATATGCAAAATTTGAAACTTTCCCAATTTGGAATTTGCCGTTAAATCATCCTGTAAATATTGCTTATGAAGCAGCAACTGCTGACCTTAACGATGTAAATATGATTGACCCATTTCATTTGGAAGCATACGGTCAAACTGCTGTAAACTATAATCGAGATATTGAAATTTTCCCTGTTTTAAATTCTATTTTTAAGGCAATATATGGCTACAATCCATATAAATCTCCAACGGATATGGGGGTTAATATGGCAGGAAATTGTATTATTGATGATGAAATTTGTCAGAATGCCTCAAAGCAAGAAATAATTCGTCGTTACTATAATGCTTTAGATAAATTAGCTGACGATATTCCTGCAGAAAATGAAGTTTATAAAATTGAACTTCTTATGGGAAAGGTGAACACTTCAACCGATGAAAGAAAAGTAACTGTTCTTGCAAAACAACGAGCCCAAGAAATTGGACTTCCTGCCGAAGCGATCGAACTTATGGACGAAGAAGGAAATCCAATTTATATTACTTCAAAAACATCTGATTTATTGGGGGCTTCTGCTGCTTTATTGCTTAATGCTTTAAAATATTTAGCTGGAATTGAACATGATGTTCATTTAATTCCTGCATCAGTTATAGAACCAATTCAAAAAATGAAGATTGAATATCTTGCAGGAAAAAATCCACGGCTTCATACTGATGAAGTTTTGGTTGCTCTTGCAATGGTTTCTACAGAAGATGAAAATGCTAGAAAGGCTTTGGAGCAACTTCCAAAACTTAGAGGTTGTCAAGTTCACACTACAGTAATGCTTTCTGAAGTTGATACAAAGATTTTTAAGAAACTTGGAATCGATTTTACAAGTGAGCCTATAAAGAAAAAGCGTTTTATCAATTCATATTGATTTAATATCTGACCTTGTTAAAAATCTTAAATCTGACTCTAGTAATGGTATCACATTTTGATTATATTCTTAGTATAAATTATTCTTAAATAGGAGAATTTTATGGCTGAAGGAATGATTAAAGTTGCTACAATTGCTGGTTCTGATGCTTCTGGCGGAGCAGGTTTAGAAGCAGATTTAAAAACCTTTTGTGAATATGGGCTTTATGGAATGGCGGCCGTTACAGTTATTGCTACAATGAATCCAGACAATAATTGGTCTCACGGTGTTTTCCCTATCGCAGAAGATGTTTTGCGTTCTCAAATGGAAACTATTTTTAAAGGTGTTGGAGTTTCTGCTTGTAAAACAGGTATGCTTGGAACTGAGTATGCTGTAGAACTAGCAGAAGAATATATCAAAAAATATAATGTTGAAAATTATGTTTTAGATCCTGTAATGGTTTGTAAAGGTGCAGGTGAAGCTCTAAATCCAGAATTGAATTTAGCTGTACAAAAAAAACTTTTACCTTTGGCAAAAATTGTAACTCCAAATCTTTTTGAAGCTAGTCAAATGGCAGGTTGTGAAGAACCTACAACAGTTGAACAAATGAAAATTGTTGCAAAAATCCTTGTTGAAAAAGGTGCAAAAGCAGTTTTCTTAAAAGGCGGAAACAAACTTGCTAATTGTAAAGAAACGGGGCTTGCCATTGATGTTTATTGCGATGCAGAGCGCTGTGAAGAAGTTGAAACTTCTTTAGTAAATACTTTTTGGACTCATGGAGCTGGTTGTACAACTGCTGCAGCTATTACTTCAGGTCTTGCACAAGGTCTTAGTGCTTATCAAGCTGTTTTGTTAGCAAAAGAATTTATTAGACAAAGTTTAGCAGATTCCTTTCCTCTAAATAAATGGGTTGGACCTGGTAATCCATCAAATTGGAGAAAAGAAAAGGCAATTTTCAAAAATAATAATTATGTACTTTTGTAAAAATCTTACAAATACTTTTTAAATTCTTGTCCTGTAATTCCTGCGTAAAGTGATATGTATGGTCTTACGGGGCTAGAATTTATTTTTTGAATCAAAACTTCTTCGATTTGAAAAAATCCAACTTCACTAGACATTTCAACTTCAATACAAATTGGTTTTATTTCTGAGTTAGCTTCAGATTTTAATTCTTGTGCTCTATCTGATTCCAATCCGTTAAAGATTTTTACTTTTTCAATTGAGTTAGCTGAATATTTGTGAATATCTCCAACTTTTGCTCCGTTAAAAAGTGCAATAGGAATTCTTGCTCTTCCTTTTGTCATGTCACATCCGTCACCAATTAAAATCATTCCTGCTTCTAATGAGTGAATTTTGTGAGTTCCCATGTGACCTACAATTCCTTCCATTGCAACAGAACGAATAACTATTCTTCTTTGTAAATCATCTTTTAAAACTTGTTTCAAAATTCTATCAATAATTGGAAGTGCGATTGTTACACTGTAAAGTTCGTGGTCTTGTCTACCAACTGTCATTCCTAAATCATGCATAAAAGAAGCCAGTAAAATAGCTGTTAAACTATCTGTAAAAGTTCCAATTTTTTCTTTTTCAAGACTTGTTTCAATTTTTGCTTCGTGTAAAATTTTCATCATTTTGATACAGTTTCTTGCAACTGTCCTCATGTGAACTGGACCATGGTCATTATAACCTAAACGAACGATTGAAACATGATTTGCATAATTTTGAATTTCAGCAATTTCTGGATCATCAATTAAAATTTTTGCAACTTCGTATGGAATTGTTTCGCCATTTAATTTTTCAGGGAGAAGTGAATCTAAAATTTTTTCTTCTAAGTTTATTTCTTTTGGAGATTTCATATACTTCTATGTTAAACTATTTAAAAGGGATTTGCAACCTTTTAAAATATCGTTGTAAGTTAAATCAAAATTTCCTGTGTACCAAGGGTCAGCAATATCATCTGATGAATTTGCAAATTCTAAAAGTTTGCAAATTTTATTTTCTAAATTTTTATTTGTGGCTGAGTTTGAGTTTGCTTGGTAACTTCCAAAACTAAATCCATCAAATCCGTAAAATCTTTTCATGTTACGAATGTTGGCACTATCCATTCCAATTAAATAATCAAATTCTTCTATATCATTTTTTGTAATTTGTCTAGCTTTGTGATTGCCAACTGGAATATTAACTGATTGCAATTTGTTTCGTGTTCCGTAGTGAACACCGTTTCCAATTTCTTCTGTGCTTGTTGCAGCTGAATCGATATAAAATTTTTCTTCTAAACCTTTTTGACTTACAAGATATTTCATAACATATTCTGCCATTGGAGAACGGCAAATATTTCCATGACAAACAAAAAGTATTTTAATCATAAATAACCTCAAAAAATTTTTTGTACAAGATGAAATAAAATAAGTAGTATTAAAAAAATAATATTTAACAAAGTAAATGTAATAAAAAATTGTTTAAGTTTCAATTCTTTTTCTTTTGAATAAATTTTAAATGAAATTAAACTTGCTAAAGATGCGATTAAAGTTCCAAGTCCTCCGATGTTTACACCTAATAAAAGTTCTGTAAGATTTGTTGAAAAAGGTTGAAGTAAAAGCGCAGCAGGAACGTTACTAATAATTTGACTTGTTATTAACGAAACAAAAAAATCTTTATTGTGAATTAAATTTACTAAAAAGTTTTTTATGGATTCAATATTTGAAATATTATTTGTAAAAATAAAAAAACAAACAAAAGTAAGAAGTAATGTGTAATCTGCTTTTGTAAAAAGATTTTTGTTTATTATTAAAGTGATTATTAAAACTAAAAATAAAACAATTTGATATGGAATAATATTTAATACTGTTAATATGCTACACAAAAATAAAATGCTAAAAATTAAAATACTTTTAAAATTTTCTTTTGGAATATAAATTAAATTATTTGTTGAAAATAAATTTTCAATTTTTTCTTTTGGTATAAACAAATTAAAAACTAAAATTAAAACAAATGAAAAAGCACAATAGGGAAATAAAATTTTTAGAAATTCAAAAATGTTTATTTGCATCTTTGAATATAAAAATAAATTTTGTGGATTACCTAATGGAGTTAAAATGCTTCCTAGGTTTGCTGCGATTGTTTGTAATACAATTACGATAGGAGCAAATTTTAGATTTTTTGTTTCCTTTAGAATTAAAATTGCAAAGGGAACAAAGGTAATAAGCGCTACATCATTTGTAATTAACATGCTTGAAAAAAAACAAAGTAAAATTAATGCCAAAGAAATTGAACGCAATGTTTTTATCTTACAACAAAGTTTATTTGCAAGAAAAGAACAAACTCCAAGACTTTGAAATCCAGCGATAATTAACATTAGAGTAAACAAAATAGAAATTACTCTAAAATCTATTGCCGAAAAAAAATCTATGGAGTTTCCTTGTTTAATAACAAATATTGAAGAAACTAATGCAAGTAAAAATGAAATTACAAAAACAATTTCTTGTTTAACCCAAGAAAGAATTTTAGTAGCCAAAAGTTCCTTCCAATGATTCGTCGTTTTCTATCCAGTCGTTTACATCGATTTTTCTGTAGTTGTCTTTGTCGTCACGAACATATACATAGGCAATTCCTGCATTGATTACCATTCGTTTACACATTGAGCAACAACAACTATTTTTTATGTATTCTCCTGTGCTACATTCTTTTCCTGTTAGATATAATGAAGCACCAATCATTTTATCTCTTGAACAACTGATGATTGCGTTTGCTTCTGCATGTACACTTCTGCAAAGTTCATATCGTTCGCCACGAGGGATTTGTAATTTTTCGCGAATACAAATTCCTAAGTCAGAACAATTTTTTCTTCCACGAGGAGCCCCTACATATCCTGTAGAAATTACTTCATCATTTTTTACGATAACTGCACCATAATGTCTTCTGATACAAGTACAGCGCTGACTTACAATTTCAGCTAAATCTAAATAATAATTATCTTTATCTCTTCTTTCCATAAAATACAGTATATCACTTGTGGCATTGAAAGTCTATTTAATCATTTGGCTTTCTGTAAAATTTTCCAAGAATTTGTTTTGAATTTACAATGTTTACAAAGGCTTGTGGGTCAACTTTTTTAATTGCGTTGACAAGTAGATTTTTTTCATCCCCAGAAATTACAGAGTATATCAGATGTCTTGTTTGCTTTTCAAAACATCCTTCTCCTGTGAACAAAGTTGCGTCGTGATTTGTCTTTTCTTTTATCAATGTGTAAATTTCATCAGGCTTATTTGTTATTACAAATAACGTAACTTTTTGGTATCGTCTGTATAAATAATTTAAAAGTTGTGTAGCTGTAAACTGAAATATCATAGAGTAAAGAGCAGATTCCCATCCAAAAAGAAATCCTGCAACTGCTAAAATTATCATATTTGCATAAAGAATATAATTCCAAGCGTCTTTACCAAATCGTTCGGAAATAAAAATTGCAATAAAATCAGTTCCTCCGCTAGTTGCTCCAGCAAAAAGACAAAAACTTACAGCAACTGAACTTAATAATCCACCAAAAATTGCGGAGAGGAGAATATCATCTGTTACTGTTATGGTTGGTAAAATATCTGTAAAAAATCCAGAAAGTAAAATCATTAAACAAGAAAGAAGAGTGAATTTTTTTCCTATAAATTTAAAACTAATTATTGCTGGAATTAAATTACATAAATAATAAATTGGAGCAAATGGAATTTTTATATCAAAAAATGTTAATAAAATTTTCTGAGTTAATTCTGTAATTCCTGTAAAACCTCCTGGAATCAATCCTGAGTTTACAACGAAAATATTTAAGTTCAAAGCAAAAAGAAAAGAGCCAACACAAACAAGAAAAATTCTAATTATCGAAAAATATTTTGAGTTAGGATGTATTTCAAAAATAGTATGTATAGAAGATTGAATAAAATTTTTTTTATTTTTTTCGTTCATAATATTAGTATAATATTGAAAATAAAATTTGTTAAGGGTAAAATGTCTTTGTAAATAAAAATAATATAGAGGATAAATTTATGGCAGGTATTTTATTTTTTGTTTCAGTGATAATAATTTTATGTATCATTTTAAATAAAGCTTCTTCAAAAGTTGGAATGCCGATGCTTTTGGCTTTTATCCTTTTAGGTATGATTTTTGGTTCAGATGGTCTATTTAAAATTAAATTTGAAGATTACAAAAGTGCTGAATCAATTTGTTCTATTGCTCTTATTTTTATTATTTTCTACGGTGGATTTGGAACAAATTTAAACGCTGCAAAACCTGTTGCCGTTAAAGCAGTTTTGCTTTCCACTTTAGGAGTTGTATTGACTGCTGTTTTTACAGGATTGTTTTGTTACTTTGTATTAAAGTTTGAAATTTTACAATCATTTTTGGTTGGAGCTGTAATAAGTTCAACTGATGCTGCCTCTGTGTTTTCTATATTGCGTTCTAAAAAACTTAACTTAAAATATAATAGTGCTTCTTTGTTAGAAGTTGAAAGTGGAAGTAACGATCCATTTTCATATATGCTTACAATCATAGTTCTTTCTTTAATGCAAGGTAATGCAAGTATTGGCAAAATGTCATATATGCTTTTTGCTCAAATTGTTTTTGGTCTTGCAATCGGTTATGGAATTGGTTATGGAGCATATTATATTTTGAATAAATTTAAATTTTCTTCTGCGGGATTTGATTCTCTTTTTGTTCTTGCAGTTGCAATTTGTTCTTATGCTATTCCAACTCTTATTGGTGGTAACGGTTATCTAAGTGCTTATGTAGCAGGGCTTTTGTTAGGAAATAAAAAATTTCAACAAAAGTCAAATCTTGTTAATTTTTTTGATGGTATTACAGGATTGATGCAAATGTTAATTTTCTTCCTATTAGGTTTACTTGCTTCTCCATCTGCAATGGTGCATTTTATTTTGCCATCTTTAGCGATTGCATTATTTATTACTTTTGTTGCACGCCCTGTAACTATATTTGCAATTCTTTCTCCAATGAAGTGTCCTATAAATCAACAACTTCTAGTTTCGTTTACAGGATTAAGAGGGGCTGCTTCTATTGTATTTGCAATAATGGCTATTACAAACAAAGGATATAATTCTGATTTTGGATTATTCCATATTGTTTTTTGTATTGTTCTATTTTCAATTACATTACAAGGTTCATTAATTCCTCTTGTTTCAAGAAAACTTAAAATGATTGATAACAATGCAAACGTTTTAAAAACATTTACAGATTATCCTGAAGAAGTTCCTGTTCAATTTATTAAATTGAATGTAACTGAAAATCATACTTGGGTTGATAAAACGATAAAAGAATTTGTGCTTCCTCCAGAAACAATTTTAGTTTTAATTTTGCGTGATGGAAAAAGAATTGTTCCAAGAGGAAATACTGAAATAAAAGCAAATGATGAAATTGTTTTATGTGCTCAAGCGTTTAATTCTAAAAATGAATCTAATGAAGCAAAAAATGAAATTGAACTTGTTGAAATTGAATTGGAAGAAAATCACAAATGGATTGGGAAAAAATTATCAGAGATTGCTTCTGATTTACAAAAATCTTTAATTGTTCTAATTAAACGAAATGGAAAACTAGTAATCCCTGACGGAAGAACTATACTTGCAAAAAATGATATTTTAGTTTTGGAACATGATGAATAGGATTGTTTTGTGATGTTTGAATTTGATAGTGAGTTTTTTAATTTAAATCAAATTGCAGATTCTGGACAATGTTTTAGATGGCAAGAAATTTTTTGTGATAACGAATCAAAAAAATATCACTATCAAGTTCCAGTTAAGGATAAGCTTTTAAATATTTTTCAGGATGATAAAAAAATAAAAATTGATTGCACTGAATCTGAATTTGAAAGTTTTTGGAAAAATTATTTTGACTTTAATACAGATTATAAAAAAATTACTTCCTTAATTATTGATGATGAATATTTGCAGCGTGCAATAAAATATGGATATGGCATAAGAATTTTAAATCAAGATTTATGGGAAATGATTATTAGTTTTATCATAAGTCAAAATAACAATATTCCACGAATTAAAAAATCAATAGAAGGTCTTTGCAAAATTTTTTCTAAAAAACAAATTACTTCGGAACTAAAAAGTTTTCCAACTGCACAAGAGATAATTTCTTTTGGTGATAAAAATAAAATTCTTGAAAAATTAAAATCTGTAGGTTTAGGTTACAGAGATGAATATATTTATTTAATAAGTTTATATACGATTGAAAATCCAACTTGGATTGATGAATTAAAAAATATGACTTATAAAGATGCTTTTGAAAAATTAATTTCTTTCAAAGGAATTGGAAAGA
This sequence comes from Spirochaetaceae bacterium, assembly GCA_017936665.1. Lineage (GTDB taxonomy): Bacteria > Spirochaetota > Spirochaetia > Treponematales > Treponemataceae > RGIG9060. The sequence goes on along the minus strand of JAGBFB010000043.1, from coordinate 12,097 downwards.
AAGTTGCTAATTGTATTTGTTTGTTTGGATTACATTTAATAAATGCCTGTCCTATTGATACTTGGATTCAAAAAATAATTGATGAACGATACGACGGAAAAATTCCTTCTTGGATGAAAAGTGAAGTTGCAGGAATTTATCAGCAATACGCTTTTTATTACGAAAGATTTTTATCTAAAAAATAAAATTGTTTTGTATGAGTTTTCCCTTTTACAGAATCGTAGACAAATAAAATTTTAGTTTTTTCTTTTTCAAAAGTTACTGGGTTAAAATCAAATTCATCATATTCACTATGAGCATAAGCAAGTCGTGTGCTTTCAAAATTGCAAAATTTAATCAGTGATTCTTTATGATTTTCTTTATTATAATTTCGATTATACCAAGTTGGGAAGTTGCTTGTTTTTTCAGAAATTATAAAATCAAATTTGATTAATTCTTGTAGTAAATCTTTATTAAAAATATTTTGAAATTTTTCAAAGTGATTTGAATTTATATAATCTAAAAATAATTTGTAAAACACATTTGTTTTTTGTGGTGTTTCAAAAATTTTAATTTCTCTAAAGTAATCTACAATAGAAGATAAAATTTCAAAAATTGAAAAATCAAATTTTTCTTGTAAACAAAAAATATAATTGAAAGTAAATTCAAAATTATTTGAGTTATAAAAAATATCTAAAACTTCTTCTACATCTTTTAAAAATTGTAAATCAAAATAAGAAATGTACGGAGTTGATAAAACTTCGTAAGGTGGAGTTTCAGAAAATTGATATTCATTTTCTTTTGCAAAACTTTCCATTTGTGTTCCAGATAAGATTTTTAAAAATCCAAGTTGTAACATATCTGGTTTAAGTTTTATTACATAATCAAATGAGTTTTTAAATTCATTTAAACTTTCATGAGGAAGACCTGCAATTAAATCTAAATGTGAATGTATTGTTTTAGGAATTTGTTTTATTTTTTCATTTAGCATTTGTAAATTTGCAGAGCGACCAATAGCTTGTAAAGTTTTTTCATTTGTACTTTGGATTCCAATTTCAAATTGCATAATTCCTTTTGGAAAATTTTTAATTGCTTGTAACATTTTTTCTGTAAGTTGTTGAGCTGCAATTTCAAAATGAAACATTGTTATTCCATTATGATTTTCTTTTAAGAAATTCCAAATAGAAATTGTTCTTTCTTCATTTAAATTAAAAGTTCTATCTACAAATTTTACAAGTTTTACTTTTGCATCTAAAAATATTTTTAAGTCTTGAAATACTTTTTCTAAACTTCTGTTACGAACACTTTTATCAATAGAAGAAAGACAATACGAACATCTGAAAGGACAGCCACGAGATGATTCGTAATAAAAAATTCTGTTATTAACATCAAGTTCATTTAAATCAGGATATGCAAAAAACAATTCATCTAAATTTTGAATTGGATTTCTAGGTGTAAATTTTTTATTTCTAAAATAAATTCCATCAATATTAAAATCGATATTCTTAAATTCATTTTTTTCTGATTCAAAATTTTTATTTAGATTTTCTAAAAGTTCATAAGTTGATATTTCGCCTTCACCAGAAATTACACAATCAATAAATTTATTTTTTTGTAAAATTTCTTCTGCACGATAAGAAACTTCTGGACCTCCCACTCCGATAAAAACTTTTGGTAAAATCTTTTTTATTTCTTGAATCACTTTTAAAGAAAATTCTACATTCCAAATATAAATTGAAAATAAAATAACATTTGGTTTTTCAAAAACTATATCTCTAAGGATGTCAGTTGTTAATTGATTTATTGTAAATTCTTTTATAATAGGATTAATATTTGTTTTGTGTTTTACATATTCTTTTATTGAACGAATTGCTAAGTTTGTATGAGAAAATTTAGAGTTTATCCCAATGAGTAAAGTTTTCATAAGTTGATGAAATTTTAACAAAATAATATCTTGTTGACAATATCTGAAAAAAATAAAAAACGCTCCAAAAGATAATTCTTTAAGAGCGTTTTTCATAATCTAAAAATTATTTATTTAGAATTTATTACACAATACCTTGTGCAATCATTGCGTTACAAACTTTTAGGAATCCAGAAATGTTTGCACCTGCAACGTAGTTTCCTTTCATTCCGAATTTTTCTGCTGCATCGTATGCTGCGTCGTGGATGTTTTTCATAATTCCTTTTAGTTTTGAGTCAACTTCTTCAGCTGACCATGAAAGGCGTTCTGAGTTTTGGCTCATTTCAAGACCAGATGTTGCAACTCCTCCAGCGTTAGAAGCTTTTCCAGGAGCATACAAAATTTTTGCTTCTAGGAATGCACTAACTGCTTCTGCTGTTGAAGGCATGTTTGCACCTTCTGCAACAAGTTTAACTCCGTTAGCCAAAAGCATTTTTGCTTCTTCACCGTTAAGTTCGTTTTGTGTAGCACATGGGAAAGCACAATCACATTTTACTTCCCAAGGACGTTTGCCTTCAACGTATTTTGCGTTAGGATATTGAGCAACGTATTCTTTAATGCGTCCACGGCGAACTGTTTTAAGGTCTTTTACCCAGTCAAGTTTTTCTTGTGTGATTCCATCTGGATCGTAAATATATCCGTTTGAGTCAGAAAGTGTAACTGGTTTTGCACCTAATTGAATAAGTTTTTCTGCTGCATATTGAGCAACGTTTCCAGAACCAGATATTACACAAGTTTTACCTTTGAAGTTATCTCCCACTTTTGCAAGCATATTGTCTGCAAAATAGATTAGTCCGTATCCAGTTGCTTGAGTTCTGATTAAAGAACCTCCGAATGTTAAACCTTTTCCAGTTAAAACACCTGTAAATTCGTTGCGAAGTCTTTTGTATTGTCCAAACATATAACCAACTTCACGTGCACCAACACCAATATCTCCAGCTGGAACGTCTGTGTCAGCACCAATGTGTTTTGAAAGTTCTGTCATAAAAGATTGGCAGAATCTCATAACTTCAGCGTCTGATTTTCCGTGTGGATCAAAATCAGCACCACCTTTACCACCACCCATTGGAAGTGTTGTTAGTGAGTTTTTGAAAGTTTGTTCAAATCCTAAGAATTTTAAAATTCCAAGATTTACAGATGGATGAAAACGAATTCCACCTTTGTAAGGTCCAATTGCACTGTTAAATTGAACTCTATATCCTCTATTTACCTGAACATTACCATTATCGTCCATCCAAGGAACACGGAACATAATTACACGTTCTGGTTCAACCATTCTTTCTAAGATGGCATTTTTTTCGATTTCTGGCATTTTTTCTACTACTGGTTCAAGTGTTTCTAATACTTCTTGAACTGCCTGCAAGAATTCTGGTTCGTGAGCATTTTTTGCTTTTACTTGCTCTAATACGCGGTTTATGTATGCATTTTTCATACCATACCCCCAAAAAATAAAATTAAGGTGATTATTTTTTTATAGGGCATTTTACCACAAATGAATAAAAATACACAATAGAAAACTTTTATGTATAAATATTTTTTTTAATTTTATGTAAAAAAAGTTTTTATCAAAAATATCAATAATGTCTAATTTTGTTAAAAGTATGATAACAATGATTATTTTTTTGTGAAATGAATATAAAGACAGATTGACAACAAAAAATATATTTTAGATAATCAAAGTAACTTTATAAAAGTGAGGAATTTTATGAAAAAAATTTTAATTATTTTTATGATTTTGTTATGCGGAAGTTTTTATCTTTTTGCACAAGAAAATGATGAAATTTCTACTGAAAGTGAACTTGAAACTTCTCAAACAGAAACTTCTATTCAAGAAGATTTTGCAGAACCTAGATTTCCTACAGAAAAACGACCAAAGGTTGCAAAGAAAGTAGGGGAAGGTCAATCCGATTTTAGCGAGACTAAACCAAGAGAAAAGAAAATTGAATTTGAACCAAATGAAAAAACTCCTTTTGAACAATTCAATAAATCTATTGGAGTATTTGCTTATACATACCCTGGATTAAGTTGGCAACAATGGCTTGGAAACTTTGGTTATCAAATTAACTTTTCTGGAATGTATATTCCAATGGAATATTATGACTATATTGATTCTCAAGATGTTATTTCTAAATTTATCAATTCTTTTTATATGTTGACTGCAGAAGCTCAATTTGAATTTTTTACAGTAAAATATCAAAAAAATTGGTATGGAAGATTATATGGTCTTCTTTTAGGTGGTTTTTATTACAAAACAGATTACAATATTCCAGAATATTTTAACGGAATTGCAGGTATAGGACTTGGGTATGAAACTTTATATCATAAACATTTTTCATTCCCTCTTCATTTTGGATATTACGCAGAATTTCCAAATGAATTTAAGATGGATTTTGTTTTTGGTGGTGGATTTAGGTTCCGATTTTAGTGAAACTTTAGAAAATACAGTAAGTATTTGAGGTTTAACAAATTTTATCTTTTCTATTGACAAATTTTTAAAAAGTTTGTAAACTGATTTTACTTTTCAATTGGAGCGGTGGCCGAGTGGTTTAAGGCGGCGGTCTTGAAAACCGTTGTGCGGCGACGTACCGGGGGTTCGAATCCCCCCTGCTCCGTTCTTAAAAACTAAAAATCAAAGGTTTTTATTTTTTAAGAACTCGAGTTTGCGAAACAAAATCGACAAAAGTGAAAAGTGCAAAAATTAGGAATGATTTGGTGTGGGCTTCGTTTTCCTGCGGTGTCGTTTTCTGTGGGTGTTTAACGAAGTTTTTTTTACCCCTTGTCTTTCTTGTGTTTTGGAGCGATGACCGAGAGGCCGAAGGTGGCTCCCTGCTAAGGAGTTATACCCCTAAAGGGTATCGGGGGTTCGAATCCCCCTTGCTCCGTTCATTCTAATAATAAAACTATAAGTTTTATTATTAGAATGAACGTTTAGTTTTTTCATTGAAAATGAAAAAACTAAACGTTAACTCGATTTGCTTCGCAAACTCGACGGTCATAAATTTGAATACCGAATAAATATAAAAAGTTTTTAGAACTGTTTTTGAGACCATAGCTCAGCTGGATAGAGCGTCAGATTGCGGATCTGAAGGCCGGAGGTTCGAATCCTCTTGGTCTCGTCTTTTTTTAATCAACAAAATTTTTTTTACATACTCTTTTTTTTGCTTGTTTTGTTGTTAAAATTTTTTGGAGAGATGTCCGAGTGGTCGATGGTGCAATCTTGGAAAGGTTGTGTACCGAAAGGTACCGGGGGTTCGAATCCCCCTCTCTCCGTTCATTTTATAAAAAAAATCTTGAGATTTTTTTTATAAAATGAACTTGAGTTTTTGCTTTGCAAAAACTCAACGGTTGCTTTATTTTTGTACTTATTGGAAAATTACTAAATTTATAACTTTACATTATAGTTGTTTTTGAGTATATTTTAGTAAAGGCTCTTTGAATGAGTCTAGGTCCTATGCAAGACGCACTTTCGAACTCCGCCAGGTCCGGAAGGAAGCAACGGTAGATAGATGTTGTTTGTGCCGTAGACTACCTAGGCTCTTTCAAAGGGCTTTTTCTTTTTTCAGTTGAAAGGGAAGTTATATTAAAAAACTTTTTCACCTTTGAACCAAGTTGCAGTAACTTTTCCAATTACTTCCATATTTTCAAAAGGACAAATCTTTCCTTTAGTTTTGAATTTGCTACTATCAACTGTCCATTCTTCTGTCAAATCTACTAAAACAAGATTTGCTAAAAAGCCTTCTTCTAGTTTTCCTCTTGCTCCATCAAAACTATATTTGTTATCAAGACCTAAAATTTTTGCAGGATTTGCAGACATCAATTCAGACAATCTATTTATCGAAATTACTCCAGTTTCAACAAGTTCTGTATTTGCTACTGCAAAGGAAGTTTCTAAACCTGAAAATCCAGGAGCACCATTTTGTTTATCCTCTAAAGTGTGAGGCGCATGATCTGTAGAAATTACATCCACAGTTCCATCTGTAAAGGCTTGCAATAAAGCTTGTCGGTCAATTTCGGAACGCAATGGTGGATTTACGATTAATTTTATGTTTTCCCCTGTTTCTGCATTTAGTGCAAAGTGATGAGGTGTAACTTCGCAAGTGATAGAAAATCCTCCACCGATAAAATCTGCTTCGGCTTTTGCTTCTTTGATTGCGTAAATTGAATTTGCTGTACTTACATGAGCCACATGAATTTGACATCCAGCATTTTTTGCAAGAGAGATATTTCGTTCTGTAGCAATATCTTCTGCAAGAGCTAAAAGTCGATTTGCTTCTTGTAAATCTGCTTCTGCTTGAATTAACCCAAGTTCTGAAGTATCTTTGTTTTGCAACGCCCGTTTTCTGTATTCTTTTGCACTTGCTGTAAAAGATTCATCTTCGCAGTGGCAGTCAACGATAATTCCTTTTACGGTACATTTACTCATTGCGTCTAACATCACTAAGGAAGAATTTACATCGTGTCCATCTTCTGTGATGATTGAAATTCCTTCAAGATTATCAATATGGCTTGTGTCTGTACCAGAAAAATCTTTTGTAATGCTAACAGTTTGAATTACATCTGCCATTTTGTAACTAGCAGCTTCATCTTCAATCTGATGTGCAGTATCGCTTGAAGAAACTACAGGATTTGTGTTTGGCATTAAAACTACAGTTCCAAAACCACCTGCAACAGCGGCAGAAAGTCCTGATTGCAAATCTTCTTTTTGAGTTTGTCCTGGATATCGAAAGTGAACATGCATATCGATAAAAGAAGGCATCAAAGTTTTATTTTGGCAATCAAAAAGTTGAATATCATCTTCTGTATCAAAAAAGGATTTGAATTTATTTGCATCTTCTTCTCTTGAAAAATCTCCTTGAACTACTACAAGAATTTTATCTTCTTGAACAAGAAGAGCTCCTTTTGAATTTATTGTTGAATCTACAATTTGTGCATTAAAAAAGATGATATTTGCCATAATTATTCCTTAATTGTACTAAAAATCTGTACCAGCACTATGAATTTGATCACAATATTCACAAGCATATTCTGCTTTTTCTTTGTTTACCAATTTGAATTTTTGTGCAACATAATTTTCTGTTGTTGTTATACATCTTGGATTTTTACACTTAATGATGTTTTCAATTTTTTCAGGAAGTGAAAGTGTAATTTTTTTTGCAATTTTTTCATCGGAAACAACATTTACTGTAATATTTGGATCGATAAAACCTAAAACTGAATAATCAATATTGATGATATTATCGATTTTTATAATATCTTTTCTACCTTGAGTTTTAGAACTTACATTCATTATTAAAGCAACACAATAATCTGCTTTATCCAAACCTAGCCAAGAAAAGATTTTTGGACCATATCCTGCTTTGATGTGGTCGATTACTAATCCATTTTTTATTGTATCTACATTAAGCATTTTAGTTTTCCTTTTACTTGATTATAAAGAACCTGTAAGTTTTGCAATTAACGCCATTCTTGCAAACATTCCATATTTCACTTGTTTAAAGTAAGCTGCTCTTGGGTCCTCATCAACTTCTGGAGCAATTTCGTTTACTCTTGGTAAAGGATGAAGAATAATCATGTTATCTTTTGCACTTTTCATTTTTTCTTTATCAAGGATGTAACTATCTTTTAAACGGATATAATCTTGTTCGTTAAAAAATCGTTCTTTTTGTACACGAGTCATGTAGAGAATATCAAGTTCTTGAATTGCGTCTTCTAATCGTTCTACCTGTTTAAATTCAATTCCTGCAGGAATAAATACTTGATTGATAATATATTCTGGAATTGAAAGTTCATTAGGACTTATCAAAACAAATTTATTATTTGGATATCGGCTTAAAGCTTTTGCCAAAGAATGAACTGTTCTACCGAATTTCAAATCTCCACATAATCCGATTGTGTGGCCTGACCAGGAACCTTTCATTGCTCTAATTGTAACTAAATCTGTTAGAGTTTGTGTTGGATGATGATGGCCGCCATCTCCTGCATTTATTACTGGAATTGAAGAATATTCTGATGCTAAAAAAGCTGCTCCTTCTTTAGGACTGCGCATTGCAATAACATCTGCATAGGATGACACAACTCTAATTGTATCTGCAAGAGTTTCGCCCTTTGTTGTTGAAGTTGCCGATGCATCAGAAAATCCGATTACAGAACCACCTAATCTTTGCATTGCTGCTTCAAAAGAAAGCCTTGTTCTAGTGCTAGGCTCAAAAAAAAGCGTCGCAAGAATCTTTCCTCTGCAAACATCTGAAAATGCTGCAGGATCAACAATTATCTGCTCCGCCAATCCACAAATTTCATCAATTTCTTGAATAGTCAAACTACCCGGTTCAATAACATGCCGTCCAGTTAGCATAAATACCTCATATCTAAAAACTATAAGATTTTATCACAAAACAGGGTAGATTTGCAAGGCGGAAAAAAAATACAAAAAAAACATTGAATTATTTAATAAAGGGTGCTAGGATTATCCATATATATATAATTAAAGAAGGTTTTTATATGCCTCAAAATGTTAATTCTCTGCACTCAATTCAAGAAAATACAGTTTTACGTTACTTAGATAAAATGTGGAAAATTCTTCCATTTGTATTTTTAGCCTGTGCTTTAGTAGAAGCAGTTTTGTTTATCTTTGTAAACGGAAATCCTTTAATAAAAAGCGATAGAAATTATTTAATAAAACAATGGTCTGTAATTCAATCTTTTTTGCCTACAGTTCTTTCATTTGTATTTTATTTTCCTTGTTATTGGTTGTACAAAAATAAAAAATCAAATTTTCATATGAAAAAAACTTATTACCAAGCAATTCTTTATTTATCAGCAACGGCATATATTTTTATTCATGTGGGATATCCTTGTTTATTGGCAATGTATCTAATTCCTATAGTAACAAGTTGTGCCTTTAGTAAAACAGCAGTAACTAGAAGTTTAAAATATTCAACTTTTTTTATAATTCTTTATGCAGTTTTTCAAACACTTACAGAAAAAAGTTCTTATTACATTCCAATTTCTGTTGTAACCGAAATGCTTGTAATTTTTGCAACTTTAATTACATTGAATATTAATGACCAGTTTCATGAAAATTTTGAAAAAATGCTAGAGGCAATGAATCGCTCTCAAGAATTAACTGATAAACTTAATACAGATACTTTAACAGGATGCTTTACCCGAGAAAAACTTGAAAAGGATTTAGAATCTTCAGATGAGGATGTAAAAACCATTGCTTTTGTTGATATTGACAATTTTAAATCGATAAATGATAAATTTGGACATGACAAAGGAGATTTTGTTCTTGTTAAATTTGTGCAAATAATGATGAGTGAATCAGTAAAAATCTATCGTCTTGGTGGAGACGAATTTTTAATTACCAGTTCTTTACCTACAGAAAAATTGTACAAAAAACTTGTTTACAAAACAGAAAACTTTAAATACGAAACTAAAAAAACTTTAGGCCACAGCGTAACAATTTCGTGTGGAATAATCAGTGTAAAAGAATTTTCACAAACAGAAATAAATCGTGCCGACCAAATGATGTATAAAATTAAACGCACTAGCAAAAATTTAGTAAAAGTTTTGGATGAAAGTGAAGAGTAATTTGTTAATTTGAAGATAATAGCCGTCAATATTGGGTAATCTCAATTTTGGCGGCTATTTTTTACTTTAGTTGCTTGCGGTTTTAGGAAAGAGAGAAAAGTTATTACTGTACCAGTTATGGTGACAATACAAGTTACCAATGTAATAAACAAATTATAACCTGTATTTTGTATATTATAAAGAAAAAGAAAGCCTATCTAATAATTTCATTCAGTTTTATTTCGATATATGATTTTAATTCTTCTGCAATAGTTTGTTTAATTTGAGATATATCCTCAGAATCTTTTTGTATTGAACTTTCAACTGGCAAGAAAAGTTTATGAACGTCAATGTTTAATGCTTCTGTTATTTTTGCAAGATTTTTTTCACTAGTCCAACAGCGACATAATTCAATATTTTTTACAGTTTCTTCAGAAATATCAGCTAACTCTGCCAACTGAAATTGAGTTAGATTTTTTGATTTGCGAATCCTCTTTAAATTTTCTCCAAGCCTCTTTTGAATGTTATCTGCAATCATACATTTTATTTTTTATTAACTTTTTAATTTGATAAATGATATTACACAACATAAAATATAAAAAAGTGTTGCAAAATAACATATATAGATGTATAATCAAGACATATTTGTAATATATGTGGTTTTTAAGACCATATCAGGAGGATTTTTATGAAACGATTTTTTTATCATCTTTTTTCAGTGATGTTAATTTCTTTAGTTCTTTTTGTATCATGTAGTGATGTAAAAATAATTCCAGCAGAACCTCAAAATGTGACGGCTATAGCATCTGATCCTTGCTGTATAGATGTTTCATGGGATGCTGTTTACGGTGCAACAAGTTACGTCGTGTATTATAGGCTATCGTCAGAATACGGCGAGGAGAAATCGAAAAAAATCGAAACTGAAAGTACATACATAAGAATAGAGGAGCTTATTGGAGAGAAAACATATGACTTTTGGGTAATAGCAAAAAATTCCACTGGCGAAAGCGATAGAAGTGATGTAGTATCTGCCAAGTCATATTTTCCTACACCAACAAAACCCAAAAATATGACGGTAACAGCATCCGGATTCTGTTGTATGGATGTTTCATGGGATGCTGTTGACAGTGCAACCTGTTACATAGTGTATTATCGATTATCGTCAGAAGACAACGATGAGAATTTACAAAAAATCGAAACAGAAAAAACATTCATAAAAATAGAGAATCTTATAGGCGATAAAACATATGACTTTTGGGTAACAGCAAAAAATTCTACTGGTGAAAGCGATAAAAGTAATGTTGTATCTGCTTTTTCTTATTTTCCCACACCAACAGAACCTCAAAATGTGAAGGCAACAGCATCAGCTTTTCGTTGTATAAATGTTTCATGGAATGCTGTTGACTGTGCAACTAGTTATGTTTTGTACTATTGCTTATCTGCAGATGACAGTGAGGAGAATTTACAAAAAATCGAAACTGAAAAAACATTCATAAAAATAGAGAATCTTATTGATGATGAAATATACGATTTTTGGGTGATAGCAAAAAATTCCACTGGGGAAAGCGATAGAAGTAATATTGTTTCCGCCAAGTCATGTTTGCCAGCACCAACAGCACTATATGCATATGCTCAGGGAACGGGGTGTGCTAGAGTATCATGGAGCTTAGTCAATGGTGCTAATAGCTATGAGTTATATGCAGAGGAACGAGATTCTTCTGGTAGGCTGAAAGAAAAAACCTTATTAAAAACTACATCTACAACTAATATAGTATTAAGATTGACTTCAGGTCAAAGGTACAGATTTTATGTAAAAGCTGTACGTGGTACAAAAACTAGTGGCTATTCTTTAGGTTCAGGTTGGATAATAATTCACTAGTTTTTACACCCTTTCTTTCCGCACTTTCCTGCGTAAGGGCAGCCGATACAATGGTTGCCCTTCTTTTTTTGTTTGTAAAGATAAATACAAATGCTTCCTACAATGAGGATTAAAATTGCTATTAAAATAATATTCATCATAGGAAGCCTCCATTTTTTCTCTATTTCAAAGAATATTCTGCTTTAATTTTTTTGTTTGTATTCATTATTAATGCTAATATAATTCCAACCATAATGGCAACTGCAATTCCACCTGAAATTGCTGGAACAACAGCAAGTTCTGTAGGATTAACAATCAATGTTCCAATTGTGTAAACAAGGTAAGCTACAGTGTATCCAACTGCAAGTTGTAATCCAATTCCGCCCCAAAGCCATTTTTTGCTTTTCATTTCTGCGTTCATAGCACCAATTGCAGCAAAACATGGTGGTGTGTACAAGTTGAACATCAAGTACGCTAAAGCCGCAACTTTTGTGATTGCAAAAACTGTGGCAACTTCTGTTCCAGCTCCTTCCATAAGGGCTAGTTCTTCTGTGTCGATTAAGTTTTCAAGTCCAACAAAACAAACAGCCAAAGTTCCAACTACGTTTTCTTTTGCAATAAAGCCTGTAACTGCGGCTGCTGCCATTTGCCAACTTAAAACACCAATAATTGGAACAAGTAAGTATGCAAAAGGACGAGCAATGCTAGCTAAAATTGAAGTGTCTGCA
>JAGBFB010000042.1 GCA_017936665.1 Spirochaetaceae bacterium | reverse complement strand
TGTTCTATAAATTGCATTTATATCAAAATATTTGTAAAAATGTTCGATTGGAAAAATTATAAAATTATCATCTGATAAATTATTGTTACCAACAGATTTTTCAACAATAAAATACTTTACATTTTTATTATCTCTGTAAAAATGATAGACCCAATCATATAAATATGATTTATCAATATCTATTTTTATACCTTTGGTATTAGGTGTTTTATACTTATTAAAATTTTTGGACATTTTCTCTAAAATTAATGAAGATTGTAAATTTTGAGTATATTTGTTACTTTTTGAATATATAAATATTTTTTTTGATTCTTCAGGAAATGCAACAAATTGTCCACATTGTGCTTTTGACATTTTTGTTTCTATGAAAAAAAATGCTATTCCATTTTTAGTTACAAGAATATCTGACTTTGAAGAATCAGAGCCACCATCTAATTCAAAAATAAAATAATCATTTTGAAATTTTTGTTTTATATATTCAAAACATTCTTTTTCACAAATTTGCCAAGTTTCCATGTTATTTAATTCCTAATTTTTTATCTTCCTGCTAATTTTTTCTTTACAGTTTTGTACCAAAAACTTCGTAGGTTTTCGGCAATTTTGTATGGTGTATAAATCCAAGAAATAGGAACATCAAGGCTTCCTACCCTATGAATATTTTTTCCACCAAAGCCTGTTTTGAATCTGTAAAGTCCGTGCATTGGATGATTTTCGTCGTCAGTTGGTGGCATTCCGTAAAAATCGTAAATTTGTGAGCCAAAATTTTTGGCATCTTTTATTGCAGTCCATTGTAGCAAATAGGCAGGCATTAAATTTCGTTTAATATTACAAGAAGCACCATAAACATAGACTGCTTGATATGGCATAAACAAAGTGATAATACTTGCAAGAACATCATTTTCGTGCTTTGCAATATAAAGACTCACCAAAGGAGAATTTTTACCTTCATTTTTTTCTGATAATTCAAGCAAATCTTGATAATATTTTTTACTGTGAATTGCAATTCCATCACGTTTTGCAGTTTCTAAGTACAAATCATAAAAAATATCAATTTCTTTGCTCGTGGCTTTTTCAATTACAACGCCTTTCTTTGTTGCAAGATTTATGTTATAACGCCACTTACTTTTCATATTTGCTAAAATTTCTTCTTCAGTTTTTGTTAAATCTAAAACAGTTGTATCAGGTGGCTGAATATCAACCTTGTTCTTTTGAATTGAACCAAAAGGAAATTTATTTTTTACAAATTCGTCACGTTCATTTGGTGCTTCAAAATCAATGGGAGAATCAAATCTTATACAAATTGTATTTTTAGGAAGAAATTTTTTTATTTTTTTTGAAAATTCGTCTAGTAAAGTTAAATATTCATCACTTTTATAATCTTGAATAATTGAATTTTCTTTTTGCAAAGTAATTCCCATTGGAATATAAGCCAAGTGGAAAATCTTTGCAAATTTTCTAACCAAAACAGATACAGTAAAATTATTTTCTTTTTGATTATCAGTTTTTAAGCTGAATTTAACATCAAAACGATAGGGTTTCCATCCGTGTAAAGATTTAAATTCAGACCAAAACTTAGATTGAAGATAAGGCTCATTCTTGTACCAATCAGCCCTATCTTCTTTTGAAAATTCAATTTCAAAATTATACATTTTAACCTACTTCACCATTTTCAGTTAAAACTGTTGTGATTTCTTTTCCGTCAACAGTAAGAGGAATATTGTTTATGCAAACAACTTTGTTTACAACTCTGATAGGCACAGAAAAGAAAGTGTCTGCATCAATTTCTGAAGCTTTTGGTGCGTTGACATCTGTATCTTTTAATACAACAGGAGTTCCAGGTTTTGCCCAAGAACAATCAAGAACTTCTACGCAATCTTTTCCTTCGGCATCTTTGTAATCGGCAGCAAGTAACATTCCCCTACTTTCGATTCCACGCATTTTACGAGGTTTCAAGTTATCTGCAATTACAACAGTTTTTCCAAGTAAATCTTCTTCTTTTAGATAAGGAACTAATCCTGAAAGAATTACTCGTTCTGAACCAGAACCATCATCTAAAGTTTCGATGTAAAGTTTATCTGCTTCTGGATGTTTTTCAACTTTCATAATTTTTGCAGTTTTAAGAGCAATTTTTGTATTGAAAGTTTCAACAGGATCTACAGGGGCTTTTTCTTGAGGTTTTGTTTCCTGTTTTTTTGTTTTTTTATCTGCTTTTTTATCATCTGTTCTTTCAGCTTGACTTCCTGCATAGCGCTGACGGTAAGCTTCTGTTGCTTTATCATCTAAAGGTTTGAAGTAAATTTCGTTGCCATTTACAGTTGTCAATCCTTCTAATTTTCCTAAATCATTCCAATTTAAGCAACCTTCTTCAGCTGGTTTTCCTACTAAACTGTTATGAGGTTTTTTACCAAAGAAAGATAAAACTTTTGCTGTGTATTGTGGCATATAAGGATGAGCCATAATCATCAAATCTTTAATTACATAACAAAGATTCATAATAAGGCTTGCTGCTTTTTCTGGTTCAGTATTACGAGTTTTCCAAGGTTCTCCGTCTTGGAATGTTTTATTAGCGATTGATGAAATTACAAAAATTTCTTTGAAGGCGTCTTTTAAATTTGCCCATTCAAGATTTTCTGTAATTTTTTGTTCAGATGTTTTGATTTCTGCCCAAAGAGCTTCGTCAATTTTTCCTTCTGGAATTACCCCATCATAATATCTTGAAACGAAAGTTAAAATTCTGTTTACAAGATTTCCTAAGTTTCCGATTAGCTCGCTATTTACTTTTTCTTGAAAGTCTTTCCATGTGAATTGAGTATCTGATTTTTCTGGACGATTGTAAAATTCGTAGAATCTCCAAGCATCAGCTGGAATTCCAGATTCTTTTGCATCACTTCCAAAAACACCAATTCCCTTTGATTTACTAAATTTTCCAGATTCGTAGTTCAAATATTCAGTACTACTCATGTGATAAAGTTTTGTCCAATCTTTTCCAGAACCTATCAAAGTTGAAGGGAAAATTACTGTATGAAATGGAATATTGTCTTTTCCAATAAATTGAAATAAATCAACTGGATTTTTAGCGTTACTTGCATTTGATTCTGATGGAAGCCACCATGCTTTCCAATCGATATCTGGATTATTTAATTTATCTGTAAGTTCTTTTGTAATTGAAATATATCCAATTGGGGCATCAAACCAAACATAGAATACTTTGTTTTCGTATCCTTCTTTTGGAACAGGAATTCCCCATTTTAAATCTCTTGTAATTGCTCTTTCTTGTAATCCGTCACGAATCCAAGCCTGTGTCATTTGTACAGAGTTTTTTGACCATTGTCCTTTTTCTGCTGTATCTTCCATCCAAGGACCATATTCTGCTTGAATTGCTGGAAGATTTATGTATAAGTGTTTTGTTTCTTTAGGTTCTGGAGTTGTACCACAAGTAGAACAACGAGGATTTTGTAATTCTGTTGGGTCAAGAAGTTTTCCACAGTGTTCACATTGGTCACCACGAGCATCTTCATATCCACAAGAAGGACAAGTTCCAGATACAAATCTATCTGCTAAAAAGCGTTCACATTTAGGACAGTAAAGTTGTGTAGAAGTTTTTTCTGTGATAAATCCTCTTTCATCAAGCATTTTAAAAAGTGATTGTACGATTTCTGTTTGTTGCTCTGTGGAAGTTCTTCCAAAATTATCAAATGAAATATCAAACCATTGGTAAATATCTTTATGAATTGCGTGATAATAGTCACAAAGTTCTCTTGGAGATTTGCCTTCTTGTAATGCACGAGTTTCTGTTGCTGTTCCGTATTCATCTGTTCCACAAATATACATTGTGTCATAACCTTTGCTACGACAAAATCGTGCAAAAACATCTGCTGAAAGTACTTGCAAAAGGTTTCCTAAGTGAGGAATGTTATTTACATAAGGTAAAGCTGATGTGATAAGTCTTCTATTCATATTTTCATCCTAATTTAAATAATATCAATTTAATTATTCTATTATAAATTTTTATAGTTCTTTTGTAAATATGGATTTATTTACGATTTTGTTCTTCTGTAAGAATTGTTTTTATATTATCTTTTTCAATTTGAGATAATTCATCTTCAGAAAAATTTGGATTTACAGTATAAGGCTTTTCCCAATTTTTTGTTTTGTTGTATGAAAAAAATTCTTGTAAATCTTTTGACTTAAAAGAATATCCATGTAAAGCATATATTGTATTTCTAATAAGTCGTAATTGTGGTTTTGTGTACCAAAATAAATCATCTTTTGAAATATGTTTTCGGTTGAAATAAAAATAGGACGGAAAAATTTTTGGTCCAGTATCATTTAAAATATTTGTTAGATTAAAAGTAAAAGTATCTGTGTAACTTGGCTCAATATTATAAAAAGTTGTCTGAAACTTATTATCAGAAATTCTTGAAAACTGAGTTGAAATATCTTCGTAAGAATCTTTTTTATTCATTATTAAAAGACTTGGGTAAGCATAAGGTACGTTATTTTCCAAAATCAAGGTTATTTTTTGTATTGGATTTTTCCAACTAGAACCTGTTCCGTATAGATAAGATGCGACCAAAGAAGAACTGGAACTACCATAATCTGATTTGTAAGAGATTTTTGTTTTTGTTACTGAATTTTTTTCAAAAGTAATTTTTCTTGTATAAGCACTTTTTAATTTATCTTTATTCAATTCTCTGTTTTGTTTCCACGATGTATCGATTGGTTTATCTGAAAAATTTGTTTCTGTATTATTTGTCCAACATTTAAAATCATAAATTAATCCATGTCCATCTATTCCAACTTCAAAATATGGAAATCCAACTAAAAGAGTTATTGTTTCTCCTAGATTGAAAAAATCAAATTCAACAGATACTTCATAGTATTCAGGATTAAAAGTTATATAAATAACTTCTTGTTGCATTTCAATAGCAATTTCACCTTCTTGAGAAGGTATAATATTTCCACCGATTAGTGAAAAAAAAGTATCGTTTGCAAAAATTGAAAAAGTTAAAAATAAAGTTAAAAATAACAAAAAAACTTTTTTCATAATATACTCCCAAAAAAATTAATCTTCTTTTTTTCGTTTTCTTGAATTAGAAGATTTTTTTGTTGAACAGATACCTAAAAATAAAGTTTTTTCTAATTCGTAACTTGGTGGAATATCAATTTTCCAAAAGAAAGAAGTTGTTGTTGCTTGATAACGTTTTTCAGTATTTCCATTTACAGGTCTTGAAATATATAATGGTTGAATACAAAGTCCTGCTTCTTCGTTAGGTTGGAAAGAAAAAACGTTTTTATTTTGTACATCAGTAAACTGAACAAAAGAAACTCCATCTTGTCGTATATAAATTTGGTCAGGACAACTTTGTTCTTTGTTATCAGCAGAAATAATTTCGATTAATTGTTCTTCGTTTGATGTTCCTGTTAGACATAAATTTGATTCCACAGCAAAGTAACATTTTAACGGAAGTGGACTATCATTTTTTAAAATGTATTGTACTTGTATTCCGTTTTGTGAAAAAAGAAATTTTTTCTTTAGACTTACAGGTTGTTGTAAAACTCCAAATAATGCAGTTGCGTTAAGAGTAAGTTCTTTGCGTACTCTGTCAAAATTATGTTCAGAATAAACAATTTGAGAAAAAACTGCATTTGAATTAGAAGTATCCTCTGTAAATTTTTCAAAATGTTCAAAATCAATTAGATGTTCTAAAAATAATTTTTTGGGATAATAATCAGTTACTTCATCAAAATCAGAAATTCGCCTCATTGTATCACAATAATTTTTTGAATTAGATAATAAATCAAGTTCAAAAATCATTCCTCCACACAATGAAACAAAAGCGTTATAATCATTTTGGTGAATTATGTATTCTTTTCGACCATCCATATCATAGTCAAAACTTAATACGGAATCCGTTAAAGATAAATTAGTTTCTCTAACTTGTTTTTCTGCTGTTAATAGATTTTTATAGGCATTTTTTCTGATTTCTTGACACCCTATTCCAGAATCGCCTAAAAACCAATATGAATCTTGAGTTTGTGCTTTCCATAGAAATTCTCTTGCAGTTTTTTTTCTTATTTTGTCTCCTCTGCATTGAGAAACTTCTAAACTTGTATACATCATTCTTGAATATAAATATTGAACTTCTTGATATGTTGTCAAAAAGTTTTTTATATTTGATTGTACGGATTTTTTATCAGAATTATTTGGTTTAAAAGGCATTGTTGCCCATTTTTGAATTTCTGGTGGACATCCAGCTGGAATAAATGACCTAATACAATCTGAATTATTTTTTAAATATAATGAAGGATAAGAAAAATCAAAAAGAGGTGATTTTTCGATTAAATTACAAATTTCTTCTAGCCAATTTGTTTCAAGTAATATGGACAATTCATCTACAGAAAAAGATGTAAAATATAAATGATTATCATTAATATATTGTGCATTATTTTGTGATTCAGAAAGTTTTTTTATTTTTTCAAGGATTTTTTGAGAATCTGGTAAATTTTGAAAATCTTCAATAGGTTTTTGATAAGGAATAATTGTTAAGGTTTTTCCCATATCTTCAACGATTAGGTTTTTCCCTTCTGGCTCATTTGCTGGTAACAAAGAATGATGTAAAATTGCAAATTCTAATCCACAAGTTTTAAAACTCGAAATTAATGAGGGGTCCCAAACTGTATCCCCTAAAAAAATACCTCTTGGTTTTTTGCCAATTAATTTACGAATATGAGTAGTATTCATTTCAATTTGACCTACTCTATCTATTGGCATTATTAGAGGAAAAATTGGTTCATAAAAACCACCACCGATAATTTCAACTTGTTTTCTATTTACCAACTCTGATAACAAAGTCAAAAATTCAGCATGATTTTTTTCTATCCACTCAAATACAGGACCAGGTAAATAAAAAGTAAAATTTATTTTTGGATGAGTATATAAAAATGAGATTATTTTTTTTAGTGTTTTATTATACATTGATTCGCAATTATCGTTTGTCATATCTGAAATATGACAATGCAAACCAAAACTAATTGAAACTATTCCCATACGTCCTGCTCACCATCTTCTTTATCTTTGTGAAAGATATTATAACACAGTTTCCAAAAAGTAAAAGATTTTTCTTCTGGTAAAGTAACTTTTTTTATACATTTTGTAGGACAACGAGATGCCGCTAATGCTCTATCATGATTTATAGAATAATCTGTTACTGCAAGATTATTTTTTACACTAAAACCAGTCGGTGCATAAGGTGATGTACACTTTGCACAGGCTGTACATGCTCTAGAACAAGTAGTATCTGTTTTATCATGAGAAGAACATTGAACAACAAAATCAGTTCTGGTTGGAATCATTTTAATAATGTTATTTGGACAATAAGAAATACATTTTCCGCAACCATTACAGGCCTCTGTTACAACTGCTGTATTATTTTTTATTACGATTGCATCCTGTGGACAATGTGAGACACAAGTTCCAAATCCAATACAACCCCAAGTACAACCATTTTCAGTTTCATAAAGCATTTTGAAAAGATTACAATCTTTTTGTCCTTTATAATTGAATCTTTTAGCAGAAAAAGTTCTATCTGGAGAACAAAAAACAACTGCTCTCATTTTAGAATGTTCTGATGTTTCTTGAGTAGTTTCTATTACATCTAAATCATCATCGTAAACTAAGTCGTTATTAGAAACACTTTGTTTTTTTACCCTAAAAAAATGATGTAACAAAACTAAAACAATTGTTGTGAATATGAAAAATATACATAAAATTAAAATTGATAGAATCATTCTTAATTATCTCCAAAGATTAAGCCAAGAAATATTAGTTGCAAAAAAAGCACACATAATTACTGCAATACTGATAAAAATCAAAGCTCCAGTTTTGAATTCTTTCAAAGGATGGGATGTTTTAATTCTTTCTCTAATTGCAAAAATTATTGGAATCATTAAATAGTAAGCACTACAACAACTTAAGGATATACACAAACATTGTAATATTGAATAACTTTCTGTTACAGCAAGTAAAACACATGGAAATGAAATTGAAATATCTAAAAGAGATATATTTTCACATTTTGAAAATATAAATGAAATTATAAGTGAAAAAAGTAAGTGAATTAAAATACAACACATAGGAGTTAATTCAACTAACTCTATTGGTGAAAGTATATAGACTGCAACTAACCAAGTAATTACAGAGGATAAAGAACATACAATACTAGATTCTAAGTAATTAAACCAGTGGCTTTTCCAGGTCTTTGAAGTAATAATTAATTTCTTTAATCCTATTCCGTAAATTAAAATTCCTGAGCAACAAAAAATATAATAAAAAATTGAATCAAATATCATTAGTATAACTTTCTCCTTACTATATCAAAGCGTCTGTTAATAAAAGTAATAAGAGTTAAACTTAAAGCTAAAAGTACTATTGCACATGGAATTGAACCCCAGAAAAAAGATTTATAGTACTGATGAAATGAAGGTAATTTATATTCTATAAATCCGAATGGACTAGGTAAAGTAAAAGTACTATATCCTATATAATCTCTTAAGAAAAAGAAAAATAAGGTAAGTAAACAAAATTTTAATGTGTTTATAATGTTATGTGATAACACATCGGAAAAATCTTTTTGATTGTCCGAGGCAAAAAATCCAATAATCATTGATGAAAATGCAACTAAATAAATTGTAAATCCCATGTAAATTGACAATACTGGTGAAAACAAAGTTAATAATTGATTAAAAATTGTACATAAAAGTATTGAAATTACAAACTGATAAAAAATTGCAGAATCTTTTGAAACAAGATTTCTAATTATTCTATTAAAGATTGTTCCAAAAAATGTAATAAAGAGCATGGCAACACAAATTATAATACCAATAGCAAATCTTCCTGTTGCTGGTAATAAAATTGAAATTGCTGCAGCCATGTATACTATGTGAGATTTTTTTTTCATTCTTTTACACCTCTAACATAAGCTTCAGATAAAACTTTTTTCCAATGTTCAATCATAGTATCTGTAATTCCAAATTCTAGTGGATTTGTTTGTGATTCAGTTATTCCTGCAATTCCAGCTAATTCTATTGAATTTTCATTTCCGATAAAAACAATTGCCATAGAACCATTTATTCCTGTAATTCTTGTTATTACTACAAAATTTTCCTGATTACGATTTTTTGTATCAGTAAGTTCAAAAAAATATGAAGATGTTGAAACAGGCAGTTTATTATTTATAAAGTTACCTAGTTCGTAACGAGATTCTTCTTTTTGATTCAATACATATTGAATTGTAGTATTTAATTTTGATTCTCTAATAGGTTTTAAGAAAATAATTAAAATTGAGAGTAATATTAAAAATAAAAAAATTACTAGTAAAAGAATTGTTGTTCTTTTAGCTTTTGCTTTATTTATTTCAAGCATAATTGTTGTTCCTTATAGTTTTATTTATCCAAATTGAATAAATTTTATCCTCGATTAACAAAATAATTGGAGAAATAACATTAGCAAATAAAACAGTAAACATCGCTCCAATAGGTGAAGTTCCACAACCTGTAATAAAAAAGGCAATAATTCCTACAACTACTCCGTATAATAATTTACCAAAATTTGTAATTGGTGTTGTTCCATAAAAATCAACAATAAAAAAAGCTACAAACAATGTTCCACTTGTTAGAAATGCTAGAAGTAAATCTCCCTGACCTACCAATCCAGTAAAAGGTGTTTGAGAAAATAATCTAACTAAAATTCCATAAGTTAGTAAAAATGATGTAGGAACAATCCAATTTATTATGCTTACAGAAATTAAAATCATTGATGATAATAGAGTTAATAAATTAAATCTAAATGCAGGTATTGGAGATTGTGTATCCCAGAACATACTTAAATATCCTGTTGGAATTTCAATTCCTATGTGCGAAAAAATATGTGTATTCAACCAAAAAGTAATTGAAGAATCAAATTTTAATACAGGAATATCTCCATTTTGGATTAATTGCATACCAGGATTTCCTGTTTCCAAATACATTTTTGTAATTAAAAATTCTGGAAAAAATGAAATTCCTAAAAAGTAGATGATAATTACAGTATATGCTACAGGATTTATCCAAGATTCTGCATTACCTCCAAAAATATATTTGACCATTAAGAGTGACAAAAAAACAATAAAAAATACAGGTAACATTGGATAATTTTGAGGTATAAACATTCCAATAAATAAACCCTGAACTACTGCTGTAAAATCAAAAATTGTGTTTGTATGTCTAATTTTATTACTTGTAAATTCTGCACAAACTGATGCAAAAATAGAAATCGCTATTAAAATTACTGATGAAAAAGCCTTACTAATAAGCAGTAATAAAATTTGTGGAATTAACAAGCACAACATTGTTATTGAAATTGTTGTTAAAGATGGCGTTAAAAAAGAAAATGGGGCTATTGTTAAATCTCTATAATTTTTGTTCATCATTAATACCCTTTATTAGATTAATTGTTTGGTACAATGGAATCCTTGAAGGACAAATTGCATTACAAAGACCACATTCTGTACAAAGATTTATTGTGTTAAGTATGTATTCTTTTACTGGAGTATCTGAATAATAGTTTGAGTAAATTTTTTCAGGATGTAAATTTTCAGGGCAAATATTATGACATCTACCACATCTTACACAAGATGTTTGTCTTTGGTCAGGAAACCCTCTTGAAGAAAGTACAAAAATTGATTTTACATATTTTGTAATTGGAGTATCTAAATCTGATATGGCAATTCCACTTATTAAACCATTTATAATAATTTTTGCAGGTTCTTTGATAAATCCACCACATTCTTCAAAAATACTTCTAAAAGTTGTTCCAATTCTAATTTTGAAAATACCACTAGTGGCAATGTCATCTCCTTCAATTTGAATAAATTTATCAATTGCAGGATAAGATTTTGCAATAGCATTATAAGAATCAAGACAAGTAGGACTATCTACTGCAAATATTTCAGAATATTTATTAATTTCTTTTGATTTTAAATATTGTAATGTTTTTTGTTTTATATATTTATATTGACCTCTAGGATAAAAATCAATATTTGTTTCTAACAAATGTACTTTTATATCTTTTAAATATTTTTTTATTTCTGCCTCATCTGGTAGATTCCAAGAATTTTTATCTGAAATAAATATAATATCTTTAGTTTCTAAAATACCTGCCAAAATTGCAGCACCTTCAAAAACTTCTTTTGCAAAATTATCTGAAATATATTTGTCAATTACTGTATCTGGATCATTATCAAATAATCTAATAACTAAAGGAGGTGTTATGAAATTTATATTTTTTTCTTTTTGTTTAATAATTTCATTAAGTTGATTAGCTAAAGAAACAGATTTTTCAAAAGTATTTATAACTCCCATTTGAGATAGAGTTTTTATTCTTGAATTTCCTTGAGAATATGTCCAATTAAGAGTTTCACGTTTTTTTCCAGAAAAAGAAAAAACTCCTTCCATCTTTATTAGAATTGCAGGTAGTTTTTTTCCATTGGGATTTATTACATTGTAGATATCTAAAACTTTTCCTGGTACAGGAGAATGAATAAAAGCTGGAAATTTACAATTCTCTTTATCAGAAAGATTTAAGCAATTTCTAGCAATAATTTGCCCTTCTTGTACATAATCACCTTTTTCTACTGTCGGTTCCATTTGATTTTTAGAATCCTGAGTCAAAGAAACTACTGCCAAAGAAGGGAAAAAAGCGATTGAATGATTTGTATATTTTTTATCTTGAAATTTTGAAATTTCTTTTATAGAAACCATTTTAACATCCTAATTTGTAAAATTTAAAAAAGATAAAAATTTCGGTTCCAGAAAAAATTATGGCAATTATAAAAAGAATCAATGTAAAAGGTGTATTTCTTTTTACATTACCAAAATCTGTAGCACAAAAACTATCTTGATCCAAAAGTACTTTTTCAATAATTGGACCATCAAAAGATTTTATTTTTTCTAGAGATTCATCAATAAAATCCTTTGAAAAAATAGCAATTTCTTTAGATTGCTTAACTATTTTATCATTTTCTTCAAAATAATCTATAGTTTTAATAGAGGTTTCTGGAGTAACATTACTAATATATCCTTTGTTATCTCTTAATGAAATATAAGGAAAAACTGTTGCATTCCAAACTTGCGAAACATAATCACCTAAATCAGGAAATTCTGTTGGTGATTTTTTTGTTTGTAAGTTTGTGTAACTAGATAAAGAAAATCCTCTTGTGCCATTATACTCTAATGGCGTGGGAATTAACAAGGGGGTATCTTTATGAGTTGTATTTGTAAACGAAGGAATTAATAAATATAACAAACCACTTATTAATATAAAAAATGATAAACTGTAAAAAATAAGTGATGTTTTTTTAGTAAAAATGTTTAATTTGTTTGCACTTACAATATTTACATAGTCAAAATTTTCTTTTTTTCTTATATAATACTTTGAAATTAATGAAATTATGATGTTAATACAGACAAAAGATAAAAGTGCTAGAAGAATTAATATTAAACCTTTTAATCCACTAAAAACAGAAGAAATTATACAAAATATTACACTTAAAATTACAAAATAATTTTTTGTTAATGCTTTTAGATGATTTTTTCTTCCAATAAATTTATCCCCAAAATATATGATTACTAAAAAAAATAAAGTAAAAACGTTAGATGTAAAATTTGGCAAAAGTACATTCAACAAAACAATTGGAATAAGACTTAATCCAAATCTTAATTTATTATTTATTAATATTAATAGTAATAATACACAGGCAATCGAAATAAAAGTATTTGCATAAGGAAAAGAACTTTGTATATCAATACTATATTCAAATGGCAAGTTTTTTAAGGTTTTATTTGAAGTTGTTTTTGGAAGATAATATAACCTAAAATTATTATTTTTATCATAAAAATATCTATATAAATTGTTTTTATAAAAATTGTAGTCTGGTGGCAAAATAGGAGAATAATTTGTCGTAGAATTTAGTCTTTCTGATGATTCTGTAACAAATTCATCAATAGAAAGTTTTTTTAATTCATTAATTACTGTTTTTTCTGGAATATTAACATCAACTGAAAGAACTTTCCAATTTTTCCATGGTGATAAAACAGGAATTTCCCGTAAAAAAAACATCGATACAAGAGAAATTATTAATATTGTAAGAATTATTAAAAAGGTACTTTTTATTTTCATTTTAGGCACTAAAAAATTGAAAAAGCAATACCTATGGATACGCCTAAAACAGCACCAATTACAACTTCTATTGGTTTATGACCTTGAACTTCTTTTACTGGAAAAAATTTTACTCCAGATTTTTCTTCAAAATTTTTTCCAAGTTCATTTAATCTTTTTGCTTGGATACCACTAGAACGTCTTACTCCCAAGGCATCTCTAATAACAACCATCATAAAACAAAATGCCAAAATAAAAATATCAGAATTTATTCCTGCTCTAAAACCAATTGTTGTACAAAGAGAAGAAACCAAAGCTGTATGACTAGAAGGCATTCCCCCTGTTCTCCATAGTAAGAGTTCAAATAATTGTTTTAGAGAATGTATTTTTCCTAAAAATAAACTAATTACAGTTTTTATAAATTGAGCTGAAAACCAACTAAAAATACATGATAAAAAAACTGGGTTTGTAAATAATAAATGTATTTGTATTCTAGCACTAGAAAGCATATTTACATTTTTTCCGAGCATAGAAAATTTGTCAAGGGGTTTGTATAATTTATTAAAAAATATTATTGTATATGGTATGGAATTTGTTAATTTTGAAACTACAAATAACGATTGCAATAGAAGATTTGATACTCTTATTCGAAAATTTTTGCCAGAAATGCCACTTTCTTTAGTATATAAAAATATTAGAACTGGATTTATTAGACTAAATGATAAAAAAACAAAACAAGAAACAAAAATAAAATTAGGTGATGTAATCAATATAGAAAAAAGACTTTACAACAATTTTAGTAAACAAAACAAAGAAATAAATCTTAGTGATGAATATGAAAAAAATAAAAAATTTATTGAAAATATAACTATTTTTAAAAACGAAAGCATTCTTATTTTAAATAAACCATATGATTTTAATGTTCAAAATTCAGAAAATGATAAAAATTCTTTAGATACAATTATAAAATCAATTTATCAAAAGGATTCATTAACATTTTTGCCTGGTGCAATGCATCGTCTTGATAAATTAACAACTGGTGTTTTGTGTTTTTCTCAAAATTTGGATTGTGCTAGATGGTTTTCTGAACAAATTTCAAAACATTTTATTCAAAAAGAATATTTTGCAATTTTAGAAGGAAATCTAACTAATAAACAAGAATGGGTGGATTATATTTCTTCAGATAACAACAAAAATAATCATAAAAGTAGAATTGTAGAATCAGAAAATGGTAAAAAATCGGTAACAATAATTGAACCTCTGTCACATGGAAAATATAAAAATATTGATATTACATTTGCAAAAATATCTATAAAGACAGGAAGAAAACATCAAATAAGATTACAATGTTCTAACAAAGGATTTCCAATTTTAAATGATAGTTTATATGGTAGTAAAATTTCTAAGCAAAAAAATGATTTAGAGCAAAAGTTATATTTACATTGTTTTCATTTAGGTTTTCCTGATAATGATTTTGATATACCATCAAACATTATTGCAAAGATTCCAAATAGTTTTGAAAAAGCCTTAAAAAAATGCTTGATAGAAATAACAAATCAAGTTTATAATGTTTAGTTGATATGAAATTGATTTCTGATGTTTTGAATTTTGTTAAAGGTATCACAGTATATGCTCTTGTTGGTGGCAGTGGAACTGGTAAAAGTTATAGAGCAAAATTAATCGCCCAAAAACATGGTCTTGAAGCAATTATTGATGATGGTTTACTTATAAGAGATGATAAAATTTTAGCAGGTCATTCAGCAAAAAAAGAAAAAACTTATCTTGGAGCAGTTAGAGTTGCATTATTTGATGAAAAAAAACATAGAGATGAAATTGCTAAAACAATCCAGAAATTAAAAATAAAAAAAATACTTATTTTAGGAACATCAGAAAAGATGGTTAATAAAATTGCTTCAAGGTTGCAATTACCAGTACCATCAAAAATTATTAAGATTGAAGAAATAGCAACTCAAGAAGAAATAAATACTGCAATTCGTTCAAGAAATGTGGAAGGAAAACATGTTATTCCTGTTCCTGCTATAGAAGTAAAACGGGACTATCCAAAAATATTTTATAATGCAGTTCGTGTTACTTTTGGAAACACAATAAAAAATCTTGTTACTCCAAATAACTCAAAAAGATTTGAAAAATCTGTAGTAAGACCTGAATTTTCTAAGAAAGGTCGTGTAAGTATTTCTGAAGCGGCCTTAACTCAATGGGTAATGCACTGTATCGATGAGTTTGATAAGGATGTCAGAATAAAAAAACTTGTTATAAAAACTAACGATAGAGGTTATAAGTTTATTATTACAATTGATGTTCCTTTTGGAACTCAACTTTCAGGTAAAATAAACGATATGCAACAATATATCATAAAAAATATCGAACAACATACGGGAATTTTGATAGAAGAAGTTAGTATTGTTATTGATAAGATTTCTCAACCTATAACACAAAAAAATAATTGATGTTAAAAATTTATTTTGCTACTTATTTGTGTTTCTTTTTAGGATTTTTTAGTTTTACACCAATTTTTTTTAGCGAAAATTTAATTGCGTATTCAAGTTCAGTTCTTTGAGGATTCATAGGTAATACGAAATGTCTACATTGTTTCCATGTTTTAGAGTATAGTTCTCCAGAATTGTTATTTGTTTTGATTTCTTCATCCCAATCGGTAAGATTCAATATAAAATCCTGAATTAAAAAGACTAATTTCTCCCCTAACCTTACATTAGGTTGAATTGAGTGTAATTCATCTAATTCTTTTAACTTTTCTAAATATTTTTTTTCATATTCTTTGTTTGAATACATCAACGCTGTAGCAGATGGTTGAAGATAAATATACAAATCAGTTTTTAAAGCATTTTTTACAATCTTATAAGAATTACCTGAATTAATGATTTTTAACAATTCTTCTGTAAGTCTTGATGGTGAAATTGGAGAAAGTAAATGTGCTGATTTTCTAATTTTATTATGTAACTTTAATGGTATTTTAAATCCTGTAGTTGCTGAATATTTTATTGCTCTTAACATTCTGACAGGATCTTCTTCAAAAATAATATTTAAAGGAATTACTGGTTTTATTAATTTTCGTCTTATATCTTTTACACCATCAACATAGTCAATTATTTGTTCTTTTATTGGGTCGTAATAAAGAGCATTTATAGTAAAATCTCTACGTTGAACATCTTCATCTATAGTACCAAAGGTATTACCAATTGTTCCGTCTGCTAATGATCTAAAAGTACTAACTTCAAAGATTTTTGAACCAAAAAATATATGTACAAGTCTAAATCTTTTACCAATTATTCGAGAATTTCTAAAAATTTTTTTTATTTTTGAAGGAGTTGCGTCAGTTACAATATCAAAATCTTTTGGAGTTTTTCCTATTAATAAATCTCTGACTGCTCCACCAACCAAATAAGCTTCAAATCCGTAATCTTTTAGCAGTTTTATTATATATATTGCATCAGAATCAATTTTATTTAATTCAATTAAATGTTCTTCTTTTGTATATATTACTGCTTTTTTTACTAACTTTCCATTACGGTCCGTAGAATATCTAATAAGCACGAATTTAGAATACAAAAAACAAGGTCTAAAAGTCAATAAGTTACTGGTAATAGTCGAAAAAAAATAAATTATGTGATAAAATATTAACGATGTATGGAAAATCAAATATTAAAAGCTGAAAAGATAATTTTTGGTGGAAATTGTATTTCCAAAATTGAAGAAGGAATTAATAAAGGTAAGACAGTTTTAATTTCCGGGGCATTACCTAATGAAGTCGTTGAAGTTGAATTTCTTAGTTCCACCAAAGATTATGAAATTGGAAAAGTTGTTAAAATCTTAGAAAAATCTCCTCATAGAATTGAACCAAAATGTAAATACTTTGGTATATGTGGTGGTTGTAATTTACAGTTTGCAACAGATGAATACCAAGTTCAATTAAGAAAAGAAATTTTGTTTGATAATCTTTCTGTTATAGAAAATAATAATGTAAAATTACCAGAAATTAAAGTTATAAGTGATAATTCTTGGTCTTATAGAAATAGATTTCAATTTCATAATGGTGGATTAATGGAATTAAAATCTAATAAATCAATTAAGATTGATAAATGTCTTGTTGCTTGTGATGAAATAAACACTCTTTTAAGTGATAAGGAATTTACAAATAATTCTTGTTTTTTAAATGCTTCAAGATATCATGTTTTTGGATATAATCAATGTTTAAAAGGAGCTATTTTAGAAGAAAAAACTACAAATAAAATTGTTGGAAAATCAAAGAAAAAAGTAAAATCAGGTGGAAAACGAAAGATTTATGAAGGAACATTGCTAAATCCTGAATCTCTTATGAGTATACAGGTTTTAGACAGAGAAATTACTTTTGATGTAAAAGGATTTTTTCAGTCTAATGTTAAAATGTTAGAAAAAACAATAGAAATATTAAAAAAAGATTTTGGTGGAGAAAATCTTTTAGATATGTATGCTGGAGTTGGAACTTTTTCAACTTTTTTATTAGATAATTTTAATAATTCTGTCCTTGTTGAACATAATAGAGATGCAATATCTTTAGCAGAAATAAATTTACAAGGCAAAAAACACGAAAGTTACGGAATAAGTGGTGATAAATGGGCAAAAGAGTATGCATCTAAAATTAAAACAAAATTTGATGGTGTTGTTATTGATCCTCCTAGAAGTGGAATAGAAAAATCTGTTTTAGATTGGTTATGTAATTCTAATATTCCATTAATTAGATCTTTATCCTGTGATCCTATTACTCACTCTAGGGATTTAAAAATATTAGTAAATTGCGGTTATAAGATAAAAGAAATTTATTTATTAGATTTTTATCCACAAACTCATCATATTGAAAGTTTAGCAATATTAGAAAAGGATTTATAATGTAATGAAAACTATACAATGTTACAAAAAAACATACATATTAAGAAATATTATTTTATTTTTACTTGTAATTTTATTTACAAATAACTTAATTTTTTCAGATGAAAATTCTTCTAAAAATAAAATTTCTCTTTCCAGTAAACCATCTTGGTATACAGTATTAGGTGGACAAGCGATAACGAAACCCGTAAAAACTTCTTATGGATTTGCTATTGTTAGTGATGGAAAATTATTAAGTGCTTGTTCTCATAATGGAGAAATTTTATGGCAAGAAGGTTTATCTCAAAGAAGTTCACCTTATTTTATTTCTGGATATTCTGACACTTTGTATTTAGTTTCTCAAACAGGAAAATTGACAATGTATAACTCTACTGGTATGGCAGTTTGGGAATATCAATTAGAAGAAATGCCAGTTGAAAATCTGATTTTAGGTAAAGATGGAAGGCTTTTTGTAAGGGGACGTAATTCTTTAATTTGTTTTTCCATTACAGGAAAAATAAAATGGTTTTTAGAGACAGAGAAATCTTCATCTATAAAAACCTCTGAATTTTCTGATGGTTCTTTATTGGTTATTTTAGAAAAAGAAGTAAATGGATGTTCTACAGCCCTTAGAGTTTCTCCATACGGAAAAATTTTAGAAGAAATTACTTTTACAGGAAAAGTTACTTCTACTTGTAGCTCTGATAATGGAATTTTAGTTGGATTTACAAATGGTGAGGTTGGATATATCAATTTAATTGAAAATAAAGCAAAAACAATTTGGTCAATTTTGCCTTCAACTTTCAATAATGGTTCTAATGAATTTCCTATTAACATTTTTTCAAATAAAAATAGTTTTTATGTTTGTTTTTCTAATCATAAAATTGCATGTGTTCAATCAGGAAAGATTTCTTGGTCAATTTTTGTGGATGCACAATTAGAAAATATACAAGATTTTTATTCTGATGGTCAAATGAATTATTTTATCACAGAAAATGATACAATTTGTTTAACAAGAAAAGGGATTTTACAAAAACATTACACATATTATTACGGAGAATCTACATTTCCATTTTATTTAGAACCAGGATTTCTGGTTTTTTCAACTCCAGATTGGTGTATAAATTCATATCGAATTGTTCAAACAACTGGAAAATATAAAGGAAATGCAATAATACCAAAAAACTATGAAGATAAAAATTATAAAATACAAAAAAATTATACTTTAAAAGAATGTATTAGTTTACTTCAAAGTGAAAATACAAGTGAATATGAACAGGATATATTAAAAAAGTTATCCTATGAGATTGAAGATATTATTAGTTTTTATTATCAAACTAGAGAACAACAACAAAGGATAAAAGGACAAAATGGAGTATTAAACACTGTAGAAACTCTTGAGGCTTGTGGATATACAGGGCTTGGTTGTTACACTACTCTTTTATCTATTATCATAGAAAATGAAACAGATTTTTCTATTGTTACTTCGGCATTAAAAGCTGCTGGAAGATTATGTTATGACGATGGAAAAATAATTTCAGCTATGGAAATCCTATCAAGAAAATCGAATTTTAAAAGTAATGTAGTATTACAAAAAGAATTTTGTGATACATTGTATGAAATTTGTAGATTTATGGGAAAGCCTGTTGTGTTAAATAAGGGAAAAGATATTTTAGTTTATTTACTTACAGGAACATTAAGTGAAGAAGTAAAAAATTTTACAAGAGAAACTATGGAAAAAATTATTGCATTACAGATGTAAATGAGTGTATAATATTAATTGTCTATTTTATGGAGGACTATATGAAAAAGAATTTTCTTCAAATTTTAGTATTTGTTTTGGTTCTATCTATTTTACCATTATTCGCTTTAGAAGTAGATAGAAATGAGCTTGAATCTGTAGGTAGTGATACTGTAGTATTTATTAACTATACAGGACCCCAGAATGTTGTGCAAGCTAAAAGTCAGATTGCAGAAATTGGAGCTTCAATGGGAAGAAGTGTTGCAACAGATCCTTCAAAAGCAGGAAACTTTGGTAATTCAGGTAAATACCAAGTGATTCATGCTGTAGATTCAACACAAAAGGATAAGTTAGACGCTGATATTCTTGTTATTGGTCCTAATGCAACTGTAGATCATATTAAAAACTTAAGAACAATTATTAGTTCATACTTAGTAAGTGCTTATGATTATTCACAAAAAGATGCAGATACTTTGGCTGTATTTATTACAGTTTATAACGCTGTATATCGTGGTAATTTAAATGCATATAGTCAAAAATACAATACAGTTGTTATGAATAATTTAACAGCTGAAAAAGCAGGTCTTTCAGTTAATTATGAAGAATGGCCTGGAAAATCACAAATTGTTATTCCTCTAGCAAAAATTGGTGGTGGATTAAGCACTATTGATACATCAGTAATTTCTGACGATAAAGTTGTAGAATCAATGCAAGAAGATGATGATAAAGGTATTGATGAACGCAAAAATTTGGTAGACATAAAAGAACGCGAAGCAGATAAAGCTACTGAAAAAGCACAAGTTGCACAGAAAAAAGCTACTGAAGAACAAAAGAAATTAGAGGAAGAAAAGAAAGAACTTGATAATAAAAAACAAGAAGTAGCAAAAGCAGAAAAGAAAGTTAAAGAAAATCCTAAAGATGAAGAAGCAAAAAAAGAACTTGATGATGCTCAACAAGCAGTAAAAAAACAAGAAGAAGTTGTTGAAAAGCAAGAAGAAGTAACTCAAAAAGCTCAAGAAGAAGCTACAGAACAACAAGCAATTGCTGATAAAAAAAGAACAGAAGCACAAGAAGATCGTAAAGAAATAGCTAAGGATCAAAAATCTGTTATTGAAGAAAAAGCAAAAAACGATGCTGTAAAAAATACTGCTTATGGTTTGAAATTGTCTGAAGACAAAGAAATGTTATCAACATTAGTTAAAATGGATGCCGATACAGGAAGAATAATTAAAGAATCTCCTGTTACAGTAATTAGAAACAGAATTGTATATCCAGAAGGTGAAAATTTTGTTGCTATTGCAGGTAAAACAGGTGGAAATGCTACTGTAAAATTAGTTACTCTCGACGGAACTAATATGGAAATTATTGGTGAAAGTGCCCAGACAATAGCCGAAGATTCTGCAATTGTTACTCACAATAATTATTATTACGCAGTTATTGCTGATGGAGAAAAATATACTTTAGGAAAATTCAAACAAGATTTAACATTGGAATATTCTTCTAGAATGACAGTTGATCCTTCTACACCAATTATGGTTACAGATAAAGGCGTTGTTGTAACTGCATCTAAAGGTAATCTTATTTTGTTAAATGCTAAAGATTTAACTCAAATTACAGAATAATAAATATTTTAATCTTGTCCAAAGCTTTGGACAAGATTTAGATAAGGGACGTCTAAAAAGTTCTGTCATGCTGAATTTGTTTCAGCATCTACAATGACCAGTACTAATTAGAAAGTCCCTTTTTTTGTCTATTTTAGTAATGTTTTATAAATTTTTTCATAATCTTTAATAGATTTGTTCCATGAAAAATCTTTGTTCATAACGCGTTTTATCATTTTTTTTATATGATTGGATTTGTTGTACCAAGCAAAAACAGCCCAACCTACAGTATCGTAAACACTTTGTGGTGTTAAATCATTGAATAAAAAGCCTGTTCCTGCCCCCGTTTGTTCATTATAGTTTTCTATCGTGTCAGAAAATCCACCGGTATTTCTTGCTATAGGTAAAGTACCGTATGTTTGACAATACATTTGAATTGTACCACAAGGTTCATATCTAGAAGGCATTAGCATAAAATCACTACCTGAAACTATTAGATGGTCTAATTCTTTATTATATCCTATAAAAGATTTTAGATTAGGTATTTTTTCTTCAAGACTTTTTACTTCCTTTTCACACCATAGTTCTCCTGAACCCATGACAACAAACTGAACCTTCATATCTGCACAAATTGCACTTATACAACCAAAACTAGGTGCAAATAATTCAATAATACCTTTTTGTTCTACAAAACGAGAAACAATTCCTATGACAGGAATATCAGGATTTACTTCTAATCCAAACTTTTTTTGTAATTCTGTCTTGTTATAGTATTTATCAAAAATATTTTCTCTAGAATAATTTTTTGCTATTAACGTATCAATTTCTGGATTCCATTTTGAAGTATCTATTCCATTTAGAATACCATATAAATTTTCATTTCTGTATCTTAATAAAGAATCAAGTCTAAAACCAAATTGTGGTGTTAAAATTTCTTTAGCATAAGATGGACTTACTGTTGTTATTGCATCTGCACATTGAATTCCTGCTTTTAAAATGTTCATATTATCATAATCTTCAAAACCAGCAGAATAATAGTATTTCCACTCTATCCCAGTAACAGGAAATAAATGTTTGTTATAAATTCCTTGATATCCTAAATTATGAATTGTTAATAGGGATTTTGTTTTAGTGAATTCGGGAGTTTTACGTTCACTAAATTTTAACATAACTGGTATAAGGGCAGTTGGCCAATCATGAGAATGCATAATATCAGGATACCAGTTTAATTTTCTACAAAGCTGAAATGCACTATTACATAATAATGAAAATCTTTGAGGATTATCATCATAGTTAGGATTATCAACAGTACCATAAATTCCATCTCTGCCAAAATATTTTTCGTAATCAATAAAATAGAATTCAAGTGTGTTGTTTTTTTGTGTTTGTATTGATGCTGTATAAACAGAAACAAAAATATCTTCAATTTCGTTTGTACAACATAATTGACCATCAAATAAAGTTAGGATATCTCTAGAAATTCCGTAGTATCTTGGCAGTAAAACTTTTACATTATGACCATTGTCAATCAATGCAGAAGATAAAGATGTTACAGCATCTGCTAATCCACCAGTACTTGCAAAAGGCATTGCCTCAGAAGAAATCATAAGGATATTCATACAATTCTTACCAAGATTGTTTTGCTAATTGTAATGGTTCAGCACAATTTTTGATTGTATTTTCTGAAACGCAAAATGCCATTCTAAAATAACCTGGACAACCAAAACCAGAACCAGGTGCACATAAAATATTATATTTTTTTAGGTGATCACAAAATGCAAATTCATCACAAATTTCTTCATCACCATTGTTTATGATAAATTGCTTATTTTCTTGTAAAATTGGCATTGGAGCTTTACAAAATAGATAAAAAGCACCTTCTGGTTCAACAAACTCAATGCCTGCATTTTTTACAACTTCTGTAATCATTTTACATCTATTGGTGTACATAGAATAATCCACATCAGCATTCCAGCATTTTGCTACGACTTTTTGAAAGAAAGCAGGAGCATTAACATAACCTAATGTTCTTGTTGTATATGTACAAGCTGCGATAAATTCCTTTGCATCCTCGCATTTAGGATTTACAGCAATAAAACCAATTCTTTCTCCCGGTAAACTTAAATTTTTTGCAAAAGAAGTTACAACAACAGCATTATCATATAAAGGGAAAACAGAAGTAACTTTTTTTCCGTTGTATGTAATTGCTCTGTATGGTTCATCGCAAATTAAATATGGTGTTATTCCTGTATTTTTTCCGTGTTCATATAATACAGAGGCTAATTCTTTAATATCTGATTCTGAATAAATCTTTCCTGATGGATTATTTGGTGAATTTATCAAAACAGCAGTTGTTTTACTTGTTAGGGCATTTTTAATTGCTTCAACATCCAAAGAAAAATCTTTTTTGCTTTTTACAGGAATAAGATTTCCTCCAAAATTAGAAACATAACTTCGATATTCTGCAAAAAAAGGACAAGGAACAATTACTTCATCTTCTGAATTTAAAATTGCTTTGAAAACACTGTTTAATGCACCTGCTGCACCTACTGACATCACAACGTGATTTTCATTTAAAGCACTATCATCTGTTAAATTTTGTTCAAAATTAACTTTATCTGCCATTGCTTTACGTGTTTCTGTATAACCTGCATTTGGCATATAAGCATGTCTATCTTTAGAATTATCTTTTGCAATTTCATTTACAACTTGATAAATTTTCTCTGGAGGAGGCATATCTGGATTGCCTAAACTAAAATCGTAAACTTTATCTTCTCCAAATTTAGCTTTTAGTTGAATTCCTTCTTCAAACATTTTTCTAATAACTGAAGAACCTTTACTATTCATTAGTTCTTTAATGTGTTTAGCAATTGCCATTTTTATACCTCTGTTTTAAAAATAATTTTTATGAAACTAATCTACCCTTCCATACATAGCCTTTACCTTGTTCACTTCTAATCCAAGAAACTAAAGCAATATATAACAAGTTAAGATGTACTAAAGGATAAATAAATGCAACATAAATAGAAATTCTTCTTGTAATAAAAATCATTAACCATGATAAAGTTGATAAAACAATATTAATCAATAATGAAACAGTAAAAAAATCTAAATAGTGTATATTATTTAATTTTAATTCAAATAGTTGTATCAAACATAATGGTGCTGGTAAAAGAAGGAATACAAAAATTGCAAGAACTACAAAAGCCATAACAAATGAATTTTTTCCTAAAAAGTCAAAGATATTCTTACTAATTCCTCTTACAGATTGATCATAATTTGTATACATTCTACATACTGCTGCGTCTTTGAAATCCACAAAAACAGTTTTGAATCCTGCTTTTTTCATTTCTCGAGCAAGATAAACATCTTCTGTTGTATAATTTTTTACTTTTTCATAACCACCAAAGGCTTTAAAAGATGAAGCTTTTACACCGATAAATTGACCAATTGCAGTTGAAAAAATTGATAATTTTGATCTTTGGTTCATCCATAGAGGAATTACTAGTCCTGTTAAAAGATAAATTAGAGGAATTGTAATTTTTTCACCAAAGGTTTTTGTTTTTTGACCAATATATCCAGAAACTAAATCTGCTTTATGATGAATTATGTTTGACATCATTAAAGAAATTGAATTTTTAGAATGAGTTGTGTCAGCATCTGTGAATAGGAAATATTCTCCTTTTGCATAGTTTATTAATTGTTGCATTGCAAAAGATTTTCCTCTCCAAGTTGGTGGCAGTGGCTTTCCAGAAAAAAGTTTAATTTTTCCAGGATATTTTTTTGTATAAGATTCTACAATTTTGTATGTATTATCGGTAGAATTATCATCTAATACTAAAATTTCATAGTTTTTGTATGTTTGATTTAAGAATGATTCTATACAATTTTTTATATTATCTTCTTCATTTCTAGCAGGAATTAAGACAGAAACTAAAGGTTGATTTTCTAGTTCATAATTTACTGTATCTTTTTTTATTTTCAAGATATTCAATAGAGAAAAAATAAAAAAATAAACGCCCACAATAATTAAAATTAATGAATATATTTCCATAAAAAATTTACTCCGTCAAAATTGTATCTATAACAGGTTCTACATCAACAAAAGATTCTTTTGTGTATTCCCTATTTTGCATACTAAGCAAAAATTTATTATGTGGATAAATCTTTGCAGCCTTATCAAACCATTTATCAGCCTCTAAAAAATCTTTTTGCTGATAATATATATATCCTAATGATTTATAAACATTAAACAAATCTTCTTCGTCTAATCTATCATTTTTTAGAATTTCTTTAAATCGTTTTTCGCCTTTATTTAGATTTTTTAAAGGCTTTGGTGCATAAACAATTACACAACAAACTAAATATCGTGCAGCTCCTAACCTATTGTCAAGTTTTATCGCTTTTTTTGCAATTGAAGGAACTTTTAAAGCATTAGCCAAAAGATATGAAGTTGGCTTTAATGGACAAATTTGTGCTAATGTTTCAGCATAAGCAAGATACCCTTGAGCTGTAGGTTCAATTTCTATTGCTTTATTTGCCCAATCTAATGATTTTTCAAAATATTGAATTGCTTTATCATTTTCTAAAATATCTATGTGATACATTCCCATTAGGTAATCACATTGTGAATTTTTTATATAATTTTCAATAAGATTTTTTTTGTCTATTAGAGAGACAGTTTTACTGTATAGAGATAAAATTTCGTTTATTGTAGATTTTGTACTATTGTATACAGCTGTACGAAATTCTACATAAGATTCATCAAATTTTTCTTGTGCTGTTAAATTGGTTGCTGAGAATAAAATAAAACATAGAAGTATAATTAACCTAAATTTTTGTAATTTCATACAATATAAGTATAGTTATGATTTTAATTTAGTCAATAGGTGTAATTAAATGCGAAAAACTACAATAAATACTAAAAGTTTCAATTATTGAAATAATTTAATTATTTTTCTCTTGCATTGTAACTAATTGTATGTTAGTATGTTCATAAGTTGAACAATTAGTAATAAAATATTCTAGTGTGTTTCGGCCACAGTTTTTTTTATTGCTTTCCATTTTACTCTTTTTTTAGCTGTTAAGATTACTGTTAAATAAAGTGATTTTTATTACAGTATTAAAATTTCTTTTCTTTTACTAATTTTACAATGAATAACTCCAAAGATTTGACAGTTTTGTCAAATGTACATGAAACATTAATTTCCTCACCAGATGCAAGTCAACGTGATATTTCCAAAGCGTTAAATATGTCGTTAGGTATGACTAATAATATATTAAAGCGTTTTGTGGATAAGGGTTGGCTATACATGCATAAAATTTCTGCTAGGAATATTAGGTATGTTTTAACTTCTGAAGGATTAAAAGAAGTTGCAAAACGAAGTTATAACTATGTAAAACGTACTATAAAAAATGTTTATGATTACAAAGAACTAATTTTAAAATTTATAGAAGAAAAAAAGTCTAATGGTGTAAAAGATGTTGTTTTATTAGGTGAAGATGATGTAGCTTTTATTTTTGAATACGCTTGCCAAAAAAATAATCTTACTTTTTCTAACATAAAAAAAATTGACCAAGGTATTAATATTGATAAAAATACACTTTATTTACTTTCAGAAAGCGAAGTTGAAAAAAGATTGTTAGAAATAAATAATGTGAATGTGTTTTCTGTAATAGATGTTTTGATGGATAACTAAAAAAATAAGTATTAAGGTATATCATGATAAATTTATGTATTAAAAATTTTGGACCTATAAAAACAGGTTATAACAATCCACAAACAGATGATTTTTTTAGTATATTACGATGTACTGTTATAATTGGAGAACAAGGTACAGGTAAAAGTACTATAGCAAAACTAATTTCAACACTTTTATGGTTAGAAAAAGATATAATTCAAAAAAGAAGACTCTTAGAAAAATTTACAACAGATGACTTTATAAAATTATGTAAAAATCAAAAAATAAATGACTATTTCTTGATGGATACCTATATTTGTTGTAAAACAAGATTTTTAACATTTGAATATAAAAATTCTTCTTTTTTTATCACTAAAAATGAAGATTTTGATAAATATGCAGGAAAGAAAATTATGTACATACCATCAGAGCGTAATTTTATTTCTGTTTTAGATGAAGTAGATGATATAGGAGGATTACCTTACACTATAGAATCTACCTATGAAGAATTTTCAAAAGCAAGTCGAGCACTAGGAAAAACAAAGAAAAAACTTCCTCTTAATGGATTTTCTTATTTTTATGACAAAACCATCAAAACAGGGTTTATTGAAGATGAAGAAAACAACTCGGTTGTTAAACTTTCAGATTCATCTAGTGGACTTCAATCTTTTACACCTTTATTTCTAATAACTGATTATTTATCAAAAAAAGTTACTGAGGATTTTTTTAATAAAATTAAAAATTTTAGTCCAAAAGATAAAGAATATGCCAAAAAATTAATACAATCTCATTTTTCTGAAATTTTTTCAGATAAAGCAGAAGAAGTTATTGAAAAATTTGAGCGAGCAGCTTCTATTGGATTAAGTTCTGATTTCACTGAAAGTGATAAAACAATATTAATGTCACAATTGAGTTCAATTTTGAATATTTGTTTTGCAAATATTGTCGAAGAACCAGAACAGAATTTGTATCCTAATTCACAAATAGAAGTTATAAAAGTTTTGATAAGTTGTATGAATGAAAATGTACGAAATTCTTTGTTGATAACAACACATTCACCTTTTATTTTAAGTACAATTAATAATTTGTTATATGCTTCAAAAATTAATTCAAAAAATATTGAAGAAAATTATAAAATTGACGGAAAAAACTGTTGTGCGTATTTATGTAAAAATGGAAGTATAATTGATATTTTTGACAGAGATAATCAAATTATAGATACAACTGTTATAGATGATTGTGCGACCCTATTAAATCAACAATTTGATGATTTATATAATGAAGAGGTTTCTAATGCAGAATAAATTTATTGTTCCAAAACTTCTTGAAAATTCAATTCTTTTTGGACCTGATAATAGAAATAGATTTGTATTAGAAGAAAAAGGAAAAAAATGGGTAGGAAAAAATATAAATAAAAAAATTGGATTTACTTTTCAAATTGATAAAGATTTAATTAAATCTGTAGAATCAAAGAAATGTGATAAAGGTTTATGTTTAGAAAATAAAAATGTATATCTTGTAGAATTAAAAGGTATTGATTTTAATACTGCTTGTAAACAATTAAAAGTTACTTTAGATTTTTTCAAAGAAAAATTAGGACGTGATTACAAATATTTTTGTAGAGTTGTTGGAAGAGAAATTCCTAAAAAGGCAAATTATCCATATTCCTATAGATTATTATTGTCTAGTTTAAATAAAAATATAAATAGTTTTTGTGCAAAAAACATTCTTTTAGAAGAAGATATATAGTTTTTATATATTTTCTAAGCAAACTTTTACATAATGTGACAATGAAATAATTATTTGAATTGTATGTTTTGATGGATAACTAAAAAAATAAGAGTAGAAGATAAAACTCCTCTACTCTATTTATTAGTTTTAATTTTGTATACGTTTACAAAACATTAAACAACCTTCGTTGTGTTTTTTGTTTTTTCTTGTACAAGTTTCTTTGTTAAAGCATTTTTCGGTTAAAATGTAAGCAAGTTTATCAAGAGTTTCTTCGATACCAGCTGCTAAACCTGATTCATTTTCTTGAATTTGCTTTGATTTTTTTAGTTTGAACATAGTGTGTTTCCTTTTATATAACGAATAACTTTTCCCACAAGGGATATATATTTATTATAGTTCAAAAAATTCAAAAATAATAATTTTTTTAGAAAAAAAATAAAAAAATTTGCAAAAAATATATTATGATTTGTATAGTGGAAAGATGGAAGACATTAGTTTGAATCAACAAGATGATTTATTTTTCTTACAAAAGGTAATACGTATTTATGAAAGTTAATAAATATTAGTACACTATGGGACTCTTTCCTGTGATGACATCTAATGATATTGCAAAAAAAAAATATAATATTTTAAATATTCAGGCGTTTGATAGATTTATTCGAACACAAACGGTTGAGATGCTTTTTGATGAAAATTTGAAAAAAAATGTCAAAAATTTTTGTAGTTTAAAAAATAGGTAGAAAAATGATAAGATTTATTGTGTTTTTTCGAACGAAGTGATAGAATGTACTATATGTTGTTTAGAATAAAACTATTATTTTGTTTTTTTACAAAACATAGTTAGATTAAAATCTGATAAGAGAAAGATATTAGGTATTTACTGTATTACAGAATTTACTTGTTGTTTTTTTTGATTAATAAATCAGATAAAAAAATATTTTTTTTGAGGTAGAAAAAATGCTGCAAAATTCAACTATTTTGATTACAGGTGGAACTGGTTCTTTTGGAAATACTTTTGTTCCAATGAC
Organism: Spirochaetaceae bacterium; assembly: GCA_017936665.1. Classification (GTDB taxonomy): domain Bacteria; phylum Spirochaetota; class Spirochaetia; order Treponematales; family Treponemataceae; genus RGIG9060. The sequence goes on along the minus strand of JAGBFB010000042.1, from coordinate 89,685 downwards.
ATTGGCTAAATATAATCCAAAAAAGATTATTATTTACTCTAGAGATGAAATGAAGCAATGGAATATGGCTAAGAAGTTTCAAGGAGATGATAGAGTTCGTTTTTTTATTGGAGATGTTCGTGATAAAGATAGATTGATGCGAGCTCTTGATGGTGTTGATTATGTTGTTCATGCTGCTGCTACAAAAATTGTTCCAACAGCAGAATATAACCCATTTGAGTGTATAAAAACAAACGTCCATGGGGCAATGAATCTTATTGATGCATGTATTGATAAGAGTGTAAAAAGACTTGTTGCTCTTTCAACAGACAAAGCTTGTAAACCTGTAAACCTTTATGGTGCAACAAAGCTTTGTTCAGATAAAATATTTGTAGCAGGGAATTCTTATTCAGGTGGCAAGTCTACAAAGTTTGCTGTTGTTCGTTATGGTAATGTTATGGGAAGTAGAGGTTCTGTAATTCCATTCTTTATGGAAACTGCAAAATCGGGAAAATTAACGATTACAGATAAAAGAATGACTCGTTTTATGATTTCATTGGAACAAGGTGTAGAATTAGTTTGGCATGCTTTTGATGATATGGAAGGCGGTGAAATTTATGTAAAGAAAATTCCTTCTATGAATATTTGTGATATAGCAAAAGCAGTTAATGATAAAGTTGAGCACGTTGAAATTGGAATTCGACCAGGGGAAAAGCTTCATGAAGCTATGATTAGTCAAGAGGATGCTTTCTATACTTATGAATATCCGGAACATTTTAAAATATTACCACAAATTTGTGAATACAATACAATTGAAAAAATGATAAAAGGTGGAAAACGAGTTGCTGAGGGATTTAGTTACACATCTGATAATAATACAGAATGGATGTCTATTCCTCAGTTACAAAAATGGATAGAAGATAATAAAGAAAAAGTTGGGAATATTTAAGACAATAAAGTTTGTTTAATATCTTGTTATTATAAAATGGAGAAGTAATCATGATTGGTTATGGTCATCAATGTATAGACGAAACAGATATTTCTGCTGTGTTGAAAGTTTTGAAATCGGATTATCTTACACAAGGTCCGTTTGTATCTGAATTTGAACAAAAAATTTGTTCAATTACAGGAGCTAAGTATTGTGTTTCTGTGAGTAATGCTACAGCAGGATTGCACATTGCTGTAGCTGCTTTAGAAATAGAAAATGGTTCTGAGGGTATTACTTCTCCTAATACTTTTTTAGCCTCAAGTAATTGTATGATTTATAATAATGTTAAGCCGATTTTTGCAGATATTAATCCAATTTCGTATAATATTGATCCTTTGGAAATTGAGAAGAAAATAACAGATAAAACAAAAATATTGATACCTGTTCACTTTGCAGGGCTTTCTTGTGAAATGGTTAAAATAAATGCAATTGCAAAAAAACATGGACTTTACATTATAGAAGATGCCGCACATGCGATTGGTAGCCAATATGCCGATGGTTCTTATGTTGGCAATTGTAAGTACTCTAATATGACTGTATTTAGTTTCCATCCTGTAAAAACTATTACTACAGGAGAAGGTGGGGCTATTACAACTAATGATGAAGAATTGTATCAGAAACTTTTGATGCTTAGAAGTCATGGAACAACAAAAGATGAAGGAAAATTGACAAAAAATCCAGGTCCTTGGTATTATGAAATGCAATCATTGGGATTTAATTATAGAATGACTGATATGCAGGCGGCACTGGGGTGTTCACAACTTGAAAAGTTAGATTCTTTTAAAAAAAGAAGAAGAGAAATAATTAAACAGTATAATGATGCATTTTCCAAAATGAAATATCTTAAGATTCCGGTTGAACCTGATAATGTATGTTCTTGTTTTCATCTTTATGTTACACAAATTGATTTTGCTTCTTTGGGTAAGAGTAGAAGTCAAGTTATGCAAGAATTAAGAGATCGTGGGGTTGGAACTCAAGTTCATTATATACCAATTCATACGCAACCATTTTACAAGAAAAAATATGGGTATAGAGAGGGCGATTTTGTAAATGCAGAAAAGTACTATGAACAAGAATTATCTTTACCATTATACCCTGGTCTTAGTGATGAAGATGTGAAGATGGTGATAAAAGCTGTTAAGGAAGTTATAGAATAATGAAAGTTGCTTTAGGAACTGTACAATTTGGAATGAATTATGGTGTCTCTAACAAAGAGGGGCAGGTTTCTATTGAAGAAGTAGCTAAAATATTGGAATGTTGCAAAAGTAATGGTATTACAACTTTAGATACTGCACAAGGATATGGGGAAAGCGAATCTGTTTTGGGACAATTTGATTTAACTAGTTTTAATATTATTACAAAAGTAATGGGTAATGCTATACTTGAAACTTCATTGGAAAAATTAAACTTATCTAGTTTGTACGGGTTAATGTTTCACCGTGAAAACGAATGTAATGATATCTCTTGGAAACAATTCGAGATGTATAAGAATCAAGGGATGGTAAAAAAAATTGGTGTAAGTGCATATTCCCCTATTGTTCTAAATGATTTATTAGATAGATATCCTATTGAAATTGTACAATTTCCGCTAAATATTCTAGATCAACGTTTTGTAAGTTTGTTACCGAAATTAAAAGAAAAAAATGTAGAGGTTCATACAAGATCAACATTTCTTCAAGGTTTGTTGTTGATGCGTGAAATACCAACGTATTTTGGACAGATACAAGACAAAATAAATTCTATTCCTAATCCAAAAATAAATTATGCTATTGATTTTGTGAAAAAGCAATTAGATGTAGATAAAATTGTTTTAGGTGTGACTAAGTTAAAAGAGTTTCAAGAAATCATTAATGCGTACAATAGTAATGTTCGTGATATAGATTATACGAATTTTGTTGTGACTGATGAAAAATATATAAATCCTTCTTTGTGGCAGGTGAAAAAATGAGTATAGTAGCAATAATTACGGCTCGTGGTGGTTCAAAACGTATTCCTAAAAAAAATATAAAAGAATTTTATGGAAAGCCAATGATAGTATATGCTATAGATGCAGCACTTTCTTCCGGTGTATTTGATGATGTAATGGTTTCTACGGATAGTTTAGAAATAGCTGAAACAGCAAAAAAGTATGGTGCAAGTGTTCCTTTTATGCGGAGCGATAAAACTGCAAATGACTATGCAACAACATATGATGTGCTTGAAGAAGTTCTTTTAGAGTATGCAAAAATAGGAAAAAAGTTTGATGAGGTTTGTTGTATTTATCCTTGTGTTCCATTTTTAACTTCTGATACGTTAAAGAAGTCTTATGAAGAATTTAAAAGTAAAAAGGCTATAGCAATACAGCCTGTTTGTAAATTTCCTTCCCCTATAGAATGGGCTATGAAAATTAAAGATGGTTATCTTGTTCCTAATGATGTAGAGTTAATGAAAAAACGATCACAAGATTTGGAATTTGCTTACTTTGATGTTGGTATGTTTTATATTTGTAAGGTTGATTCCTTATTAAAAGAAAGGACTTTGGTCCCAAATAAAACTGTACCATACATAATTGATGAAACAGAGTGTCAAGACATAGATACTTTAGAAGATTGGAAAATGGCTGAGTTAAAATATAAATTAATTAGAGGTAATTTAAATGCATAGTTTTAGAAAATCAAATGAATTATTAGAGAGAGAAATTAAGGTTTCTCCTCTTGCATCACAGACATTTAGTAAGTCATATCGATATTTTTGCAAAGGTGTGGCACCTTCTTTTATGGATTATGGAAAAGGATGCTATATTTATGATGTTGATGGAAACAAATTTATTGATTATATGTGTGCGTTAGGTCCAATTACAGTAGGATATAACAATCCAATAGTTAATAAAGCTGTAATTAAACAAGTGAAAAAGTTTTCAAGTGGTTCTTTGCAGTCGGAGTTGGAAGTACAATTAGCTGAAAAACTTTGTCAAATTATACCTTGTGCTGAAATGGTTAGATTTGTAAAGAACGGAGGAGATGCGACTACTGCTGCTATTCGTCTTGCTCGTGCATACACGGGACACGATTTAATTCTTATGAGTGGATATCATGGTATGCATGATTGGTCAATTGGTGCTAGTGAGAATAACAAAGGTGTACCTAAAGCTGTTTGTGAATTAACAAAGACTTTTAAATATAATGATTTGGCAGATATAAAAGCAAAACTTGAAGAAAACAAAGGTCAAGTAGCAGCTGTAATTCTTGAACCAATTCAATCAAATGGTCCAGATAATGGTTATTTACAATCTTTAAAAGAATTAACACACCAATACGGTGCGTTATTAATTTTTGATGAAGTAGTATCAGGTTTTAGATATGCTTTAGGTGGTGCTTCAGAATTGTATAGTGTGATACCAGATTTGGCATCTTTTGGAAAAGGTATGGGAAATGGTTATGCAATATCTGCTGTAGTTGGTAGAAAAGATTTGTTGCAACAAATTGAAGAAGGTGTTTTTGTTTCTACTACATTTGGAGGTGATAGTGTACCGATGGCAGCTGCTTTAGCAACAATTTCAATTTTAGAAAAACCTGGTTATTATAAACATATAAACAAAATAGGTACAATGTTAAAAGAAGGAATTGAGGAGTTAATTCAAAAGTATATGTTGCAAAATGTTCTTTCTGTAAGTGGAATGCCTGCTCATTGTGGTATTGCTTTTGATGGTTGTGGAAATCTTTCTTATTTAGATATACAGTCAATTTATTCACAAGTGATGATTGAAAATGGAATTCTTGTGTTCGCTATTTATAATTTAAATGGTTCTCATACAGAAAAAGAAGCCAAAGCATATTTAGATGCAACAGATAAAGCTTTTGCTTTAATAAGAAAAGCTGTTGATGCAAATAGTATAGAGGGAATTTTAAATGGCGGAAAAGTAGATCCTGTATTTAAGAGAAATATTAAGTAGGTGGGAAATATGGATTTTGAGTTTTTGTCAAAAGAAAATGAGCAAGAATGGAATGATTTTTGTTTAATTAATGACTCTGCATGGTTTCGGCATACAACTTTTTGGATGAAGTATATTTTGGATTGTAGAGAAGATTCTAATTCTAGAAATTTGTCATTTTTAGTTAGACAGAATAACAAAGTTGTAGCTATTGTTCCCTTGATTTCTCAATATATATATTCAGATAGAGATTTTGACGAGTTTGCAAATTATGACACTCCTATCCCAATTTGGGCAATAAAAAATGACAATCAAGATATTCAAAGAGAAAGGTTAGTAAAGGAGATTTATTCTTTTATAGATAAATTGCGTCAAGAAAATGGTATTAAAATAGCAAGATTTTTTATAGATCCTCTTATAAAGACTGATATATACAATCAATTTGATGATTTTAATTTATTACCTTTCGGTTTTTCTCTAGATATGAAGACTACTACTGTTATTGATTTAAGAAATGGAATTGATGTAGTGCTTAGAGATATGAGAAAAGGGCATAAGGCTGATATAAAATCAGTTTTTAGAGACGGTGGGTTTAGAGTTGATATTTTTGATAAGGATAATTTATCGGATTATGATGCTAGTATGGGTGTTTTTCAAAAAATTCATTTTATTGATTCTGGAAGAAAAACAAGGTCTGAAGCATCATGGAAAGATACTTATGATTGGATAAAAATGGGGTATGGCTTTTTAGTTCTTATATGGCATAATGAGTTACAAAAATATGTAGCTGGTGCTTGGTTTATGTTATACAAGGATAGAGCATATTATGGAAGTTATGCAACGATTGATTCTAGTTTATTAAAAGGACGTGTTGGGTATGCTGTTCAAGGTGAAGCAATGCGATATATGATTGAGCATGGGGTTACTACCTATGAGACAGGATGGAATTATTATACTTGTAATTTTAAAGAAAAAGAAATAGATAGTAAAATACTTTCTATATCGAAATATAAAAAAGGATTTGGTGGAAAAGAGTATCCTTTATTTACTTTTATAAAGGCGTTTGATGATTAATATTGGTTTAAAAATAAGCTGTAAAGATACTCAATATACAGAAGAAATTCTTAGTTTTTATAATGAAGGTGTTTTTCAGTATATTGAGCTTTTTACTATTCCAAATACTTATAATGATACAATTTCCTATTGGAAACAATTTAATATACCTTTTGGAGTTCATGCACCACATTCAGTTGCTGGATTAAATTTAGCAGATAAAAATAGTCGTGAAAAAAATGTGAAGAAAATTGAAGAGTCTATCAAATTTGCAGATATATTGCGTGCTGAATATATAATTTTTCATTCTGGAGTAAACGGGAATTCTGATGAAGTTATTAAACAGTTAAAACCATTTGCTGATGAGCGTTTCTTGATTGAAAATAAGCCTATTCGTGGGATTGATGGTAGTTTTTGTGTAGGGTGTGATTATGATGGACTAAATTTCATAATAGAAGGACTTGGTAGAAGTGTTGGATTTTGTCTTGATTTTGGTCATGCTATCTGTGCTGCTAATTCTCTTAAAATTGATCCATTTGATTTCATAAAAAAATTAAAGCAATTAAAGCCCAGAGTATACCATCTTACAGATGGAAATTTTTCTAGTGAATTGGATTCGCATTTACATTATGGGGAAGGCTCTTATCCTCTAGGTGATTTGGTTGCAATTATAGATGATAATAGTTTAGTAACAAATGAAGCTAAAAGAGAATCTATCAATAATCTAAACGAAGTAAAAAATGACACTGTGTTTTTAAAAAGAACATTTTTGTTAAATAAAGGTTGATTATATGACAATAAGAAAAGCATTTAATTCAAAAGATGATTGTGACTTTGTTTTTACTCTTTCTAATGATCCGATTGTTAGACGTAATTCCTTTAATCAAGAGATAATTTCGTATGAATCTCACTGCAAATGGTATAAATCAACTGTTGAAGATGAGAATACTCTTTTTTTTCTAGTATTTGAAAGTGATTCATTTGTTGGGCAGATTAGATTTAAAAGAAATGATATTTATTCAGAAGAATGTGTTATTTCATTGAGTATATCTGAGAGTTTTCGTGGAAAACATATTTCTGAAGACTTTATAAGATTAGGGATTTGTGAATTACAGAATAATTGGAAAAATATAAAATTTATTATTGCAGAAGTGAAGGATGATAATATAGCTTCTAATAAATTGTTTTCTAACATGGAATTTGAATTGGTTTCTACCGTTAATACATATAAATTTAACACAAAATTGTAAACAGTGTTTAATTTAAAGGATAGTAAGAAATATAATACAGTAGGTTTTAAATATGTCAGTGTTTGTTATTGCAGAATTATCTGCAAACCATAATCAAAATAAACAAATAGCTTTAGACTCGATAAGGGCTGCTAAAGATGCAGGTGCTGATGCTGTGAAAATTCAAACTTACACCGCGGATACACTTACTTTAAATTGTGATAATGAATTTTTTCAGATAAAGCAAGGAACGTTGTGGGATGGTACAACATTGTATAAGTTATATCAACAAGCTTATACACCTTGGGAATGGCATGAAGAATTATTTGAATATGCTCAAAGTATAGATATTCCTATTTTTTCAACACCATTTGATAAGTCTGCGGTAGATTTCTTGGAAAAATTAAATAATCCTATTATAAAAATAGCTTCATTTGAGTTAGTTGATATTCCTTTAATTGAGTATGCGGCGAGTAAAGGTCGTCCCATGATTATGTCTACAGGTATAGCAACAATGGATGAAATACAAGAAGCTGTTGATGCTTGTAGAAAAAATGGTAATAATGATATTACTCTATTGAAATGTACTTCTTCTTACCCTGCTCCATTAAACGAGGCTAATCTATTGACAATACCAGATATGAAAAAAAGATTTTCTTGTAAAGTTGGTTTGTCCGATCATTCAAATGGAAATATTGCTGCCTGTTCAGCAGTTGCTTTAGGTGCAGAAGTCATAGAAAAGCATTTTATTATCGACCGTTCGATAGGTGGACCTGATGCTGCATTTTCTATGACAAAAGATGAGTTTTCAGAAATGGTCACAAGAATTCGTGAAACGGAAGCTACACTTGGTTATGTTTCTTATGAATTATCTGAAAAGATGAAAAATAATAGAAAATTTTCTCGTTCTTTATTTGCATGTAAAGATATCAAAAAAGGAGAATTTTTTTCTGAAGAAAATATTAAGTCTGTTCGTCCTGGTGATGGTTGTAGTCCAAAGTTTTTGTCCGAGTTATTAGGTAAAGTAAGTGATAGAGATTATAGTTTTGGTGAACCAATTAAATTTATGACGAAAAAATAGGAATCGTTTTTTATGGATTTTTATGATAAAATAAAGAAATTTTTTGATTTTGAGTTGTCATTGAATGAAAATGAATTACAGTATTGGGATATTTTTAGACATGATTTGTTTTTGATATGTGTATATAACAGTTCTTTTGAAACAAAAAAAGAACACGAAAAGAAGAAATCAATTTTAAATTTTCTAAAAAATAGTGTTAGTTGTATATTTGAATTTATAAAATTTCCTTTTATTATACTAAAAAATAAACGAAAAAGAATATTGTTCCAATGTTCTCGGTATAAAATAAATGATAAATTTGTAGATGTCAATACTTTAGATTTTTATGAGTTATATAAAAATGATTTTTTTTGTATTGAAACATATTTTTATACAAATTATGTTTTCAGTTGTTATAAAAAAATAGTAAAAAAAATAAAAAAATACAAAAAAAATTTGTTTTCAGATTTTTTTGTTACCAAAATAAATAATTATTTTGGTATTTCCTTGGATTTATCATTTTATAATAACAGAATTATTGATTATTATATAGAAATGTCTTATTACATGTACTACTTTAATTTATTGAAGCCCAAAAGTATTTTTTTTATTCAAAATGGTATACATAAGGGAATGATAAAGGCTGCGAAGTTATTGCATATACCGATATCTGAAATTCAACATGGGGAAATAGGTATGTCACATCCAGCGTATTTTTATCCTAAAGGTTTTTCATCGAAAAATATTATAGCAGCTGATTATCTTTTTGTTTGGTCTGAGTATTGGAAGCAGAGAATTAATTTTCCAGGAGTTACTATTTTTTCAAGTGGTAATTCTTATTACTCATATACAAACGAAAATATGGAACATGAAAAATGTTATAGTTTTGTTATAATTAGTAATTCTGAACATACACCAATTTTTGATAAGTTTTTGGAAAAATTATTTAAAATTGGTTATAATGGTTCAATTTGTTATAAACTACACTCTAATCAGAAAAATGAATTTAAAACCATAAAAACAAAATGGCAAAATTTTAAAAATCTTGAAGTAGTTCTTTTTGAAAAAAATGTACTTGAATTATTATCAATGACAGATAATGTTTTAGTAATACATTCTACAGTTGTTTTTCAAGCTTTAAATAATAATAAAAAAGTGTTGTTGTATTCAGCAAATGAAGAATATTTATCACATAAAGACGTTTTTGATGATCCTAATTTGTATATTGTAAATGATGTTATGGATTTTATTTTTTCACTTAATAAACCTGTGTGTGAATCTAAAGATAAATATTATGAAAAATTTGATAAAGAAAATAATTTGAATTTTCTAAATCAATTAGGATTGTAAATTCTATGAAAGTGAAAAATAAACTCTTTTCAAATACTATTTTATATACAGTTGGTGAAGTTGTTCCCCGTATTATTAGTTTTCTAATGATGCCTATTTTTACTAGATTTCTTTCACCTGCTGACTATGGTATTCTTTCGTATACAAATTCTGTAATTTCTTTTATTTATGTTTTTTGTACTTTATCTTTGAATTCTTATGTATTAAGATTTTATTTTGAATGTAAAGATGAAAATGAGCAACAAAAGATGATTGGTAATATTTTTTGTTTTATAGCTTTAGTTAATATTTTTGTATTAGTTTTATTAAATTTATTTGGTCCCAAAATAATTGATATTACTAATATTTCTGTACCTTGGAAACCTTATTTTAGATTAGCTGTTTTTAATAATTTTTTAGAAAGTTTTTCTATTATTCCAATGGTATATTATAGGGTAAAACAAAATGCAAAAACATTTGTTTGTATATCACTCACAAGATGTGTATTGCAATATGTTATTACATTTGTAATGCTTGCTGTTTGTGGTTTTGGTTTAATGAGCCAGTATTATGGTCGTATAGTTGTTTTATTACCTTTTGCTATTATTTATTTTTCCATTATTCTTAAACATGGAAAAATAAATTTAGATTTAAAGCAAATAAAATCTGCATTGAAATTTTCACTACCTCTTTTACCAGGTGCTATTTCTTATCTAGCACTTACTAGTATTGATAGAATTATTCTTGAACGATATGTAAGTTTAGAAATAATTGGGATTTATAATATTGCATATACGATTGCAATGGCAATGAATATGATAATACAAAGTTTTTATAAAGCTATAGAACCAAATGTATTTCAAAAATACTCAGATGATTCAAATCAAACATCATTTTTGTTTTATATGACAAAAATGAACAATATATATAATTTTGCCTTGTATGTAGGTGCATTAGCACTTGCTGTTTTTTCAGAAGAAGCTTTAATGATAGTTGCAAGTGAAAAATTTTATAAAGCTGCTTCTTATGTTCCATTTGTATTAGTGGGTGTAATTTTTTCAGGAAGAAATTTACTTATGGGATGTGTTTTGACAGCTGAAAAAAGATCTGTTATTAGTGGTATTTCTACTATGTTAGGTGCTATGATTAGTTTAGTTCTAAATTTATTACTAATTCCAAAAGTGGGAGTAATTGCAGCTCCTATTGCTTTGTCGATTTCATATTTATTTATGAATATTTTTTTGAAAATAGTAACAAGAATTAAGTTTTTTAATAATTGGCAAGATTTAGTTGCTATGTTGTTATTTTGTTTTAGTTCGTTGATTTCTTTTGTGAATTTTTCATTTAATAGAATTACTGTTGTTGTAATAAAAATTATTTTTTATATAATAGTAGTTGTGATATATGGTATGGTTTATAGAATACATAAAAATATAAAATCTGTTTTACAAAAGTGAAGGAAATGATAAAATTTATAGCTAAAATATTTCTATATCTGAAAAATAAAATTGAAATAATGAAAAATAATTTGTTTTATGGAGCAAAAGGTAGAAAATCTAAAATTATAAAACCAATGAGAATTATTGGAAAAAGGTTCATACGTATTGGAGACAGTGTTCATATTTTAAATGATGCAAGAATTGAAGCTATTTCTGAGTATGCAGGAGTAAAATTGAATCCGAAATTGGTTATTGGAGATAGAACAACGATTGAACAAAATTGCCACATAATTGCCGCTAGTGAATTAATAATAGGTTCTGATTGTATGTTTTCTGCATTTGTTTATATTGCAGATTGTAATCATCAATTCATATCGGGGATTCGTGTACACGATGCAGAGTTGAAAGTACAAAAAACAACGATTGGTAATGGAGTTTTCATTGGTATAGGTGCAAGAATTATGCCCGGAGTTAGATTAGGTAATAATTGTGTTGTCGGTGCTAATGCTGTTGTAACACATGATGTACCCGATCGTGCTGTTGTAGCTGGAATTCCAGCAAAAATAATAAAATATATATAGTTTTTGTTATTGATTTTTTAAATTTTGAGGGAAACTTGATGAAGATTTTGGTTACTGGTGCTAATGGTTTTATGGGACACGGAATAATAAAGGAACTTTCTAAAAAGGGCAATGATATTATTGCATCTGATTTTACAGATTTTTTGTACGACTATCCACATGTAGTATCTAAGGCCGGAAATTTATTTGAAATTGATACTCCCTATGAATATTATGGAGAACCTGATGTTGTTTTGCATCTGGCTTGGAGAGATGGTTTTAAACATGCTTCTGAGAATCATATAAATGATTTGCCAAAACATTATGAATTTCTAAAAAAAATGGTATCTGGTGGAGTTAAAAAATTAGTTGTGCTTGGAAGTATGCATGAAGTTGGATTTCATGAAGGAAGTATAAATGAGAATACACCATGTAATCCTTTGTCTCTGTATGGAATTGCAAAAAATTCTTTGCGGCAAATGTGTCAATTAATAGTAAAAGGCACTTGCACTAAATTACAATGGGTTCGAGGTTTCTATATTGTTGATAATACTGAAAAAGGTTGTTCTATTTTTTCAAAATTAATTCAAGCTGCTAATGATGGAAAGAAAATATTTCCTTTTACATCTGGAATAAATCAATATGATTTTTTAGATTTTGACGACTTTTGTAAACAAGTTGCTATAATTGTGTTAAATAATTCGGAATTTGGTATAATTAATGCCTGTAGTGGTAAACCTGAAAGTCTTTCTTCTAGAGTCGAAAGATTTATAAAAGATAATAATCTTGATATAAAACTTGAATATGGAGCATTCCCTGATAGACCTTATGATAGCCTAGCTGTATGGGGTGATTGTTCTAAGATAAGAAATATAATGGAGACTAATTAATGAATGTTTTGTTAGTTGGTATGAATTTTCATGATTATGATGATAAAATAAAAAAAGGTTTTGAAGATGTTGGTCATAAGGTGTTTTTAGTTAAAGATACTAAAAAGAGTAAAAGTCGTTTTATTTCTGATGAACAATATAAAAAACAGAATCTTAATCATCAGCGTAAAATTTTAACACAAATTAAAGATTTTGAATTTAATGAAGTTATTGTAATTGTTGGTCGTTATTTAACAGAAGAGTTTTTACTGGGTTTGCGTAATTTGAATAAAAATGCAAGGTTTGTATTGTATTTATGGGATGATGTTGAGCGAATACAAAATTTTAATATTGTAAAAAAGTTTTATGATACGATTTTTAGTTTTGATAGTATTGACTGTGAAAAATATGGTTTTAACTTCTTACCTTTGTTTTATTTAGATGATTTTTGTTTAAGAGATAGTAATAACAAATCAATAGATATTTATGGTTCCTATTGGTTACATTCAGATCGAATAAATATTATAAAAAAAATAGCAGAGACTCAATTTTGTAAAAATAGATATTTTTATATATTAACAGGTCGTTTTTATTATTTTAAATATTTTTTTAGATTAATTTGTAATAAAAAATATGGTATACACTACTCGATTTTTTCATTACCATTGGATAAAAATGTAAAAAATATGAAACGTGCTTTTTCTGTACTAGACATACAATTTCCATCTCAAAAAGGTTTAACTCTTAGAACTATTGAGGCTTTAGCTTCTAAGTGTAAAATTATAACTACAAATTTAAATATAAAAAACTATGATTTTTATGATGAACAAAACGTATGTATAATTGATAGAAAAAATCCTGAAATACCAGAAAGTTTTTTTTCTAGTCCGTATAAAGAATTACCTAGAGAGATATATGACAAGTATTCTCTTAGTAAATGGTGTGATGTTATAATACAAGGATAATAATTGAATTTTTATAGGAAAAAATGAAAAAAATTATATCTTTTTTGTTTTATTTGTATTCTCTTTTTGTTGTTTTGTTCCCTGCTGCAGATTTTTTGGTTAGTAAGAAATTGATTTTTGCACTGTTAGTTTGCATATGTTTGATTGTTTTTTTATTGAATTACAATAAGAAAATTTATGTTTTAAATTTATTTAGAATATTAATTATTTTCATAGTTCTACTATTAGGCACATTATTCTCAATCAATGATGAACATTCCAACTATATTTTTTTAATTGCATCCTGTGTGCCATTATTATTAATTTTATTGTTGGATAATTCGATAGATTATTTAAATGTTATTAAACATGTTGGTTTATGTTTATCCTTAATTGTTGTTATATCAGTATTTGCAACTTTTGTTTCTAATTCGTTTGTAAAAAGAATTCAAACCTTGTTTTTAGCATTAGATTCTGGGTTTTGGGGAACTCGACAGTTTGGATCTATAAATTTATTTATGATACATTTTAGAACATCGCCTATATTAATAATTCCTTTTTCTTTATATTTTATAGAATATTGTGATAATAAGAAAATCTCATCTTTTATTTATTTATTTATTCTTGGTATGGGGATTTTATTTTCAGCTTCCCGAGGGTTAATTTTATTTTCTTATATTTCTTTATTACTAATATGTTTATGCAATATGAGATTGAAAACATATCGACATTTTTTCTTTCTATTAACGATTGTAGCAATTTTGGGTTTACTTTTCTTATTAACATCTACTAATGTTTTTGATACTAAAGAAAAATCAAATTCAATAAAAATAAATCATATAATTTCGTTTTATGAACTGATATCAGAACAACCTCATATATTGTTGATTGGTAATGGTACTGGTAGTTCTTACTATACTTCTGGTTTTAACTGTATTACATGGCAAACTGAAGTAACTTTTTTGGATATGGTTAGATATTGGGGTATAATTGGAACTGTAATTGTTATGTTTTGTTTTCTGTACAATAAAAATAAATCATTGAGCAAAACATATGTAATACCCTTTGTTCTATATGTTATCTCCGCGGCTCTAAATCCTTTGATTTTTAACTCTACAGGAATGTTAGTATTAACTATCTATATACTATTAACTTCAAATACAGGAAAGAAACACAGTGAAAATTTACAAAATAATTGTTATATACAATAATTTCATAAAAAGTATTTCAATTCGTAATATTGACAATATTGTATTCGTCGATAATTCAACAGATAAATCTATAAAAAAATCGAATAACTTGTATGCAAATGAAAGTTTTAATAAATTTGTCTATATAGATATGCAAGGAAATAAAGGAATTTCTAGGGCATATAATAAAGCCATAGAAATAATAAAACCTAGAAATGACGATTATATACTTATTCTTGACCAAGATACAGATTTTGATAGTAATATATTTAATAAATATATTGCGTATATTGAATCTAATCCCTCTGTCGATATCATTTGTCCTATCGTAAAAGATTCTGAAGGTATAATGTCTCCAAGTTTATCTAATGGGGTATATAACTATCATATTCAATCTGTTAACGATGTGAAAGATGATAAAATAAATGAATATTCTTTTATAAATTCTGGAATGTGTATAAAAGGATCTGTTTTTTCAAAATTAAAATATGATGAAACATTATTTTTAGATTTTGTAGATCATGATTTTGTAAAACAAATAAAAGAAAATAATTTTATAATTGGATTTTGTTTTGATGTTGTGTTGAATCAAAATTTTTCAGGAGTAACAAAAAATACTTTTGAACAAGATTTCAATAGGTTCAAAATTTTTATTAAAGATGCAAAAGTTTATTATAATAAATATTTTCCAAAACAAAATTACAAGATAATTTTATTTAAGAGAACTCTTAAATTAACATTTATTCATAGAAAACTTAGTTTTTTTACTGAATTAATAAAATTAAAATGAGGTATTTATGATTTCAGTATGTATGGCAACCTATAATGGTGAAAAATTTATAAAAGAACAAATTGACTCAATATTGCCTCAACTTTCGAATGATGATGAAATTATTATTTCAGATGATGGTAGTACTGATAAAACTGTAGATATTATTGAAAACTATTATGATTCTAGAATAAAACTGTTAAAAGATAATAGATTTCGTTCAACAATATATAACTTAGAAAACGCATTAAAACATTCAAATGGTGATGTTGTTTTTTTGTGTGACCAAGATGATAAATGGAGTTCAAATAAAGTTGAAATTTGTTTGTCATATATGGATGATTATGATTTAATTATTCATGATGCATATATAACAGATTCTAATTTAAATATAACACATGATTCTTTCTTTAAAGTTAATAATACTAAATATGGAAAATGGCAGAATATTGTTAAAAATGGGTATCATGGCTGTTGTATGGTCGTAAAAAGAAAATTGCTCAATGCTGTTTTACCATTTCCTCAAAAATTACCAATGCATGATATGTATATTGGTAATTTTGCAGCATTTAATAATTTTAAAATAAAGTTCATAAAAGAAAAATTATTATTTTATAGACGCCATGAAAATAATGTTAGTGAGTCTTCTAATAAGTCTAAAAGAAAACTAAGTGATAGAATAAAGGATAGATATATTATTTTAACAAATGTTTTTACTAAGGATAAAAAATGCTAACAACTTCAATAGTCTTATACAAAACACCTCGCAATCAAATTGAAACAGTTCTAAAGTCTGTTTTAGATTCAAATTGTGTGGATAAAATCTATATAATTGATAATTCTCCAACAGATGAACTTTCTTATGTAAAAGATATATCCCCATTAATAGAATACATACCTCATGATAATACAGGTTATGGTTCAAGCCATAATATTGCTATAAAAAAATCTCTAGAAGTTGGTGCTGATTATCATGTTGTCTTAAATCCTGATATACGATTTGAACCTAATGTATTACTAGAATTAACAAATTATATGTCAGAAAATCAAGATGTGGGATATATTCTTCCCAAAGTGGTTTATCCAAATGGTGAATTACAATATTTATGTAAATTATTGCCAACTCCTAGTGATTTGATATTCAGAAGATTTTTACCAAAAACAAAAAAAACAGAAAAAAAAAATGATAGATATATTCTAAAACAATCTGGATATGACAAGATTATGAATCCTCCTTGTTTAAGTGGTTGTTTTATGTTCTTGAATTGTAAAATCTTAAAAGAACATAACTTATATTTTGATGATAAATTCTTTATGTATTTTGAAGATTTTGATTTAATGCGGAGAATTCATAAAGTTAGTAAAACAATTTTTTATCCTCATGTTTCAATTATTCATGACCATGCAAAAGAATCCTATAAGAGTAAAAAAATGTTAATTCAACATATAAAATCAGCCATAAAATATTTTAATAAGTGGGGTTGGATTTTTGATAAAGAACGAAAAGAAATGAATAAAAAAATATTGGAAGAAATTGGTATTCTTTAAGAGGAAGTTGTATTTTTCAAAAATACATACTGGGGTTTTAGAAAAAAGGGAGTAACTTATTATGGAAACTAAGACACTAAGTTTGAAATATAAAGTAAAATCTTTTAGTAAATATTCAGGTGGATATAACATTATCAAAGATGTTATAATCGTAATATCAGTTTTTTTCGTGTTTTATTATCAGGATTGTTTTTATGCTGTTTATAATCTTAGATTAAGTGAATTAGATATTAATTGGAAGTTCTTAATCTATAAGGCAATTGTAGGATTGTTTACATACGGAAGTATTTTTAGTATGTATCTTTATTCTGTAGAGATTTTTTCCAATTCGAAAGGGATAATAGATTTTTTGAAAAAATTTGTTTCATTCTTTTTTCTTTTATGGTTTGTGGCATCTTGTGTTATTTATCTTGCCTTTTCAGTTAGATCGTTGAAATACTTGATTCTTTTGGGTTTGATTCTAGCTTCTATATTTTCAGTATGTTCTTTAATTGCAAGTTTAGTATCTTTTCTTGTAATAAGAAAAGATGATTTGAATAATAATGATTCACAAAAACATACTAAAAAGTTTTTAATGCGTACGGAATTAATAATTTTTTTTGTTCTTGTTATTTTAATTTTAGTTTTCATAAAAATTGTTGCTGAAGATGTAGCATTAAACAAAAAACATTTTAAAATCATTCCTGAAAAACAGCAGATTGTTTTATTTGAGAATCCTTCAACAATGATAGTAGTAGATTATAACATTGTTGAAATAAAAGAAACTATTGAAAAAAAGAGAGATTATATCGTAAATCAAGATTTATCAAACAAAACAGAAAGTATAGAGATAAAAAGTAAAGATTTTAAAACTATTGAATTTTGTACTTCTCGTATGCAATTTATAGATAAAACAGGGGTACAAACAGAAATAATTCATATAAAAAAACTTGAGAAAAAGTCTGAATATGATTTTTTTTGTGAAGTACAATGAAAAATCTTTCGTATATTTGATTTTTTGAATCATTAAAAATTTTACAAATTTTGTATCTTTTTTTTATAATTATTTTTATATTTTTAAGTTTTTATTATTATGCCGTAAAAAAATTACGGCAATGCTTGATTTTTTTATATATTTTGTCGATAATAGGTGTAAATACTTAAGAGGTTGATACTATGCTTGCTAAATTTGCTGTTACAAATTTTAGAGGTTTCGATAAGAGAATAGAAATCAATTTAACACGAACGCGTAATTATGATTTTAATACTTTTGCAATAAAAAACAATATTGTAAAAAATGGAATTCTTTATGGACAAAATGGTTGTGGTAAAAGCAATTTTAGTCTTGCTATGTTTGATATTGTTTATCATTTAACTCAAAAGTTTAAAAGTCCAACTTATTTAGCTAATTATGCTTATGCAAGTGGTCAATCTAAATTATTAACTTTTGAATACACTTTTATTTTTGATAATCAAACTGTTGACTATATTTATTCAAAAGATTCTCGAGGTACATTACAAGAAGAAAAGTTAATTGTGGAAAATAAGCAAATTTTTAATCGTCGAATGGGTACTTTTGAAATTGATTTATCTGTATTTCCAATGGAAGAACATATAAAACAGAATCTTTCTAAAAATGCAAATAATGTATCTATAATTAATTTTTTACTTACATCTTATCCATTAAACGAAAATAATTATCTGATAAAATTACAAAATTTTGTTAATTCAATGTTGTGGTTTAGAAGTTTAGAAGAAAAAGAATTTATTGGTTTAGAAACTAATATTTATATTCTTGATGAATATATTATACGCAATAATCTTTTGAAAGAATTTTCACATTTTTTAGAAAAAGTAAGTAACCAACATTTTGATTTTGTAACTCCTAATTTAGGTGATAAGGTTCTTAGGGTATATATAAAAGGTGTCCCTCAGGTATTTAATTTAATTGCTTCTACAGGTACACATTCCTTAACACTTTTATTTTTTTGGATAAAACATATGAATAAATCATCTTTTGTTTTTATTGATGAATTTGATGCGTTTTATCATTTTAAACTTTCTTTTGATGTTTGTAAGGAATTATTTAAGCAGGATTGCCAACTTTTTTTATCCTCTCATAATACTTTTTTAATGACAAACGATTTGTTACGACCAGATTGTAATTTTATTTTAAATAATAATGAAATAAAAGCTTTATGTGATTCTACAGATAAAGAGTTGAGAGAAGGTCACAATATAGAAAAACTTTATAGAGGTGGTGCTTTTGAAATATGATTCTATTTGTTTTTGAAGGTGCAAATAGGGAGCCTACTCTTTTTAAAACACTAGAGTTTTTATATTTCTCTAATAAAAAAGAAACTAGAATTTGTTCATACAATAATAATATATATAATCTTTATAAACAAATGACTCAAAGTGATTTTCCTGAGGATATAATTACAATATTAAAAAAGAAATTAGTAAAAGATAAGGATAATCCATTAAATGAAATAGAATGTCGTTCAGATTTTTCTGAAATATATTTATTTTTTGATTATGATAGTCATAATAATACTAATCAAGAATTATCAGATAAACAAATAAAAGAAATGTTACAATTTTTTAATGATGAATCTTCTGATTATGGAAAACTTTTTATAAATTATCCAATGGTGGAATCAATTTCTTACGCAAAAAAGGAACTTCCTGATAATGATTATTTCTATTATACAACACCTATTTCTTTAGGAAAAAAATTTAAAGAAAAACTAAATAATGAGTCTTTCTATAAAAATCTTGATTTTATTACTTTTAGAATTAACAAAAAAACATTATTATTAAATGTTCCTAATGATGAAAAATGTATAAATATTGTTAAAAAAAATTGGAATTATCTTCTGGATATGAATGTAAAAAAAGCAAATTATCTTTGTACAAATGAAATTTCTTTCCCAAAAACAAACGAATCTGTTTCACAACAAAAAATTTTTGAAAATCAACTTTTAAAATATGTACAACCTAGATCAGAAATTTCTATATTAAATTCTTTTCCCTTATTCATTTATGAGTATATGTATAAATAAACTAAATTTTCAATATTATGATAATGGTATAACATTTACTTAATTCTGTTTTGTTATATTTTTGAAAACTTACAATTTTAATTTTTATAAACAAAAGGAGCTATCTTATTAAACTCCTCGTAATCGGTGGTGCTGGATATATTGGAAGTCATGTTGTAAAAGCCTTAAATAGACAAAGACATGAAGTAACAGTATTTGATAATCTTTCAACTGGGTTAAAACAAAATTTATTTGAACAAAATAATTTTATTAAGGGTGATATTTTATCTAAGTCTGATTTAAATTCTGCTTTTTCATTAGGATTTGAAGCTTGTATTCATCTTGCTGCATGTAAGGCTGTTGGTGAATCAATGATTTTTCCAGAAAAATATTCTGAAAATAATATTAATGGTACATTAAATGTATTAAATTCATCAATAAAATATAATTGTAAAAATATTATTTTTGCATCATCAGCTGATATTTATGGAAATCCACAATATTTTCCAATTGACGAAAATCATCCTAAAAATCCAGAAAATTATTATGGATTTACAAAATTATCTATCGAAGATTATCTTGAATGGTATTCAAAACTAAAAGGAATTAACTACGCTGCCCTACGCTATTTTAATGCTGCTGGCTACGATGTTGATGGTGAACTTTCTGGTCTTGAACAAAATCCTGCTAACCTTATTCCTGTTGTAATGGAAACAGCATGTGGTATAAGAAAACAAATGTCTGTTTTTGGGGATGATTATGATACTCCAGATGGAACATGTATTAGAGATTATGTTCATGTAACAGACTTATCAGATGCTCATGTTAAAGCATTAGACTATATTGCAAAAAATAATACAAATTTAAAACTAAATTTAGGGTCTGAAGTTGGAACATCTGTAAAAGAAGTGATTGATATTGCTCGAAAAATTACTGGAAAACCTATTGATGCAAAAATTATAGAGCGTCGACCAGGTGATCCATCAGAATTATACGCAACTTCAAAACAAGCCTTTGAAATTTTAGGTTGGAAATCAAAATATTCTAATATGGAAACTATCATAAAAACAACTTGGGATGCATATTTAAAGAATTATCAAGTTTAATAATGAAAATTACAAACTTAATAATTCATATTTTTTAACTTAATTTTTAAAAATTGTTAATTTTGATAACTTTATTTTTTAATTTGTTAATTTAATTTTTCTAATATATTAATTTTTTATTTTTGCAATAAATTTTAATAAAAAAAGGCTGGCTAATAAGTATTGATTACAGTGTCATCCTAAACTTGATTCTGGAATGACATAACTTATTAGACAGCCTCAATAAAAAAAATACTTATGTATTAAATTATTGTAATCATTTCACTATAAGTATTTTCTTTTACTTCTTTTGTTAATCTAGTTGAACAAACACTAATTTCATAATTACCAGTTTTTATATCTTTGGGTAACTGGGCAATAATCATACTAGGTTTTATTAAACTGTATTCAGGTAATAAATATGAATCAGTTTCATTTTTTAGTAATACACCATTAAATTCTTCATCTTTCTTAAAATTTAGGCGTTTACCTTTTATTATGATAGCATCGCCTGCTTTTAATTTTGATAAATCTTTATTACCAATGCATTCAACTAAACTAATTTTTGGAGAATTAAGTGTTAGTTTTTCAATACGTTCATATTTAGCATTTTTAACACATAATTCTTCAAGTTCAGGATTATTTCTGTAATGTAATTTAATTTCATGATTGTTATTCATATCATTTGGACAAAATGGTTCATCTTCAGTTACAAGAGAACCACTTGTATTAAGATATAAATTTCCAATTGGAGTTTTTACATAATACCCCTTACAGATTAAATCCTGCACTTCTTCAAATAATAGACGCATTACTGCTTCTATATCCGTTTTTGACAACGTTGTTCTACCTGTTGCCATAATGTCGATTAATTCGTTCACTTCAATTGTATCACTACAATATGAACGAATAACAAATGGTGTTTTGCTTGCTGGCAAATAACACCGTTGAGAAGTTACTTTTAACATAGTATCACCTCAATTTTTATTACGTACAAGCCATACGGCCTAACATATTTATTATTGAAACAAAATTCAATTTTAAAGAAAAAATTTGAAAAAAAATAAAATTTTTTTAATTTTTTTTCAAAAAACTACTTTATAAATTTATAGTATTCTATATTTCTTTACAAAAAAGAAAACATATATTAGAATTAAATAGTTTTTACTAGGAGTAACTATGAAAGGAATTATTTTAGCAGGTGGTTCTGGAACTCGCCTTTATCCAATAACAAAGGCTGTTTCAAAACAAATTCTACCTTTGTATGATAAACCTATGATTTACTACCCTCTTTCTGTATTGATGTTAGCAGGTATTAATGAGGTTTTGATTATTTCAACACCACGAGATATTGTTTTATTTAAAGAACTTTTTGGAGATGGTTCTTGGCTTGGAATGAAATTTGAATATGCAATTCAAGATAAACCTCGCGGACTAGCAGATGCTTTTATAATTGGAAAAGAATTTATTAAAGATGATTCAGTTGCACTTGTTCTTGGTGACAATATTTTTTATGGGCAAAGTTTTACATCAACATTAAAACGTGCAAGAAAAACTGTAGAATCAGGAAACGGTAGCGTAATCTTTGGTTATATGGTAAAAGACCCTACTTCTTATGGGGTTGTTGAATTTGATGAATCTGGAAAGGTTTTAGGAATTGAAGAAAAACCTACTGAACCAAAATCAAATTATGCTGTTCCTGGTTTATATTTTTATTCAAATGAAGTTGTAAAAATCGCTGAAAATGTAAAACCATCTGCTAGAGGTGAAATTGAAATTACTTCTATAAATAATGAATATTTATCTCGCAAAGAACTTTCTGTCGAATTACTTGGAAGAGGAATGGCTTGGCTTGATACAGGAACTTATGACGGTTTACTTGAAGCATCAAATTTTATTGCTACTATTCAAAAACGACAGGGGATGTATGTATCATGCATTGAAGAAATTTCATACAGAAATGGTTGGATTAACAAAGAGCAACTTTTAAATCTTGCTTTATCATATAAAACTGAATATGGTGAATATCTAAAATATATTGCAAATTTTAAGGATGGGAAATAATGCCATTTAATTTCAAAGAATGTGTTGCAAAAAATGGAAAGACAATAACCGGCTTATTTGAAATTCAGCCAAAAATTTTTGGAGATTCAAGAGGTTATTTTTTTGAATCTTATAGCGAAAAAGATTTTTTTGATGCAGGTTTAAAAATGAAATTTGTTCAAGATAATCAATCTTTTTCTACAAAAGGAATTTTAAGAGGAATGCATTTTCAAAAAAATCATCCTCAAGGAAAGTTAGTTCGCTGTGTTGTTGGTAAAGTTTATGATGTGGCTGTGGATTTAAGAAAAAATTCCCCTACTTTTGGACAATATTACGGTGTAATTTTAGATAGTGAAAAACAAAATCAGTTTTATGTTCCAGAAGGTTTTGCTCATGGTTTTTATGTTTTATCTGATACTGCAATTTTTGCATATAAATGTACTGATTTTTATCATCCAGAAGATGAAGGTGGTTTGATGTGGAATGATTCAACTATTGGAATTGATTGGACTACTGTTGCACCAGATGTAAAACCTCTTTTATCAGAAAAAGACACAAAACACCCAGCGTTTTCATTTGAAAATAATTATTTTGATTTAAATGGAGTTTGGATAAAATGATTTGGTTAATTGGTTGTAAAGGAATGTTAGGAACTGAAGTTTCAAAGCAATTTGATAAAAATAATTTTGATTGGGTTGGAACTGCCCGAGAAGTTGATATTACAGATTATCAAAGTCTAAAATCTTTTGTTTCAAAATATGATGATGCAAATAAAAAAATAAATTGGATTGTTAACTGTGCAGCATATACTGCTGTAGATAAAGCAGAAGAAGATATTGAACTTGCTACAAAATTAAACACTTTAGGACCTAAGAACATTTCAACGTTATGTAAAGAACTAGGTGCAAAAATGATTCATATTTCTACAGATTATGTATTTGATGGAACTGCAACAAGTCCTTATACAGAAGATATGAATTACAAACCATTGGGTGTTTATGGAGAAACAAAAGCTGATGGGGAAAAAGCTGTTTTAGAAACAATTCCAGAAGCAAGTTATATTTTAAGAACCGCATGGTTATATGGACATTACGGTAAAAATTTTGTATTTACAATGATAAATTTAATGAATACAAAAGATAAAATTTCTGTAGTAAATGATCAATTTGGAACACCTACAAATGCAGAAAATTTAGCAAATGTAATTTGTACTCTTATAACTAAATCAGAAACAAGTGAAATACCAACAGGAATTTATCATTGTACTGATTTAGGACAAACTTCTTGGTTTGAATTTGCAAAAGAAATACATCTTTTGGGTGTAAAATATGGAAAAATTACAGGAAATTGCGTTGTAAATCCTTGTACAACAGAAGAATATCCTGTAAAAGCAAAACGTCCGGCTTATTCTGTATTAAGTAAAGATAAATTGATGAAGAATTTGAACATTACTCTTCCTGAATGGAAACAAAACTTGGAAGAATTTATTAAGAATATACAATAAATAAAGGATTTTTATTATGACAAGAAAATTAACAAATATTTTAGTAACTGGTGGAGCTGGTTTTATAGGTTGTAACTTTATTCACTTTATGTTTTCAGATGAAAGTGGTTTTTCTGGTAAAATTATCAATGTAGACTGCTTAACTTATGCTGGAAACGCAGAAAGTTTAAAAGATGTTGATGAAAAATATGGCGAACTTGCAGTAAAAAATGGTTTGATTTCAAAAGAAAATCAAAGATATTTTTTTGAGAAAGTTGATATTTGTGATGGACCAGCAATAGATGCTATATTAAAAAAATACCATATCGATACAATTGTGCATTTTGCTGCAGAAAGTCATGTAGACCGTTCTATTTTAGGACCTGAAGCATTTGTAAAAACAAATGTTATGGGAACTTTCAATTTATTAGATTTAGCAAAAAATTATTGGAAAAACGAGGACGGTACTATACGAAACGATGTGTTATTTCATCATATTTCAACTGATGAAGTTTACGGTTCTCTTGGCGATACTGGATATTTTACAGAAACCACTCCTTATGACCCACGAAGTCCTTATTCATCAAGTAAGGCATCAAGTGATCACTTAGTTATGGCATATTATCATACTTATGGATTACCTATTACTTTGTCAAACTGTACAAACAATTATGGACCATATCAATTCCCTGAAAAATTACTACCTTTGATGATTAATAATATAAAAACTGGCAAAAAACTTCCAGTATACGGTGATGGATTAAACATTCGAGACTGGGTTTATGTTGAAGATCATAACAGAGCAGTTTGGTTAATTATTAAAAATGGAAAAACTGGTGAAAAATATAACATCGGTGGTGAAAATGAATGGACAAATATAAAACTGTTAAAAGAGATTATTAAATTAGAAGCTAATGAATTAGGTCTTTCAAAAAACGATGTTGAAAAAACTATCACATTTGTAAAAGATCGTCCAGGTCATGATAGACGATATGCCATTGATTGTACCAAAATCAAAAAAGAACTTGGCTGGCAACGTAAAGTTACTTTTGAAGAAGGATTACTACATACAATTAAATGGTACTTAAAAAATACAGATTGGATTGATAATATTTTATCTGGAGAATATCGTAATTGGATTGAAAATAATTACGATAAACGATAAATTATAAGTATGAACATTTGTAAGAAATTTATTTTTATTTTTCTCATTTTTTTTACATTGGGAGTTTTTGCTCAGCAGAATCTATCAGTTCCATTAAATGACAATGTGTATTTTTTGCTAGAAAATGCTTCTTTAAGAGGAATATTACCTACTTTACCAGCTGCAAAACCTTATACTTTATCTTTTGTGTTAGATAATTTGAATACTGTATTGGCAAGTGATATATTATCAGAAATAGAAAAAGAAGTTTTCATTAAAACTTATGATAGACTTGCACAAAATACTCCTCAAAAGTGGTATAGGACAGGTTATTACACTAATAAATTTGATGAAAATGTAAAACTACCTATTACAGCAGGCTTTACATGGACAAGTGAAGCAAGTATAAACTGTAATAATCCAGATTTTTCTCACGAGCATTGGGGTGATGTTTATATAAAAGGTGATATTACAAAATATTTTTCTTACAATTTTAATATTGGTGGAAGTTTAATGGATTTATCCACAAAATCTTATGCACCAAACACTTATCAAAAAACCTGGGATGGATTTCAGTTTGTTTTAAGTGATTTTTATGAATATGTTTCTATAAGTGATTTACCTGCTGGTGGTCTTAGAATGTTACCAGAACTTGCTTTTTCTGTTTTTGATAGCAAAGTTCAAGTAAAATTTTCAAGAACTCGTCACGATTGGGGATACGGTAGTGGTAATTTAATGTTGTCAGGAACTGCTCGACCTTTTGTATCTCTTGAAACACAATTAAATCCAGTTTCTTGGTTTTCAACTAATTTTATTACTGGCACATTGGAATATGATAGTAACGGAAATCTAAAAGATTGTGCAAGTACATTTCAAAATATGTACTCAGCTTTATGGGGCGAATTAAAGTTTAAATACTTTTATTTTGGAGCAACTGGTTCCGTCGTATTTCCAAAAAGAATAGAACTTGGATATATGAATCCTTTTATGTTGGCTTTTTTGTATCAAAATCAAATAGGTGATTTTGACAATATGCAATTAGGATTATTTACAGGTATAACTATTCCTAAAATAACACATATTTACGCTTCAATTTTTATGGATGAATTAAATGTTCAAGTTTCTAACTTTCTAAATAAAGATAGAAATATGTATGCTGTACAAATTGGAGCAAAATCTCCACTGCCCTTTTGGACTTCAATTTTTACATTCCAATATACAAAAATTGAACCATATATGTATTCACATCCTTTAACAGATGTTCCTTGGTATGATAAACCAATGGATACAACATATATTAATCATGGGCAACCTTTAGGATATTTCTTAAATCCAAATTCCGATGAATTTAAAATTCAATTAGAATCAAATCCTTTATGGTATTTATTAGCCACCTTAAAATATACTTTGGTTCGCCACGGTACAACAACAGGAAGTGGAAAAGTTGATGGTAGTTCTTTTTATGATCCATTAAATTACAGTGGAAATATACAAGATGCACAAGAAGGTGACTTATACTGGAAAGATTTTTTACATGATGGAGTTTATGAATGGATAAATTCTATATCTTTAGGTGGAGAACTTAATTGTAGAAAATGGGATATACCTATTACAGTTGGTTTAACTTATACTTTTAGTTATACACATCATACTTTAGGTACAAAAGATAGTATTAAAAATATAAATAATGCAGAATATCAAAACAAAGCAGGTAATTATTTAACACTTTCAATAAAAGTGTATTAAAATATTTAGGGTAAAATTAATGGACAACATAGAACAAAAAACAGATGAAAACGAAGAAATATCTTTGATTGATTTATTTTCAGTATTGTTAAAATATCGTAAATTTATAGTTATTGGCTCTATACTTTTGATATTTATTACAAGTATAGTATATATCTCTTATGTAAAATATAAAGATAAAGTTCTTAATTACTATGACATTGAACTTACAATACCAATTTCAAATAAA
Source organism: Spirochaetaceae bacterium (assembly GCA_017936665.1). Classification (GTDB taxonomy): domain Bacteria; phylum Spirochaetota; class Spirochaetia; order Treponematales; family Treponemataceae; genus RGIG9060. Next base: position 62,065 of record JAGBFB010000042.1, on the reverse strand, counting down.
ATAAAATATTTAAATAACGTTGTAAATTATGATTTATTAAATGATACAGTTGTAAGATTTAAAGATTTGGGTTACATTGCAAAACTCAACGAAAAATATAATGTTTTTTATTATGATTTTAATAAAAGTAACTTTAATCAATTAGATTATAACGAGTTTATTAATACAAAAGTTAATAGTGGATTCTATCAAGTAAAATTAAATTCTACTAAATCATCTTTAATTATTAATTTACGCTCATATTCAGTTGATAATGCAAAAAAATTTATTTCTGAATATATACAAAAATTAAATAGCGAATATAGAAATTATTTTAGTATTGAAATTGAAAATAGAATTTTATTATTGCAAGAAATTATAGATAATAATAATGCAAATAAAGAAATTTTTGCTGAAAAACATGAATTAGAAAATTTAAACAAAGATACCGTTACATTATTTATTGATGATTTTTCAATTTTTATCACAAAAAATAATGATATTCTTCTTAAATTTATAATTATAATTTTTGCATCTTTCTTTATTTTTATATTTATAGCATTTCTATTAAATGCAATTCAAAATATAAAATCTGATAAAGAAGCTAGTGCAAAAATTAAAAATGCTTGGGAAAAAGGGAAAAAATTATTTCCTTAAAAAATATGTATTATACATTAAAATTAGCTTTTAGAAATATATTTTCTCGTAAAAGTTCTTTTGTAATTGTTTTATTTATTACATTTGCTGTAACATTGTTAATTATAGTTAATTCTATTTTTGATGGTACTGATAATGGTATAAAAACAGTATTTAAAGAAAGTTTTACAGGGGATTTAGTAATTAGGGAAAAAACAAAAGATAATGTTAGTTTATTTGGAAATGTTTCATTAATAGATGAAAGTATTCTACCCATGGAAGAAGTTTCATTTTATGAAGAAATAACAAACTATTTATCAACACTAGACGAAATTAATGATTTTACACCACAAGTTTCAAGTTTTTCTTTACTAGAGATAGATAATAAAAAATCTAAAGCTGCTGTATTTGGTATTGATATCGAAAATTATTTATCAATAATGAATTCAATAAATATTGTAAAAGGAAAAGCCTTTGAAAAAGGAGAAAAGGGATTATTAGTTTCTGAAGCATGGGCTGAAAATTTCCAAAAAGAAAACAAAAAAACAATTGAAATTGGTACAGAAGTACAACTTGTTTATTCAGACGGAAATACATTTAGAATCAGAGTTTTACCAATAACAGGTATTTATTCTTATCCATTGAGAAATGATATTTTAGATAAAATAGTTTTGGCAGATGCTTCTACAATACGTTCACTTTTAGGAATGAATGAAACTTATTCAGAAGAAATTAATATTGAAGATAGCGAAACAAACTTAATTGATTCTATTGAATTTAATTTTGACGACATGGATTCATTATTTGCTGAAGAATCAGATATATTTGTTGAAGAAGTTGAAGAAACAAATATAAATCAAATTTTTGAAGATGAACAAATTTCAATACCACAAAACACTGTAACGAACTGGCACTTTATTGTAGTTAGATTGAATAAAAATATTAATGAAAATTCAGTTATAAGAAAAATAAACAAATGGGCAGATAAAAATAATTATCCAATAGAAGCTGTCAATTGGAGAGTTGCAGCAGGACCTACAGCTCAATATGTTTATTGGTTAAGAATTGTTTTAATTATTGGTATTTTTATTATTTTATTTGCAGGATTAATTGTTGTTACTAATACATTAGTTATCAATATTTTAGATAGAACAAAAGAAATTGGTACTATGAGAGCCATAGGAGCGAATAAAAGAAATATTGCTTTTCAATGCATGAGTGAAACTATTATTTTAACAATGATTTCAGCTTTTATTAGTTTTATTGTTTCATTTTTAATAATTTTAATTTTACAAAGATTTCCAATTAAGTTAAATAATATATTTTTGGAACAACTCTTTGGAGGAAAGTTTTTAAAACCTCAAATTACAATCTCTTCATTTGGATTTGGATTTTTAGTTAGTTTGTTTATTGGTTTATTTTCTTGGATTATTCCAGTAATTGAAGCATTAAAAATTTTACCTGTAAAAGCCATGAAAGGTGGAAATTAAATGACTTTATCTTCTATTGCTTTTCGTTCATTAAAGTTTGAACCTAAACGGTACTTATTATTATTTTTAGTTGCAAGTATTGGAATTGCTTTAACAATTACTGCTATTGGAATGATGAATGGACTTATTTCTTCATTTAATAATAAGGCTCGTATTTATTATGGTGGAGATTTAATGCTTCTACACTCCTCTAACGGAAGTTTAGGATGGTACAGCACAGAGGAAACAATATCAAAAATTGAACCTTATTTTACATCAAAAGATTTTGTAATTTCTTCTAGAATTGATTATGAAAATGATAATACCTATCTTTTTTTTGAAGGAGAAAGTTTAAAACAAAGAAAAATTAAAGGTGTAGATTTTAATAAAGAAGAAAAATTATTTTCAAGTTTGACCTTTGTTGAAGGTTCTAGAAAAATTCAAAAAGGAACTAATGGTATATATATTTCATCTGCTACTGCTGATTATTTAAAACTCAAAATTGGTGATGAAGTTTTATTAATGCTTAAAACTGTAAATAATTATACAGAAACTACAAACTTAATTGTACAAGGAATTTTTCAAGATTCAAGTTTATTTGGAGCAAATGTATCATATCTTGATTTAGAATTTTTAAGAAATTTAATTAATTATCCTAAAGATTATTCCATATCTATAGGAGCTTTTTCTAATAAAGATTTATCAACAGCACAAATTTTATTTATACAAAATGATTTAAATCAATTTTTCGATATGTATCCTATAGTTGAGGACAAACAAGATTTTATTGATAATTTGTATAAAGCTAAAGGTAAAACTGCACTAATAACATTAACATCAAACTTAGAAAATTTAAACTTTTTAATACTAGCAATGCATATTATAATTTATATTATAATTGCAATATTAATTTTAATTATAGCAATTGGAATTGGTAGTACTTATAAGGTTATTGCTGTAAAACGAACAAATGAAATTGGTATGTATATGGCATTAGGGCTTGCACCAAAAGGAATAATAAATTTATTTTTAATAGAAGTTGTTTATTTAATGTCAGCTGCATTTATTTCTTCGTTTTTAATCTATTTTATTTTATCATTTGCAATAAATTTAGTTGATTTTACTGCTATCCCTGCTTTAGACATCTTTTTAATGAATGGTAAAATTCTAATACAACCAAGTATTTTACAAGTTATTTCAATTTATGGTATTGTAATTGTAACAACTTTAATATTTGTTTATTTTACTATTAGAAAGTGTGTAAAAATTAATCCAGTTGATGCACTTTCTGTTACATAATAAAATTTATAGAGGTATTAAAATGAAAAAAAATATTTTAATTTGTTGTCTGTTTTTATTTTTAAGTTTTTTTATTTTTTCACAAACAAAAGAAGATTATGAACTTCTAAAAAAATGTGATACTACTACAAGTTTTATTGATACAGATTTTTCTGCGGAATATACTCTTGTTCAAGATAAACCAGGACAAAGTAAATCAGTTACAGAAGCAATTATGTATAGACGAGATAAAACTTCAAATTATACTATTCTAATTACTTCACCTAAAAATGATAAAGGTAAAGGATATTTACAAATTGAATCAAATGTATGGTTTTATGATCCTGTAGATAGAAGATTTACATTCTCAAGTAAAAGAGATAAGTTTCAAAATACCAATGCTAACACATCCGATTTTGCACCAATGGAGTTTTCTAATAATTATAGAATCGTTTCTGCATTACCTAAAAAACTTGGTGCCTACGATTGCGTTCTTTTTGAATTAGATGCAAAAGTAGATGATGTAGTTTATCCAAAAGTTAAAGTATGGGTAACAAAAGATGATGGCTTAATAAGGAAAAAAGAAGATTACAGTTTATCTGGTCAGTTACTTAGAACAACAGCTATTCCTTCATATCAATTAATAGGTACTCGTTCTATTCCAGTTAGTATGTTGATTGTAGATAACCTAAAAGGTAAAAAAATTAATGATAAAATGCAATATGAAAAAACACAAATAAGTATTAAAAACGTGTCTTTTTCTAAACAAAAAGATACAGTGTTTACTAAAGCATATTTTGAAATGATGAGTAATCGTTAAGAGAATTTATTTATAATGAAAAAAATAATTTTAATTTGTTTGTTTTTTTGTTGTTTTACAGTTGTTTTTACTCAAGAATCTGAAATTACAGATGAATTTGATGATTTTGACAGTTTATTTTCTGAAGCAGAAGATATTATAGTCGAGGAACAAAAAGAAGCCCCAAAACCTACTTCCTCATCAAATAATTCTATTAATTTTACGGGGGCACTAGATACAGATATTGGACTTGGTTTTTCATCTTCTTCTGAAGATTATTTTACTCCTTTAGGATATTTTGCATTAGAACATTATACCTATATGAACGCCAGAGCTAGTGATATTTTTGGCATAAAGGCTTCAATAAAAACAAATTTTCCCAATTTTTCCCTAAGTTTACACGAACTTTATTTTGACTATATGTTACTTGATTTTTTATATATTCAAGCTGGTAAAAGAGAGATTTCTTGGGGGAATACTGAATTATTTGAAAATAATCTTTTATCTGATTCTGTAAATGGTGCTTCAATTGGTATGTCTTTTAATTTATTTAGTACCAATTTTTCTGCAATAATTTTGTCACAAGTAAATTGGGGTGGAAATACTATTCCTAGTATTAAAAATATATCATTTGCTGGTTCTATAGAGAGGGTATTTGGTAAATTACAATTAAATTTATTTGCACGTAAATGGGCAAGTGAAGACAAAAATAAAAAAAATCCTGCAATTGGTTTAGAAAACAAAATAAATTTATGGGGCTTTGATTTATATAATCAAACTATTACACATCTTGATTTTGATACAAAAAATATAAAAAATACTAAATTTGATAGATTGTATTTTACAGTTGGATTAATGAAAGATTGGGAAAATCCTCGAATTGGATTTATCATTGAATATCAATGGATTTTTTATGATAAAACATTAAATCCTACAGCAATAGATTCTCATAAAATTCATTTTAAAGGTTTAGTTTCTAGATTATTTAAAAGTACTTCAAAAATTGGTTTAGAATTTGTACACGATTTTGTTTCCAATAATGGAATTATTACTCCTGGATACATTTATTATGCTCTTCCACATGTTGATATCAATGTGGGTATACCTATAACTTATTCTTCTAGTACATGGTCAATAACTCCTGCTATGTCACTTTCTTTTGAGTGGAATTATTAATTCATATTTTTCCAAACAAAAAAGGCTGTCTAAATTCACTATTTTTTATAAATAGCAATTTAGACAGCCTTTTTTTTATAGTTAAAAGCTATTTAGCCTTCAAAATCTTCAGGGAAATCTGCATTAGTATAAACGTTTTGTACATCATCATCTTCTTCAAGACGATCAATAAGTTTTTGTACTTTTGCAGCTGTATCCTTATCAATTGCAGAATATGTATCAGGTACCATTGAAACTTCTGCAGAAACTGATTCATATCCTTTTTGATTTAAAGCTTCAAGAACTTCTTCAAATGCAGAAGGATCTGTTGTAACTGTTACTACCCCATCTTCTGTAACGATATCATCTGCACCTGCTTCTAAAGCTGCATCCATGATTTCATCTTCGCTAACTTTTTCTGCATCATATTCGATAACACCTTTACGGTTGAACATATATGCTACAGAACCTGTTGCACCTAAGTTTCCACCTGATTTTCCAAAGATATTTCTAACATTTGCGGCTGCTCTGTTATTATTATCTGTTAATACTTCAACAAGTACAGCTACTCCACCTGGTCCATATCCTTCGTAAAGTTTTTCTTCATATGTAGAACCACCAAGTTCACCTGTACCTTTTTTGATAGCACGTTCAATGTTATCTTTAGGCATGTTTGAAGCACGAGCTTTAAGGATAGCTGTTCTTAAGCGAGGGTTAGAGTTAGGATCTCCTCCGCCCATACGTGCAGCAATTGAAATTTCTTTAATAAATTTTGTAAATAACTGACCGCGTTTTGCGTCGGCAGCACCTTTTGCATGTTTAATGGTTGCCCATTTACTATGTCCTGACATCGGAACTCCTTTAAATAAACATTCTTACTATATTTTATCAATTTGTGTAAATAGTGTCAATGCTATACAATATCTTGTAATATATTGTATAATTTTTACACATAAATTGTAACTTACTTGATGATTATATAATTTATATAGTAAAATATAATTATGTTTATTATTGCAGAAATTGGAACATCCCATGAAGGTTCTCTTGATAAAGCAAAATTATTGGTGGAAAAAGCGAAATTTGCAGGAGCAGATTGTGTAAAATTTCAATGGGTTTATGCAGATGAAATTTTGCATCCAAATACAGGATTTGTAAATTTACCAACAGGAAAAATTCCTCTTTATCAAAGATTTAAAGAATTAGAAGTAAATTCTGATTTTTTTTACAAGTTACGGCAATTTTCGTCAGAATTAGATATTAAATTTATGTGTTCCCCTTTTGGACCTAAAAGTCTTGTTGAATTATTGCAGATAAATCCAGATTTTATAAAAATTGCTTCCCCTGAATTAAATTACATACAACTATTAAATTTATTAAATAAAAAAAATGATAAGAATATTCCTGTTGTATTATCAAGTGGAGTTTCTAAACTTTCAGATATAGAAAATGCTTTAGAATGTTTTTCTAATGCTGATAATTTAACGCTACTACATTGTATAACTTCATATCCAGCAACAGAAACAGAATATAATTTGAATTTAATTAAAAATTTAAGTTCTATTTTGGGAATTAAAACAGGAGTTAGCGATCATTCATTAAGTCCATATATTGTTCCATTGTTAAGTTTATATTGTGGTGCAACTATGTTAGAAAAACATATAACATTAAACAATGATGATTTAGGTCTTGATGATCCTGTTGCTCTTAATATCGAAAATTTCAAAAAAATGACAGATTCTATTAAGCAAGCTAAACTTATATCAAATGATGATTTATTTACTGAATTAAAAAAACATTTTGGAGAAATTGTAGATAAAACTTTAGGTTCAGGTGTAAAAAAATTAGCTAAATCTGAAAAAGATAATTATACAAGAACAAATCGTTCTTTGCGTTTTATGAAGGATTTAAGCAAAGGTGATATTATTACCTCAAATGAAATAGGAATTTTACGAACTGAAAAAATTTTAGAAGTCGGTGTTCATCCTATATTTTTAGATAATTTTATTGGAAAGAAAATTACTAAAGATATAAAATCTGGAGATGCTGTAAATTGGAGTTGCATAATTGAAAAATAAAAAAATAATTTTTATTTTATTTCTTAGTTTTCTTTTTTCTTTTATTTTTTCTGAACAATATAAAATAAATCAGATTATGTATGAAATTACAGGATCTTCTAAACAAAAATATTTAGAAAATAAAATAGAAATAGATAATCAATTAATTTTTCAAGATGAACAAACTTTTAATTCATATATTCAAGATTTAAAAATTAAATTAAATGATTTAAGACAAATTGATTCATACGAACTTATTACAGATTTCAACAAAGAATTAAATTCTGATTTAATTTTAGTTAATTTAATAATTAAGACAACTGATACAAAAAATTTTATCGCACTGCCCTATCCTAAATACGATTCAAATGAAGGTTTAGTATTAAAATTAAAATTACGTGATTCAAATTTTTTTGGAACATTAACAGAATTAAATTCGGAACTAGTTTATGCTTACACAGAAAAATTTGATCATAAATTTGGATTACAATTTGATTTTGATGTTCCTCTTTATCTAAATTATTTGGGAACAAATATTTTTTCAAATTTTGAAACAGGATATTTTATAAACGAAAAAAAATTTACTTTAGATTCAAACACTGGTTTTGAATTTTTTTATCCAATTATTAATCCTTTTATAAAAATCGGATTTGAGCAAATTGCAGATTATAATACAATTCAAACAAAAATAAATGAATGGTTTGTTGCAGAAAATTTATTTGTAAAATTTCCTTTTTATTTTAATAAATTTATATTTTCTTTGGTTGCTAATTCACAGTGGAATATTCTTCCAAAATATCAATATGTTAATAAATTAGGTTTTACATTATATAATAATTCTGTAAACTGGATTTCAAATTTTAGGAAAGGTTTTATTTTAAATTCAACTAATTTAATCAATTTATCTTATAATGAATTTACTTATAAATTTTCTTTAGAATCTTATTTTGCTTATTATAATAATTTTTCTTTTTTAGGTACAAACTTTAGAATATATGGATTTTATAATCCAGAAGATATTTTTGTTGCAAAATATATTAGAGGAATTACAGATACAAATCTAACTAGTAATTTAGGTTTTTTGTGTAATTTTGATTTTCCAATTTCTATTTTTAAAATAAATAAAAACAAATGGTATGATTTTGAATTACAAATTTCACCATTTATGGATATAGGTTATGCAAATAATTTTATAATTTCTGGTGGTTTAGAATTTCTAGTTTACCCACGAATCACTAGAAGTTTAGAATTAAGAGCAAGTGCTGGTATTAGCAAAAATGATTTAGAATTATTTATTGGAATTGGTCTTTTTTACTAAAAATTATTCTTCTGCTAATCTTTTTAATTTTTCCCGGCTTGTTTTTTGCCAATGTTCTTCAGGTGAATAAATTACATTTTGAGTATAAACATCTTTTGCTAGTTCAATAAATTCATTAAGCTCCAAAGCTTGTCCAAAATTAAAAAATCCTTGCCAAATTTTATTTTCAATTCCCCATGCAATTATATCAGAATATTGTGTGGCTAAATAATAAAAGTGATTAAAATTCTTGTATGTATACTCAAGTTCTCTTTCTTTTAAAATTTGTTCAATTCTAGTAACAGATGTTAACATCCCCATGATAGAAACTTCTAAAAGTTTTTCTTTCATATTTTTTTCTAAATATAATTGTGCTAGTTGAAAATATGCGTTTATGCTATTATAGGAATCACAACGATACAATAAGAAAAACTTATCTAAATCTATTCCAGAATTAATATTTTTTATAATTGATGTTAAAAATCCTGATTGTTTACCATCTTTATAAAAGTTTTCATCATCGGATACTATCAATAACAAAGTTTTTTCATAATCGGCTAAATTGTTTTGAATTTTATATAATGAAGCAAGTTCATACAAAATATCATATTTTTGCATTGGAATATCTAACTTATCTGAATTTTTCCATGCTTCTAAATAAAATTGTTTTGCTAAGTCAAATTCACCTTCAAGTCTATAAATTTTTGCTTCTAAAAAATTAGCTTCAGGATAAATGTAAAAATTTTGATAATAATCCAAAATTGATTGAATTGAATTGTTAAAATATGAAATTCCTTTTGATGTAATTACATCATTAATAACTTTTACGGCTTCCATAGAATTTCGTTCTATAAGTATTTTTTTTACAACATCAATATTATCACCAGCATTTTGAACAGGTAATGGTTTTAAAGCTTGTTGTAAAGTATCAACATACCATTGAGATTCTTTTTTACGATTGATTTTAGCAATTTGAACTAATTTTGCAGCACGAGAATAATTTTTGGCAACAAAGGCAGCATCTGCTTTTTCTAAAACACGCCATGAAAAATCAGATTCGTTTGCATGAGGACTTGATAATGATTGAGAAAACATAAAATTTGTTAAAATAAGTAATGCTAATATTGTTATTGTAAATTTTTTCACAAACTATATAATTCCTTTCTAAACTCATTATCGGCATTTTCCATTAATGATTTTAGTCGTAATTCTTCATCTTTTATTGATAAATCAGCTTTTAAAGTACAGCATATTTTTCCATGTTTAAAAATTATTACAGAATCTCCTGCACCGCAAATTCCTAAATCAGCATGTTTACCTTCACCAGGTCCGTTTACAACACAGCCCATAACTGCAACTGTTATATCTTTATTTAAAGATAACAACTCAGTTTGCCATCGCGTTACAAATGAATGTACATCAAATCCCAACCGACCACAACGAGGACAAGAAATTAATTTTACACCTTCAGTGCGTTTTCCTGTTTCACGTAAAATTTCTCTACCAGTAATTACTTCATTCATTGGTGAATCAGAAAGGCTTACTCTAATAGTAGAACCAATGTTTTCATTAAGTAAATGTGTAAAAGCGATAGTTGATTTTACAACACCACTTATAAGAGGACCTGCTTCAGTAACTCCAATATGTAAAGGTAAATCAAATTTAGATGCAAAACTTTCATTTGCTAAAATAGTTTCTTCTACAGATGATGCTTTCATTGAAACAACTACAGAATCAAAATTTAATTCGTTAAAAATTTCTGCTTCTCTAGCTGCTGTTAAAGCCAACCCTTCTGCACGAGTAATTTGCTTATTATTTACTTGTTCAAGAATATCATGAGGTAAACTACCTGAATTTACTCCAATACGAATTGCAGCACCTTTTTCTTTACAAGCATTTACTACTTTTATTACATTTTCTTTACTTCCAATATTTCCAGGATTTATTCTGATTTTTGCAACATTTCCTTTTAAACATTCCAGTGCCAACTTATAATCAAAATGTATATCTGCTACTAATGGCATCGATGTATTTTCGGCAATTAAACACAAGGCTTTTGCACTGTCCATATCAGGAACAGCAAAGCGAATTAAATCACATCCAATTTGAGAAAGTTCATTTATGCGATATAAAATAGAATCGAGGGCGTTTCTATCGTTTAAAACAGAAACAATACCCTCTTTCCACATAGTCTGTATAGAAACTGGAGCATTTCCTCCAATTTCTATACGCTTAGTTTTTCCTAAACCACCAACAGATACAGTTCGTGGAATTTTATAAATCATTTAAGTTTTCCGTCTTAGCCACAAAGAATCATTGAGAATACCATTGCAAAAAGAGCTACAGTTTCACAAAGACCAACAACCATGATGTATTGAGCAAAACCTTTTCCTGTTTCTCCTAAAGCATCTGAGCCAGAAGCACCTGCTTTTCCTTGAAAAATTGCAGAAAAAGCCATTGCTAATCCAGAAAAAATTCCAATACCTAAATAAAATGCACCTTGATCAGGATTAGCTAATGCTGCATTTTTCATTGTTTGCATTAACAAGAAACCATAAATAGTTTGTGTAAGTGGTGCACCTGCAAAAACTGTTAAAATAAATGGTGCAGGTTTGTTATTCATATAACATCTTTTCCATGCACCAATAGCAGCTTGACCTGCAGCACCAATTCCAATTGCAGAACCAATAGCAGCAATACCTAATACACATGCAGCTCCAAATAATCCAAGACTCATAAAATACTCCTTATTGTGTTTTATAACACTAATTTACTAAATTTATCTTTACGCTATTTTTCAGCGAAAGGTTTATAACTAAATCCAGACCAAGACATTCCCAAGTGACTGGAAAACTCTAATGTGTTAAGGCGAACACCATGAACAATAACAGATAAAACATTTAATATCATATTTAAGCCATGACCAAATCCTAACAACAAAATACCAAAGAAAATTATTGCTCCTCCTAATGTTGGACCTGCCATTTGATTTACTGTACTTGAAATTGCACTTCCTGCAAGTCCTACTGCCCAAAGACGAATGTATGAAACAATATCTGAGAAGTAGTTTACTACACCAAGTAATACAGAAATAATATTTTTACAACTTTCAAGTATTGATTTTCCGATACTATCTTCATAGTTTGAAAAAATAAAACTCAAGGCAAATCCACCACCGATACATGCAAACATCAATGTTGAAACAGGCACACCAAAAATTAAATTTGAAAGAGCAAAACGTTGTCCATCAACAACCATGTTTAATACTAAATAGAAAATTCCCCAGAGTAAGATTAATGAACCAAACTCTCCTAAAACTTTTAGAGATTTTCTATATCGTATCATTCCTTTAATATGTGCAACTGATAACTGGAACAATGCCAAAGAAAAACAGAAAATTTGTAAATTCTGTTTTACAACTTCACTAGGTAAAGTTGATGCATTAGAAATAAAATTCCAATCAATAGAAAGCAAGAAAGGTTTTATTGCTTGTGGTAATTGATCTGGAGTTAAACCAAACCAGTTACAGGTTAATGCTCCCCAAACTGTAGTTGACAAACCAAGTAATAACATCAAGATAAATGAAGGTGCAGGACCTTGTTTTTTAGCAAATGCTCCAAAAATTGGAAACAGTGAAGCAATAACTAAAAGTAAACCATAACCACCATCCCCAAAAATCATTCCAAAGAAAACACAGAAGAACAATAAAAACCAATTAGAAATATCATATTCTCTGTAACCAGGAACTGTTCCTAAGAAATCAGAAACAGGATAAATCAAACTAACAAATTTATTGTTTTTAAGTTTTGTTGGTACTTCATCTTCTTCTGATGGGTCATCTGACAAAAATGCCCAATGATTTTCTTTAGCAGCATTTTTAACGATGTCAAGTTCTTCTTCAGGAACATAACCTGTTAGCCAAGCAAGTTTTGCTTCTTGCCCCTCTTCTCCGTCCGTTGCCATTCCAGAATAAGCATTTTCAAATTCAATATCTTTTGCATATACTTTCATCGTATCTTTTATACTTTGAATGTAGCAAACATTGCTTTTAATTTCTTTTTCGATAGCAGAAATTTCTTTTCGATATTTTACGCAATTTTCAGATAAATCAGATGTTCCCATTTCTGGATTGATTACTGGTAAATATTCAGATCCAAGAGATTCTGGTTTAGTACCATCTTCTGATAAAACTAAGAATCTTACCTGAGATTTATCTTTGTTTACATAAATATAATTTACATCTTCAGGAATTTTTTTGTAATTGTCTGGAGATGTTTCAAAGGGTAAAAGATAAATTCCTTTTTCTGCTAAATAAGAAAAATCATCTGGATTAAATCCACCCCAACCTGAAAGTCGTTCAAGTTCTTTATCTGCAATAGATAATTCTTCGATATAATTTTTCTTAGTTTCGTTTAATTCAATTATTTTAGAAACTTTTTCTACAACATGGGAAGTTGAAAGTTTTTTTTGTTCAGTTGTTTTTTTGTCAAATTTAATTTCTGACAAAAGTAATTGAACTTCTTCTAGTTGATTATATGTTTCTTTTAATTGAGTTAATTTTTCACTAGAACCATAAATTTGCTCCAAATGAACAACCCCTAATTTGCGCAATTCTTTTAGAGCATCTTTTTTAGTATCATTAGTTACAACAAAGGAAACTTTTTTCATTGGTACAATCATTCTTGTGTCTCCTCAGTTATTTTTTTAGAAACATTTTCAAGATTTTTCTTAGAGATTTTACCTCTTACAACGGCTGCAACTTGTTGGTCTCCAAGATAAACTGAAATCCGTTTTATATTTGCCTTAGTTTCAGGTATTTTAACCTTTTCAAAAAGATTAACACGCTGAGTTGTAACTCTTAATTCAATATTTAAAAGTCTTACCTGTTCATCAAGAACATCTGCTTCTAAATCATAGGAAAGAGCTTTTTCCATTCTATCGGCGGCTAAATCAATCCAAAGAGGTTTTGAATACAAATCATAATCACCTCGAGTAAAATCAGCTCCTTCATATACAGGAATAGTTACTCCAGCGATATTTCCAACACCTTTTCTTATATTAGAAACCTTAACCATTGAAGGATCAAAAGCATCTTCTTCACCAAAAACAGCAATCCATCGTGTAAATTCTGCTTCTAAGGCTTTTCGTTTTGCACGAACCTCATTTGCACGAATTTCAATTGCGCGTATTTCACTTTGTAATTGTTGTTTTTTTAGAGTTAAAGTTGGAAGATACCTTTGATACATTTTAAGGGCATCTTTTTGAGCTTTTAACTCATTTTTTGTTAGCTTAATTGTAGCCATCTAAAATTACCCTCAAATCAATTATTTAGGCCAATATTGTTCAATAAGTTCTGATTTAATACCAGTTTCTTCTCTACTAAAACATTCAGAAAGAATTTTCCAACCTAAGTCCAAGGCACTTTCAAGTGGAATGTTGATAGAAAGATCCATCATCTCTTTTTCAAACATCTCACCGTATTTAAGCAATTTTTCATCCCAATCAGACATCATAAATCCCATAGATTTTTTTTCTAGAGTGTCTTTATAAGATGAATAAAGTCTAATCATACCATCCATTAACGCACGATGGTCATTACGAGTTTTTCCGTTTACATTTTGCTTTAGACGAGAAAGACTTCCGAAAGGTTCGATTCTTCCACCTTTAAGATAGTACTGACCTTCTGTAATGTATCCAGTGTTATCTGGTACAGGGTGAGTAACATCATCACCTGGCATAGTTGTAACTGCAAGAATTGTTACAGAACCAGCATCATCAAAATCAACAGCTTTTTCATAACGAGCTGCTAACTGAGAATATAAATCACCAGGATATCCACGATTTGAAGGAACTTGTTCTTGAGTAATTGCAATTTCTTTCATTGAGTCTGCAAAGTTTGTCATATCAGTTAAGAGAACAAGAACATCTTTTCCTTGTAAAGCAAATTGTTCAGCAACAGCCAAACTCATATCTGGAATTTTGATACATTCTACAGTTGGGTCAGCAGCAGTATGTACAAACATAACTGTTCTACTTAAAGCACCACAGTTTTCAAGTTCGCTTTTGAAGTATAAGTAATCATCATATTTTAATCCCATTCCACCAAGGACGATTACATCAACTTCAGCTTGCATAGCAATTCGTGCTAAAAGTTGGTTGTAAGGTTCACCTGAAATTGAGAAAATAGGTAACTTTTGAGATACAACCAATGTATTGAACATATCAATCATTGGAATACCAGTACGAATCATGCGTTTTGCCATAATACGTTTTGCTGGATTTACAGAAGGTCCACCAATTTCAACAAGATTATCTTGTAACGCTGGACCATTATCACGAGGATTTCCAGAACCATTAAAAATTCTTCCAAGCAAATCATCTGAAAAACTAACTTGCATTTCATGACCAAGAAATCTAATTTGGTCACCAGTGGAAACACCTCGTCCACCAGCAAAAACCTGTAATGAAACTAAATCTCCATCAATTCGGTTTACTTCTGCCAAAGATTTTCCAAAAGAAGTTTCAATTTCTGCTAACTCATTATATTTTACACCAGTAGCTCTTACTGTAATTACACTACCGATAATTGATTCAATTTTACTATAAACCTTATTCATTAGTTATCCTCCTTGAGAAGCAATGAAGCAGTTGTCTCAAGTTTTCCTGATTTTTCAGAATAAAGACTGTCAATATCGCTTTCAATTTTCTTAAAGGCATCACTCATCCAAACTGAATAGTTCCAGTCAATAAAGCTTTGTCTAAGTTGGTTGAAATAAGAGCGTGCTTCATCTTTAGTATTTAATTCAAAATTAGAACCAAGTACTTTTAAGATTTTTTTATAAACATAAGTTTGTCTTTCAACATCAGCGGCAGCATCAACATCATCAAAAGAGTTTTGTTGTAAGTAAACTGAATCTAGGAAGTTTCCTTTTAGATAAACAATATAGTCCTCAAGGCTTGTTCCCTCTTCACCAACAACCTTCATCATTGATTCAACATCTGTTCCACTTCGTAAATAAGAACGTCCATATTCAACCCAATCGCTTCTAATAACACTTTTGTATTTTGACCAAGAATCAAGTGGATGAATTGCTGGATATTTACGTGCATCAGAACGTTCACGAGATAGTCCATGGAAAGCTCCTACAACTTTCAAAGTTGCCTGTGTTACAGGTTCTTCAAAGTTACCACCAGCAGGTGATACAGTTCCACCAATTGTTACAGAACCAATTGAACCATCATTTAAACGAACAATACCTGCTCTTTCATAAAATGAAGCAATGTATGATTCTAGATATGCTGGGAATGCTTCTTCTCCAGGAATTTCTTCAAGACGACCAGACATTTCACGCAATGCTTGTG
Organism: Spirochaetaceae bacterium; assembly: GCA_017936665.1. Taxonomy (GTDB): domain Bacteria; phylum Spirochaetota; class Spirochaetia; order Treponematales; family Treponemataceae; genus RGIG9060. The sequence continues at coordinate 46,033 of JAGBFB010000042.1, read as the reverse complement.
CCCAACGGCTTGTTGAGTCTGCAAGAAGAAGTACATTTAATCCCATCTGTCGATAGTATTCAGCTAAAGTAACACCTGTATAAACTGATGCTTCACGAGCTGCAACAGGCATGGAAGATGTATTACAAATAATAATTGTTCTTTCCATAAGTGAACGACCAGTTCTTGGGTCAGTTAATTCAGGGAACTCTTTTAGAATTTCAACAACTTCGCCTGCGCGTTCACCACAGGCTGCAACAATTACAATATCAACATCGGCATTACGGCTTGTTGTATGTTGTAAAACAGTTTTTCCAGCACCGAAAGGACCAGGAACACAGTAGGTTCCCCCTTTTGCAACGGGGAAAAATGTATCTATAAGACGAATTTTAGTAACCATAGTTTCTTCTGGTTTTAATCTTTCAGCATAACAATCAACAGCACGTTTTACAGGCCATGAAAAACTCATTGTTACATTATGTTCTTTGCCTTTTTCATCTACAAGAACAGCCATTGTATCTTTTAATTTATGAACACCTGCAGATGCAACGGATTTTACTGTATATGTTCCATAAAAACCAAAAGGAACCATAATTTTATGAGTAAATGTTCCTTCTGGAACTGAACCAATAAAATCTCCACGACGAACAACATCACCTACTTTTGCAATAGGAGTAAAATCCCATTCAGTATCATCTGGAACAGGATCTAAATACACACCTCTTTCTAGGAAGTAACCAGCTTTTTCAGCTAATTGTGGTAATGGATTTTGCAAACCATCAAAAACTTGCCCCATAAGTCCAGGACCTAGTTCTACAGAAAGAAGTTCTTTAGTAAATGTAACTTCATCACCTGTTGAAATTCCTTTTGTCATTTCAAAAACCTGAAGTTGTGCCTGTCCTCCGCGAATACGGATTACTTCACTTTTTAAACTTTTTCCAGCTACTTTTACATAGCCTACTTCATTAAGAGCAACATCACCATCAAATTTAACACTTATCATGTTACCATTTATAGCGACTACTTTTCCTTTTGTATCCGTCATGTTGATTCTCCAAGTATTCTATCATATATCTTTCGATATGAAGCCATTCCAGCTTCTTCATTAAATTTTTTTACACGATTTGCAAGTTTTAATTTCAAGCCATATGCAATAACAGCATCATCAGAAAAATTATCATATGGTAAATTATTTGTAAGATATTCAATTCTAATTTGATCAAGATAATCTTCTGCTTCTAAAGGACTTTCAAAAGCCATTGCAGTTCTTGCAACCTGCATAACTTCAGGACTCACTTTAGATAAAAGATTAGTTGGATCTGTAAAATCTTTTTTCATTTTTTGAGCTCTTAAATATGCAAGAGCAATTCTTAAAGATCTTTCAAAATCATACCATTTATCTAAAACAGTAAACCCTGTTTTTTCAAATTCTTTAGGTGGCTCTAATGTTAAACTTTCTAATACTTTTAAAACTTTCTTGTTCATAAATCGAGAACATAAATCTAAAAAGTATTCTTCTGTAACAGGTAACGGCCCATTTTGTGTAATACTAAAAGCAGGTAACTGTGACACAAGGTAATATTGTCCACCCACTATTAAAGTCCTTCTTTTGCAGCTTCTTTCATTATGGCAGCATTTTTAGGATTCAAATATGAAGCAAATAAATCTGCAACAGATTCTGCTGAGAAATCATAATATGCACTACCATCTTTTGTACCAATTCTAAAACCATTTGATAAATTCTTATCAACTTTAATTTCTAGTCCTGAATTTATTTGTTCTTTTAGAGCAGTTCCTAAATTTTTTTCTAATGCATTCAAATCTTTTTCAGAAAGCAAAACAGTTAAAGAATTTACATCATCTTTTGATGCCCAATTTTTTACAACTTCTGGAATTAAATTTTTTAGAATATCAGAATTATAAACTTTTTCAGTTTCTTTTGAAATCAAAGCATTTAATTGTGAATTAATTCCATCTCTAAAACTAATAAGAAGGTTTCTTCCAGCTTGACGAATTGCATCAACACTAGCCTTTTCCATTCTTTCAGTTTCTAATTTTCCACTCTTAATAATTGAATCTGCTTTTTCTTCAGCTGAAGATATAATTGCTTGTGCTTTTTTTTCTGCTTCAGCTATTATTTCTTGTGCTTTTGATTCAGCACTTGCAACACCATCTTTTTTAATTTTGTCAATCAACTCTTGTAATTGAATATCCATTGGAGCCTCTTAAAAATAAATATATATATTATATTTTAAATTCAAAATCTAAAATCGTCAACAAAAAAAATCAAGAATTGTAACAGATTCATATAATTGACTAGGTAGTAATAAAGTATTTGGAAAATTAGGTTGATTTGGAGAATCTGGTAATGCTTGAGTTTCTAAACAAATTGCACCATTCCCAAAGGCAGGTGTTCCATATTTTCCCCAGAAAGGTTGTTCATAGTGAGGTGTATAAAGTTGTAATCCACATTGATTAGTTGAAACTTTCATACCTCTTCCTGAAGTATTATCTACGACTTCTGCTATAGGTTTTATGTTTCCTGAATTTTCAAAATAATAACAAGTATCAAAATTTGAATTATTGTCTTTTATTGCTTGTCCAATATTTTTATATTCAGTAAAATCATAACTAGAATTTTTTATATTTATTATTCTTCCTGTAGGCAAATTTTTTTCATCTGTTTCTACAATTTTATCTGAATTAATTTTTAAATATAAATCATCAATATTGATTCCATTAATTCCTTTCAGATTAAAATATGAATGATTTGTTAAATTTACATAGTTTTTTTTATCTGTAATTGCCTTTATTTTTATAGTAAAAGTATTATTATCAGTAATTGTATAAACTACTTGTATTTCAAGATTTCCAGGAAAACCTTGTTCTCCATCAGGACTTATTCTTGAAAAAATTACTCCAGTTCCATTGTAATTTGAAAATGTTTTACAATCCCATAATTTACGACTATAACTATTGTATCCACTATGTAAACAAGAACCATTTTCTCCATTTTTATCTAACTGATATGTGATATCATCAATTTTAAAAGAAGCTTTTGAAATTCTATTTGCGTATCTTCCAACTATAGCTCCATGACTCATCCAATTTGATATATATCCTTGTAAATTTGGAAAACCAACGATAATATCTTCTTTTTTATTATTTTTATCAGGTACAATTAAACTTGTTAAACAAGCACCGTAGTTAGTGGCGGAAAAAGTTAAATTTCCGTATGAAATAGTATACAAATGTACTTCTTTTCCATCTGCAAGTACACCAAAAATTTGATCTTTTATCTGCATGTTCATCATAAAACCATTTTACAACATTGATTCGATATTGAAAAGACAAAAGTTATATTTTATAATACTTTTTATGAATAGTATGTTTGATAGACTTGGAGAGTATCTTAAAGATTATATTAATGATGATGAACAAGGAATATTTTCAAGTCCAGAAGAAGAAAAACACAACGAAAAAACTAATAATTTTTATCAAGAAAATAAATCTCAATCTGAAGAAAATGTTGACACTAAAACATCGAATAAAGAATTTAAATTTGACACAAGTAAACAGCAATCAGAATACAATAAAACCGAAAATAAACAAAAACATACTTACAAAAAAACAGAACACAGTAAATCAAAACCTAAAAATACAAATCAAACTTCAGGGAAAAGATATTATGTACCTTTTGAACTTTATGAAGACTTTAAAACACTTTGCTTAATGCCTGGAACAAATCTTGATGAATGTAAAGTTGCCTATAAGTCATTACTAAAAAAATTTCACCCAGATAAATTTGCAAATGAACCAGAAAAACAAAAGGAGGCAACCGAAATCACCTCCTCTATTACTTCTGCATTTACAAGAATTAAAACTTGGTACGAAGAAAACTTATCAAAGTCTTGATTATTTTGCTTTAACGCTAAATGTTAATTTTGTAAAGTTAAAAGTAAATGTGTAAGTTTTGTTTTTTTCTACTGAAATAATTATATTATTACTTTGATCTTGTATAGAAGTTACTGTTCCTGAAGTTTTATCAGAGTTTAGTTTGTTTAGTCCCCAGTTATAACCATTTAACCAAGAACCAGTATCAAATTTAAATTCGATAGTTTTGGAATCAAAATTAGATGGTATTTTTATGTCAATTGAATATACAGTGTCACCTTCCATGTTAGCAGCATTCATTAAAAATGAATCTAGTACTTCCCAATTATTTATATTTCCACGAATATACATTGTTTTATAAACAATTTCATTTTCTATATAGTTTTCATCATCAAAGACATTTTTCAATTCTGAATTTCCAATATAGTAAACTCGATAAGCATAAGGAGCTAAATTTTTTATAGTTACAGAATCGTCAGTAAACACAATAGTATTATCCTGATCAGAATCACCAATTAACATTGAAGTTGCAATATCGTTTTCTGTCAAATTTTGTGAAAAACTGCATGATTGTACTGCTTTATTTGAAAAATTAAATACACATAAAAATTTATCAGTTGATGAATCATCACTAATAAAATATGCTAAAAAAGAAGATTCTTTATCAGTATTATCTAATGATTCTAATTTAGTAACAACTCCATTTCGTAATACTGAATATTTTTTTCGTAAAGATAAAATCTTATTATTTAAATTTAAGATTGATAATGGATTTGATTTTTGTATAGTTACTTCAGAAGATTTTATTGGATATCGTAATCTAAAATCTCCGGAAATATTTTCTTCTGGTTGCCCAAGTTCATTTCCATAATAAATAAAAGGAACTGTAGGACGTAATAGAGATAAAGCTGTTGCTTGTTTTATTAATTTTTCTTGCAAACCAAGTTCTGAACCTACTCTACCACAATATTCGTCATGGTTTCCTAAAAAAGTTCCAAAAACAGATGTAAATTCCTTCATAGGAGACAAAGATTCCCCTGTTTTATCAAAGCCATCACGAACAGAATAGATACATGGTTTACCCGCATCAAAATCCAAAACCATATTAAACTCAGGATTAGTTGCAGTTCCAAAATATTCGTTTAAGGTATTTCTATCATTTTCAATCCAGGCTTCGCAAACCATAAATTTAGGACTTTCATAAGCATCGATAACTTCTTTTCTTAACTCTTGAAACCATTCATGTGTAGCTTGAGTATCACAATAATCTCCATCCTCTTCGATTAAATAACGAACAGCATCAATTCTTAAACCATCAAAACCTTTATTTAACCAATATCGTACAACATTTTTCATTTCTTCACGAACTTCATAATTTCTAAAGTTCAAATCTGGCATCATTCCGTTAAAAGCACCATAGTAATATTCAGAATCTTTCTTGTGCCAAGTTTTACTTGACATTCCATTATTCCAAGAAAGTTGTTCATCACTCCAAAGATACCAATTTCTTTTATCACTATTTTTTTCTTTACTACTCAAAAACCAAGGATGTGCATCAGATGTGTGATTTGGTACAAAATCAAAAATGATTTTCATTCCTCTTTTATGAACCTCAGTTATAAGAGATTCCAAATCTTCAGGCTTACCAAAAAATTCGTTGATTGAATAATAATTTATAGTATCATAACCATGCATATTTCCATCAATTGAAACATAACTACAAGAAAAAATTGGAGAAAGCCAAATTGCATCACAGCCTAATATTTCTTGGATATAATCTAGATTTTCTTCAATACCTTTTAAATCTCCACATCTATCACCATCAGAATCAACAAATGCTTTAACCCAAATATGATAAAATGAAGAATCTTTATACCAGTCTTTTGATAAATTTTCACTATTAACATCATTGTACTGATTTTTTGCGGCAGAAACTTCTACATGAGATTGACTTCTATAATTTTTATCGCCTGTATATTCAAATAAACCAACATTTTCTAATTCAAAATCACCAGCAGAACATGAGAAGAAGAAAATAGTAATCGGTATTAAAACTAAAAAAAATAATTTATATTTCATACAATTCCTCTCAAAAAAAAATAAACCTATTATTTTATTATCGCACTATATAAAATAAATTTCAATACAAATTTTACTCTATATTTTTGCTTTGTTCTCTGATATTTTCCAGAGCATCTTTTGCATTTATTACTTCTTGAGCAATCTCAATAAATTGATTTTTTGAACCAATTGTATTTATTTCACGATTCATTTCTTGACAAATAAAATCAATTCGCTTTCCTGGAATCGGATTTTCTTCAATTTCTTTTGTTAAAGCGTTTATATGACTTTTCAATCTTACAATTTCTTCATTAATAGTATATTTTACCATTAAAGCTGCAACTTCTGTCATTACTCTCTGTTCATCAACTTTATCAGCCAAAAGTTCATTGAATTTCTTCAAAATACTTTCTCTAAAAGCATTTTCCATTTTTGGTTGCCATTCAGAAAATATTTCACTAGCCTTTTGAATTTTATCAAGTTGAAAAAGTAAATCATTTTTTAGATTTTCGCCTTCTCTTTTTCTGTCTGCAATATAATCTGTAAATGCTTTTTCAAAAATAGGAAAAATTAAATTCCAATAATAATCAATATCAATTTCTTTTTGACTAGTTAAAACTCCTTCTTGACTTATAATTAAAGAAAGTGGAATATCTTTTTCAGTCTGTCCAATTGTGTTAGCAACTTTTGAAATAGCATCAAAATAAGACTTTGCCATTTTTTCATCAACAGAAATTGTAACTGGAGCATTGTTTTCTTTTATTCTTATAAAAATATCAATTTTACCTCGTTGAATTTTTGATGTTATGAGTTCTTTGAATTTTGATTCCAGTCTACCTAAAAATGAAGGTAAATTAATTGATAAATCTAAAAATCTTGAATTTACACTTTTAATTTCTACAGAAACTGAATAATTTTCTCCTAATTCTTCATTGTAGGAATAACCTGTCATGCTGTTCATATATTAAAATCCTTAATTAATGATGTTCCTAATTTCCAGTTGTCACCGGCGCCCATTGTAACAAAAACAAAACCATTTTTTCCTTCTGGTAAAGGTGATGAAAAAATATTTTTAACATAATCTTTTGCATCTAATATTTCTTCAAAATAAACTACATTTTCATGGTATTTTTTTGTTATTTCAAAAAGAATTTGACCAGAAACAACTCCTTCAAAATCTTTTTTATTTTCACGAGCAGAACTGTAAATTTTATGTAAAATAACTTGGTCAGCGGAAGTAAATGAAGAAGCAAATTCATCTAACAAAGATGCAGTTCTTGAATATGTATGACTCATAAAATCTACAATTAGATATTTATCTGGATAAAAATCTTTAAATCCTTCCAAGGTTGTTTTAATTGCAGTTGGATGATGACCATAATCATCGATAAAAATAATTTGTTTATTAGAGTCTGTTTTTAACTGTGCTAAAATTTCACTTCTTCGTTTAGAACCAGAAAAATCTAAAAGACCAATTTTTATTTTTTCTACAAATTCAACTTTATTTTCCATTGAAAGTTCAGAAAAATTTTCAACTTCATTATTTTGATAAAATAAAATTGACATCAAAGCAATACTTGCGGTTGCGTTTCTTACATTATGAATTCCAGGTACTTTTATTGAAAAAACTTCGTTTTCAAAAAGTTGAATTTTAAAATTTTGTAAACCACTTTTAATATTATGAGCTAAAATTTTAAAATTTCCGTCAGCGTTAAATCCGTAGGGAATAAAATTTATATCATTTCTTTGTTTTTTTATTTTTTCAGCAGTGTCAGTAGCACCTTTATCATCTGCACAATAAATTAAATATCCATTTTTAGGAAGTAAAAGTGCATAATCAATAAAAGCCTGTTGAATATCCTCAAATGTTGGATAATAATCTTGATGGTCACTTTCTACACTTGTTAAAATTATGTTTTGTGGATGAAAATCCATAAAATGTCGCTGATATTCGCAAGTTTCTGCAACAAAATATTTGTGTCCAATAGAAAGAGTACAACTTCCAAAATCATTTACAGTTAAATTATCAGAAAATGATTTTATTACACTTCCTGCTAAAACTTGAGTAGGTAAATTCAATGCTTTTACCAATGTTCCAGCAATTCCAGTTGTTGTTGTTTTTCCGTGGACACCAGCAATTCCAGAACTACAAGACATTGCAGAAATATTTCCTAAGGCATGAGAATATAACATACAAGGAATATTTTTTTTTGTTGCTTCAACTAATTCTGGATTTTCTTCAAGTTTATATGCAGAAGAATATACTACAAGTTTTATATCGTCTGTAATATTTTCTTTTTTAAATTCAGTATATGGGATAATATTTAGTTTTTTTAAAATTTCATCTGTATAAAAATGGTCAGGAACATCACTTCCTGTAACAATAGCACCTCTTGAAACACAAATTTCAACAAGAGCCGCCATTCCAGTTCCCTTAATTCCAACAAAATGTATTCTAAAATCTTTTAAATCTTTTGGAAAAAAATTTTTATTTTTAGCTTCATTTTCAAACATAATATTAAAAATTAAGGTGGCTGATTTTACTCAACCACCTTTTTTATACCTCAAAAATTATTTATTTCTGATTACAGCTTGTGCTGCTGCCAAACGAGCAATTGGAACTCGGTATGGAGAACATGAAACATAGTTCAATCCTGCACGATAGCAGAAATCGATTGTTTGAGGATCACCACCGTGTTCACCACAAATTCCAAGTTTGATTTCAGGTTTTGTATCTCTTGCTTTTTCTCTTGCAAAATTAACAAGTTCACCTACTCCATCTTCATCCAAAGTTTTGAATGGATCAGTTTCAATGATTTCTTGTTTTAGATATTCTGGCAAGAATTTTCCAGAGTCATCACGGCTAAATGCAAAAGTCATTTGAGTTAAGTCATTTGTTCCAAAACTGAAGAAGTCTGCAAAGTTAGCTAATTTTCCAGCCATAAGAGCAGCACGTGGAACTTCAATCATAGAACCAATTTTGATTTCAAATTTTACACCGTTTTCTGCAAGAACTTTTTCGATGATTTTTTCTGAACGAGTTCTAATCATTTCAAGTTCTTTGCTATCACATACGATAGGAATCATGATTTCTGGATTTACAGGAATGTTATTTTTTACACATTCTGCTGCAGCAGAAGCGATTGCTTCAACTTGCATTTCATAAATTTCTGGATATGTAATTGCAAGACGACAACCACGATGTCCTAACATTGGATTCATTTCATGAAGTGCATCAAGTTTTGCTTTTAATTCTTTCTTGTTAACTTTCATGTGTTTTGCAAGTTCTGCTGTTTCTTTATCTGTGTGTGGAATAAATTCGTGTAGAGGTGGATCAAGCAAACGTACAGTTACTGGATGACCTTCCATAGCTTCGAAAATTCCAACAAAGTCTTTTTTCTGTAATGGCAAGATATTTTTAAGAGCTTCTCTTCTTTGTTCTTGTGTATCAGAAGCAATCATGGCTCTAAAGTGAATTAACTTATCCTTATCAAAGAACATATGTTCTGTACGACAAAGACCAATTCCTTCTGCACCAAAATTGATAGCATTTTTTGCATCATTTGGTTGATCTGCATTTGCTCTAACAGAGAAACCTTCGATTTTTGCTTTTCCGATTTTTCTTACAGAAGAATTTCTGATTTCATCACACCATGTTAAGAATGTATTAAGTTCTGCTGAAATTTCTGGATCAATAAGTTCGAGTTTTCCGTCGTAAACAAAACCTGTAGAACCATCAATAGTGATAAAGTCCCCTTTCTTGTAAGTTTTATTTCCGATTTTAACTTTATTGTCAACAAAAACAACTTCTGAAGCACCACAAACACATGGAGTTCCAAGACCACGAGCAACAACAGCAGCATGACTTGTCATACCACCTGTTGAAGTTAAAATTCCTTCTGAAACAACCATACCTGTAATATCTTCTGGGCTTGTTTCTTTTCTAACAAGAATTACTTTTTTGCCTTGTTGTACCCAAGCATCAGCTTCGTCAGCTGTATAAACGATTTGACCACAAGCAGCTCCTGGAGAAGCATTTAATCCTTTTGTCAAAGCTTCAACTGATTTTACAGCTTTAGGATTTATCATTGGGTGTAAAAGTTGGTCGAGTTGGTCTGGAGTTACACGCAAAAGAGCTTCTTCTTTTGTGATAAGTTTTTCTTCAACCATATCTACTGCACATTTTACAGCAGCTTGACCAGTTCTTTTTCCGTTACGAGTTTGAAGAATGAAAAGTTTACCTTGTTGAACAGTAAATTCCATATCTTGCATATCACGATAATGTTTTTCAAGATTATCACGAATTGCAACTAGTTGTTCGTAAACTTCTTTATTTTCGTTTGCTAATTTATCAATTTTAGCTGGAGTTCTAATTCCTGCAACAACGTCTTCACCTTGTGCATTCATCAAATATTCACCATAGAATTGATTAACACCTGTTGATGGGTCACGGCTAAAACATACACCTGTTCCAGAATCATCACCAAAGTTACCAAATACCATTGATTGAATATTTACAGCTGTTCCTGCTAAACCTTTAATGCTATTTAATTCACGATATTTAATAGCTCTTTCGTTCATCCAAGAACCAAAAACAGCATTAATTGCACCCCACATTTGATCTTGAGGATTTTGAGGAAATTCATTTCCTGTATATTTTTTATAAATTACCTTGTAATTTGCAACAAGTTTTTCCAAGTCAGAAGCATCAAGTTCTGTATCAAGTTTTACACCTTTTGCATTTTTAATCTCATCTAAAGCATCTTCAAAAGCATCAGATGGAACGCCCATTGCAACATCACCAAACATTTGAATAAAACGACGATATGCATCCCAAGCAAAACGAGGATTTCCAGTAAGTTCAGAAACACCAACTACTGCTTTATCGTTCATACCCAAGTTAAGAATTGTATCCATCATACCTGGCATTGAAACTGCAGCACCTGAACGAACAGAAACTAAAAGAGGATCTTTTTCGTCCCCAAGTTTTTTGCCCATAAGTTTTTCTAATTTTTCAAGGTTTTTTGCAACTTCTTCTTTTAATCCTTCTGGATAGTTCTTGTTATTTTCATAAAAAAGTTTACAAACTTCAGTTGAAATTGTAAATCCAGGAGGAACAGGAATTCCTAAGTTAGTCATCTCGGCAAGGTTAGCACCTTTTCCACCGAGTTCATTCTTCATTTTAGCGTCACCTTCAGCTTTTCCATCACCAAAGAAATAAACAAATTGTGACTTTGACATGATAAAAAATTCTCCTTAATTTAATCACTCTCAATACACTAAGATACCATTGAAGAATAATTTATGTCAATGTATAATGATTTCTATATGACAAAAATAAATTATTTATTTTGTAGTTTTGCGTTTTTTATATATATTTTTTTCTCGATTACTACTAGTTGTTCAACAAATAAAAATTTAGTTCAAGAACAGGATTATCAAGATTTATTTGAAATAAAAACAGAGTCCAAAACAACTTCAATTTCTCTTACATTTGCAGGTGATATTATGGCTCACACAAATGTTACAAGAATGAAAGATTTTTCATTAATTTATGAAGATATTTTGGATATTACACAAAAAGATGATTTAACCTTTACAAATTTAGAAACTCCTATAATGAATAATCTAGATTATGAAAATTATCCAAATTTTAATGTAAAAGATGAATATCCTAAAGCTGCAATAAAAGCAGGATTTGATGTTTTTTCGTTAGCAAATAATCATACAAATGACCAAGGTTTAGAAGGAATAAAATCAACAAGAAATTTTTTTGAAAAATATAATTCTTCAGTTCCTGAAAATAAAAAAGTGTATTTTGCTGGAATAAAACAAAATTCTGGTGAAGATTTTACATATCAAATAATAGAAAAAAATGATTTTAAAATTTTATTCATGGCATTAACCGAAATTTATAATTCCCCAAGTTATCGTTCTTGGTTTGATATACAGGGAACTACAATAAAAAATAGACAACATCTTTTAGAAAAAATTACAAAATTTAGTAAAGAATTTTCACCAGACATTTTTATTCTTTCAATTCATTGTTCAGAACCAGAATATGTAAGAACTGTAACTAATACAAGAAAAAATTTTTATCATGAACTATTAGAAGCTGGAGTTGATATTGTCTGGGCAAATCATCCACATGTTACTCAAGAATGGGAAGTTGTAAAATCTGATAAAACTCCATATAAAACAAAATTTATAATGTATTCAGTAGGAAACACAATTTCTGGTCAAAGGTATAGAAGAAATTATGTAAATCCAGAAGCTAGTAGAGAATACACTGGGGATTCTTACTTATTTCAAATAAAGTTTGTAAAAACAAAAAATATAGTTTATAGTGAAAACATAAATTCTATTTTAATAACAAATCATACAGATTGGAATGGAAATACATATATCAAAATTTTCAATCAGGATTTTATAGATTCAGTAAAATCCCCTGATAAAGAATATTATCAAAAAAGATTTGAATTAATGAATAAAATACAAGGAACAACAATATGGCAATAAATTACAAAAAATTACCAGTCTATGAACAAAAAGATAAAATTCTAGAAGTTTTAGAAAAGAATCAAGTTATTGTTGTTCAATCCCCTACAGGTTCTGGAAAGACAACTCAAATTCCTGTTATTTTACATGAAGCAGGATTTTCAGACTCTGGAATAATTGCTGTAACTCAACCACGAAGAATCGCGGCTCTTTCTGTAAGTGAATTTATTTCAAAACAATTAGGAACAACTTATCCAGGATTAGTTGGTTATAAAATGCGTTTTGAAGACAAAACCGATAGTTCCACAAAGATAAAAATTATGACAGATGGAATTTTGCTTCAAGAAATGAAACTTGATCCTTGGATGTCAAAATATTCAGTTGTAATGGTAGATGAAGCCCACGAACGCAGTTTAAATATAGATTTTGTTCTTGGGTTACTAAAACGTGTTTTACAAGCTCGACCAGAATTTAAAGTTATTGTTTCATCAGCCACAATGAACGCAGAAGCATTTTCATCTTATTTTGGAAATTGTCCTATCGTAAACATTGATACTATAACTTATCCTGTTTCAGTAATTTACGATCCACCAGCAATTCCAGCAAGTACTTCTTCTCCAGCAGCTAGCGATGCTTTATTAAACAAAATAGAAAGTACAATTCAAAGAGTACTTTCAAACAGAGTAAATGGTGATATTTTAATTTTTCTTCCTGGTGAAAAAATTATAAAAGATTGTATGCAAAAACTTTATAAAAGTTCTTTTTCAAGAAAAATTCATATAATTCCACTTTACGGAAGACTTGCAAAAGAAGAACAAGAAAGAGTTTTTGATTCAGCCCCACTTGGAAAGAAAAAAGTTATAATTTCAACAAATATTGCAGAAACCAGTGTTACAATTCCAGGAATTACTGTTGTAATTGATTCTGGCTTAGCAAAACTAAATTTTTATAATCCACGCACTTTTACATCAAGTTTGATAGAAACTCCAGTTTCAAAAGCATCTTGCAACCAAAGGAAAGGTCGAGCTGGCCGAACTCAAGAAGGAACTTGCTACAGACTTTATCCTAGAAAAGATTATGAAACTCGACAAATGTACACGCTAGAAGAAATTTTTAGAACAGACTTATCAGAAGTTGTTTTAAGAATGTCTGAACTTGGAATTACAGAGTTTGAACAATTTGATTTTATTTCACCTCCAGGAAAAGAAGGAATCATTAGTGCTATAGAAACCTTAAATTTATTAAAAGCACTAGAAAAAGATAACACCTTATCAGAAATTGGAAAATTGATGGTGAAATTTCCATTGATGCCACGATTAAGTAGAATTATTGTTGAAGCAATTTTACATTATCCACAAGTTTTAGAAGAAACAATTATTGCTTCTGCATTTTTGTCTGCACAATCCCCTTTCATCTTGCCTCCAGGTGAAGAAATGGAAGCAAGAATTGCACATCACGCATTTAGAGATGTTCAAGGGGACTTTTTAACTTACGTTAAACTATTTAAAAAATTTATTAATCAAGAAAAACCTGAAGAATTTTGTGAAAAAAATTTTTTAGACTATAGAGTTTTATCAGAAATTAAAAATATTAAAGAACAATTAGAACTAATTGTTAGCGACATGGGAATTCCAATTCTAAACGGTGGAAAAAATGATGATTACTTAACTTGTATTGCTTCTGGAATGATTCAATTTATTGCTGTAAGAGAAGGAAAAGAAAATTACAAAACCTTAACAGCAGATAATATTCAAATTCATCCTGGTTCATGTATGTTTAAAGTTGCTCCATTGTACATTGTCGCTGGTGAAATTGTAAAAACAAGTAGAATGTTTGCAATGTCAGTTTCACCTTTAACAAAAGAAAATTTACGCAAAATTTCAAATGATTTAGAAAGCAAACTTTCTGGTTTTAGAAAAAACATCTTAGCAGATGGAAAAAAATCAATTTTTGATGATGGAACAAAGAAAGATTTATATAAAACAAAAGATGAAAATAAATCAATTTCTGAAAATCAAATTAAATTAGGAAGTCAAATTTTTAATCTTCGAAAAATTAAAGGGAAAAAACATATTATTTTACCATTTGAAAAATTACAAACTTTTATAAAAGAAATTGATTTACAAAACTGGAAAAATGATTCAGCATTAAAACAAGCCAGTGGATTAAAAACTCTTACAATTTTAAACGGATGTGAACTTCTTTCTGGAGAAAAACTTTCTACAATTTTAGAAATTTACGAAACAATTAATTTTTCAATTTTGGATGAAAGTTCTTGGGCAAGACACGAAAATTATAATTTAAATGAAAATTTTAATGATTTTATCAACAGTTTAGATAATATTTTAAGAATAGTAATTGCAAAAGCAAAGAAAAAAGAATTAGGATTTATCTGTCTTTTTACTGACGAAAATAATAATTATTGGTACAAAGTTTCAAGAGGAATTGTAACAGCTGTAACAGAAACACTAAATAGTTTAGAAACATTGATTGAAGATATTAAGAAACTTGAAATAAATAAACATACTGAAATTGAAGAAAAAATAAATTTAATTTACAGAAAATTAAGAGAACTTTACGAAAAAATATAACCTTTTGAACGGATAGTTCGTATTTTTTCTTCAAGGTTAAATTTTGATAGTTTTTTTCGCAATCTTGCAATATGCATATCAACAGTTCTAGTAACTACTATCCCCTCTACATTCCAAACAGAAAGAAGTATTTCATCCCTTGAGATTATTTTACCTTTATTCGCAACTAAATATTCTAGTAATTTGTATTCTTGATACAATAATTCTACTACTTCACCAGAAATATTAACTGTTAAGTTTTGAGGATTAAAATTTGATTTTTGTAGCATCGCACCACTCATTCTAAATATAATACCCCTAAAACTACATTTTTGCAAAGAATTTTTTTTGAAAACTAGAATATTTTACACTATTTTACAAAAGAAATTATTTTAAAAAATATCTACTAAAAATTGATTTAAAAACAACATTCCATCTGGTAAAAAATAAAAATTATTATTTTCAATTTTTGCTTTAGATAAATTTACATACTTTTTGAATTTATCTTTTATCACATCTTCTAATTTTATCCCAAAACGATTATAAAAATCATTAGAATTTACTCCTTTAGATGTTCTAAATCCAGTCATCAAATATTCTAAATAAACAGTTTTAAAATTCAAATTTTCAATTTCAGCTTGATTAAAAGGAGAAGTTTCAATGTATTTTTCAATATTCATTGTGTTTGTTTTTCGAATTCCTGATTTTCCATCAGGAGCAAAAATAGTCTCTACTGCCCCAGAACCAATACCCAGATAATCTTTTTCCTTCCAATAAAAACTATTGTGTAAACTTTCATATCCAGAAAATGCAAAATTAGAAATTTCGTATTCTTGATAACCATTATTTAATAAAAAGTCTCTACCCATTATCCATTGTTCACTTGCTAAAGATTCATCATAAAAAATTTTATCTTCTTCAATATCTTTGTATAATGGAGTTTTTTCCTCCAACGTTAAAGCATAAAGAGAAATATGCGGAAATTTATTTTCTACTGCGATTTTTAAATCTTCAATAATTGTTTTTTCTGTTGAAAATGGTAAGCCAGAAATAAAATCTAGTGAAATTTTAAACTCATCATGATATTTTGAATAAAAATTTGATAAAATTTTAACTGCTTTTAAAGTTTGTTCTTGAGACGCTCTACGTTTTATACACGTTAAAGATTTTTTATTAAAAGTTTGAACTCCAACTGAAACTCTATTTATTCCAACAGTTTTTAAAAAAAATAAAAAATCCTCATTTATGTCATCACAATTACATTCAAAATTAATTTCAGTGTTTTCATTTGTATACGGCAAAATGTTTTTTAATAAATCTTCAATCTGTGTTTTGTTTAATAAACTAGGAGTTCCCCCTCCAAAATAAACACTATAAAATTTATCAATTTTGTAGTAAGAAATTTTATATTTCAACTCTTTTTTTAGTGCATTTACGTATTCATCGGGAATAAAATTATTTTTTATTGAAAAAAAATCACAATATGTACATTTTGAAACACAAAAAGGTATGTGAATATATAATGCAGGATTTTTTGTGTACATAAAAATTAAAAACCAGAAATTTTATTTAATGGAAAATATCTTAATAAAACTTTTCCTTGTATTTGATCTGATTTTATTGCACCCCAAAGTCTTGAATCTATACTAGAAACGCGATTATCACTCATAACAAAATATTCATCGTTACCCAATGTGATTTCTTTTGAATCTTTAAGTAAATCAATATTTTCGTTATTAGAATTTGTGGAAATAATATCATATTTTTTTTGAGATACTTCAAATTCTGTCAAAAAATGAGATGAATCAGCAGGTTTTACATATACTACGCAATTTTTAACATATACAGTATCCCCTGGCAATCCAATAACCCTTCTAATTAAAGAAGAATGAGTCATATTTGTAGAATCTGAAAATGGTGCAACTTTTTGAAACGTAAAAAATAAAACAATTTTATCTAAAATTTGTTTAAAAAAAGATATTTCAGTAGTTTCAAGAGGTTTAATTTGAACTAATTGACCTCTTTCAAAAATATTTTTATCAGAAAAAATTGGATTTGATGGACTTGCGAAAGGACTAATAAATACAATATTATTTTTTTCTAATGTTGGAGACATTGAATCTGACTTTATAAATTTTGAAAAAATAAAAAAACTAGAAGTTATTGCTACTAAAATGAATATAACTAACAAAAAAATAAAAATAAAACCTATCTTTTTTTGTAAATTTCTTCGCATTTGGTATGAATAGTCATAAATATTATTTGTCATGTATCTAGAATATCATATATCATACAAGTTTTACAAGTGGAAAAAAATCTTTATTATTTTTCGTAACAAAACCACTTGAGTGGTTGTTCAAGATAGCGTATACTATAAAATATGGGACAGTTAGGAATTAAATTGATAGCAGAAAACAGAAAAGCTCGTTTTGACTATACCATTGATGACTCAATTGAATGTGGAGTAGTTTTACAAGGTACAGAAGTAAAATCCGTAAAAGAAGGTAAAATTTCTTTTCCTGATTCTTTTGCTGAAATTGTAAAAGATGAAGTATGGTTAAAAAATTTTCATATTTCTGAATATGTTTATTCATCAATTTTTAATCATAATCCTGATAGACCCAAAAAATTGTTATTACATCGGGAACAGATAAAAAGATTGCAGCGTAAAGTTGAAGAAAAAGGTTATACTTTAATTCCTTTATCTTTTTATTTGAAAGATGGAAGACTAAAGGTTTCTTTAGGAATTTGTAAAGGTAAAAAACAGTTTGATAAAAGAAACACAATAAAAGATAGAGATAACCAAAGGGATATACAACGAGAATTTAGAAAGGGGCTAAAAGGTTAGGAATGAAAAAAGCCATACTATTTTTAATTTTTAGTTCAATTTTCTCATTTGAATTAGTTTGTCAAAGTAATATTGGCTTTTTTATGGCTGTTTCTGATTCCTCTGATTCTGCAACAATTGATTTAACTCAAGATTTATATTTTCAGAAATTATCCCTACTTCCAAATGTTTCAGTTTTTGATTTCAGAAATGAAAAATTTGATTTAACTAATATTTCTGATTATTCAAACTTAGATTATATTTTTTTTCCTGAAATACAAGAAAATGGATTAGGTTGGAACTGTACTTTTCATGCAATAGATGTAAATACAAAGGCAACATTTAATTCAACTATTGAGTATGATTCTTATTATATGATACTAATGGATGCAAAAAAAGAAATTACAGTATTTTTTGATTCATTAAGTTCAAAAATTAATAATGATAATCCTACGGAAAATCAATCTACAAATCAGCTAAGTTCAATTAACAATATTTCTATAGAAACACTTTCTGGAACTTGGGAAGGTGAAGATTTCATTGATAAAATTGTAATTTTGCGTGGTGGAAGAGGTTTTGTTATTTATGAAAATGGTGCTTCAATGAATATTTCATTAAAAATTGAAAATAACAATCTTATAGCAACACAAATTAGTAAATCAAATGCATCGTATTTTCCTGAAATTTCAAGAGAAAAAGCACTGGAATTAGCTCCGTCTGCTGAACCTATAAAATGGACTTTTAATATAAAAAATTCAACTGAACTAGAAGGAACAAAACACACTTTAGCAGAAACAGATGATCAAACACCTAATTATACAAATATTTCTGTAAAGTGGAAAAAATTGTAAATATTATGAAATCAAATGAAAAATCATCTCTAGAATATTTTAATGAATGGCTAGACGCATTTTTAAATTTTGAAAAAATGCCTAAAAAGAATATTTTTTGGCTTGATACAATGAATTACCTTTGTAATAGATTTTACAATCCTCAAAAAGAATATAAATGTTATCATATTGCAGGCTCTAAAGGGAAAGGGTCAGTTTCAAGTTATATTGCAAACATATTAAGTTCAGCAGGATTTAAAACTGGTCTCTACACTTCCCCTCATATTTTAAATTTTTCAGAAAGAATACGTTGTGCAAACAATCCATTTCCTGAAGAAATTTATGAACAAACTGTAAAACAAATTGTTCCACTTGTGGATTCAATTATTCCAGAAAATTTACCAAATCAAAGAGAAGCAACTTGGTTTGAATTAGTAACATTATTTGCTTTTTTAACATTTAAAAATGCTGGTTGTACTCATTGTGTATTTGAAACAGGAATGGGAGGAAGACTTGACGCAACAAATGTTATAAATCCAGAAATTTGTATAATTACACCAATCGAATTAGAACACACTGAATTTTTAGGTGATACTTTAGAAAAAATTGCTGCTGAAAAAGCTGGAATTATAAAAGAAAATATTCCAGTAATAAGTTTTAATCAAAAACCTGAAGTAAAAAAAGTATTAATCGAAAAAGCAAATGAAAAAAATTGTAAAATTTATTTTTTAGATGAATTTTTAAAATCATATAATTATGAAATAAATAATCTTAAATCAGACATAACATTAGAATTTAATAATTTATTTTCAAGACCAATTAAAACAACATTAAACTTTTTAGGCGAATTTCAAGTTTTTAATGCTGCTCTAGCATGTTATGCATGTAAAATCATAAATCCAGAAATTACAGAAGAACAAATTGAAGAAGGTTTGTCTAATGCTTTTCTTCCTGGCAGATTTGAAATTATCAACAAAAATGACTCAAAAAAAATTCCAACGATAATAATGGATGGAGCTCATACAAAAGATAGCGTAACTTTTACTTTCAATACATTTAGAAAATTATTTAACAATGAAGGAAAATTGTTATTTGCATGTGCTTACGACAAAAATATGGATGAAATTTCTAAATTGTTTTTTGAATATAATTTTAAAGATATTATTTTAACAAAACCTGGATTAGAAAAAGGCTCAAATTTACCATATCTAATTGAATGTGTAAAAAAAATAAATGATAATTCAAATGAAAAAGTAAATCTTCAATTTGATGAAAATCCTCAAAAAGCAATTTTTGCAGCTTTTGAGCAGGCTTATAATGCAAATGAACCTTTGTTAATTTGTGGCTCTTTTTACTTATTAGCAGAAGTTAAACGTCTATTGCAAACTTTACAAGTTGATTAGTTTTAGGATGATTAAACTCAAGTTTTGATGCGTAAAACTGTAAATTTCCAACTGAATCATTTTCTACACAAGAAGAATTATAAATTTTATCATTTATTATAGGAAATCCAGCCCAAGCAAGATGACATCTAACTTGATGTCTATAACCTGAATTTATTTTACAAAGAATTTTATAGTAATTATCAAATTTGTTTACTTCTAAAATTTCTGTAGAATACAACTTGTTACTTGCTTTTTTTTGAGCATAAGTATTTTCATTTTCCAAAACTGGTCTAACTTCCCTTCCTTTTGGGCCATAATTTCTAAATTTACTTTGAATTAAAATATTTTTATTTAAATTAATATCTTTAAAAACAAATTCTGGAAAACCAGGTAATGTTCTAGAATTATCATCAATTTTGTTACATAAGGCAGTATATTCTTTTAGGAATGAATTTGATTTTTGTTGAAGATATAAATTTTGCCAAGATTCATCATTTAAA
Organism: Spirochaetaceae bacterium; assembly: GCA_017936665.1. Classification (GTDB taxonomy): domain Bacteria; phylum Spirochaetota; class Spirochaetia; order Treponematales; family Treponemataceae; genus RGIG9060. The sequence continues at coordinate 25,489 of JAGBFB010000042.1, read as the reverse complement.
GCAAAAAGTAAAAGACCTTCTGTGTCTGTATCAATTCTATGAATTAAACCACCTTCAACTTTTTTGTATAAATTTTTTACATTTATTATCTGTGGAAAAATTTTTGAAACATAAAATAAAGCATTATCTGTTTCAGTTGATTTTAAGGGAGCAGATGGAATTCCTGCGTTCTTTTTTACAACTAAAATGTCATCATCATTATATAAGATTGTAATTTTATCATCTAATTTTTCATTCATAAATAAATTATTTCCAGACAATTTTTTGATACATTTTGTGAAGTTTGTGCATAACTTTTTTGAAACGAATCGGAACTGAGGAATCGAATGTTGTAAAATCTTCATTTTGTGGTAAGCGAATTCCAAGAGTTTTTGAATGTAACATCAAAGTTGCTGAATCAAATAGTGAATCTTTAGTGCCATAAATTGGATCACCTAAAATCGGACAACCTAAGTATTTCATGTGTACTCTAATCTGATGTGTTCTTCCAGTTTTTAGTTTTAACTTCATTAAGGAGTAATTTCCGTAAGTAGCAATACAGCGATAAACCGTGTGAGAAAACTTTCCCTTAGAAGAATCATCTGTTGTTGTAAATTTTTTACGATTTTTTGAATCTCTAATCATATTAATTTTTACAGAGCCAGATTTTTCTTTGGGAACACCTTTTACAATTGCAATATATTCTTTTTTTACCCGTCTTTCTTTGAATTGATTTTGAAGCCATTCTTCAGAATTAAAATTTTTTGCACAAATAATTATTCCAGAAGTATCTTTATCTAAACGATGGACAATTCCTCTTCTGTGATTTCCCGCTTTTTCATCAAGTTTACTTTCTGTCATTCCCCAATGATATAAAAGTGCATGAACTAAAGTACCAGACCAATTTCCACAAGCAGGATGAGTTACCATTCCTTGTTTTTTATTTACAACAGTAACATTTTCATCTTCATAAAGAATTTCAAGTGGAATATTTTCAGGAATAAGAGCTTCAGGAATTGGATCTTGCCATTGAATAAAAATTTTGTCGCCATTATTTACTTTTGCAGAAAGTTTTGCAATTTTGTCGTTTAATAAAATTTTTTCAACTCCATTCTTTAATCGAGAACGAGAAAATTTTTCTAAATTTTTTGAAACATATGTATCTAATCTTTGGCTAGATTCTAAATCTTTTACTTCAATAAAAATTTCTGCCATCTAGTTTTCCTCAATAACAGAATCGTACAGGGATAAAGAATCATTTTGTATTTCATTTTGTACTGTATCAATAGTTTGTAAATCGTAATTTAGTTCTAAATTTTCAGTTTTATCCTTGATAATAACATCTTGTTTAAAAATTTCAGCATTTTTCTTTTTAGCTTTTTCTTTTTTTACAATGTGAATTATTAAATCTACAGTTCCTGCAACAACACTAACTCCAATTGCTGACAGAAGAATTAATTTTTGTTCATCTTTGTCTAAATTTGCAGCACTTGATGTAAATGCAAAAGGATTTGGAATATAATTTTTATCAAAATCATGGTCTATGTATCGGTAAAGTCCATAAATCGTTGTTACAGAAAGTGTTGCAAATGGTAATGTTCCTAAAGTTATAACTTCATATCGTCTAAGATAATTTGCCCAATCAGGAAATTCATCATCACTGTATGGTTCGGGCGTAGTATTTGTATTTGCAAACAAACAAGCTGAGAAAGTTATCAGTAAAAGTAAAGCAATAAATTTTTTCATTAATATTTTCTTTCTCCAAAAATTGCAGTTCCAATTCTAACTAATGTAGAACCTTCTTCAATGGCAATTTTGTAATCTTGACTCATTCCCATAGAAAGTTCCGTAAAATTAAAATCAGAATATTCTTTTTGAATTTTATCACGAATATCACGCAAAGTAATAAAAGATTTGCGAATTTCAATTTCATTTTCTGTAAAAGGAGCCATTGTCATAAAACCAACTGGTTCTAAAAATGAATTTTCTAAAGATAAAATATAATCTAAAGTTGTTTTTATATCATCAATATTTTGAAATCCTGATTTTGAATCTTCTGCTGTATGAACTTCAAAAAGTACTTTCATTTTTTTATTGATTTTTTCGCATTGTTTTTGAATTTCTTGAGCAAGTTCAATTCTATCTAAAGATTGTATACAAGAGCATAAAGGTACGATATTTTTTACTTTATTTCTTTGTAATGAACCGATTAAATGTAATTCAACATCTGTATTATTTTGTAAAATTTCAGGAAATTTTGCACAAGATTCTTGCACACGATTTTCGCCAAATAGTTTTAATCCACAATTGTATGCCTGCAAAATTTCTTCAACTGGATGGAATTTACTAACAGCCATCAATTTTACATCAGAAAAATTTCTATTAGATTTTGAGCAAGCATCATTTATATTTTGTAAAATAGTTTCAATTCTGGATTTCATTAAAACAACTACCCCATTATATCAGAAACAATATCTGACAAATTCAATAAAGTTTGTATATCAAGTTTTTCAACTCTAACATTAGTTTCGATATTTGCAGTATTTAATATTTTTTCTGACAAATCTGCATTTTGAGTGTAAATATTTAAATTGTTTTTAATTGTTTTTCGTCTACAACTAAACAATGTTCTAACCAATTTTAAGAAAAGTTTAGGATTTTTACAACCAGGGAAAATTTCTTTTTTTACAAATTTTACAGCACGAGAATCCACATTAGGTCGAGGCCAGAAACATCCTCCAGCTAAATCCATTATTGGAAAAACATCATAAGCCCACTGACACAATACAGAAAAAGAAGAATAATCATCTGTTCCAGGTTTTGCAGCCATTCTAAGAGCAACTTCTTTTTGTACAGTTACAACAGCCTTATCAAAGCGAACTTCATTTTCTATCATATCTGCAATAATTGTTGCAGCAACATTATAAGGCAAATTACCAAAAAATCTATCTGGAATTCCGTTCTTTGAGTAATAATCTTTCCAGGTTTTTAATACATCCCCTGATATGATTTCAAAATTCTCTTTGAATAAAGGTTGAATTTCTTCTTGCAAAAATGAAACAAAACCTCTATCAATTTCAAAAGCAGTTAATTTTGCTTTTCTTTTTAGAATTTCAGTTGTTAAAGCACCAAGTCCAGGACCAACTTCCCACACTTTCATATTTTCTTGCAAATCAAGATTTTCGGCAAGTTTTGTTCTAGCATTTGAATTTATCAAAAAGTTTTGTCCAAATTTCTTTTGCATTGCCATTGCCCGAGAATCTAAAATCGCTTTTAATGCACTAGGTGAATCGTAATCAGGTAAACTCATAAAACCTCAAAAAATTATAGGTGGAACTTTTGCAAACAAAGTAGCCACATTATCAATTAGATAATACACTATTTGTAAAATTGTACCAAGTGGGTACGTAAAAAAAGGAAAAATTAAACAAATAATTACAGAAATTAAACCAAAAATTAAGAAAAAAGTAACTAAAGGTGAAATAAAAATTGTAGAAATAATTCCGATTGGCGTTATGTATCCCCAAATAACAGCACACACTGGAATTGTAACTAAAACGGCTCCAATAGAAGAACTTAATGAACTTGATAAGGTTGTTCCTAAAAAATTAGTTAAGAATGGTTTTATGTAAGTTCCTAAAGTTAAAATTCCAAATAATGCTAAATATGAAAGTATAAATGATATTGAAGAACTATCTTGAGGATAAAGACTTAATTGAATTAAAAATGATAAACATAAAATATCAAGAATTTTTAATTTTAAATTTACTTTTGCAGTAATAAAAATTATAATTGTACTAATCATAGCTCTGGTTAAAGAAGGTGCAATTCCTGCAAACCACACAAAAAGCAAAACAATAATCAGTGATAAAAAATTAGTTTTATTTTTTCCTAAAATTTTAAAAAAAGATTTTTCAGTTAAAGTTGAAAAAATTGAAACATGCATTCCTGATAAAGCTAAAATATGAGACAAACCTGCTAATCTAAAGGCATTTGAAAATTCAAAACTTGTATATTCTTTTGAAGATGAAAGCAAAGCAAGTAACAATCCACCAGCATTACCCCACATATACATAAGTCTTTTAAATTGAAGTCTAAAAAAACCTCTAATCTTTGATAAAAAATTTTTCCAACCTAAAAATTCAGCTTTTTTTACTATAAAAAATGATTCATCAGTTTTTTTATTTAATTGTTCAATTTGTACATTTAAAATTGAGCCTTCTTCTACAAAAATTGATTCACCTATTGTACTGTAAAGTTTTCCTGGATAATGAGTTTCGATTATTTCTTTGGGAAACAATAAAGTAATTTTACCATTGGTTGAAAATGTTGATAAATCATTTTTAGTTTTTATAAGGTTTGGTTTAAAATCGCATTTATAATATTTTCCAGAGGATGTTATAACTGGATTTGATGCAACTAATCCTTGAGCAGAATAAATTTTATGATTTTCTATTAAGCAACTAAAAGATGAAACATTTTTAAGAGAAAACCCATAAATTAAAACAATAGAAAAAATTGCAATGTAATTAACTAATGTAAAATTACTTAAAAATTCATTTAATTTTTTTTGTAAATTCCTTACCACTTCCATTTTAGCTTTTCGAGAGCAGTTCGAGAAGCCGTAATGATTTCATCTGAATAATCTGGGCAAGAAATAACATAAAGTAATGTATCAAAGGCATCTTTATCTCCCAATTCTCCTAATGTAGAAATTACAGCTAACATAACATCATTGTTATAAGAACCAGTTGTTAATGTTTCACTGTATTGGGAAGCCAGAAAATCAGTCAAAGCTCTACAAGTTTCAGTTGTAGGAAATTCCTTTAATGCATAAATTATTGAAGTAAACTCATCTTCGCTAATCATTAATTCATAATATTCTTTTTGAGCTAAATTAAAGAAATCTAAAACTAATGATGTTTCTTTTGTCCATTTTGATTCTTCAAGTATTTTAAATGCAGCCAACTGCAACCCAATTTGCTCTTGAGATAATTCAGAAACTTCACCTATATTATTTATAGTCTCAAAAAGCAATTTTGAAGCAATTTCTGCCGAAAAATTTTTATCTTTTTTAGGATTTGTTGTTACAATTTTAAATGCCAATGCTTTATCTTCTAAATCATTATTTATAACAATATTTAAAATTTTATCATTGTACATTGGTGATAATGAATATAAAGTATCACATGAAGCCTGTGTAATTTCTTCTGAAATATTTTCTTTGTAACAAGAAAAAACCAAATCAAATGAATTGATATCTTTAATATTTTCTAATGTTTTTAATCCTGCAACAAAAAAATCAACAGAAGAAGAATCTTTTTTTTCAAATTCTTGAGTTACAACATCATTTACCAAAATAGAAACATTTGGATTATCAATTTTTATAATAGAAAACGCATTTAAAATAGCTAATCTTAAATTATAATCACTGAAATCATTATAAATTTTTAATAATAAATCATCAGTTGTTTCACTTGAATTAAAATTAAGTTTTTTTATTGATGATAAAATAAGTGGATAATAAGCAGGATGATTTTCTATTAAGTCTTTATTTTGTAAAGCAAATTCTAATGATTGTTCAAAAAAAATTTGAGGAACTTCATCAGAAGAAACAGACTTTATAATGTCAACTTTATCATAGAGACTTCCTGTAATAAAATTTGCAAATATAGTTAAATCTTCAGATGATTTATCAAGTTGAGTTTCAACTTCAGTATCAGTTTGACTCAAAGTAACTTCTTGAGAAAAAAAGTTTAATGAAATAAAAAAAAACAAAAAACAAAAAATAATCTTTTTCATAATATTTCTCCAATTAAAAACATTATAAAACAAAACTAAAAATTTGCAACGCAAACTTAAAAATCCTCTAAGGGAGGTAAATCTAACACATTTTTTACGTCGTTAGATTCTGTATTTTCAGTAACAGTTGCTGATTGAACTTGATTTTCAACTGTTACATTTGTCTGTGGTTCAGAAATATCAGTTTCATTATTTTGTAAAGTTTCTGAAGTTGTAGAAGATTTTTCAGTCTCTTCCTTATCTTTTTCATCTTTTTCTGCTAAATCCATTGCTTCGATAATTTCTTTTTCTTCTTCAGGGATTACATTATAAACATAACTTAGAATTGCATTTTTCATTGGTGTATCGATGCAAGTACATTCAAAATGTAATTTAGATTGATTTTTTTCTTGATCAAATTCTACACCACGAACAAATCCACTCATAACAATAAATGATTCACCTATCGTAAACTGTAATTTTATTTGAAGATTTGAAACTCCTTTACCTCCGATACAAATTAAAGCTCCATCCTCAGAAATATCCTCTAAAAGACACTTTAATCCAGGTTGAGTTTCCATTGATTTTAAATCTGCTGTTTCAGATTTTATTATGTACATCTGAGCATAAATATGACATTCACAGCGAACAGAACGACGTTTTTGCGTTCTTAATAAATTATCAGTATGAGATAAACAAAGAACACTTTTACCGTTAAACATTGAATTTTCACGAACATAAGTATCAAATACATAAGCTGCATCATCTTTTCGCCAAAGATATACACTCATCATCATTCCAACCCAATCAACACCTGAAATTGTAATTTGATTGTTTTGTAAAGGTAATGAAATAATTAAATCTTTAGAATTATTTATAACTTCTGAAGAAAATACACCACGACCTTTTAAAATAACTCTGATTTTTTGTCCTACATCAATATATTTTGTAGAAGATAATCCCTTTTTATTTTTTGGACTTAATTCTAATTTTGTACGATAACTATAAAGTCTTGCAAGAAAATCTTGAGTTTTCTTAGAATGTTCCATTCCGTTATCTTTAGCATTTGTGATTATTGTTGAAATCCCTTTTTCAAGAGCAGGTAATGACCAATACAAAGCACAAGGTTCGCTTAATTGTGAAGTTTTTGCTAATTTCCACAACATCAAAATTTCAGAAAGTTTAAATCCAGAGTCAAAACCTGTAGTGAAAAATTTTATATCGTCTTTAAAATGGTATACTAGCCTAAAAATTGATATGAGAACTACCAATGAAAGTAAAATTGGTAAAAATGTATTCACAAACCACCTCGTTTTATCTATAATAACATATATTATATGAAATTTCATCACTTTTTTATACTATTTGTGGTATTAGTTTTTTTAATTTTTCCTCCTATCTTTGTAAATCAAACTGATTTTTTTACAAATGGAAGTAATACAAATGATATTAGCAAATTTTCATTATTTACGGTAGTGATAAGTTTAATTTGGTCACTACTTCTCTATATATTATCGGAACAAAAAGATGAAAAGTTTTCACGAAATTCATTAAGAATTTCACTTATTTCATTTATTTTGATTTTCTATTTTTCTTTTATCTTTAAACAAATTAAAGATTTACTTGGATTTCCTCAAGATAAGATGATTTTTAATCTTTCAAAAACAGAAAAATTTTTATCTTGCTTACAAATTATCGTTTTGTGCATCTATGAGGAAATTCTTTACAGAAAATTTTTATTTACAAGATTAAATTTATTACTAGAAAATACTTTTACACAGTTTAATTTTAACCATAACAAAAATATTCCAACAGTAATTTCTGTATTTTTAGTAGCAATTTTGTTTGGATTAGCTCACAGATATTCAGGAATTATTAACGTTATTTTTGCTTTTTTATCATCTTTGATATTTTCACTATGTTATTTAAAAACAAAAAATATATGTTTTCCAATAATTTCACATGTTTTGTATAATATTTTAACATTTTTAACAATTACAAAATTTTAATTTATTTTTTTTGTGGACAATAATGATTTGATATGTTAAAGTTTTGTTAATAATTAAACTGGAGTTTTTATTTATATATGGAATTAAAATACTTAGCATTAGTTTTAGCACTTGTAATTTCAACAGTTTCAATGCCTTTAATTATATTATTTTCTAAAAAATTTAATTTATACGATACAATCGATGGTAGAAAAGTACACACAGGTCAAATTTCAAGACTTGGAGGGCTTGGAATTACACTTGCTTTCTCTGTTGCATTGCTAGTTTTACTTTTAGGAAATTATTTTGTTGATATAAAACAAAACATTTGGTTTTTGGTAATTGCTGCAATTTGTATTACTGGAATGGGTATTATTGATGATATTGTAACTTTACCTGCAAAAATAAAATTGATTCCACAGTTAGCAGCCGCGATTTTAGTATTATTAGGTGGATTCAAATTTTCTACTCTTTCATTTGGAATTTACACATTAAATTTAGGATTTTTGGCATATCCCTTAACTTTTGTTTGGATAATCGGTGTAACAAATGCAGTAAATTTAATTGATGGAATTGATGGACAATGTGGTGGACTTTCTGTAATTGCAAGCTCAACTTTTTGTATATTTTTCTTCAAAGAAGGCAACGAAGCTGCAATGTTAATTTGTTTAAGTTTAATTTTTTCTGTTATGGGATTCTTGTTTTTTAATTTACCTTTACCAAAAGCAAAAATTTTTATGGGAGATGGAGGAAGTCAAACTTTAGGATTTATACTTTCTGTATTACCTCTTTTAAGTAGCAAAGGTTCATTGCCTTCAATTTCAATTTTGTATGCAGCTGCAATTATTATGATACCAATCTTTGATACAATAGCTGCAATTTGGCGTAGATTAAGAGAACATCGTTCTATAGGAAGTCCAGACAGATTCCACTTGCATCATAAATTAATGATGTTTGGATTTACAAATAGACAAGCTTTAATTATTGTTTTAATGTTTCAGTCTATAATTTGTATTTTTTTGTGTTGCTCAATTTGGATGGGTGGAATTATAGGTGCAATTTTATTATTCACTGTTTATTTGATGGGAATTTTATTTTTTACAGTAATTCACATTGGAAAAGCCAAAGAAGTTGAAAAATTAAATCAGCAGTAAAAAGATAAACTTATTTTGATAAATCAATTTTAAGTTCACCTTGACGTATCAGTGTTTTTTTTCCGTTAATTATGCTGATTATTGTTGAAGCTTTTAAATCTTTTTTATTTCCATCATCAACAATTAAAGAAACTTTTGATTCAAATTCATCTACAATATCAAAAATATCAGATAAAATTTCTTTGCCTGAGTAATTTACACTTGTAGAATAAATTGAAAAACCTGTTAATTCAATTATCTTTCTTAACCACTCGTCATTAGGACAACGTAGAGCTATAGTTTTTGAAGAATCTTCTTTTAGCGGAACAATTATTGTTAAAGGACCTGGCCACAAAGATAAAATTTTTTCTTCAATTTTTTCATTAGTGTAATATGAGATATCTTTTGGAGAGGCTATTAACTGAATAAAAGGTTTATTTTCTTCTCTTCCCTTAATTTGTCTAATATAATCCTCTGTCCAAGGTGCAATTCCAGAAAAACCATAAACAGTATCTGTTGGAATTATGACTATTTCTTTGTTTCTTAATTTTTCAACCGTAATTTCAATTGAATTATGTAAATTTTTAGAAATTACCACTTGGAACCTCTGTAAATTCTTTTACCAAAGAACTATTTATTTTTACCTTTTGTTTTTTTGAATTTTTTTCAGTTAATGAAACTAAAAAACAAATAAAAAAAGATAAAAAACATACAGACAAACCTAAAATTTTACAAATATATTCAGGTACAAATTGAATAGAATTTCTTTTATAATATTTACCTACTGAATATGCTTTCTGTGTTTGAGGTGGAATACCAGAAATTTTTAGTAAATGTTCACCATCTTTTATAAACCCTAATCTTCTTGCATGTCCACTTATAACTTCAGAATCTATCATTAAAGATGTATGTTCTAAAACTAATTCGTCGTTAATTTTTTGAATTTTTGCAATATTTGTGCATAAATCCATTTTTTGAGACACTAATTGACTTTCTGCCCATAAACCATTTTGACCACAAAACAAGGAAACTAACACATAAACTAAAGTTCCAAGTGAAATTGAAAATAAAATTGTAATTTTTCGCATATATATGTATTTTCGGCATTTTTTTTTGTTTCCTGAATTAAAAAAGTATGTTATAATATACAAAATTAGACTGTAGAAATTAGAGATTTTTGCCGATAAATAAGTGAGAAATTATTTTAATTTTTGCAAATTTACGAAAAACAACTTTTTGGGAGTAAATTTATGGTATTTGATGATGAAACAGAATTGGACACAAATGTGGAAGCAACATCAAAAGATTCAACAAAAACAGAACCTCAATTAGAAAAATATGGTGTTTGGATAAAAAAAGGTCCAGAAAATCTAGAATCACCACAAGAAATCCCAGAAACATTTGATATTTCAGAAGATATTAGTTTTGATACTCCAAAACAAGAACAAATTGATTCAATTGACGAAGAATTTGACAGTTTAATGGATTCTTCCGAGTCAGTTGAACCAGCAAAAGAAGATGTTATAGAAGAAAATTCTTCTATAATAAGTGATGCAGTTCCAGATTTTGGTTTACCAGAAGGCTTAGATATTCCAGGTGTCGATTTAAGTGCTTTTGAAAACAATGATATTCCTGCCCCAAAATCAGAACCAGAAGGTGAAGTTTCTATAGATATGGACGATTTCTTTTCTTCAGATTCTGGTGATGGTGAAGTTGATCTATCTTCATTTTTTGGCGATGGAGAGAGTATTGACTTTGATGACTTTATGAGTGATTCAGGTACAAAAAAAGAACCAGAAATCATTGATGAAGAACCATTAGACATCAACCTTGAATTTGATGATAACTTTGTTTTAGAAACAAAAGCAGATCCTGTAAGTCAAGTTGAATTTATTGGATTTGATGGTGAAAGCAGCGAAATGAGTTTTGATGACTTATTTGATAACATTCAAGATGAAGGAGCAGCTTTCCCAAGTGACTTTGCAGATTCCACTACAGAAATTCCACAAATTCCAGAAGTTGATATTAGTAGCTTTGAAACAGAAGACTTTACAAGTCAATTTATGTCAGAAACTAGTTCTGAACCAGTTGTAGCAAAAGAAGAAACTAAGACAGAATCCGCTTATGATGATGCATCCGAATTTGACGATTTATTAAGTTCTCTTGATGAAGCAACTCCTTTAACGGACACACCAGAAGAAGCAAAAACTAAAAAACTTTTTCAAGATTATGATATTACAGTTACAATGGACGAAGAAGATTTATCTGAAGAAACAGAAGAAGACGAAAATCAAACTGATGATGATTTAGATGATATTTCTTTATTCCAATCTAATGAAGATATAGAAAACTTTAAACAACAAGCAAAAAACAATGGTCAACCAGTTGGTGGCATGAAAGTTTTGGAGGCTCAATCAAGTATGGATTTTGACGAAATCGACAAAATTTTGGCAGAAGGAGATTTTGACTTCCCTTCTGATAACGTAAGTGAAGAAAATTCTGTAGAAGATTCACAAGAAGAAGTTACTGTAACAGAAGAAGCACCAGAAAGCGTATCTTTTGATGTAGATTCTTTAGATGAAACTAATTTACAAGATGAAATTACTGATGAAATGTCTTTAGTAGATGAAACTCCAACACTAGTAATTGAAGATACTAATATAGAACTTGATGACAATATTACATTAGAAGAACCAGAAATCGCCATGGAAGAAGATATTGCAGAACCTGATGATAATATCACTTTGGAAGAACCAGAAATCACCATGGAAGATGAGATTTCTGAACCTGATGATAATATCACTTTGGAAGAACCAGAAATTACAATTGAAGAAGAAATTTCTGAACCTGATGATAATATCACTTTGGAAGAACCAGAAATCGCCATGGAAGATGAAATTGCAGAACCTGAAGATGATATTACATTAGAAGAACCAGCAATCGCTATGGAAGAAGATATTGCAGAACCTGAAGATGATATCACTTTGGAAGAACCAGAAATTGTAATTGAAGATGAGATTTCTGAACCTGATGATAATATCACTTTAGAAGAACCAGAAATTGCAATTGAAGAAGATATTGCAGAACCTGAAGATGATATTACATTAGAAGAACCAGAAATCGCCATGGAAGATGAAATTGCAGAACCTCAATTTGATTTAGATGAAGAACCTACTCAAACAGAGATTATTGCAGAAGAAGATGATGTATTGGATGATAGTTTTTCAGAAATTGAAGAAACTACAGAAGAAATCACTGATGAACCACAAGATATAATTCAAAATTCAGATGATGAATTGTTGGATATGGATTTTTCAGATGAAGAAACAATTATTGAAGAAGAAAATCAAGAAGAAACTATAGAAAATCAAGGTGATACAATTATGGAAGAAAACGATAACCTCGTAGAAAATACTCAAGAAACAAATAATGTTGTTGCTGATAATGCTTCAACGGCAATTTTAGAAAAAATCGCTGCTGAAATTACAAATTTACGTTCTGAAATTACAAATTTAAGAACTGAATTTAATTCATTGAAGACAGGAAGTACAAATGATGAAATTCTTGATGAACCAGAACAAGAAACACCAATCGAATCTGAAAATCAAGAAGAAACTTCTGGCTTCTTTAATGATGATAATGAAGATGAAACAATTTCACTTTCTGGAGATGAGCTAAATAACATCTTGAATAATGCAAATTTCACTACAGAAGAACCAACTGAAGACAATATTTCAGCATCTGATGAAACAGAAGAAATTGATAATTCAGATGAATTATTAGACTCTAATGAAGAAACAGAAGAAGAAATTGAAGCAATTGAAGAACCAGTTGTTGAAGAAGTAGCTGAAACTCAAGAAGACACTGTTGTAAATCCATTAGGAGATGCAACTGAATTAACAGATTCTGACTTAGACACTATCGATGAATATGAAGAAGATTCATTTGCTGAAGAAAGTGAAACATCGGACTTTGCTGATGAAGATTTACAAGAGCCAGAACTTGACGAATTAAAAATGGATAACGATTTTGATGAAAATGATGAAGATTTACAAGAAGAAATCGATATTCCAAAAGAAGAAAATGCAGTAGAAACTGAAGAAGAAGTAAACGAAGATGAATCATTTGAAGAACCAGAAACAAATGATTTTATTGAATCTATCAATGCAGTAGATCCTACAATTTCTGAAACTCTAACTGAAGATAGATTAAAATATCTTGAAGATACTTTTGAAGATGATTCAAATATTACAGAAGAAGTTGAAGAAACACCTGTTGAACCTGTACAAGAAGAAACAGAAGAAGTTTCTGAAGAAGACACTGTTTCTGAACCAGAAGAAACTATTGAAGAAGATGATGAACTTGAAGAAAGTAATGAACCTACAGAAGATGTATTTAATAGCCCACAATGGGATAACGAAGTTCCTTCTGTAGAAAATGTTTTGGCTGAAAACGATACAATAGAAGATGTGGAAACCACAGAATCAGACATTATTACAGAAGAAGAAATAGTTGAACCAGAAACAGATGAAGATAATATTGTTCAAGATAATATCGAAGAACAAAATTTATCAGCAGAAGAAAAAGTTACACAAGTTGTTGAGAAACCTGTTGCAACAAATACAACCTCACCTACTTCTAAAATACAAGATGATATCAAATCCGTTCTTGTTTATATGGATCAACTTTTAGAAAACTTACCTGAAGAAAAGATTGAAGAATTTGCAAAATCAGAACATTTTGATACTTACAAAAAATTATTCTCAGAATTAGGAATTTCGAACTAATGGGATTATTAGAACATATCAACAGTGTTTATTATTCTCAAAGTCAAAAGCAAGAGGGACTACTCTCTCTTGCAGAAAAGTTTAGAGAAAAAAATACTTTACAAGAATCAACTGAATCAAAAATCACACCAGATTTAAAGTGCAAAAATGATAATTCGTATGACATCACAAAGCCTTACGAAAGTTTTATTAGAATGTGTCAGGAATCTAATCTTAATAAAGCAGGTCTTTTTGTTGAAAATCAAAATGGTTATTTTCTAAATTTTTCATATAATTTCACTGATAAAACAGTTGAAAAATCAAAATCTTCAAAATCATTTTGGAATGGGTCATTACCTTCTAATGATTGGCAAATTTTTCAAAAAGAAGAATTAATTGGTTTTTATCAATTATTTAATTCAGAAGAAATTGAACGTATTTACAAAATTTGTTTTAAACGCTTTATAGTAAATTCTAAAACTTTTATTTTTTTAACAACATTAGATTCTAATCAAACTATTGATACAACTAACTTAGAAAATAACGTGATTAAGTTTATAAATTCAATTGAAGATTTTTTAGTTATTAGCAATAAGTTAGAAAAAAATTGTACACAAAGCCAGTTACAAAATAATGTTAATAATGGTTTATCTAAATCCTTAAAGGGACAGTATATGGAGTTAAATATTGTTCAATTATTAAAAAAGATTGATTTTTTAAATAAATTTGAACTTTTACACATTGGCTCACATATATATAATATCTTAAAAAATTCAGTTATTGAACCTAATATTTGTCTTGATTATCCTGGTAAAGTAAAGTTTGTTTATTTTGCAAATTCAGAAATCGATGCACAGATGTTCGAAATTCAAATTAAAAATAATCTTTGTAATTATTTAAACAATGATATTTTGGATTTAATTTCTATAACAAATTATACATCTACAAGTGATGCAAAAACCTTAATAAATTTGTTACTAGGTAAATAAATTGAAATTTGTTTTTTCTCACGCAAAAAATAATGAAATAACATATTCAATAGATAATAAATATTTCCATTCTGTGTATAATCCATCATCTGAAGCAGAAAAATGGGTTAATCAAATTGATTGTAATTTTAATCCCAAAGCTATTATTGTTTTAGGAATTGGACTTCCCTATTGTATTAATTATCTTAAAAAAAAATTTTACAATACAAAAATTATTTTAGTACAATATTCAAAAGAAATTTATGATAAAGTAAAAATTGATTTTTCAAATTTGTTTGATGAAAATACAAAGCAAGTATTATTAAATGATTTTAAACAACCACAACATTTTTCAGCTTTTTTATTTAATAATTTTTCAGAAGAAATTAGTAATCAAATTTTATTTTTATCGTGGAAACCTTCCGAAACATTTTTTTCAGAAGAATATTCTTTTTCATTAAAAGCAATACAAGAATATTTAAATAAATCTAAAGATTTAATTGCTACAAGAAGATATTTTTCAAAAAAATGGATTTCAAATATAATTAGATTTTTTTCATTAAGTAAAGAAAATTTTTATAAAATTGAAAAAGGAACAAAGGATATTTTAATTGTAGCTTCTGGGCCCTCATTAAAATACTCATTAGACAATATAAAAAAATATAAAAATAATTTTTTCTTAATTTCAGTTTCATCTGCAACAAATGTTTTAATAAAAAATAATATTATCCCTGATTTAATATTAACAACAGATGGTGGATATTGGGCAAAAAAACATTTATCTACATATAAAAAAAATTTAACATCTATTCCGATAATATGTCCAGCAGAAGCTAGTTTACCTATAAATTTATTACAAGAATCAAAAATTATTCCTATTGAATATAATGATTTTACAAATAAATATTTTTTTGAATCAACTAAATTAAGTACAATAAAAACAAATAGGAATGGTACTGTTTCTGGAAGTGCATTAGAAATTGCAAAGCAACTTACTACTTCAAATATTTATTTTATTGGTTTAGACTTATCAAATAATACTGGATTTCAACATACTCAACCTAATATTTTAGAAATAAATGATTCTCTTACTGATTATTTTTTTTCAAATAAAGAAACTAGAATTTCAAAAAGAAATTTATCCTTTTCTGCATTAAATACTTATAAAAATTGGTTTGAAAATTTATCTAAAGATTATGTAAAAAATGTTTTTAGAATTTATGATACAAAAACAGAAAATTTAGGTAATATAGAAACAATTAGTTTTGAAAATATAATTTTTAACAAAAATTCTACTACTCCACAAATTTATAAACAGATAAATTATAAAAAAATAGATTTAATTAATTTATTAAAAACATTATTGAGCAAAATTGAAAACGATTTTCAATGGTTAAAAATTTTAAGCTTAGGAAATATTTTAAATTATGAAAAATTTACTAAAAATATTTTTTTGGAACAAGCAATCAGTGAAAGCAAAGATTTTCTTATTAATCAAATAAAAAAGTTGGAGTTAGTAAATGACAGATGAAAATTCATATATTGAAAATGTAATTTCAAAAACAAATTTAAATGTTGCAAAATTAAAAAACAATAAAACATTTTATTCAATTTATAATCCTGAAAGAGAAATTGATTTTTTTTGTAATAATGAAAAAATAAAAAATTCTGGTTTTATTTGTATTGCAGGAATTGGCAATGGTTATCATTTAAAAAAAATTTCAGAACTATATCCAGAAAAATTTATTTTGGCTTTTGAAATAAATCAAAGTTCTCTAAATTTTTTATTATCAAACAATGATTTTGACTTTATAAAAAATTCAAATATCCACTTAACAACATTAAATGATTTAGAAAAAAAAATTACAGAATTTTATAATCCAATATTATATGGAGATTTTTATTTTACATACTTTAAAAATTGGTTAGATTATCATAAAGAATATTTTTCTGTAATTGAAAATAAAATAAATAATTCAATATCGAATATTTCAGCTGATATATCAACACAAAGTTATTTTGGAAAAATTTGGATGCATAATATTTTTGAAAATATAAAATTAATGTATGATTGTAAAATAAATAATAATTTTGAAATTGATAATTCTAAAATTGCAGCGATTATTGGAGCTGGTCCTTCATTAGATGAAACAATTTTAAAATTAAAATACAATACAAAAAAATATTTTATAATCTCCACAGATACAGCCTATCCTATTCTATGTAAAAACGATATTATTCCCGATGTTGTTACTAGTATTGATGCACAAATTTATTCACGAGAACATTTTATCGGTATAGAAAATTTTAAATCAAGTAAAACAATTTTTTTACTTGATTTATGTTGTAATACAACAATTGCTAAACAATTAAATCCAAATCAAATTTTGTTTTTTAATAGTGGGCATCCCTTATGCAATTATTTTGAAAAATTATCAAATATAAAATTCTTAAAATTAAATTCAGGTAGAGGTACTGTAACTACTACAGCATTCGATTTTGCACTAGAATGTGGATTCACTAATATAGAATTATTTGGTTCTGATTTTTGTTTTTATAAAAATAAACCCTATGCAAAAACCACATATTTAGAAAAACAATTTTTAAATAAATCAAATTTTATAAATAATTTAGAGACACAATATTCAAATTTGATGTTTAGAACAATTACAGAAAAAAATTCATCTGGATATTTAACATCACAACTATTAAATGAATATTGTTTAACTCAACAAAAAATGATAACAACTTGTGAAAAAAATATTTTTTCTGCAAGTACAAACTGTAATCCTATGAAATTAAAAATATTTACTGATGAAATAATTTATAATAAGCAAAATATAATTAAATTTAATTTAAACTACATAGACAAAAATATATTAAAAAAATATTACCAAGAAATAATTAAAATTAAAAATATTGAAAAAACACCTATATTTTTTACACTTTTACCTTTTTTTGCTTGGGGAAAACAAAAAAAATTTGATTTTTTTTCTACATTTAATATTGCAAAGAACTTAATACACAATTATACTATATGATGTTATGAAATATAAGAATATTAAAATATTTTCAGTATGTATTATACTTGTTTTTGTTTTTTCATTAGTTTTTTTTGGAGTATCACTTCTTAAAAACATTAATAATGGAAAATTGATTGCATCAGAATCTCTTGAAACAGTAATTTCTGATACAGCTTTATTTGTTAACAATTATGGATTAACAGATGAATTTGTACAAAAATATACTGACTATGTAAAAAATAATAAAAATATAGCAGCAATTATAATAACTCACGATGGAAGTACCTGTTTTGCTTATCCAGTATCATCACCTTTAATCAAAATTGATAATTTTGGTGATCCAGTTTTAGAAGGTAATTCTCCAATAATTTCTATTTTTAGTTCAACTTTACCAACTAATAACTATACCAATGTAGCAGTAACTACTTCTGTATACTTAATACATCCTAATAAAATTTTTGACTTAGCTAAAACTACTTTTTTGATTATTTTAAGTGCTACAATTTTAGTTTTTATAGTTTTAATAATCCTATATAAAAATATGAATGAAGAAAAAGCATCAGAAAAACTAAACAACACAGAAATACTTACAAAACATACATATGATGAAACAAATCAAATTGAATCTTGTAATGTTGCTGATGATACAAAAAAAGAAATTTTTCAACAAAATGAAGTTAATGAAGATAATATTATTGTAGAAAAAACTGTTTCACCAGATTATAAACCTTTAGCTTCTAATATTTCTGATCCACAAGGATTATTTTCTGAATTTACTGGATTAGGTTGGGAATCTTATTTTGAAACTCGGCTAGATTCTGAATTAGCACGTACTGCATCTGCTGAGCAGGATTTATCTTTATTCTTAATTAGAATTGAAGACATAACATTCAAAAATCATATTATTCCATACTTAACCAGCATATTATTAGATAAATTCAAATTCCGAGATTTAATTTTTGAATATGGAACAAATGGTTTTGCTGCAATAGTTCCAGGAATGGATTTAGACAGAGCAATGGCTTTGAGTCAAGATTTATATACAGATGTTAGTGGTCTATTAATTAACAAACAAATGAATAATAAAATTGGAATCGGAATAACAACTAGAAGTTTAAGATTGATTACAGGAAATCGATTAATCGAAGAAGCAACACAAGCTCTAGAAAAAGCATTTGAAGAACAAGGGCTACCTATAGTTGCTTTTAGAGTAAGTCCTGAAAAATATCGTCAGTGTTTAATTGATGAAGGCTAAATTATTCTTCTGGTGTTGTATTACTTTCTAAAATTTCTTCAGAACTTTCACCATCAGAAGAACTTGCTTCACTAGATTCTTCTAATTCTTTTTTCTTCTCATCTTCTAATTTTTTCTTTTGGTTTTTAAGTTCAGTTTCGATAGTATTTATAGTTTCATCTAACGGAAACATATCCTTATAAGCAGTTATTTCTTGTTCTGCTTTTTCAAAATCTAATTTTATTATATATAGTAAAATTAGATTTTTATAAGAAGATTGATTTAAACTTTGAGAATCAATTAAACTTAAATAAATTTCTTCAGCTTTTTCAAAATTTTCTAATTTCATATATGAATAAGCCAAAAGAGTTTTAATATTTGTATTTTCAGAATCAACTTGCAAAAGTTCTTCATAAATTTCTTTTGCTTGTTCCCACTTAGAAGTTTTCAAATAACTTTGTGCAAGTTTGTATTTTACATTTCGCAATGTTAGTTCATCATTATCTTTTAGACATTTTTCGTAGAACTCAATTGCTTTTGCATATTTTTCCATTTTAAAATATTCTTCTGCAATAGTGTAATATCCAAAATAAACTTCTTTCATTAAAGCATTATTATTTGAAACACAAGAAAAAATAATAAAAAGTGAAAAAAATAAAATACAAAAACCAAAAGTTCTTTTCATAAAATCCCCTATAAGAAGTTTCTGAGAAATTTTCAAATTCCGAAGAAACTTCTTAGTCGCAATTTCGCAACGAAGTGAGAAATTGCAGTTAATATACAAGTTTGCTTTAGCAAACTTGATTTGAAAAGCGGAGCACTATTTGTGCGTAGCTTTTCATAAAAATTTAAGTCCTATTATTTATCTAAAACAGTTTGTTCAATTTTTCGTAATTGAGAACGATATAAATCTGCAACATTTGAACCATAATCAGCAATTAACTGCAAAATATTTCTTGGAGCATCTTCTGTATCGCAACCATTAAGTCTATCCCCTGCATCACCTAAACCTGGCATAATATATGCTTTAGAATTTAACACAGGATCCATCCATAATGTATAACATGTACAATTTTCCAAAGCTCTAACTACTCGTAAACTTCCTTTTAATGCAGAAATTACATTA
Organism: Spirochaetaceae bacterium; assembly: GCA_017936665.1. Classification (GTDB taxonomy): domain Bacteria; phylum Spirochaetota; class Spirochaetia; order Treponematales; family Treponemataceae; genus RGIG9060. The sequence goes on along the minus strand of JAGBFB010000042.1, from coordinate 5,491 downwards.
AATATTTTTATTGAACGAGGTTTAACTCCATTATTTAGTAAATATTTTACAACTGTAACTAAAGAACCTCCTGTTGCGTTCATCGGATCTGCAAAAATTAAATCTTTACCTTGCAAATCTTCAAGATTAAAATAAGATTTATCTAAATCCAAAACATATTCCATGTTTGATTCTTTTTTTGAATCATCTCTTTTAATTTTGAATAATGCAAATGGTGTAACATATCCATGAGAAGAATATTCCTCAATTTCTTTTGACATAATCATTGAAGGCAACAAAGCTCCACGCAATAAAACACACATTACAGTATTTTCGATTTTAAAGTCTATATCAGGAATTTTATGCACTGAATAATTCTGTACAGGGGATGTTACAGGAGTTTTAACAACTAAATAATTTTTATTATCAGAATGGTTTGTAGTATAAGCAAGTTTAAAAAGCATTTCAAAAGCTCTTTGTGTATAATACAAAAATTCTTGATGACCAGTTTTTACATCACGTAATTTTGCAATTACACGAGAAGCTTCTGCATGACTTTCTTCTTGAGTTTCAAATGAAAATACTTTTAAGCCAGGTACTTCTTTGCAAACATCTTGCATTACTTGTCCCATTTCATTGTATAAACTAATAATCTTTTTTTCTTCAGAGGCAATTGTAGATGAAAAACCTCCATTACTAATAACTTTAAATGATTCCATTGCTTCATCATAAAGTTTATCTAATGTGGATAAATACTCTTGATCTTTTTCTGTTAAGTATCCATCTAAATCTTCTGCTTTTAAAATAACCTTAGAACTCATAACTTCCCCCTTTAGTTCTTTAGAAAATTAGTTTTCACTTTTTTCCAAATTTAATTTTATATTTGGAATATATACTGTTGTATCATCAATAAATTTTACAATATTTTCTGGCAAAATCACTCTAAATAAAGCAGTTGCAACACGTTGAAATTTTGAATCTTTTAATTCAAAAAATAAATCTCCATTAAATTCTTTTGTTTCAAAACTAAATGCTAACTGTTCAATTGGAAAAGTAATTTTATTATTAGGAATTTGTTTTAATAAATCACCAACCTTATTAGAATACAAAACACAATTTGTAGAATTTAATAAGTTTAAATCTTCTAAAAAAGATTTTGTAATTGATGGATTTTTACTAAACAAATTTTTACTAAAATTATCATAAAAAGAAAGCATATCCCCAGTAGAAATTAATAAAATATTCTTATTTACAAGAAAAATATTTAAATCTTCATATTGAAAATATTTTAAATTTCCTTGAGTTACTTGTTTTATAGAATTAACTTTTTTTAATGAATTATTAAAAATTTTTACAGGAAAATTTCCAGTAATGATACCTTGAAAATTTTGTTTGTTAAATTTCGTAGAATTACTACTAGAATATAAAGAAAAATAAATATTATTACATCGAGGTAAAATTTTTGAAACAACTTTACCTGGCAAAGCAAAATTATCAGACAAAGTTGTTTTTACAAATTCAAAATTATCTTTAACATCTACAGTTCCATACAAATATGAATCAGTTTCAAAACATGAAAAAAAATCAACAGTAGTTACTTTGTCTAAAGTTGAACAACTTGTAAACATAAAGACAAAGCAAACTACAAATATCAGAAACTGTAAAAAATTAAAGTTAAACTTTTTCAAGTTTTGCACTCCAAGTTTTATCATCAGCTTCAATTGATGTAAAATCGGAACTAGTTTTTTCAATCCAATCAATTTTATCTGCCAATGTTTCATTAGAAATATAATCAGCAAAATTTGAATAAGCTTTGTTTAATTCACTATCGCCAGAAAGTGTTAATGTAATTCTATCAGTAACTTCAAGACCACTTTCTTTGCGTAAATTTTGAATACCACGAACTAAATCTCTAACATATCCTTCAAGTTTTAATTCTTCTGTAATTTCAGAATCTAAAGCAACAGTTAAAGTTCCATCGTTTACAACTTTTAGATTTGCTTTTTCTAAACGTTCAACAATGATTTTTTCAAGAGTAAGTTCAACTGTTTTTCCTTCAACATCAATACTTAAAATTGAACCATCTAAAATTGACTGAATTGCTTCTTGTTCAAGAGATGCAATTTTTACAGAAGCAGCTTTCATTAAAGGTCCAAGTTCTTTTCCTAAAGTTCTGAAGTTAGCTTTTGCTTGATATTCAACAAGTTCATCTTCTCTTTCATGGAAAACAACTTTCTTAACATTTAGTTCTTCACGGATAGAATCTTCCATTTCTAAGAGAACTGTTTTTTCTTCAGGATTTCTTGTAACTAATTCAACACTCTTTAATGGTTGACGAATTTTTAAGTTATATTGATATCTTAAAGAACGTCCCATTGAAACAGCTTTTTGCACTGTATCCATTTTAAACTCAAGCTGTTCATCACGGAATCTTTCGTTATAAACTGGGTAATCACACAAATGTACAGATTCTGGATCATCAGAATTTTTAATATTTGTATAAATGCTTTCAGTAATAAACGGAATTACAGGAGCTGCAACTTGTGCAAAAGTTTTTAATGCAATATAAAGTGATTCATAAGCTTCATTTTTATCTGAATCATTTTCAGACTTCCAGAAACGACGACGACTTCTACGAATATACCAGTTATTAACTTGATCAATGTATGCAACAATTGGATCGATTGCTTTAGACAAGTCATAATCATCAAGAGCTTCTGTAACATCTTTTATCAATTTTTGAGTAATAGATAAAAGCCATCTATCAAGTGGATTTGATGGTAATGAATTTTCAAAAGTTTTTCCTGTTGCTTTTACATTATCAATATTTGCATAAGTAACAAAGAAACTATAACTATTCCATAAAGGAATTAAGATTCCTTTTAATACATCACGCACACCGTCATCACTATATTTTAAGTCATCAGCTTTTACAACTGTAGAATGAACTAAGAATAGACGAAGAGCATCAGAACCAAATTTATCAATAACTTCATTTGGGTCTGTAAAGTTTCGTAAACTCTTAGACATTTTCTTTCCGTCTGATGCTAAAACCAAACCATTAACAATACAGTTTTGGAAAGCAGGTCTATCAAAAAGTGCTGCTGCAAGAACTGTTAATGTGTAAAACCATCCTCGAGTTTGATCTAATCCTTCAGAAATAAAGTTAGCAGGAAAGTGTTTTTCAAAATATTCTTTATTTTCGAATGGATAATGATTTTGAGCATAAGGCATAGAACCTGATTCAAACCAACAATCCAAAACCTCAGAAATACGGCTCATTGTACCGCCACATTTACAAGGAATTGTGATTTTATCAACAAAATGTTTATGTAAATCTTCTGGATAAGTTCCTGATAAATCTTTTAATTCTTGACGACTTCCTACACAAATTGTTTTTCCACAATCAGGACATTTCCAAATTGGAAGAGGATTTCCCCAATAGCGATTTCGGCTAATTGCCCAGTCACGAGCGTTTGCAAGCCACTTTCCAAAACGACCTTCTTTGATATGAGCAGGTTGCCAAGTAATTTGAGAGTTTGCTTTTAAAAGTTTATCTCTCATTGATTCGACTTTTACAAACCAACTTCCTACACCACGATAAATAAGTGGACTAGAACATCTCCAACAGTGAGGATATGCGTGTAAAATTTGGTCGCGTTTTACAAGTTTTCCTTCTTGTTTTAATCGTTCCATGATGTCTTTATCACAATCTTTTACAAATCTACCTTTGTAATCTGGAACTTCTGAAGTAAATTTACATTCATTATCAACAGGACAAACTGTAGGAACTCCACTACCCTTGAAAACTTTGTTATCATCTTCACCAAATCCAGGAGCTGTATGAACGATACCAGTTCCGTCTTCTGTAGAAACGAAATCAGCATTGAAAACTCGGAATGCACCATCAGTTCCATCTTCATTTGTTTCTAGAGATGCAAAATAAGGGAAAAGTGGCTCATATTTACAACCTAATAATTCACTACCTTTCTTTTTCCAGATGATTTCATAATCTTCTGGATTTTTATAATATGCACCAAGTCTTGCTTCTGCAAGAATATAATATTCATCTCCATCTTTTACTTTTACATAATCGATATCTGGACCAGCTGTTAAACCTAAGTTAGAAGGAAGTGTCCAAGGAGTTGTTGTCCAAGCAAGGAAATATGTTTTTCCGTTGGTGATTTCTTTATCATCCATATTAGCACCTGCTTTTACAACCTTAAATCGAATTGTAATTGCTGGGTCGTGAACATCTTTGTATCCACCTGTTGCTAATTCATGATTAGAAAGAACAGTAGCACATCGTGGACAATATGGAAGAATGTAATGACCTTCGTATAAAAGTCCTTTTTCCCAAAGACTTTTCATAACCCACCAAATTGATTCCATGTACTCAGGATTCATTGTTTTATAGTCATTGTCAAAATCAACCCATCTACCAAGACGAGTAATTGTTTGCTTCCATTCGTTTACATATCTTAAAACGCTATCACGACAAGCTTCGTTAAATTTTGCAACTCCGTAGTTTTCAATATCAGTTTTAGAATTTAAGCCTAATTCTTTTTCAATTAGATTTTCTACTGGCAAACCATGACAATCCCAACCAAAACGGCGTTCAACTTTCTTGCCTTTCATTGTTTGGTAGCGTGGAATTATATCTTTAATTGTACTAGGAATAAAATGACCAAAGTGTGGAAGTCCTGTTGCAAAAGGAGGACCATCATAAAACACATATTCATCACAACCTTCACGCTGTGAAATTGATTTTTTGAAAATTTCATTTTTTTGCCAAAATTCAAGAATTTTTTCTTCTTGTTTAGAAAAATTTACTTTTGGATCTACATTCTTGTACAAAACATCGCCTCTTATTTGTGCATTATAAAATGCCTAGTTTATTATTATACATTATGCCATAAAAGGAGATATTTTTCAAGGTAGGTTTGCACAAAATAAAGCAAGAAGAAATTTTGTAAATGCAGAAATTGATACAAAAATCGCAGAATGAATTGTGTATTTAGCAAATTCGTACAAAAATCCTTTCGACAGAAAATCCCCCGCGACCTGCGGCTCCTCACTTCGTTCGTCAAGGCAGGTCGGTGTGCTTTTCTGTCTACGGATTTTTCACGGATTTGCTAATTCACATTTTTTTTGCGATTTTTGTCTGAATTATGCGTTTGCGACATTGTTTCTTGCTTTGTTTTGAGCAAGTAGGTAGAGAATGGGCGGAGATTAGGTTAAAGCGAAATGACTAAGGCATTGAGGGAGCAAGCATTTCGTACAAAATATCATTGCTTCGACTACGCTCAGCAACCAAAAAGGTCTACGCTAGGAAATCGGATTTTTCTCGGTCATTGAGCGAAGTCGAAATGTGAACTGCACCCAATTTTTTGGACATTTTATGCTATCATATTTGTATATCGAACTTCAATTGGAGTTCGATAACAAAGAACACTTGAATCTCTTTCATAATTAAAATAATGAATATAAGATTCAAGTTGTTCTAAAAATG